>DBYL01000008.1:0-5076 GCA_002309835.1 Bacteroidales bacterium UBA1187
GGTGCTGCGGGAATCGAGACGATCTCGGGCGCCATGAAACGACCGAAGAAACAGAACGGTCACAACCACGGAAACTACCTCGTAGCCGTTCACCGCACCGCGGAGACGACTAACCCGAACTGTCAGCGCGTGTACAGTTTTGACGCAGACCGCTACAAACGTTCCACCCCGGTAACGGCGCGTGAGCTCGAGATCCGCGGTAAGTTCGAGGCCGTAGCACAAGCAGTCGCTCTGCGCAAGAAGGATCTGATGAACATCAGCACCGACCAGGCGAACTTCCTCGCGCAGAAAGACCAGCCGGGCGGCAAGAAAACGCTTCGCGCGTATCTGTGGAAAATTTGCGGCGAGGCGTACGACGCCGAGCACGGCAACTAAGCCGAAAAGGGACCCTCACGGGTCTCTTTTTTAATTGTATTTTAAAAAATCATTCGTAGGATGACGTACTTCACGAAGGGTAAGATGGCTTCGTCGTGAGAACCGAAATCTTTATACTTATGGTGTGCGTCAAGGGAACACGAATCTTTTAGCGTGGATTCTATGCCGAAGGATTGCTCTATAGGCATAATTTTATCCGTAGTGCTGTGAAAAAGATAGACAGTATTATTGCCACTGATTTGACGATAAGGAATGTAAGACATTTTACGCAATGCCTCTGTCAATTCAGCATACTCAGCAGTAGTACTATCGCATAATTGCGGAGAGAGTATTCTGCTCAATTGTTTATAGTGAACACGTCGGTTTAATTCCGGGAATGTATATTGTTTAGAAAGCGCATCAGTAACAAGGCTTATTTGAGAAGAGTCGGCAAAGCATTTTGCATAATCCAACTCCGCGCCACCGCATTCAATTGCGGTTATTAAACTCAACGGAATGTCAGCAGGAATCTCGATAGAATCGTTGTCTATCGCTTGGTTATAATACGCTGTTAAATCATAAATACCTTCCCCAAAAAAGCTTGTGACCTCTGCAAACTGACTGAAATAAGGTAATGCGGCAAGCGCCGTTTGCGCGCCTTGAGAATAACCAATATTGTAGAGCGTATTATCTCTACATGTAATGCCTACGGAATCCAATATCTTATATGCCGCATAAAGAGCATCTGCAGCTGCTCTACCATTTTTCTCAGCATAGCAGTATGCCTGTGGCTTGTTGTTACATCCGAACCCTTGTAAGTCCGGCGATACAATAGCCGTATGTGTGTATTTGGCGATGAGTGGTTCTGCAATTAGATTCCCACTGGATGGGCAATCACGCTCGGCGGTAATAGTAGGGCGATTCCATAGAGTGAGCCCTTTAACAATCCCTCGTTTCCAGCAATTTCTATTAATGGTTAAAACGGCCGATAGTGTATCAGTTACTCCATCTGAATTCTCCGAAGTATAATGATAGAAAATACATTTTGAATACATTATCTGGTTCGATAAGCCCTCTAAAAGGAACTCATCGTCCAGTTCTTTTTGAATGGAATATTGACCGCGATATGTATTTTCCATACGTGCAGGCTGATTGCATGAAGCAAGAATGAGTGCGAGTAACAAAATAGTAGCATTACGTTTTTTCTTCTT
Source organism: Bacteroidales bacterium UBA1187 (assembly GCA_002309835.1). GTDB lineage: Bacteria > Bacteroidota > Bacteroidia > Bacteroidales > Paludibacteraceae > Colicola. Next base: position 1,566 of record DBYL01000008.1, read on the forward strand.
TTTTGTATGCTCTGTTAATCCTTGCGGAACTCTTGCCGGCTGTTTCCCTTCTTTAAGAGATTTGACTACCAAATAGATTCCCCACAGCACGAATGGAATACTAAGCCATTGCCCCATATTTAGCCATATATTCGCCTCAAAAGGTTCTTGATCATTCTTGATAAACTCCAGCCCTATTCTGGTAGCGAAGATACAAATCATAAAGACTCCGAATAGAAGTCCGTTATACTTGCCGGCATCGTATTGGCAATATAGAAAAATCAAAATAGCCAAGGTAATCAAGCAGTACAGCATCTCGTAAATCTGAGTAGGATGAGACGGAAAGGGATCTCCTCTATTGACAAAGATAAATCCCCATGGCACAGAGGTTGCTACGCCATATATCTCTGAGTTGAACAAGTTTCCTAAACGGATACATGCTCCGCATAAACACACGCCAAATACTGCTCTATCGAACATCCAAATGAGACCCGTTTTGAATTTTCTATCCAGCAATAGCGCTGCTATCAGTAGTCCGCAGGCTCCACCGTGAGAGGACAATCCCCTCACGCCGTTGCGAATATCGAACATCAACCACGGCTTTTCTATATAGATATTCCGATACCAGAAATCCATTCCTAAGAAATGAATGGGATTGTTCGTCAGATGCCATTCGTAGAACCAGCAATGTCCGATGCGGGCACCAATGAGAACCCCTAAGCACATATACAGGAATTTATACCATACGTATTCGGAGGGGATAGACTCATGTTTATATATAATCAACTGAGATGCAATCCATAGCATCAGACCTATGCACCACAATGTTCCATACCATTGGATAGCAAAATGCTCGCCTTCGTAGATGAATGGCGATACATCCCAAGTAATATAGTTCAGTAGTGGTAACATATATGCTTATCTGTTTATTTATACGTATACATGTGTGCGCTCGATGGCAGTTTATTCCTTTATATTTTCATGCTTCATTCCTTTTGATACGTAAACTGCGGCGGGAGAGGAGGAGGACGATGACGGCGGTGACGGCAGAGATGGTATCACTCGTCGGGATGGCCCACCAGACGCCATCGATAGGTTCAGCAAAGAGCGTCGGCATCCAGAGAACCAGCGGGATGAGGTACAGCACTTGACGCGTGAGGCTCAGGAAGATCGCCTTGCCTGCCTTGCCGATAGAGGTGAAGAGGTTACCGGTAACCATCTGGAAACCGATGATGAGCATAGACGAACAGATGATACGCATCGGTTTGATGGTCTGCGCCACTAAGACCGGATCATGCGTGAACATCTTCGTCACTATCTCCGGACAGCACTCACCCAAGAAGAAGACGATACCCATCACGCCCGTCGCATAGAGCGAGGTGATATAGAAGGACTTCAACACGCGGTCCATTTTCTTTGCGCCGTAGTTATAGCCAGCGATAGGTTGCATACCTTGGTTGAGGCCCATGATAATCATCGCGAAGACGAAAGTCAGACGGTTGATGACTCCGTATGACGCGATAGCCAAGTCACCGCCGAAATTCTTCAGTTGGTTATTGATAATGATGACTACGAAGCAATGGGCGATATTATACAGGAACGGCGACATGCCGATGGCCAACGCACGGAAAGTGATATCCTTATTAAGTCGCCAAATTCCCCGATGAAATCGAACTAATTCGTTCTTATTCATGAATTTGGTGAACTGCCAGATGACGGCTACAGCCTGACTGATGATCGTAGCCAATGCCGCTCCGCGCACGCCCATCTCCATGCCGAAGATGAAGAGCGGGTCGAGGATGATATTCACCACTACCGCCACTATCGTGGCTACCATCGAGAAACGCGGGTGACCGGCCGAACGAAGCATGGCGTTCAGACCGAAGTATATATGCGTGAGGATATTCCCGTACAGGATGATCTCCATGTACTCGTGCGCATAGCCGATGGTCGCTTCACTCGCGCCGAAAGCAAAGAGGATAGGGTCTAACCAGATCAGTCCCACCGCCATGACGATCGCCGAGAGGATGACGTTCATCACAATGACGTTTCCCAACACGCGGTTGGCCTTGTCGTAGTCTTTCTCGCCTAAGTAGATAGCCAGCAGCGACGAAGCACCCACGCCTACGAGACTGCCGAAGGCCGCGCAGATATCCATGAACGGCTTGGCCACCGTCAGTGCACCGAGTGCCAACGCACCGCAGCCATGACCAATGTAAATCGAGTCGACGATGTTATACAGCGAGGTAGCCGTCATCGCAATGATGGCGGGCATGGCGTACTTAAACAGCAGTTTATGTACGGGAGCGGTACCTAGTTCTGCAGTGCGAGACACGGGTTAGGGATCAGGGGATTAGAGGTTAGAGGCGATCGCTTCGAAGACAGCCGCCGCAGGATGACCTTCCTGCAGCGCGATAGGAAGACCTTCGTCGCCGCCTTCGCGGATCGATTGTACGAGCGGAATCTGTCCCAGCAGCGGGATGTTCAGTTCCTCCGCCAGTTTTTTTCCTCCGTCTTTGCCGAAGATATAATACTTGTTTTGCGGCAGTTCCGCGGGCGTGAACCATGCCATATTCTCGATGAGACCGAGGATAGGTACGTTCACTTTCTCGTTGCGGAACATCTCCACGCCTTTGCGGGCATCGACAAGCGCCACCGGTTGAGGAGTAGTGACGACGATGACACCGGTCAACTGCAACGCGGAGATCAAAGTCAGATGGATATCACTCGTGCCGGGAGGCAGGTCAATGAGGAAATAATCGAGTTCACCCCAATGGGCATCTTCGATGAGTTGCTTGAGGGCATTGGATGCCATGCCTCCGCGCCAGATGACAGCTTGCTGCGGGTCGACGAAGAAACCGATAGACAGCATCTTGACGCCATACTGCTCGATGGGTTCGATGAGCGTGCGACCTTCTTCCTCGACCGAGAAAGGTCGGCAGTCCTCGACATGAAACATCTTCGGCATCGAAGGCCCGTGGATATCCGCATCCAGCAGTCCTACGCGGTAACCCGCCTTCGCCAATGCCACCGCCAGGTTCGCCGTCACCGTCGATTTACCTACTCCGCCCTTACCGCTGTGAATAGCTATTACATGCTTTGCATGTATTGGAGATTTGAGATTGGAAATTGGAGATTGGATATTCTGCTTGACGAACTTGGTGTGGATATGCGGGACGATATTCGGGTCGATATAGGTGCGCAGCGCCACTTCCGTAGCCTTGACTACGGATTTAAGGAAGGGATCATTATCCTTAGGGAAGATAAGTGAGAACGAGACCTCGAAGCCCGATATACGAATATCGTCTTCGAGCATCCCGCTCTCTATCAAATCTTTACCTGACCCCGGATAGCGCACATGGCGCAGGGCTTCTATGACTTGTTGAGGATACAAATCAGAGTTGCGGTCCGGCTGCTACGAGTGCCTTACCGGCCTCGTTGGAGGTGTATTTGTCAAAGTTCTTGATGAAGCGGGCAGCGAGGTCTTTTGCCTTTACTTCCCACTCAGCAGCGTCTTTGTAGGTGTCACGCG
>DBYL01000008.1:5179-5352 GCA_002309835.1 Bacteroidales bacterium UBA1187
TCGCGGATCGAGATACGCTTGCCGGTGCCGTTCCAACCGGTGTTCACGAGGTAAGCCTTCGCACCGGATTTCTCCATCTTCTTAACGAGTTCCTCTGCGTATTTCGTCGGATGGAGCTCCAAGAATGCCTGACCGAAGCAGGCGGAGAAGGTCGGAGTCGGCTCGGTGATACC
>DBYL01000008.1:5415-5555 GCA_002309835.1 Bacteroidales bacterium UBA1187
AGGATAGATACAGGAGGCAGTACGCCGAAGGCGTCAGCGGAGAGGAAGATCACGTTCTTAGCTGCCGGACCAGCGGATACCGGACGAACGATTTTCTCAATGTGGTTGATAGGATAGGAAACACGGGTGTTCTCGGTTAC
>DBYL01000003.1:0-56074 GCA_002309835.1 Bacteroidales bacterium UBA1187
CCGGTATAAATACCGGTCATCACGTTTACGGCGTTCAGCTCGGTGTTCTGACCTTTTGCAAAACCGGTCAATCCGGGCTTGGTCTCCTCTGCAAAGAGGTACTCGTAGGACGGGTTGTGGGCGATCACTGTGGCGCCCTTGATACCATACTTGGTAAGATCTAACTCTTTCATTGTATTAACTATTTATTTGTGTGATTATTGAACTTTTTAGCCGTTCAGAAGCGACCCGAAATCTCGGGACCTACTAAACTGGCTACAAAAGTACTACAAAATTTGCAATTGTGCAAGTCTGAAAGAAGTTTTTTAAGAATTTTTCTTAAAATTGACCTCTTTATTTGCCAAATTAAATATTTTATTGTAATTTTGCAGCCCAAAATGAGTGGAGCAAGATACGACAGGGACGATTTGCAGGAAGCGTTGCGTGTGTTACGCAGCGGGGGAATTATCGTGTACCCTACCGATACGGTTTGGGGTATAGGATGCGATGCGACGAATGCAGAAGCGGTAGCACGTCTCTATGCGCTCAAAGAGCGTGAGGACAGCAAATCGATGCTCGTGCTGCTGGATAGTCCGGCGAAGTTGAACTACTATATCACCGATATCCCGGATACCGCGTGGGCGCTATTAGAGGCAGCCTCACCCCAACCATACCCTGAAGGGAAGGAAGATGATGAGAACACTATTAAACCCTTGACGATTATTTATCCGGGGGCGCGGAATCTGGCGCCGAACCTGATAGCCGAAGACGGTTCGATAGGTATTCGCATCACGAGTGAACCGTTCAGCAAAGCGCTCTGCGAGCAGTTACGTCACCCGATCGTATCCACTTCGGCGAACATCAGCGGTCATCCCACGGCGCATTTCTATCACGAGATAGAGCAAGCGGTGCTGGATCGCGCAGACTATGTCTGCCGCTTCCGCAGAGACGATGAGACACCGGCGGAACCGAGCTCCATCATCAAGCTAAACAACAACGGCACATTTGAGATAATACGCGCATGAATCTGAGACGCAAACAGCAGTTATGGTACGTCCTCGCGGACCTGATCAGTAGTGAACTGGTCTGGTTGTGCTTCCTTGCCTTCCGCTGGATGGTTTATGACGGACGTATGTCGCTCTTGGAAGATGTGTTGATTCCGGCTTTCAGTTTCTGGCTCCCGATGGTGGTGTACCCCGTAATCTGCCTGAGCGTGTATTACATGTCCGGATACTATCTGAGGCCCTTCCAGAAACCGCTCTGGCGAGAGTTCCTGCGTACTTTCGCTTCGGCGATTATCATCTCCCTTTTCTTCTTCTTTATCATCATCATCGATGATCCTGCGGAGAACGACTCGCGTTATCTGATGTCGTTGGGAGTGCTTTTCGGTCTGCAGTTTGTGCTCAGTTATATCCCGCGTCTGACGGTCACGCTTCTCTCCCGTCGCAAAGGTATCATGCGTACCAACGTGGTACATTCGATGAAAGAGGCAGAGCTGTTGGTGCCGGGAGAACAGGACGAAGTGATCATTGACCTGCCGGACGGTTACACCGATCGCCAGTTATACGAACTGATTGCCAAACTCTATCCGCTGGCGTGCGAGATCAGTATGGTGCCGCGCGTATATGATATGCTTACCGGTGCTGCGCGTATCGGGCATATCGACCGGCCTTCCCTCATCCGTATCACCGAGCAGACGATGACGGATTCGCAGTTGTGTATCAAGCGTGCTTTCGATGTGGTGGTATCGGGTATCGGACTGATCCTCCTCTCGCCGCTCTTCGCCTTAGTAGCTCTGCAGATTAAGATTGGTTCGAAAGGGCCGGTCTTCTATACCCAGGAGCGCATCGGATTATACGGCATACCGTTCCGTATCTGTAAGTTCCGTACAATGATTGATCATGCGGAGAATGGTACGCCGCAACTGACGCACGATAACGACCCGCGTATCACGAAGATCGGTAAATGGTTGCGCAAATACCGTCTGGATGAGCTGCCGCAGTTATGGAATATCCTGCGTGGAGACATGTCTATCGTTGGTCCGCGTCCGGAGCGCCCGTATTTCATTGCTAAGATCATGGCTGAGGCTCCGTATTACTGCCTGATCTACAAAGTCCGTCCGGGATTGACCAGTTGGGGACCTATCCGCGTCGGCTACACCGATACGATGGAGAAGATGATCGAGCGTCTGAACTGCGACGTAGTATACGTCGAGAACATGAGCCTGCTGCTGGATATGAAGATATTATTCTTTACGATAGGCATTCTTATTCGCGGTAAAGGAAAATAAGAATGACAAATATCTACTCCATATTACGTCAATTCGCTCATATTGGAAGCAGTCGCGTGAAGTTGGCGGCTCTCTGGACAATGCATATCTTGCATAAGCGTTATCTGGGTGTTTTTGTCGATCCTATATTAGCCTGTAACTATCGCTGCCGCATGTGCTATTTCAGCAATGCCGATGAGCGCAAGAAGCGCCGCGGACGCTTGACGAAAGAGCAGATAGACCATATCGCGCAATCTCTTTTCTCGCGTACGCTGAAACTGCAAATAGGTTGTGGCGCCGAACCGAGTCTGGATATGGATGGCACGTTGCATCTGGTACGCCAAGGTAAACGCTGCGGAGTGCCGTACATCGCAATGACCAGCAATGCCGTGTTACTCACCTACGAGCGATTATACGAATTGGTAGAAGCCGGTTTGGATGAGTTAACGATTTCGTTGCACGGCGTGCACCGCGAGACGTACCAGAACTTAATGGGAGAGACTGCGGACTATGATGCTTTTCTAAATGTATTGCAGGCGATCAAAAAGGTGAAAGAGACTTTTCCAGCCTTTGACGTACGCGTCAACTATACGATGAACGCCGATAATGTAGATGAGTTGGCGGATTTTGACCGTTTATTCGATTCTATTCCTATCAACCAACTGCAGTTGCGTCCTATACGCCGAATAGGGGAGTCGGACTATACGAATTTTGACTTAACGCATGTGTCGGAGTGCTTGGAGACGGTTGTTCGTCCTTTGGCGGAGCGTTGCCGACAGCGAGGCATGACAGTGCTCTTCCCCGAGCATATCCATATCGAGCGTTTTGAGAAAACAGCGCAGACCAGCCCGCGTGAGAACCTTATTCCTCTATTCACCTATATCAATATCACGCCGATGAGTTATCCTCGCCACGATATTCATATGGAGGAGGAGACATACGAGGATTACTGTCGCCGCAAACATATAGGTCGGAGACTTTTCAAAAGTATCTTTGCCTCACAGAAAGCATGTGCGAATGAAGAACTATCGCTAACTAATTCCCTTAATTATGACATACGATGAAGCATTAAAGCGCGCAGAAGAAATCATCGCTCAGCTGGAGCAATCTGAAGCGCTCAGTATAGATGAATACAAAAAACTCGCCGCCGAAGCGACGAGCCTGTTGCATACCTGTAAATCACTCCTCACTGAAATGCACGAGGACGTGACGGTAAGAGTTGAAAATCTTTGATTTAGAGACGAAGCCCAGATAACATCTATCGGCATCTACCACCGGCAAGTTCCATGCGCCGGTATCTTCAAAAGTCTCCATCACTTTCTCCATCGGTAGATCAAACCGCAGCACAGCGGGTGGTGAGGTCATCAGTTGCTCCACCGTGAAGCGCTTATAAAGCCGCGGCTGGAACATGATATTTCTCACTTCATCCAGCAGCAGGATACCTCTTAGATGACCGTCGTGGTCAATCACCGGGAAGATATTTCGTTTGCTCTCGCTGATTACTTTCACCAGTTCGCCCAACGTCATCTCCGGCATGACGGCGATAAAATCCGTCTCCAGCACATTATCCATCTTCAGCAGCGTCAATACGTTGCGGTCCTTATTGTGCGTGAGCAACTCACCTTTCTGCGCCAGACGCATCGCATACAACGAGTGCGGCTCGAAGAGCATGATCGTCAGATACGAAATCACACTCACAATCATCAGCGGCATGAACAGATGATAACCACCCGTCAGTTCGGCAATCAGGAAGATACCTGTCAGCGGCGCATGCATCACGCCGGACATCAGACCGGCCATACCGACTAAGGCGAAGTTCGCCTCCGGCACCATCAGTCCGCTGATATTCATGATGCGGGCTGTGACAAATCCGACTATCGCACCCATGAAGAGCGAAGGAGCGAAGATACCTCCGACGCCGCCACCGCCGTTCGTCGCCACCGAAGCCACGATCTTCAGCAATACGATTGCCGAGAAATACGCGATGATGACGAGTTGCAGATTGAATGTCGAGTGCATGATCATATTATCCGACGAGAGCAACCATTGCTCTAACGGACTGTATTTGAGGGCGCTGAGGCTGTCGCCGTTGATGAGTTGGCGAATCACATCATAACCCTCACCATAGAGCGGCGGGAAAAGGAAGATCAGAATACTCAGCGTCAGACCGCCTACGGCGATTTTCGCACCGGTGCTGCGTACTGAGTGCTTCATCCATTGCTCTAACTTATTCATCCCGCGGGTAAAATACAGACTCACCAGACCGCATATGGCGCCTAAAATCAGGTACCACGGGATGCGGTTCACGAGGAATGGTTCAGTGGTATCCAGCGGGAACATCGGGTCCGCGCCCGTCAGGATATACGAGATGGCTGTGGCCGTCACCGACGAGATAAGTAGCGGAGCCACCGAAGTCATCGTCAAATCCATCATCAGCACCTCGAGCGTGAAAACCAGACCGGCTATCGGGGCTTTGAAGATACCGCCGATAGCACCTGCTGCACCGCAACCGATCATGAGCATCATCGTCTTCTGATCCAAACGGAAAGTCTTCGCCAGATTCGAACCGATGGCTGCACCCGTCAACACGATAGGTGCCTCAGCTCCGACAGATCCACCGAAACCGATCGTCAGACCGGAACCGATCACCGATGACCACATGTTATGCGCCTTGATGATCGACTTACGCTGAGAGATCGCATAGAGGATCTTCGTGATACCGTGCGAGATATCATCCCGTACGATATACTTGACGAAAAGAGCCGCCAAGGTGATACCGATGACCGGCGTGATGAGATACCACCAGGTATGCTCGCCGGCTATCAGATGGGTCTCAACAACCCACTGGATAAAATGAATAAACGACTTCAGCAACGCAGCCGCCGCGGCCGAGAAAGCACCTACGAAGAACGATAGGAGAAGCACCAGATGCTTCTCGCTGATGTGACGTTCCCGCCACTCAATCATCCTATCGTACCATGTAGTATTCAGCATTCAGAATTTAGTTTTCGGAATCCCAACCGATACCTTTGTATTTATCGAGGTCCCACTCTTCTTCTACCTCATTAAGGTAGATGGTGCCTTCTTCTTCCTCGGACTTGTCGGGCTCGTCGGATTCCTCGCGCTCGATGACAGCTACGTCTATCGGGGCATGCGAGATCTCGATTACTTGGTTCTGCTCTTTATTCAATTCCGTCCAGAGGGCATCTTTGAGTTCGTCGATACCTTCTCCGGCAACGGAAGAGATAGGTAGCACCTCGATACCTAATTTCTTGCTCAGTTGCTTGTAGTTGACGGCCGGCAGTTCATTGCCTTCGTCATCTACTCGCGGCAGGTCAATCTTCGTTACGGCGAGGATGCGGGCCTTAGTGAGCAACTCGGGATTATACTGCTCCAGTTCGCGCAAGAGGATGTTATACTCCGCTTCGATATCTACGCTCGTCGCAGGCACCATAAAGAGCAGTACGGCATTGCGCTCGATATGACGTAAGAAACGTAAACCGAGACCTTTGCCTTCACTGGCGCCTTCGATGATACCGGGGATGTCTGCCATGCAGAAAGAGCGACCGTCGCGATAGGAGACGATACCTAACTGCGGCGTGAGGGTGGTGAACGGATAGTCTGCGATCTCCGGTTTAGCTGCCGAGACGACGCTCAACAGTGTCGATTTGCCGGCATTGGGGAAACCGACCAGACCGACATCTGCCAGCACTTTCAGTTGCATAATCACCGTGCGCTCTTGCGCCGGTTCACCCGGCTGCGCGTAACGCGGGGCTTGGTTAGTAGCCGTACGGAAATGCCAGTTACCTAAACCTCCGCGACCGCCTTTAAGCAGTACCACGCGTTCGTCATGCTCCTTTACCTCGCAGATGAACTCACCCGTCTCGCCGTCATAGACAACCGTCCCGCAAGGTACTTCGATGATTTTATCCTCTCCGTCCTTGCCGAACGAACGACTCTGACCGCCTTTTCCGCCATCCGTAGCCATGATATGCTTCTGATACTTCAGGTGCAGCAAGGTCCAGAGGTTGCGGTTTCCGCGCAGGATGATCGAACCACCCTTACCTCCGTCACCGCCATCCGGTCCGCCTTTAGGCAAGTACTTTGCGCGATGCAGGTGCATACAACCCGCGCCGCCCTTTCCGGAGCGGCAGTAGATCTTTACATAATCAATGAAATTGGCGGCCATGCGTTCGTCTTATTTGCTTCTTGCGACCAGTTCGCGGTCGATGATTCGTTTTACCTGCTTGAAGACATCCTCCATCGAGTGGTTGCCATTCACGGCAAAATAGGTGCCTTCGTGCAAGTAATACTCCGTAATCGGTTCTGTCTGATTGTGATAAACAGCGATGCGGTGACGAATGGTATTGAGATTATCATCCGCGCGGCCACTGATTTTTCCGCGATCAATCAATCGCTGAATCAGCAACTGCTCATCTACCATCAGATCAATCATGATGGCGTCCATGTTGTATTTGCGCAGCAACTCGGTCAACGACTCCGCTTGCGCTACCGTACGAGGATAGCCATCGAAAATAGTACCTTTGCAGTCCTTAGGCAGATGAGCAATATAATTCTCAATCACGCCGTACATCATATCGTCAGGCACTAAATTACCTTTCGAGATGATAGCGTCGATCTTCTTACCCAACTCACTACCGGACTTGATTTCGGCGCGCAACACGTCACCCGTAGATAGGTGCTGGACGCCATATTGCTCTACAATAAATCCTGATTGGGTGCCCTTACCACTACCCGGAGCACCACTTAAAATTATGTTTAGCATTCTTTTTTGTATATAAACAGACGAAAAACGAGTTGCCCAACAATGCGGGCAACTCGTTGTGGATGATAGATTGCCTGATTAGAGAGCAAACTTCGAACCAGCTTTGATCTTAACAGCCTTCTTTGCAGGAATGTTAACAATAGCACCGGTGCGCGGGTTTTTAGCCTTGCGAGCTGCTTTGTTAACTACAGATACAGTAGCGAAACCAACGAGCTGTACGCCCTCACCTTTCTTAACTGCCTCAACTGCTGCCTCAAGAGCTGCGTCGATAACTTTTGCTGCCAATACTGCAGGTACCTCAGCCTTAGCGGCTGCTGCCTTAATAAGTTCGGATTTGTTCATAACTTTTGATTTTTGAGTTATTAATAAGGGTTAATAATAAGTTTCTTTCCCGTGAGCATTGCTCTTACGAATACTCCGCATTTCGGAATACGCTGGCAAAGTTACAACTTTTTCTTTATTCCACCAACAATTTTGGCAAAAAAATTCACTTTTTCGTAAAAAAAACTGCTTTTTTGGCAAAAAGGCGTACTTTTTGTGGGATTATTCCATAAAAAAGTAGTACTTTTGCAGCTGTTATGCGTAATATTCCTGTTGTAACGCGCTACCTGTTAGTAGCCAATTTAGTGGTTTTTCTGCTCACGTCGATCTTGTTACGTCACGGGGTGGATTTGAATTCTTTGTGCGGATTGCATTATATTGCCGCGCCGTCTTTCCATTGGTGGCAACCGATCACCTATATGTTCCTCCATGCGGACTTCAGTCATATCTTCTTTAATATGTTCGCGGTGTGGATGTTCGCGCCGATGATTGAGAACGAGTGGGGAGCCAGACGATTCAGCATCTATTATCTGGTGTGCGGTTTGGGTGCCGCCTGCGTCCAAGAGTTGGTATGGATGATGATGCTATCGAATATGAGTGCCACCTATGACGCCGCCACGCTCGCGCATTATGCGTGCTTCTTGAATACCATCGGAGCGTCCGGAGCCGTCTTCGGTATCCTCTTTGCGTTCGGATGGCTCTTCCCGGATGTACCGATGTTCATCCTTTTCATCCCCGTCCCTATACGTGCGCGCACGTTCGTTATTATATACGCGCTTATAGAGCTTTTCATGGGGCTGGGTTCGGTAGCTGGTTTGAATGCCGATCATGTGGCGCATTTCGCCCATGTAGGAGGCTTCCTCTTTGGTTGGTTGCTCATCCTCTACTGGCGAAGTATCAATTGGCAAGAACCGCGTATCTTCAAGTTATGGGATAAGATCAAAGAACGTCGGCGCCGCCGCTTGGACAGCACCGATGATCGGTATAAAGATTTTCATTACCATAAACGCGTGTGATTACCACGCAAGGACTGCTACTACCGGCTTATGATCTGAGCCGGTAGTTTTTTTTACATCGCATTGGATCGGAATCAACGGATCAGACGTGAGGATATAATCAATACGCAGACTTATCCCGCGGTGCTCGCAGGTAGGGCCGAAGCCCAAGTGGTTCTCCCGCCATGCGTCATGCAACCCGTTGCTAAGATGCCGATAGGCGTAACTGAACGGCGTAGCATTAAAGTCTCCTACCACGATCACGGGATAGGGACTGTCCTCGATCTCTTTACGAACGACCCTTGCTTGTGCATTACGTAACGGCGTGGCGCGTCTCCATTTCTTCTCAACCTGCTTGGCCGAAGCGCGTAAACCCTCATAGTTACGCAGCGAATCCATGTCTGCCAAGTCGGCCGACGTGAAGTTATACGATTCCAAGTGGTTGTTAATCAGCCGCAGCGTATCTTCGCCCACCACGATATCACAGCGGTTACTGATATTCCCGCGCGTCTCGTAATGGATACTCTGCTTGTTGATCAGCGGGTAATGCGACCATACCATCGTGCCGAATTGGTGACGCTTGTCATAAATAGAGAAATCCAGATACGAATATTGGTATTTCTGCCGTAGCACATCTTTGACTTCCTGCAAGGTCAAGAACTCGGCATTCTTATATACATCCACCTCCTGCAGACAGATCACATCCGCGTCCTGCTCCATCAGATAGCGCAGCACCTCGTTCTTGTTGGGTTTGGCATAATTACCCAAGCGATACGTATTCCACGTCAGCACTTTCAGTTGCTTCGTGGTGTTCTCATGCGAACGGGTGCAGGAATACAGCAACACCGCGCATAGCGCGACAGCTATGCAGCAGAGCATCCAAAGACCAATATGTCGCTTTGTTTTCTTCATCGTTTAGGTACCAGTGTTACCAACGGAATAATCATTTCCTCCAACGATATACCGCCATGCTGGAAGGTGTTGCGGTAATATTGCGCGTAGTAATTGAACTGATTCGGATAGGCGAAGAAATCGCTGCCGGTACAGAACATATAACTGCTGCTCACGTTCGGCGAGGGCAGTCCTACGCGCTGCGGCTGAGTAATCGCCATCACGTTCTTGGACGAGCAATTAAGCGCCTTACCTACCTTATAGCGGATATTCGTATTCGTGTTCTTGTCGGCCACTATCTGCACGGCATTCTTCACGCGCGTCGTACCGTGGTCTGTCGTTACGACCAGCGTGTAGCCTAACTCCGAGGCCATGCGCAGCAAGTCATAGATAGGCGAGTGACGGAACCAACTGAGTGTCAGACTCCGATACGCCGCCTCATCGTTGGCCAACTCACGCATCATCTTACTCTCCGTACGTGAATGCGAGAGCATATCGATGAAATTGAGCACGACGATATTCAGCGGCGCTTGCGAACGACGCAACTGCTGGATGACGCGCTCGCAGAAATCGCTCTCGTTCACCTTCCAGTAATTAAAACTCTCGCGACGACGATAGCGGTCGAGCAAGGTCTGCACGAGATCTTTCTCGTATTGGTTCTTACTCTCCTCATCGCCTTCTTCCACCCAGTATTGCGGGTACATCTGCTGGATCTGCAGCGGCAGCAGACCCGAGAAAATAGCATTGCGGGCATACTGGGTAGCCGTTGGCAGGATAGAGGTATATTGCTCGTCGTTTTGAATCGTATAGAAATCACTCAGCAGCGGTTGGATGGTCTTCCATTGGTCGTAACGGAAATTATCAATCACGCATAGCAGCACTTTCTCTCCTTTGTCCAGCAGCGGGAAGACGCTATGCTTCATCACGTCCTGAGACATCAGCGGTCGCTCCGCATTAGGCGTAAACCAACTCTCGTAGTTCTTCGCAATCCATTTCGCGAAAGCGGTGTCCGCCTGTACGCGCTGGTCTTCTAATAACGGTCGCATCACCGAGTTCTCCAACTCGATATCCCAACGACTCAGCGTACGCTCTATCGCCTTCCATTCGTCCATCGTCGTGGCGGTATCAATGAGGTACGAGATGTCGCTCCACTCCTGGCGGTAGTTCTGCTGCGTCTGCTCCGAGACGATAGCCTGCTGGTGGATATGTTTCTTGAGGCAAAGCAAGATCTGACTCGGGTTGACAGGTTTGATCAGATAATCCGCTATCTTCTCACCTATCGCCTGCTCCATGATATGCTCTTCTTCGCTCTTGGTAATCATCACCACCGGCACTTCCGGATGCAATCGTTTCATCTCCTGCAGCGTCTCCAGACCCGTCATGCCCGGCATGTTCTCATCCAGGAACACGATCGACGGCACGGACGCGGACAACATATCCAACGCGTCCTCTCCGTTGCTGGCTGTCTGTACATCGTAGCCTTTACCTTTTAGGTAAATGATATACGGTTGCAGCAGATCTATCTCATCGTCAACCCAAAGTATTTGGCTCATAATGTCTCCATTTATTGATTAGATTTGTCATGTCTTCCGGCCATTGGCTGTCAAAAAACATGCGTTCACCTGTTCGCGGATGGGTAAAACCCAAGGTCTTGGCGTGCAACACCTGCCGCGGACAAAGCGCAAAACAATTCTCTATATATTGCCTGTATTTTTGCGTGCGCAGGCCTTTCAAAATCTCGCATCCTCCGTATTTCTCATCGCAGAAAAGCGGATGTCCGATATGCTTCATGTGCACGCGTATCTGGTGTGTACGACCGGTCTCCAACCTGCACTCCACAAGCGTCACATACGGGAATTGCTCCAATACGCGCCAATGCGTTATCGCCTCTTTGGCTTGCGGACAATCTTCCAAATCCCACACGCGGTATATCGTTCGGTCGCGGTTGTCTCGCGCCAGTGCGCCTTCTATCGTTCCGCTCTGCTCTTTGAAGGTACCCCATACCAGCGCGTTATACGTGCGCTCGGTCGTATGGTCAAAAAACTGCTTGCCTAAGTTCGTCTTCGCCTCCGGTGTCTTAGCAATCAGCAGCAGACCGCTCGTGTCCTTATCAATACGATGCACCAGACCTATCGACGGGTCGTTCATATCAAGCCTGTCGCCGAAATGAAACGCCAGCGCGTTCAGCAAGGTGTGCTCGTAGTTCCCGTGACCGGGGTGTACCACCAGTCCTGCCGGCTTATTGACCACCAATATATCGTCGTCTTCATAGATGATATCCAGCGGGATATTCTCGGGCGTGATGGTATAATCATGCGGCTCGTGGTCTAGCAGCACTTGTATCACATCACCCGGTTTGACACGATAGTTGGAAGCCACCGCCTTACCGTTCACCCATACGTTACCTGCATCAGCAGCCGTCTGGATGCGGTTACGACTGGTATTGGTCATGTGCTCCGCGAGGTATTTGTCGATACGCTCTTTGCCTTGCCCTTTATCGACTTCGCAGCGCCAACGCTCCCAAATATCGTCACTCTCTATGTCGACTGTCTCTTCGCTCATTAGAACCACTCGTCTTCGCGGTCTACATTGCTGTTATTGTTCTTGTTTGCCTTTTCGATGTCTGCAGACAGACGTAATGCAACCGTCTCGCCTTCCAGCAATCGCTCTCCGGCACTCGGCGTCTGGCGGTATACATACTGCGTCACGCCTTCCTGTGCCGCCTCGTCGTAATATACCGCACCTACGGTCAACCAACGGTTGAGCAATGCGCTACGCGCGTCTTGCAAGGTCATGCCTACTACGTTCGGTACCGTCACATGTTCCGTTCCGCGACCCTTACCTACTACCAGTTTCACACGTGTTCCAACCGCCACTTTCATGCCCGGCTTTAGACTGGTTTCGCCCGAACGCACATCCAGCACCAGGTCTTTATACTCGGATGGTCTGTACTCGTATGCCGTATCCACCTTCAGTCCCATTCCTCGTAGCGTGGTCTCTGCCTGACGGTAACTCATATCCTGCAGATCTGGCATCGTCACCTGTCTTCGCGTCGTCGCATTGATCGTCACATACACCGCACGGCCGTCTTTAGCATGACTCATCGGTCTTGGATCCTGTTCAACAATCGTGCCAAACGGTACTTTGTCCGAATACGTCGAATCCACAACGATCATGCGAAGACCCTGTGCCGCCAACAACGGTTCAGCTTCCTGTACTACCATACCGCGCACATCTTCCACCTCTACTTCCTGCCCATGCTGCGTATATGCCTTCAACCAAACGATGAGAATCGTAAGGATGACAGCCAATACGACCATCGCTAAAATCACATTTATACCCACAAATTTAAGGTCGGATTTGTTAAAAATGCTCTTTTTTCCCATAAATTGTAAAATTAATTGCGCAAAATTACATTTTTTTTTGCATATATCCAAAAATTGTAGTACTTTTGCACCGTTTTTCGCAAAAAGGCGAAGATATTAACTATTTTAAAGCTTTAAAAAACAATTTTTGTAGTATGAAAAAGATGCTTCTTATCGTAGCTGTAGCATTCGCTGCTATGAGCTGCGGCAACAAGTGCTGCGACAAAAAGTGCTGCCAGGACACAACTGCTGAGGAGACCGTTGAGGTTGTTGAGGCTGTTGAGGTAGACACCATCGCTGAGTAATTTGTTGCTCAATCGGAAAGGTACAAAAGACCTTGGAAAAGAAGCGACCCTTGTGGGCCGCTCTTTTTTTATGCCTTTATCAGACTGTGTCCCGTCATCTCCTTCGGCTGCTCGATGCCTAAGATATGGCAGATAGACGGAGCTACGTCTGCCAAAATACCATTCTCCACCTGCGCATCCGTATGATCCTTACTGATATATACGAACGGAACAGGGTTCAGACTGTGCGCCGTATTCGGCGTGCCATCAGCGTTAATCGCGTTGTCGCAGTTACCGTGGTCCGCAATGATGATAATCTCGTATCCGTTGCGCAGCGCCGCTTCTACAGTCTCATTCACGCAGATGTCGATAGCTGTAATCGCCTGCTGGATAGAGTTATACACACCCGTATGACCTACCATGTCGCCGTTTGCGTAGTTCAGGATGATACAGTCGTATTTCTGGCTGTTCAACGCGTCGCGCAGCGCAATCGTCACCTCAGGCGCAGACATCATCGGCTGTAAGTCATATGTAGCTACCTTCGGACTCGGAATCAAAATACGGTCCTCGTTCTCAAACTCTGCCTCACGACCGCCGTTGAAGAAGAAGGTTACATGTGCGAACTTCTCCGTCTCAGCGATACGCAACTGCTTCAAGCCTAACTTACTAACCACCTCACCTAACGTGTTCGTCACGTTCTCTTTCGGGAAGAGGATATGCAGACCCGTGAACGAAGAGTCATACGGCGTCATGCAGCAGTAGTGCAGACCTTTGATGGTCTTCATGCCTTGCTCCGGCATGTCTTGCTGCGTCAGCGCGATCGTGATCTCTTTCGCGCGGTCGTTGCGGTAGTTGAAGAAGATGACTGCATCGCCTTCCTCGATAGTAGCCAACGGCTTCCCGTCACGTACATGGACGATCGGTTTGATGAACTCGTCGGTCACCTCCGCCGCATAACTGGCTTCCATCGCCTCGTGCATATTCTCAAAAGCCTCACCCTTACCGTTCACCAGTAGATCGTAACCCACCTTCACGCGCTCCCAGCGTTTGTCGCGGTCCATGGCATAGAAACGACCGATGATAGAGGCGATCTCACCTGCCGACTGCGCGCAGTGTTTCTCCAACTGGTCAATGAAACCGATACCCGAACGCGGGTCGGTGTCACGGCCGTCCATGAAGCAGTGGATAAACGTCTTGCCCTGCAATCCGTATTTGGCTGCGATGTCGCAGAGATAGAACAAATGCTCGAGGCTCGAGTGTACACCGCCGTCAGACGTCAGGCCCATGAAATGGATATTCTTACCGCTCTCTTTGGCATAAGAGAACACAGCCTTGATCTCCGGATTATCCAGAATACTGCCGTCTTTGCAAGCGCGGTTGATCTTCACCAGATCCTGATAAACGACGCGACCGGCACCGATATTGAGGTGACCCACCTCTGAGTTACCCATCTGACCGTCAGGCAAACCGACATTCTCGCCACTCGCCTGTAACTGCGAGTTAGGATATTTCTCCAACAACTTGTCCCAATGGGGCGTGGACGTGCAATGGATAGCATCGGCGGTATCCTTATGACCGATACCCCAACCATCCAAAATCATCAATAATGCTTTACTCATATATATGTTTTTTTAATTGATCCATTTGTTTCTTATCATCTGCTTCACGCAAACTCTGTCGCTTGTCGTAGGTGTGCTTGCCTTGACAAAGCGCAATCTCCATCTTCGCCAGACCCTTCTCGTTGATGAATATCTCCAGCGGGATGATGGTTTTGCCCGTGTCCTTCGTCGCCTTCTCGAGTTTACGAATCTCCTTCTTGTTCAGCAGCAGTTTGCGGTCGCGTTTCGCCTCGTGGTTGGCGTAACTGCCAAACCGATATTCGGCGATATGCATCTGTTTGACATACATCTCCCCGTGCTCCACGGCGCAATAACTATCCACCAGCGAAGCCTTGCCCTCTCGGATAGACTTGATCTCCGTTCCATAGAGCACAATGCCGGCAGTATAGCGGTCCAGAATGATATATTCAAACTTCGCCCGCTTGTTGAGTATATGTACGTCACTCTTTAACTTCACCCTTCAATCTTCATTCTTCAATCTTCCACCACTTGCTCTTTCGGAGCCAGCTTCTTATATTTCTTCTGTCTCTGTTCCCAACGCTCGCGGGCATATTGCTGCATATCGATGACGGTATCGTTCTCATCGATGATCTCCAGACCGAAGATTGTCTCAATGATATCTTCCAGCGTCAGAATACCTACAAACATACCGTATTCATCGATGATCTGCGCAATCTGGCTCTTCTGCTTGAGCATCGAATCGAAGATCACACCTAATGTCAGATCCTGATCGAAAGCAGGCAACGGACGTTTGATACCACCTAGCGTCTTGCGGAAATGGTCCTCCGTCAACTCTTCCAATGCATCGTTGCGCAACACATAGCCGGTGATATACTCCGGTGCCTCCGGTTTATACAATGGGATACGCGAGAAATGGTCGTACTCGTCGTTGTCGTAGTACGCACGCAGCGTCATATTCTCCGGAGCGATCTTCGCTACCACGCGCGGAGTCATCACGTCGTACGCATGGATTGAATCCAGACGCATGAGGTTCGTGAAGATCTTATTCTCGTCTTCATCCACCACACCTTCTTCTTCACCTACGTTCACCATCGCCAGCACCTCTTCACGGCTCACCGAAGGATCATCCTCATTGTCCGGCACCATGCGGGAGATAAGCTCTACCAACCACACCAACGGATACAGAATGATAATGAGTACGCGTATTGTGCGCGCGGTAAAACCCATCAACTCACGCCAATACGTAGTACCGATCACCTTCGGAATAATCTCTCCGAAGAAAAGAATCAGCACCGTCGTCATGGCAGAGAAGAAACCGAACCAGCGGCCGTAACCCAAGGCTACTACCTGCATACCGACACCGGCCGCACCGATAGTGTTCGCAATCGTATTCAGCGAGAGGATAGCCGCCAGCGGACGACCCGTATCCTCCTTGTAACCGCTCATCAATTTCGCAGGGCCGTAACCCTCTTCTTCCCGCAGATTGATATAACTAAGCGATGTTGACATCAGTACCGACTCCAACACGGAGCACAGAAAACTGATACCCATCGCACCGAATAAAAACAATAACAGTAGTCCCATATAAAAACCTTTGCGACTGCAAAGGTACTGCTTTTTTTTGAAATACACAAGGTTTTAAAACTTTTTACCAAATAAATCACTAAAAATTTGCGCGCTTCAATTATTTTTTGTACCTTTGTGCCGTGTTTATATCCTATGGTGCATCGGTGGCGGACACGACGCGCATCGGTATCGCATCGGTCCCGTTCCATAGGATACCCATATCATACCCACAACACACCCATAAGATAAAGGGCAAAATTTGCAAAAAATCAACATATACTGTATATATACTATGTATATATACACAATTCGTTAAAAATCATGGCAAGAGTAAGTGATGTTACCTTCCCGACAACCCACGGGAAAATGGCAAAAAGAGGCGGCATCGTATACCGCACTCGTAATGGAAAACAGCAGTCGTATATCATGACTCCGAACACAACTCCTCCTTCGAAAGCACAGAAAGCGCATCGCGCCTTCTTCGGCAAAGTGAACGCCCTCGTCAACGCAATCATGAATGACCCTGTTCAGCAGGCGGAGTGGAACGCGAAGCGTTTGGAGTACAACCACTCTTTTCCCGCCTCCTCTCCTGAGAAACGCTATACGACAACCCGCTCGTATGTCTTCGCCGTCATCAGTGCTGACTTGGCAAGCAAAGCGTCCAAAAGACGTCGTAAGACGGCTCTCCCTACTGCCCTTCCTGCCGGCTATAAGCTGCACGTGAAGCATTTCGCGGACCTGACCAAAACGGAACTCTACGAGATGCTCAAAGCGCGTTTCATTGTCTTCTATGGTGAGCAGAACTGCCGATACACCGATATGGATGGCATCGACTACAAGAGTATCCATCTGGCCCTTTTCCACGGAGTGCGTGTCGTGGCTTATGCACGCCTGTTCAGAGGTCGAAAAGCCGGACAGTGGATAGTGGGGCGCATGTTAACCATTGAGCGTGGACAAGGATGGGGTAGATATCTCATGGCAAAAATTGAAGAAGAAGCCAAACAGCAAGGCGCAACATCGCTGCTTCTGCACGCCCAGACCCAAGCCGCTCACTTCTACGAGAAAATGGGCTACACCGCTTTCGGTGATGTGTTTATGGAAGCCGAGATTCCGCATGTATTAATGAGAAAAGAACTATGATAAATCGTTTCCTCTTTCTGAATATCATCGTTTGCACATGTTTGTTTGCGGCCTGTAACAAGCCTTCCCGGGCTGAGCAGTACCGCGCTGAGAAGCATATACAAGATAGTATCCGTCTTGTCGAGCAACAGACCAGTCTCGCCTACTATCAGTCGCAATTAGAACCGCTGATGGCGCAAGCGGATAGTCTGCTGCCGCTCTTCCAATACGAGAAGAACGAGAAATACCAGGACCATGGTTACTATGTAACCACTAGTCGCAGCGGCTTGCGTATCAAAGTGCGCGATGATGGAAAAGAGCCGATCCTCATCTACAAAGACGGCAAAAGAATAGAATCTTCTGACGATCCGATGATGGAGCGCGCCAAGCATCTACAGATAGTTATTAGTGACATCAAAGAATGCGAGAAACGCATTGCACGGACGTCTCTTGAAGTGCAAAAATACGAGAAAAGACTACAAAAACAATAAAATATTTGCATAAATGCAAAATTTATTGTATCTTTGCACGCTGATTGATTAGTAAACTATGAGTGAAACAAAGTACGAAAGCAAAATAACTTCCTCCCCCTGCTCGGCGCAGCAGATTTATCGCGTGTTGAGCAACCTGCAGAATATCGAGAAAGTGCGCGATATGATTCCGCAGGATAAGATACAGGATATGGAGATAGAGCCGGATCGTATCCGTATGAAGGTGGACGGCTTGGCGCAGAAAATAACCATCGCTATCGTGGATCGTATTGAGAACGATACCGTAAAGTTTGGAGCGGAAGGGATTCCGATGGATGCGAACTTCTGGATCCAACTGAAGGAACTCAATCCCGGCGACACACGTATCAAGCTGACCGTCAAAGCAGACATCCCTATGATGTTTAAGATGATGATTGGTAAGAAATTGCAAGAGGGGCTCGATCAGGCCGCAGATATGTTGGCGCAGTTTCCTTATGCTGCATGGCAATAAAAATTTAGAGATATGAAAAAACCAAGAATACATCGTGAAGGACGCGGACTGATCGTTGGTACAGTATTGCTCCTGTTTTTAATCAACATTCCGGTGTACATGCTTACTGCTGACAAACACTGGATTTTTGGCATCACGTTGGCGTTGACGGCGTTGCTGCTGGTGTTCGTCACCTATTTCTTCCGCAACCCTGTGCGCGTGCTGGAAATAGATGATCCGAACTTCATCATCGCCCCTGCTGATGGTCGCGTGGTAGTAGTAGAACCTACGGAGGAGAACGAGTATTTTCATGAGAAGAAACTGCAGGTTTCTATCTTTATGTCGCCGTTCAATGTGCATGCTAACTGGTATCCGATCGAAGGAACCGTCCTCGTTTCCGAGCACCAGAAGGGCCGTCATAAAGGTGCGTGGCTTCCGAAGTCCAGTACCGAGAACGAGCGTTCGCTCGTAGTCATCGAGACGCCGTCCAAGGTGCAGATTGCTGTTCGTCAGATAGCCGGAGCCATGGCGCGCCGCATCGTGACTTACGCTAAACCTGGTCATCAGGCGCATCGTAACACGCACCTGGGCTTCATTAAATTAGGCTCGCGCGTAGATATGTACCTGCCGCTGGATACAGAGATGTTCGTCACCGTAGGTGAGTCGGTGCGTGGTAACGAGACCATCATCGCCCGCTTGGCAGATGAGCAACCGGTTGTTGCACCCAAACCCAAGAAAAAGACACAAAAAGTTTAACCCTTAAAATACCAAAAGTATGAATTTTGAAGAATTATTTGCGCAGTACCCCTGCCCGTTTACCGATGAGCAAGTTAAAGCTCAAGTAGCTGACATCGAAGCAAAACATTTTGCAGAGAACAACAACGTAGAGGTTTGGAAGGAGTGCCTCCACCAGATCGACTACACTACGCTGAGCGCAGACGACACTATCGCACGCGTAGAGCGCATGGCTAACGCAGTGAACACCTTCGAGGAGAAATTCCCGGGTATTCCTAACGTAGCTGCTATCTGTGTATATCCTGCTATGGCTGAGTTTGTTCGTAAAGCCCTCAAGGATCCGAAGTTCAATATCGCTTGCTGCTGCGCAGGTTTCCCTGCTGCACAGACTTTCCCTGAGGTTAAAGTGGCTGAGACTGCACTCGCGCTCAAAGCTGGTGCTACCGAAGTGGATATCGTGCTTTCTGTAGGTAAGTTCCTCGAGGGACGTTATCAAGAGTGCTTTGATGAGATCCGCGAGATTAAAGAGGTTTGCAAAGAGCACCACCTCAAAGTAATCCTTGAGACAGGTCTGCTCAATACAGCAGAGAATATCTGGAAGGCTTCTATCCTCTCTATGGCAGCAGGCTGCGACTTCATCAAGACCTCTACCGGTAAGATCGCTGTCAACGCAACGCCGGAAGCTACTTTCGTAATGTGCCAAGCTATCAAAGTATGGCGTGAGAAGACTGGGGTGAAGATGGGTTACAAACCTGCCGGTGGTGTCTCCACAACCGACGAGGCTGTACAGCACTTCACGCTCGTCAAAGAGATCCTTGGCGAAGAGTGGCTCAATAACGAGTGGTTCCGTTTCGGTGCTTCCCGTCTGGCCAATAACCTCCTTTCCTCGATTGTAGGTAAAGAAACAAAACATTTCTAAATGAATAAGATTCTATCTAAACGATTCTTTTCGGACAATGTAGCGGAGCTCGTAGTTGAAGCTCCGCTCATTGCGCGTAGCCGTAAGGCCGGCCATTTTGTTATCATCCGTGTGGATGCGAACTCCGAGCGTGTGCCTCTTACCATCTCTGCAGCTGATGTAGAGAAAGGAACAATCACCTTGGTGGTTCAGCGCATAGGCGTCTCCACGCATAAACTGCTGGCACTCAACCCCGGTGACTCTATCCATGATGTAGTAGGACCGCTCGGCCGCGCTACACGTATCGAGAAATACGGTACTGTAGTCTGCGCCTGCGGTGGTGTAGGTGCTGCACCGATGTTACCTATTGCTGAGGCCCTCAAGAAAGCCGGCAACCGTGTCATCACAGTCCTTGCTGCCCGTACGGAGAGCCTGATCATCCTAAAGGATGAACTCGCCAAATGGTCCGATGAGGTGATCCTCATGACGGACGATGGTTCCGTAGGCCAGAAGGGTGTAGTCACCGTAGGTGTAGAGCAAGTCATCAACCGTGAGACGGTGAACAAGTGTATCACCATCGGTCCCGCCATCATGATGAAGTTCGTAGCCCTCACTACGGCGAAGTATAACATCCCCACCGAAGCCTCTCTCAATACCATCATGGTGGATGGAACAGGTATGTGCGGTGCGTGCCGTGTATCCGTAGGTGGTAAGACGAAATTCGTCTGTGTCGATGGACCGGAGTTCGATGCCCACGGCGTAGACTGGGACGAGATGCTTAGCCGTATGAAGTCCTACAAGACCGAAGAGCTCGCAGCGATGGAAGCTTACAAAGAGGGATTGGCGCCTGTCTCTAAAGACTTTAAGGACTCTAAGGACCTTAAAGACATTAAGGTCGGCGCCGTAGAGCCCTTTGAGGGCAAACCCAAAGATCGTGTCGCCATACCTCGTGTACAGATGCCTGAACTCCGTCCGGAAGTGCGCGTCAAATCGCTGCATGAAGAGGTAAACCAAGGTTTGACCTTCGAGCAGGCCATCACGGAGAGTCATCGTTGTCTTAACTGTCCGAAACCCACTTGCGTACAGGGCTGTCCGGTGAATATCAATATCCCGGGATTCATCAAGACCCTCGAGAAAGGTGACGTGCTTGGTGCCGCGGCAGTCATCAAAGAGAGTTCCTCTCTTCCTGCTGTCTGTGGTCGTGTCTGTCCGCAAGAGAAACAGTGTGAGTCGCAGTGTATCCATCTTAAGATGGGTCACCCGGCAGTTGCTATCGGTTATCTCGAGCGTTTCTGCGCCGATTATGCGAACAGTCAAGCGGTAAATGGTAAGCGTAAAAAGGCTGAATTACCGACCGACGCGACGAAAATCGCCGTCGTTGGCTCCGGTCCTGCCGGACTTACCTTTGCCGGTGACGCGGCTAAATACGGATACGAAGTACATGTCTTCGAGGCTCTGCACGAGATCGGTGGTGTGCTCAAGTACGGTATTCCGGAATTCCGTTTACCGAACAGTATTGTGGACACTGAGATAGACGGTCTTCGCGCACTTGGCGTGCAGTTCCATACCGATACGATCATCGGAAAGACAATCACGGTCAAAGAACTCGAGGAACAAGGATTCAAAGGTATCTTCGTGGGTTCGGGAGCAGGTCTTCCGCGCTTCATGAACATCCCGGGAGAGAACCTCAACGGTGTACTCTCCTGCAATGAATACCTGACGCGTGTTAACCTCATGGATGCGTCTAATCCTGCAACTGACACACCGCTGCTCTATGGAAAGAACGTAGCCGTCATCGGTGGTGGTAACACTGCCATGGATGCCGTGCGTACGGCTAAGCGCTTAGGTGCAGAGCATGCTATTATCGTCTATCGCCGTAGTGAAGAAGAGATGCCGGCGCGTATCGAAGAGGTACATCATGCTAAGCAGGAAGGTATCGAATTCATGACGCTCCATAACCCCATCGAGTATCATGCCGATGAGAACGGACGTGTCTGCGAAGCAGTACTGCAAGTCATGGAACTCGGAGAACCCGATGAGAGCGGTCGTCGCAGTCCGGTGCCTGTAGAAGGTAAGACAGTAACGATTCCTGTGGACTTGGTCATCGTAGCCGTAGGTGTTTCGCCTAACCCGCTCATCCCGTCTTCTGTAGAAGGACTCGAGATAAGCAAGAAAGGCACCATAGTAGTAAACGAGCAGATGCAATCAGCCCTCCCGACCATCTTCGCCGGAGGCGACATCGTCCGCGGAGGTGCTACGGTTATCCTCGCTATGAGTGATGGCCGTAAGGCTGCGGCTGCTATGCATGAGTACTTGAGCAAGTGAGTCTTCTTGCCGCCATATTACTGTCTGTCAACTTCCTGACGAGTCATCCGGTAACGGGTCAGTCGAATATGTCCATACTGATACAAAACCTCAGTACGGGCGAGGTGATTGATAGTTATCGCCCGGATCACGTGGTGCCCCCGGCTTCAGTGATGAAACTACTGACGACCGGTGCCGCACTGGAGATGTTAGGCAGCAATTACCGATTCAAGACTACGCTGGAGTATAGCGCTCCGATTGAAGCAGGAGTGCTGCAAGGTAATCTGTATATTCACGGCACATGCGATCCATCCCTTGGTGCAAAAGGCCGAACGGCTTTCTTGGACCAATGGGTGAAAGCTATCCGAGAAGCAGGAATCATGAGTATTGACGGTGCCGTCGTCGCGGATATGACTCTCTTGAATGCAGAAGCTGTTAATCCGGGATGGCTTTGCGAAGACGCTGGTAACTATTATGCTCCGGGTGTGTTCGCAATTAATTATTACAGCAATACGATGAATATTCTGCTGGAGAGCGGTGAAGACGGTTCTCTGGCGACTGTTATCAGCACCGACCCCAAGGTGGAAGGAATATATTTCAACAATCGTATCCGTTGTGCCAAAATTAATTATGACGGTGCTTTTGTACATGGTATGCCGTATAGCCGCGAACGCTATCTAAGTGGTTCTGTGCCATGCAACAAAGGTACATTCGGCCTCAAAGGCGATTTGCCTAATCCCGGTCTGCTCTTAGCGCAACATTTGACAGAGCGCTTGCGTGAAGCAGGCGTTAAAGTGACGCGCGATGCGGGTTATGAGATAGATTATAGTAATCTTGCTCCGCAGCGCACGGTGCTTTATACCCACCGCTCTCCTTCTCTGCGCGACTTAGTCAAGGAAACCAACGTCAATAGTAATAACCTGTATGCGGAAGCTATCTTCCGCTATCTGGGAGCGCGTTATACCAAACCGGGAAATATCAACTCCAGCCAGGGTACGATTCGCGATTTCTGGCAGCGCAAAGGAGTGGACATCGGTTCTGCAATTATCAAAGACGGTTGTGGACTAGCGCCGCAAGATGCCGTCAGCGCTAAGACGTTCGTGCAAGTACTTACGTATATGTCCTCTTCTAAGAATAAAGAGGCCTGGATGGCGTCCTTGCCTATTAGCGGCCAAACGGGTACGCTGAAGACCTTATGTCAGGGAACGCCGCTCGAGGGACGTATTCACGCAAAAAGCGGTACCATCGCCGGCACAAAGAATTTTGCGGGATACATTGACATGCCGAATGGGGAGACATGGGTGTTTGCCATTTTGATTAACTCTGCGCCGGGCAAGGCTCGTAATATACAAAATATCATCCAAGAGTACCTGCTTGATGTATGTGGAGAAAACCGATAGTACCAATACCCTGATGCGTCAATTGGTAGCCGAAGGGAATCCACCGGAGTTTATCTACACGGGTTTTCAGACGGCAGGTCGCGGGCAGACGGGTAATAAATGGGAGAGTGAAGCAGGGAAGAACCTCTTATGCTCTATCTTGTTGGAACCGGATGAAGAACCGTTTTACCTCACGGTAGCCGTTAGTGTGGCTTTGCATCGCGTAGTAGCGGACATTATTGAAGAGGCAGTAGGTGTTTCCTATGCCCTGAGCATTAAATGGCCGAACGATCTTTATTTTAAGGAGCAGAAATTAGCAGGCGTGCTATTGGAAGGGAGTATATCGGGCAGTACACTGGATTATGCCATTGCCGGTATAGGATTAAATGTGAACCAAACCCGCTGGCGCTCTGCTGCACCTAATCCCACCTCGCTGAAAATGATTTGTAAAAGTTATTTAGACGGTGTGCAGGATTTTGATGTGGACCAAATCATGAATGCCCTTTATAAAGAGGTGCAAGCGGTGCTTCAATTGCCGCGCAGAGGCGTGTGGGAATATTATAAACGACATCTCTTCCGTATCGGAGAAGGTCCGTGGCCGTTCGTAGAGCGGGATGTGAATATGGCCCCTACGATGAATGCGCCGAAAGGAACGAAAGGTGCTTTCAACGCATGGTTGGTAGATGTCAAACCTGACGGACGCTTAGTCCTGCAGGATGAACAAGGAGAAATGCGATTTTATCATTTTAAACAAATACGATACGTTTTATGAAGAAGAGTATCATCATCACCGGCGGAGCCGGATTTATCGGAAGTCATGTAGTGCGCCTGTTCGTGAATGAATATCCGGACTACCGCATCATCAATGTGGATAAACTCACGTACGCCGGTAATCTGGCAAACCTCAAAGATATCGAAGACAAACCCAATTATCGCTTTGTGCGTGCGGACATCTGTGATTTCGATACGATCTATGCGCTGATGCAAGAGGAGCATGTGACGGGTGTCATCCATCTGGCGGCGGAGAGTCATGTGGACCGCTCTATCAAAGATCCGTTTACTTTTGCTCGCACCAACGTGATGGGTACGCTCTCCATGTTGCAGGCCGCTAAACTGTACTGGGAGAGTCTGCCGGAGAAATGGGAAGGCAAGCGTTTCTATCATATCTCTACCGACGAAGTGTATGGTGCTTTACAACTCACGCATCCCGAAGGTATTGAACCGCCCTTCACTACCGCCGCGTCTTCTGCAGAGCACCACTTGGCATATGGGGAGGACTTCTTCTATGAGACTACGAAGTACAATCCTCATTCGCCTTATTCGGCTTCGAAGGCCTCTTCAGATCACTTCGTGCGCGCGTTCCATGATACATACGGCATGCCGACGATCGTCACCAACTGCTCCAATAACTACGGACCCTACCAATTCCCGGAAAAACTGATTCCGCTCTTCATCAATAATATCCGTCATCGCAAACCGCTTCCGGTCTACGGCAAGGGTGAGAATGTACGCGACTGGCTCTTCGTAGAAGACCACGCACGCGCCATCGACCTCATCTTCCATAAGGGCACGATAGCCGAGACCTATAATATTGGTGGATTCAACGAGTGGAAGAATATAGACATCATCAAGACGGTCATCAAGACCGTAGATCGTCTGCTGGGTCGTCCAGAAGGCGCTGACCTCGACCTCATCACCTTTGTCACCGATCGCGCCGGCCATGACATGCGTTACGCCATCGATTCGACGAAACTACAGAAAGAGTTAGGATGGGAACCCTCCTTACAATTCGAAGAAGGCATCGAGCGCACCGTACGTTGGTATCTGGACAACCAGGAATGGCTTGATAACATCACTTCCGGCGAGTACGAGAAATATTACGAAGAAATGTATAAGAATAGGTAATGAGCATTAATCCAAAAATAAGAATCCGCATGCCGAAATGGCAAACCATCAAAAGTGCTTCATGGGCAAAAGAATTGTTGCTCACCTTTGCCGGTGCTACGTTGTCGATTATTCTAACGTTTGGTACTGCGCACTTTGTTGACCAGAAAGAGCAAAAAGCCGAAGGCCGTCAGACAGCGATGATGGTGATCCACGATATGGAGAACTCGGCGGAGATCTTCCGTGAGTACGTCAAGCAGGAAGAGCAATGCTTCAATACCTCGCAGTATGTACGGGAGAACAAGCATGATATGGATGCTATCGGTGTGGACTCGTTGTTGGCGTTCGTGACATACGTCACTGCATCCGCAGGTCAGAATTATGTATTCGACGACTCCAGCGAACGCACGTTTTTTAGTAGTCAGGATGCATGGAGGAATATCAATAACGCTGCATTTATTGATGCAGTTCAGGACTTCTATCATCATCGTCGCGTGATATACTCGGTGTTGAATAAAGACTACCTATTCTCAAAGCCGGTAAGTAACGGAGAGTATTATCAGTTGTTACTGGAAAGTCCGAATTGGCAGGAGTTAGACACTGCCTTCTGGGTAAATTGCGCGAAGCGATACGTAGAGCGCAAGGATGTAGATATATACGTAGGGTATTCCTTTGTTCGCCGCAGGTATTTCAACGAGTATGCGGATACCTTCCGCTCGATGGCCAATCGCTGTAAGTTCATGATGGGCATCTCGGACGAGGAGTTAGCGCAATATGTGCAGAATAAGGCACGCACGGGCAAACCCTTAACCGAAAGAAAACTCGTTGGTCAATGGAAGATGCAGACGGCTGATGATCTGGACGCGGAGCGCGAGTACCGGAGTGACCATACGTTCACTACCTCGTTTGTTCAATATATGTCCTATTCGTATTATACAGGACAAATCGTGTTGAAGTGCACGCTCAACGGTTCATGGGAGTTACGTGGAGACTCGTTGATTACCGAGCAGCACCCGGATTATAGCTACTCCTTCGACCGCAGTCAGATTCATTACCAGCCGGAGCAGGAAGAGGCAGTGGAACGTCTAATAGAAGCATGGAGACAAAGCGTCATCGCTTCGCTGGATCAGATGACAAAAGCACAAGGCGAACAGCAGAAATCCGTGTTCGCCTCGATAGATGCCTCCGGCAACAAGATTGAGTTGCGGGATGCGGATGGAGTAGTATATCTTATCCGTTCCGGTAAGCCTTAGGCGTTACGCCTACATGTGCTTTAAAGAAACGGTTGAAGAAGGCTACGTTGTCAAAGCCTAACGTAAGCGCAATCTCCTTAATCTGTAGATTCGTTATCTTCAATTGCGACTTCGCATCGGTGATGATGGCCTCTATAATGATGTCTCCTGCCGTGCGATCTCCTACCGATTTGATAGTAGAGCATAGATGCGGCAAAGTAAGTCGCATCGCTTCTGCATACTGACTCACATGATGCCATTCTTGATAGTGCTGCAGTACTAACTGGCAGTAGTCTTGATAAATCTCCGTCTTACGATCCATCGGTTTTACCAAGTATTCGTCTTGCTCATGAGCGTACTTGGCGTAACTTGTTTGCAGTAGGTTGAAGATATGTACCATCTTCTCGCTGTCCAACATCGTCGGTTCTGCATTAAGTGCCTTCACTACTGTGTCGTACATCGAGCATAGCACTTCTGCATGATTTTCACTGATAGTCAGTTTCGGAGAATGGAGCTGCAGCGCAGAAAGCGACATGCGGTTATTCACCGTATGTTTCTCTAAGAACTTGCTGCCGAAAACAATCCAATATACTAAAGCGTCGTCAGAGAACTCGCGGATAAGCAGAAAACTTCCCGGCTCCAGCAACAATACATCGTTTGCCTTAAAATCGTATTCTGTTACATTAATCGTAGCATGCGCAGTACCGCGCACAAGGAGCGCGTATACACCGCATTTGATTTTACAGGGGTAACGACCGTATTCATTCATCAGTTTACCACTGGCGTCACCGATCATGTAATCACCGTACGGACAATCTACAATAGGAATATTATTTTCTTTCATCTTAATAATTGTATCGAAATTTGCTGCAAAGATAGTAGTTTTTTTTGAATAATGCAAATAAATCGTACAATTTTGATAAAAATGACAAGTGTACTTGCATATGTGCAATTTTTATTGTAATTTTGCACCGCAAAATTTAGTTAAGCATGAGACGTTTTATTTGTTTGTGCATTACGGTGGTGATTGTTCTCGGTGCATGGAGTCAGGTTAAGTTACCGCAAGTGCGTGCATTAGAGGGCCAAGGATGGCAAGTGCAACACTCAGTGATGAGTTGGGATTCGCTGAGTATCTATTTCTCCGCCCGTGGCCCGGAGGACCATAGTTTTGACCTCTATATCCTTCACGCAGATGGCTACCGATGGGGAAAGCCGGAGCGATTGACAGCACTTTGTACGGATGCAGATGAGTGCTGGCCTTCTGTCAGTAGCGATGAGGGGATGATTCTCTATGTGGTGAATAATCATATATGGCGGGCATGGCATCGTGGAGAACAATGGACAGAAGCGGCGCCAATTATTATCACGAATGGTCATGATAGCCAACCTCAACTGCTGGAAGATAACCGTACATTGCTGTTCGAGCGCCAAGATGTAACAAAGAAAGGGGATGGCCCATGGCGTCACTATACGGCCACTATGATGGATGATCATAACTGGACTTTCCCGCAGGAATATACCGAGCGTCCGCAGGCAGAGCCCATTTTGGCATTAAGCGGTACAATCATTGCTGCGAAAAGTGGTAGACCGTTACCGAATGGTCGTGTGATGGTATATAATGCCGTGAATGAACAACTGAAGCAGACAGCACGTGTGCATCCGGTAACAGGTCATTGGCGTGTTGCCCTGGCGGCAAAACAACAATATCGCATAGCGCTTACTGCAAAAGATTTTTCATATCATTATATATATATGCGCACGAGCGCGCTTGATGCGCGTGAAGAACGTGAAGTAGGGGAAATCAAATTGGATAATCAATTGGCCTTGACGCTGAATACCTACGATGCCGAGACGCAAGACATCCTCGCTTCTACCCAAAAGGTATTACCATTAGGTAAGATGCATGAGATAGCCCTGAAGCAATCTGGATATTCCGATACATTATTGGTAGTGAATACGCTTCGGCCGACTGTATTCACGGAAACGGAATTGGATATCCCATTGCGTCCAAGAAAGAGTCTGCATCATTTCCGTGTAACGAATAGACAAGATAGTACGCCGGTGACGGAAGCGACGCTACGTTTGGATGGTCAAGAAACGGCGGTGGATACAGCATTGCGTATAGGACGTGAACTGTCGTTGCAAGTGTCCGCTCCGGGTTATCTGTTCTTTGATACACTTATCCACACTGGCAAAGATACCCAAGAACGCACGGTGGATGTCCGGTTGCAACCGCTGCAGAAAGATCTGGTACTGCAGTTGCGTAATATCCAATTTGAATATGCATCGCACGAACTGACAGAGAGTTCCAATGACGCTTTGGAGGCGTTGGCGCAGTTGATGCTTATCAACCCCACACTTCGTATCGAACTCTCCGCACACACGGATGACCAAGGCTCTGACCGCTATAACGATCGTTTGTCCTCTTTACGCGGAGAGGCGGTCGCCAATTGGTTGGTTCAGCATGGCATAGATAGCAAGCGGATGGAAGCGAAGGGCTATGGTAAACGTAAACCTTTAGTGCCTAACGATAGTGATGAGAATAGGGCATTGAATAGGCGCGTAGAGATTAAAGTAATAGAATTCTAAGCTTATGAAACGGTATATTTTCATATCTATGTTCTACTTCGCATGCCTGAGTGGCATAGCGCAAGAGAAATATAGCGTAGTATTGGAGCAGAGTAAACAACTTAGCCCCTACGAGGCTATCTATCTGCTGACTGAGTACCAGTCCTGGAAACCGGAACTGCCGGCAGTGTACTATGAGATAGGAAACCGGTGTTATGATTTGTTACCTACGCGCGATGCGTTGCATAACTACGAGGAGTTAACGACCCTTCTCTATCAGTCGCGTCTGTTCTATGGTAACTGTTTGCATTTCGCGAAAGACCAGAAACTTCCCGGATGGCAGTATGCGGAAATAGCGGGAGATGCCAAGCGCATAGAGTATGCCCAATTAGAACAATATATTCGTCCACGATTGGCAGAGATTAAACGTCAGCAGATAGCCTGCGACTCTATCCATAATAGTTTTGTGAGGATGGCAGAGCGCTACAATAACTGTCAGACTATCTTCACGGATTTCTTGACGCATTACACCCGCGAGAAGACCGCACACCTGCAGTTACAACCCGAAGAGAGAGCGATGTTAGTACGTCTTCAACAGACGGCAGATAGTTTAGAGAAAGATATAGAGACGTATCAACAGGCGCTAACCTTGCAAGCTATCGAAGGCTACAACCCGACTTTCCGGAAAGAGGAGGTTGTTCTCTATCGTTTGGATGGTCTGACGCATACAGACTTTCTGCAAAATGACATCGCGCTGTGGGATTACAGCCAATGGGTAAGTAGTTTCTTGGACGAGCAGGTGAACGTCTATGAAAGGCTGTATGCTGATGTGGCGAAAGAGAAGCAACAGTTAGACAAACAAGTGGCACGTTATATCTCCGGTCATTCAATCTCCGGAAAGACGGATGAGTCACTCATGGGCCGTTGTGCTCGTTTAGGACTTCGTACTCCACAGACCGATTCTATTCAAACGATGCAACAATTGGTGCGTCATGGCGCAGCGGAACAGCTGATTGCTAAAACGACTAAGCCACAAAGCATCCGTGAATTCATTCCTACCTTGCAGATAGCAGCTGTCAATTATTCGGCTACGCCGGATAGTGCTCAGCAGTTGATGAGAGCTCATGTAATAAAAATGGCAGAACCGTTGCGTATCCAGCAACAAGCAACTTATACGCACCCCGTTTCCGGAGATGTAATCCGTTATACGCCGCAGGAAGGTGAGAATGTGCTTTGTTTGATACCGGACGATAAAGACTTCCGTTGTGTAGTCTGCAACGAGCAGGGAACACGCGTGCTTATCCTTACTCGTGAGATGGAGATACAACGCGTGGCACTGCAGGTAAATGCAGAGCAACCGCTCTTATGCACGAAGATTCCGGGAGGACAATGGGCACTCGTGACCGGTAAAAACCTTTATTTCTTTGAGTAAAATGATGTGTGCGGATATCATCAAAGCCTTACAACCTATTGTTGCGCGGTATGAAGCGGAGCAAGTGGGAGTGCTGATAGATGCGGCATTGGAATGCGATGTGCTTACTTCTCGCTTTCCTACCTTACGTATGGAAGTGAGTGAGGAGCGGAAATCGCTGGAGAAGGTAGAGCAGATTTGGGATTTCCTTTTCGCGCAGGGTATTACTCGGCGCGGGCTACTTATCTGTATAGGTGGCGGAGTAATCACGGATATAGGAGGCTTTGCTGCTGCGACCTACAAGCGTGGCATAGATTATATCAATATTCCGACTACATTGCTCGCGATGATTGATGCTTCTTCCGGAGGCAAGACAGGTATCAACTATCATGGTCTCAAGAATAGCGTCGGTTGTTTTGCTCCACCGGTAGAAACGCTCATTAGTCCGCAGTGGCTAAAGACTTTACCTGCTGCCCAATGGCTTAGCGGATTTGGAGAGATGCTCAAGACGGGACTGATTAGCCAACCTGCATTATGGCACCAGCTGCTGCAGTATGATTTGGAGGTCATGGATAGCGAGGCACTAATGCCGCTTATTGAGCAATGCGTGGCGTGCAAGGAGAGCATCGTAGCCGCAGATCCGAAAGAAACGGGACCGCGTAAGGTTCTTAACTTCGGTCATACTTTCGGTCATGCGTTGGAAGAGCTGTCTTTAGATGCTATGCCTCATGGCTATGCTGTCGTTTATGGTCTGATAGCGGAGTTGTACTTGAGTGTGACGAATTTAGGTTGCCCTAAGGAACCGTTGCAGCAGTTGACACAACTGATGCTTCATTATTACGGTCGTCCGCAATGCAAGTGCTCCGAGCGTGAACAGTTGGTTCGCTTGATGCAGCAAGATAAAAAGAACGAGCGCACAGCCGAAATCAACTGTACGCTCATTCGAGAAGTAGGTATGCCTGTAATCAATCAAGTGATTACTCCGGCTGAAGCGTTGGAGGCCTTAGAGTATCTTTTCTCCCTGTAAGGTATATACCCCTTTATCGGTTTCTACCACTATCACGCCTTCTCGCAAGATAAGGCGTGCTTTGTTTTGCAACCCTTCTGTTTCTTCGATGCCTTCTGAAGCCGACTCTTGTTTTACGATATACAGCGTAACGAGGTCACGGTCATAACTAATGATGGCATAGACGCGCGTGGGGAGTCCTGTATCAAAACTCGAGAGGTTAAATTTATTCTCCACGGCGTAAGTCTGACCATTATATGTCAGGCTTGTCCATCCGTTCACTACTGCATTCTCCAACAATAGATAGCGACATACGTCGGCCGAGTCGATAACAGCAGGAGCAGGTTCCGGTAATACTTCGCTATTCGTACCGATCTTAAACTGCTCTGTTGGAGAAATTTCAGGTACACCGAAATAGTTGACGAAACGCCCTACCACTCCGGAAAGCGGATCACCGGCCTTGACATCTGCGCCGTAACGCTTGCCGGAGACACCATCTCCGCGGTCGAAGAGTAACATCGAACCCGTATTATCGCGCACGTAAATATAGGTGTCGTATTTCTTGGTCACCACTACATCGTTCAGATAGACGGTTGCATTATCCACGGACCGCACCGCCTCTGCAACGGTGAGTTGGCGCTGAACGGTGAGAAGAACCGCTACTTGGGTGCTGGTCTCACCACTGGTCAAGACAAGTGTATCTACATAATGTCCGGGAGCAACATTGGTGTAGGAGATGGTAAGTGCATCGCCATCACGATCCAGAAGTGCCGAAGACACAGCAAAAACATCTCCATGCTTAAGACTGACAGAGATGTCTTCCGTGAGTTTATTGGCATTGACGGTGATGGCGCGTTCTCCGGAGGTCTCCAGCGTTGTACCGAAGTTCACCAGCGGTGCTACGATAGCCGGCACATCTCCGGTAGCTTCTACTCTGCGGTATAGGCAGACAGGTGTCTGCGAACGACTTTCATAGCACGCAAACAGTGTCGGGTTATTCGATGCATTATATTGGATTATTTTTCCTTTGCTAGTGCCGAGGTTGGTGATAACTGCTTCGCCGCCTTCTTCAATCGCAATATTCCAATATCCGTAGTTGCCGTAGGCGTCACTCTCCACATTATTCCAAATAGCCAGACGGTTCTTGGTCTGACCTCCAGAAGCTACCAAATAGGCTTCTTCATAGCGAATCTCATCCTGGAAGATAAATGCCGTTTGGCCTTTGAGGGTTGTCTTGCGAAGCGTATAGATAGCACTCTCATCCGCATCTACCATGGAGCGGTCTGCGGAATAACGTCCTTTGATAGCATGGATATTATTGCTGCTTATGTATTCGTCGAAATATCCCATGATATAGTTCACTCCTTCTTTTGCGACACCGAAGATCACTTGGTCGGAGTCCTGCAGTTGGTTTACGTTCGTCACCAACTGATACGTATCCATCGTGAAGACGGAACTTCCTCCTGCTGCCGAGCGGATAGAGATAGAGTTGATGTTGATGGAATTTTCAGTGCAAGTAACCCAGAATTTAATCTTACCCGTTTGCGGCGTGGTCAACGTGATAACCGAGTCACGGGTATAATCTCCTTTTCCGTCGGTGGGCTTAGTGACTACAATGCTATCCTTCTCATTCTCTCCTATCTGGACATAGATGATTCCTTTGCCCTTGCTTTTGTTCTGACAGAAGTTGAAGGTTATACGACGCACATCTTCGAATGTTTGTACCGAGGTAGCACCAGCTCCGGAAGTGCCGGTCTTTACACTGGCTCCCACTCCATAAGGCAAACCTTGCGCATCGGTATAACCCTTATTGTACTCATATGCATCTTTATCACTTGTCCATCCATCCGTTTTGTTATCACAGACGGTAGCCCCTACTTTACTCGCCCAGGATTTTGATGTAAATGTGTAGGTTGTCACACCCGCGAAAAGCGGGACACAACAGATAGCCATTATAATGGCTGAAAAGATTTTTCTCATGATATGAATTGATTTAAGATTCTATTTCTCGTACGCTGCCACGATGTGCTTTACGAGCGGATGGCGAACGATGTCTTTCTCGTTAAACTGGATAATCTTGATGCCTTTGATGTTTTTGAAACGCTCGAGGGCATCGCGAAGACCTGATTTCTGCGTTGGCGGCAGGTCTATTTGCGTCATGTCGCCCGTAACGATCATCTTTCCTCCGAATCCCAGACGGGTAAGGAACATCTTCAGTTGCAGCGTAGTCGTGTTCTGCGCTTCATCCAGGATAACCACGGCATCCGAGAGCGTTCGACCACGCATGAAAGCTAATGGAGCAATCTGGATGGTCCCCTTCTCCATGTATTCGTTCAGTTTTGCAGCAGGAATCATATCTTGCAGTGCATCATAAAGAGGCTGCAAATACGGGTCGATTTTCTCTTTCATGTCTCCCGGGAGGAAACCTAATTTTTCTCCTGCTTCAACGGCAGGGCGAGAGAGGATGATTCGTCTTACCTCTTTGTTACGCAACGCGCGTACGGCGAGCGCAATAGCAGTATAGGTCTTTCCACTACCGGCAGGGCCGACGGCAAAGAGCAAGTCGTTCTCTTCGTAAGCTTTCACGAGCGCTTGCTGGTTGATGGAGCGGGCATAGATAGACTTGCCGTTTACGCCGTGAAGGATGAGGTTGTCAGTAGCCTGCTCATGCGGTTTATCGCCATGCAGGAGCATGAGTATATCTTGCTCAGAGAGTCTGTTATTACGAATACAGAACTCTTCGCATATATGCAACGATTTCTCGAAGTTAGCAATTGCTCCTTCGGAGCCTGTTACCTTCACTTGATAACCACGAGCCACCACTCGTACATCGGGGTGTTGGTTTTTCAGGCAAAGTATATTCTGGTTATTCACGCCGTAGAAGGTCGGCGTATCGAGGGAGTCGTTGAGAGATAATATTTGTTCCATTAGGTACTATTGTTACAAAAATCGATTGTGGTCCGTTATGCAGTAACAGATAAGGCACGTTAAGCCGGCGGTTGTATGTCACTGCTTGGTCAAGGGTCTTTTGCGTGAGGGCAACCGTTTCTGCTTTGCACTCAATAAGCATGAGCGGGTTCATCTGGTGGTCATAAACCACCGCGTCACATCTTTTCTTTGCTTCACCAAGCGTGATGGCCGTTTCCACGGCAATGAGCGAAGCGGGATAGTCTGCCTGTTCCACCAAGTGGTGAAGAAGTTGCTGACGCACCCACTCTTCAGGAGTGAGGCGCACCCATCGGTGACGCCACTCACAGAAGATCTGCTCTTTGCCGTTGTATAAACGAGTCCTAACCACTAATCCACTAATCCGTTATTTCAGATAGTTGTCCTTGAGTGAGCAGGTTCGGTTCAGCACGAGGTGCTCGGTCGTCGTATCCGGATCCACTACGAAGTAACCTTGTTTGAGAAGTTGGTAATGGTTCTCCTGCTCAATGCCATCTTTGATGATCGGTGCGTGCAGTTCATTACGCAGTGAACCTTCCACCTTGATGGTCTTAACGATGAGGCTATCGGGGTTGAGTAGGTCACGGAAGTCTCCTTCTTCGGCAGAGGGGTTCTCGCATGCGAAGAGGCGATCGTACAGACGCACCTCGGCATCCAATGCGGAGTTGCACTCCACCCAGTTGATGGTCGCCTTCGTCTTGCGGTTACCGCCTTCGGTGCCCGACTTGCTATCCGGATCATACGTAGCGTAAACGGTTGTGATATTCCCTTCAGCATCCTTCTCGCAGCCTGTAGCCTGGATGATATAAGACGATTTGAGTCGTACCTCGCGGCCACCGGGACTGAGACGGAAGAACTTGTTGTCGGCCTCTTCGAGGAAGTCACCGCGCTCGATAAAGAGTTCGCGTCCGAACTTCATCTCACGGGTACCCAACTCCTCATGACCGTCGATATTCTCGGCAATAATCGTCTCGCCCTGACCCTCATAATTGGTGATAACCAGTTTGACGGGATCGAAGATAGCGCATACACGCGGAGCGGTCTCTTTCAGATCCTCGCGGATAGTGTGCTCCAACAGACCCTGGTCAATCATTCCCTCCACTTTGGTATAACCGATACGATCCATAAACGTACGGATGGCAGAAGGAGTATATCCACGACGGCGCAGACCGCAGACGGTCGGCATACGCGGATCGTCCCAACCGGCTACGAGTCCTTCTTTGACAAGCTGGAGCATCTTACGCTTGGACATAACAGTATAGGTGATGTTAAGACGGTTGAACTCACGCTGTTTCGGACGATAATCCGGTCCGTAAGGGGACAAACCGCAGAAATTCGGTCCGCTGAACTGATCGATGAAATAGTCATACAACGGGCGGTGCACCTCAAACTCCAGCGTACAGATAGAGTGCGTCACACCTTCGAAATAGTCAGACTGACCGTGCGCGAAATCGTACATCGGATATACATTCCACTTGCGTCCCGTACGATGGTGCGGATGAGAAGTGATGATACGATACATGATCGGATCACGGAAATGCATATTCGGATTAGCCATGTCGATCTTGGCGCGTAGCACCATTTTGCTCTCCTCTATCTTGCCGCGTTGCATGGCTTCGAAAAGACGGAGGTTCTCTTCTATAGGACGATTACGATAAGGCGAAGCTACACCGGGTTCGGTAGGCGTTCCTTTCTGTTCCGCTATCTGCTCGGCTGTCTGTTCGTCCACATAGGCCTTGCCTTCCTTGATGAAACGGATAGCCAGGTCGTACAACTGCTGGAAGTAATCCGAAGCATAGAAAATCTGCCCCCATTTGAAACCGAGCCAACGGATATCACGCTCGATAGTCTCTACGTACTCTGTCTCTTCTTTAGCGGGATTGGTATCATCGAAACGCAGGTTACAAACACCGTTGTATTTCTCTGCAATTCCGAAATCCAGACAGATAGCCTTGACGTGACCGATGTGCAGGTAGCCGTTAGGCTCCGGCGGGAAACGGGTCTGAATACGTCCGTCATTCTTACCTTCCGCTAAATCTTTCTCTACAATCTGCTCAATAAAATTGAGACTTTTTTCTTCTTGTTCCATATATCATCATTTTTTTTATGCTCTTACTATTCCTCGTGTGGAAGCCCGTACGAACTCCACTATGGTGTCTCTTTCAGCGCTTTGCGGCATCGTTGCTTCGATGTGATCCAGCGCCTGGGTGGTATTCATACCATTCTGGTAAAGCAGGCGGTATACCTCCTGTATCGTATGTATTTGCTCCGGCGTAAATCCGCGGCGGTTGAGGCCAACGGAGTTGATGCCGCAGAAAGCTATCGGATCCCGTGCGATGATGGCGTAGGGCGGGATATCTTTGTTGATCTTCGAGCCGCCTTGAATCATCACATGCGAAGCGATGTGGGTGAACTGGTGCACCAGTGTGCCGCCACCAATGATGGCGAAGTCATCCACTTCCACTTCCCCCGCCAGCTGCGTGGCGTTGGACATAATAATATCATTATGCAGAATACAGTCATGCGCCACGTGGCAATAAGCCATGATAAGGTTGTTGTTGCCGATGACTGTTTTCCCTTTGCTGGCTGTACCGCGATGCACCGTAACGAACTCACGCAATACACAGTTGTCGCCGATAATAGTCCAGGTCTCTTCTCCGCGGAACTTCAAATCCTGCGGGACACAACCGATAACGGCGTGCGGGAAAACATGACAGTTATCACCGATGATAACATTATCGTCGATATACGCAAAGGCATCTATCGTTACATTCTTGCCGATTTGTACTTTCGGGCTAACATATGCTAACGGACTAATCATTATTCAGATAGTATTTGGTTTCTTAATCGGCGGACGCACTGTGTGTTAAACGTATGTCCTGGTTTAAAAGTAGTAACGCGGCCTTGCAGGCGCAAACCTAGCAGTGAAAGGTCACCAATCACGTCCAGCAGTTTATGTCGTGCCGGTTCGTTGAGATAGTTCAACGGCGAGAGGTAACCGAGTTTCTTAGCATCCATATGCGGCTGCCCCATCTTGTCGCAGAAATAGTCCATTCCTTCTTGGCTCATCTCTGTCTCGTAGATGACAAGTGCATTCTTGAGGTCACCACCTTTGATAAGACCGACACGCAACAGAGGTTCTATCTCGCGTACGAAACAGAAGGTGCGTGCTGCAGCCATCTCTTTGGGGTAGTCCGCAAGGTTGGTGAGCGTAGCATGTTGTTCACGTAGTAATTTGGAGTCGAATGCGATCGTCACGTCTATCTCATAATGATCGCAAGGCTCAATGCGCATGGAGTGACCGTGCTCAGAGATATATTCGATGGGTTCGCGAACGACGTACACTTGCTGCTCGGCATCCTGTTCCTCCAAACCGACGCGTTGGATCTCGCGTACGAAGAAACGGGCACTGCCGTCTAAGATAGGCATTTCCGGAGCATCCACATCAATGATGCAGTTATCTACTCCCATGGCGTACAAAGCACTGAGCGCATGCTCTACGGTGCTGATTTTCCATTTTCCTCGTTCGAGTACGGTGCCTCGCTCTGTTCCGGACACGTAGTCCGCCAGCGCTTGATGACAAGGTTGTCCGGGTAAGTCAACGCGACGCAGGCACACACCTGTATTTGCCGGCGCAGGGTTGAACGTAGCCGTCACGTGCAGACCAGTGTGCAGGCCTACGGAACTGAGGGTAAAGGGTTCTTTTATTGTATGTTGTTTCATTTCTGTCCTGATTGTTTAAATCGTACCACAGCTCGACGCCATACAGCGGCATCGATAGCCGGATAGCCCATATACATACCCGGTTTGCGGATGTTACCCGGAACACCTGTTTGGGCTCCGAAGATACAGTTATCGGCTATCTCGAGATGTCCTGCCACGCCTACCTGACCGGCTAAGATACAATGTTTGCCGATCTTCGTACTACCGGCGATGCCTACTTGAGCACAGATGAAGGTTGATTCTCCTACTTCCACATTATGGGCAATCTGCACGAGGTTATCGATCTTTACGTTACGATGGATGATGGTTGAGCCCATCATGGCGCGGTCAACAGTAGTGTTAGCGCCAATCTCTACATCATCCTCGATGATCACATTACCTATCTGCGGGATTTTCTGGTTCATACCGTTGGCATCGGGTTCAAAGCCAAAGCCGTCCGAACCGACTACCACACCGGCATGAAGGATACAATCTGCGCCGATTTTGCAATGCGCGTAGATCTTCACACCATCGTAAAGCACGGTATTATCGCCAATCGTCACATTATCGCCGATATATACATGCGGGTATATCTGCACGCCCTTGCCGAGACGTACATTCTTGCCGATATACGCGAAGGCACCCACATAGGCATCTTCCGGCACGGCTACACCTTCGGCGATGCAAGAGGGTTGCTCAATGCCTTTCTTGGCCGGGTTCATCGCTTTGGATACGAGTTGCAGCAGTTGCGCCATTGCGCCACGTGCATTGTCCACGAGGATGACGGCGCCGCCGGCTTTCCCCTCTCCTTCCGGGAAGGTAATCTTACCTTCTACCACACTGCGTGTGACAAGGATGACACCCGCTTTTGAGGTAGTAAGGAACGGCAGATATTTGGCATCGGTAATGAAAGAGAGATGATGCGCTTGCGCACTCTCTATCGGTGCTACGTCACGCACCATCGCGTTGGAGTTGCCGTATAATGCTCCGCCCAGGAGGGCTGCTATTTGTTGTGCACTAAATTCCATTATCGCATTTTGAATAGATATAATTTCTTGGGCTTACGCGTCAGGGCTTCGAGGTCGAGTATCTCACTGGCCTCAGCGATGTCGCGTACTGTACCATCGGAATAGAGGATGTCGATGGAGTCCGCCTTCTCTGAATAGGTATTACTGGTTGACACATGTTCGCACCAGCAGTTTTCAGCTTCTTTTTCGGTAATGCCGAGCAGCGTAGCATAATGTTTATTCAACTCGCTCTTCTGTGCCTCGGATAGCGGATTGGTCAATAACTCCCCACGGAAAAGACGACGATTGATAAAACTCTCGCTCAGCGCACTCAATACCTTGTCGTCACTCGACATCCAGGCCTTGATAGCCGACAATACATCGTTATCATCCAGCAGCGCGTATTTCTCCAGCGCTTCACTCGTTGGGCTAAACATACTGAACGTCACCGGTTGGTACAGGAAGTACCGCAGGGCCGGTGAGCAGAACAGGAGAGGCTCCTGACCCGGACAGCCATTCGGCACTCCACCACGAGCCAGCTCTTTGGCACGCGAGAGGATTTTTATCAAGTGCTGCTCAGCCGCCACACTCGTCTTATGCAGATACACCTGCCAGTACATCAATCGGCGGGCTACCAGGAATTTCTCCACCGAGTAAATACCTTTCACTTGTACCACCAGCCGGTCGTCACGCACATCAAGCATCTTAAGCAGTCGTTCGCTGGCTACACGGCCTTCCTGCACGCCCGTGAAGAACGAGTCGCGGCAGAGATAATCCATGCGGTCAACATCTAACTGGCTGGAGATGAGTTGATGAAGGAAATGCTTGTTGTACTCATTTTTGAAGATAGCGATAGCAAGGTCCAACTGGCCGTGAAGGTCAAGATTTATCCGCTCCATCATCAATAAGGAGATATCTTCATGCGTCACCCCGTCAACAAGCGTGTGCTCCAACACATGCGAGAAAGGTCCGTGTCCGATGTCATGCAGCAAGATAGCTATCATCGCGGCCGTAGCTTCCTCTTCGCTTATCTCCACACCTTTCAGTCGCAACGAACTAATCGCTTCGCTCATCAGATGCATTGCTCCTAACGAATGCCCAAAGCGGCTATGCATCGCACCCGGGTAAACGAGGTATGAGAGACCTAACTGGCGAATACGGTTCAGGCGCTGCACATACGGGTGTTGCAGCACATCGTATATCAATTCGTTGGGTATCGAGAGAAATCCGAAAACCGGATCATTAATAATCTTTAGTTTATTTGCCATATTATTCTTTTCTTCTTATTCGGCATGCGTACAGCAATGCCATTGCTATCAGTGCTCCGCTTGCGCCTGCAGGTACCGGATGCTCCACTAACTGGTCTATCTCTTGCAGGTCAGTTGTTGTCGGTGGTCCGGGAGCACGATGCGGTCC
Source organism: Bacteroidales bacterium UBA1187 (assembly GCA_002309835.1). Lineage (GTDB taxonomy): Bacteria > Bacteroidota > Bacteroidia > Bacteroidales > Paludibacteraceae > Colicola. Next base: position 40,604 of record DBYL01000003.1, read on the forward strand.
GCTAGCCAACTTCGCCATAGCCGGCGCTTCTGTAGCAGCAGGAGCGGCTACCTGACGAACGGATGCCATCGCCACAAATGTCGTCATCGGCATGATAGCTGTCTGCTGTATGCCGCGTTGTTGCGTAGAGAGACTGATATTCTCCACGCGTTGATTTAACCCTCCGCCAATCACTTGTACACGGGCATTCTTCGATTCCCACACGCTACTCAATGGTTGCATAGGCGTTACAGGAGCAGAGGGTATAATAACATAAGAGGGGGCCGGAGATGACTGAACCGCGGTAGTGTGCAGCATTCGACCATGCGTACGCATCGGCGTGGCAGGCATCGATATCGGCGAAGGAGAACAGACTACCACGCCCGGGTTGATGACTACATCCTGCTTTCCAAAGACGATGTAGATCACTCCCATCAGCGAGAAACCACAGAGGGCTACGATTCCCGCGATCAATAGTTGTATGCGGAAGGATTTCATGGTCGAGCCTCCTTTCTCTTAAAGGAACTTACCCGAACGCCACGCGCATCGTAGAAGCGGTTGTCCTTGATGATGTATAGCTGTCCGTCAATGATGCATTTCTCGGCATCGCTCAGGTTGGTGACAGTGATATCTCCGATACCGGTCGGCATACGCGGCGGGTTCTTCGTAATAAGGAAGCGCTTGGCAGCAGTCTTGTTGTCCGCAGTGAACGAATAGGTGTTACCTGTCTTTATCTCCACTGCCTCATCCGCCAATCGGTCGTATAGATAGATTGTCTCGCCGTCGTAGTTGAAGTTGAATGTATATTCGGTGTCAATACCCGCACGGAAACTCAACTCGCGTTCGTCGAATTGGTTCACCGCGGCCACAGACATCTTGCCGCTTGGTTCCTCTACAGCCAAATACGGGGCATTGGCATCACCTTCTTGCTTGCGGCCTTCCCATCCTAACTCATATGCTTCGGAGAATTCGGAATGAGCAAGCAGGAAGACTTTATCTCCCCAGTTCTCGGATTCTACATTGATGCGCATCACTTGCGGAACGATCTTCGTGGATTCAGCCGCAGGCTCTTCTCCCTCATGCTTGCGTTTCGGCGCGCGCATCGGTGTGGTAGAAGATGCGAAGTTGATGGAATCCAATACAATCTTCTTATAGTCCAAAGTCAGGTTTCCGTTACGTGTTGTCTGAACGAAGAAACCTTGCATAGGCGGAATAGTAGAGATGCCTACATACGGAGCTGAGTTAACAGGCACGGCACTATACTGCCCGGCGCCGGTCTTGGCTTCTGTTCGAGCATCGCCAGGAGGAGTGCCTTCCGCGACATACTCTGCGTAAGTTCCGGTGTTATAGATATAGATTGTAGGATCAGCGCCATCGAAGTCTCCCACTTCCATTGCGCCGATATTGATAGGTGCTACCCAAGAGTTGGCGATCATGGCAAAACCCTCCGCATCCGTGGTGTATTTGAGCGGAATCACTTTTGTCTCCGGAGCATTAAGAGTACCGGTCCATGTATATGTCTTGGCGGACTCCTGTGTGATGGTATAGCCTACGAACGGATCGATACGGTCTTCATTAAGCACCCATGTCCACGTGCCGCCGAGGGATGGGTTGCTGACATAAGACCAGCGGCACATCCACGCATAATGGAACTGCTCAATAGCTGTCATACGCGAAGCGAATGGAGAACCAATATACTGCCATACCGGGCTATTTGTGCCGGAACCGTATGCTTTGGAATACAGATCAACCTCTGCCGGCACTTCACTACTCGGGTCACCCCATATAAACGCGCCGTTATGGGATGCATCAGCATGTACCGTTACATCACCTTCCTTTAAATCGTGACGCGTCAGGAAATCACCATCATACGTACGCTTGATAAATCCGGTGAGAGAGAGTGCACCTGTCGAAAGCACTTCTATCGAGCCATTATAATGCTTCGCTAGATAGGATCCATGCGCCAAGCGGGCAGACGATGCATGTGCGTCGGTTATGTTTACCTTACATGGTTGCTCGATTCGTACCGCATGGAAAGGAGAAGGGATCAACGAACCGTGATTTGGCCCCCAGTTAACGGGGTTGTCCCATAAATGGTCACCGCCTCCTGTAAGGTATGTTCCGGGGTGTTCTGGATCTTCTCCATTGTCGAATACAAGCGAACAGTCGGCAATCTTAGTCGGGTCGGCAATCAACAAGTAATCTAAAATCTGCTTTACCATCTGCTTGGCATTCTTGCCGGTAGTCTCAACCATAGCTCCCAAACCGGCTAATTGTATGCCAAGAATCATGAAGCGGGCTTGAATAACTGTCTGCCGCTCGCAGCAAGTTACCAATTCACCATGCGTACCTCCATCAATAGTAGCGATGAAGATGAAGTCCGGAATGCTTACCGGTGAGAATCCTTGTAATGTAGCACTGGTAATGACATCTACGAACTCGTTTCCTCCTTCCTTATATACACCTATTTGTATGGCAGGGTCAAAAATCTGGTGCGCTGCACAAAGTAACTTCATTCGGTGCTGATCGGAAGATGGGTTATATGGGTCAGAAGAAATACGCCAGTTCGGTTGCGCCGAAACGAAAGCTTCCATCGAAAGCATAGGTTTCGTGTCAATCAGCGAACCGACTGCGTTGGTGTAACTTTTACCATCATCGTCTTTCGTTTTTGAGTTCGGGAAATCGGTCATGACAACCAGATCGAACTGCGAGTAATATTGTGCTATCAGTTTCTCGTCTGTAGTAGCATAATCGTTCACCGCGGTTAAAGAATAACCTCCAGTCGAATTTAAGTATTCAAATAACGCATTACCTGTATGTTGGTAATAAGTATCCTGACTATCTCCATCCCATTTTTCGTATACGTTTGTAAAATCCCCATCTTTAGGACCTACTACTACCCATGCTGCGGTCGGTTTGGCAGTCTTGGCCAATAAGTGCAACGTCATGGATGCACTGGCGGTGGCACCGGTGCAACTATTCTTGGCTGTGATCGTCAAAGTGATGTCGCTATTGGCGCTGATAACCGGCTTACCGCGTAAATACACTTTGCCATCCTCTATCTCAAAAGTACATCCGCTAATACTCTGGTTGGCGGTGATTACATCCGCATTGGTGGTTGTAAAGAGCGCAAGATCAGTAGAATGGAAGTCGTCTAAATTATTCTTAATGTAGTAGTACTCATAAATCCGCTCAATAGTTGGCGCCGCAGTCAAATCACTTATCGTAATGATGTTCGAGTGCTGATGGCAGTTCTTGGATGCCACAGCCTTATATTCACCGGGATCGATAGCGTCATAACTCATGCCCGTTTCGCCCGGTATGAGAATGCCGTCTTTATACCATGCAATAGTAGCGAATTCCTCGCAGTCGTACACTGTGAGTGTGACTGGCTCGCTGGGACATTTAAAGGTTTTCGGGGAGGTGATCACGCATGGATCGTCCTGACACTCCAGCACCTCGAGACGATAAGAGATCTCTGTCTCGGCGTAGCACCCGGATGCGGAGACAACCGCTGAGATATACGATGAGCCCTTGTCGAGAATCGTCACTTCTCCCGTAACTGGATCTACCGTCGCTACTTGCGAATCGGAGGACGCGTACGTCAGCGTACCCAAGGACTTAATCGCGCCGGAGACAGATGCCGTATGCGCAAACGGCGCATCGCCTACTGTAACACGCTTCGGGTTGGCCGGTTCAGGTGCATTCCATGCAAGCGTTGAGGGTTCACTACCGCCGGTAGAAATGAAATCTGCGCCATACACGCGGGTGCTGGACTGATCGAGGGTGACATACACAAAGTCTCTGGAACTCAAAGGAGTAGCAAAGGTGATTTCAATATAACCGTTGGCTTTCGGTAATGCAGTCCCTTCCGAATAAGTTATTATGCAAGAAGCGGTTACGTTTGTTGCATCTTCCTTCTTCTTAAAGTAATTTTCTGCTCTGTATACGCCGTCTACATGCGTTCCTGCATCCTTATTTCCTTTTGCATAGAAGCGTAGTTTTACGACGCCATCTATATATGGATTAAATATTATATACTGCGTTGAGATATAATGAGTGAACGATTGTCCATAATCGGTAAATAATTCTGCACTACCATTACAACTGGAAGCGCCCCATTCTTTGGATAGTCGTCCTGCTCCCGACTGCTCATGATAATAGCGCGGTTTGGCAGAACCTCCGGCGTCTATACATGCTGCTTGTACAGACACGATGTTATCCATGAAACAGGTGGTAACATTTACCGTCCTTGTCTCCTCATGAGCGCAGAAAGATGCCGTGGCAAGGGAAGAGGCTTTGAAGGTGAGTTCAGTCCCCATAAACGAGCCCTGCACGTCATATGTGCCGGCATTGCCCGTGATATTCGTAGCAATACCTGCAGGAACGGGATCGTCCAGCAACGTCAGTGTGATGGTTACGCCGTCAGGCGAAGTGACGGATATAGGATACCGTGCGCCGGCATTAACGGTTGCGTCGTAGTTCCATATGAACGTCGGGGCGGGCAGATCTACGATAATGGTCTTGGTCTCCGTTGTCGCAGCACAAGCGCCCGCACCATTGGAAGCGTTGATCTTGATTTGCGTGCCCAGCGGAACGGATGAGTCTACCGTCAACTCGCCTGTCGTAGCATTGAACGATACCCCGTCAATAGGACCGTTCGTCCATGCCAACGTCACAGGTTCCGAACAATCCGAACTAACGGAGATGATGGTGTTAGAACTCTGCGTCACGCTCGTCGGACAAGTCCACGTGTAGGTTGCACCGGTCTTCGGACGGGTAATCGTTACCGTTCCGATATTCGTACTGTTACTATTTCTCCACAGGTAGAACTCCGTTGCGCCGATAAGGGGATTGCCGGATGAAATAATATAATCCGTTCCCTGCGTGACGGTGGCTGCTAAGACAGAACCGGAACTACCCGGTTTAACGGCAGTGGTAGTAATTTTTATCTGATTAGCATTAGCGGTAGAAGTAATCGAAATGATGTCGCCTTCCCGTAACTCGCAATCCAATGTCACGTGGATATATACATCACCACTATTATAGTTCAACTCGGAATTTCTAATGCGCATATTCCCGTCCGAGTTTACATATATCTGTGCAGAACCGCCGGTTAGCGACTCCAACCACTCTCCGGGAAGGTCATGTGTGCCGGCAGAGATATTCGCATCAGCTAATACTGTTTTGGGTGTCCATCCGAACACTATTCCTCCACCCGTGCCCGGACAACTGCTTTCAACAGTGATGGCTCCCGATACGTTCGAAGTAGCCGAGACGGAAGAGTGACCGGTCAAACTGTTCGTCACTACGCAATAGTAATAAAGCGTTCCGGCGGTCGTTGTGGAAGGTGTATAACTACTGGAAGTGGCGCCGCTGATCAAGGTGCCGCCACTATTAGTGGCAGTGGTGTTAGAGTACCATTGGTACGAGAGCGTTCCGCCGTCAGATACTGAAGCCGTTACAGAGAGAGGAGTCGCTACGTCTCCTTTGTCGTATGTGGCGGCCGCAGTGGACGGTTGCGCGGTGATAGTCGGACTCTCGCAAGGAGTATAGAAATCCTCTGCAGTCACCGTTATGGAAGTGGCGGCACTCCAGCAATCCTCTGTGTTATGATGCGAACGGATGTAATATGTGCCGGCGGCTGATACGTTTTTTGTTGCGCCGGATTCAGTGGTGGCTGTTCCATCCGCCGCGGTTTGCCAATACCAAGTGTCACTTGCTGCCGGCGAACCGCCTGCCGTCAATGTAATCACTCCCCCGCTCACTATGCCTTTACTGATGCTCCCCGGCTGAATAGCAGAGCAAGAAGACGTACCCGTGATAGAAATAGCAAAGAAATAGACATTACCACCGCCGGAGGAAACTAGCTTTAATGAATTTAAAGTGGATACACCAATGATGCACGATGAACTTACTACTTTGCTTCTGTCGGCACTTGGTAGATTGCCGCTGATAGAGACATTGCTCCCTCCGTTAAATGAAGCATTTAAAGGGCGACCGCTTGCGGAACCCCATTGTACGGTCAACTCTACATTATCATACCCCGATAAGTCCAGTGCAGGATCAAATTCAATCGTAGCATAACCGCTGGAACTGCTGGTTAGAAAAGCGTTAGTAAATCCCGAGCCCCATGTAGGTGCAGGTGCTAAAGCACAATTGCTTACTGTGACAGTAGCACCGGTCAGTGTGGTGTTGTCGAGATTGGAGGTATACACATCTGCTCCCCACGCAAACGGGATAGCGAAAAATACAGCAACAAAGAGGAGAATCTTTTTCATGATAGAGGGAGTGGGGGATTAGTGAATGAAATGTGTCCACTGACGCGGCTCGGCCTCTGGACGTTTCTTTCCTTCCGTAGCTTTTAACAGGTACGCCATGTTACGCGCCAAGGTGCGCATGGTTTGCAAACCTTCTGCATCCAAAGCGGCCTGACCTTCCTCACGTCCATAGACAATATTCCAATACTGCGAAGTGACAATCGGCATGTTCATCATTTGGAAAGGCATCTGCAGCGTTTGAAAAGCAGCCGTGGCACCTCCGCGGCGACAAACAGCCACCGCTGCGGCCGGTTTGCCTTCAAAATATTTGCCTGCCGAATATAACATGCGTTGCAGCAGCGAGAGTACTGTGCCGTTCGGCTGGCCGTAATAGACAGGTGTGCCTACAATTACGGCGTCACATTTCGCCATGCGCGCCGAGACACTATTGCATATATCGTCGTCAAAGATACAGCGGTTCTCATTCATCTCCTTACACTTTGCGCATGCGATACATCCGCGCACCGCGCGCGTGCCAACACCCACGAGATCGCTCTCTATTCCCTCTTGCTCAAGGGTCTTTGCGATCTCGCTTAACGCCAGAAATGTGTTGCCCTCACGACGGGGCGAACCGTTAATCAGAAGTACTCTCATGGTCTCATGAATTGATTTGGCGGCAAAGTTAACACTTTTTTTTGACATATGCAAATTTATTTGCAAGCTTGTTATTTTTTGCACATTTTTACGCAAAAACTTGCACAATTCAAAAAAAAGCAGTACTTTTGCACCCGGTTTTGTAAAAACCACCGGCCGCGATGGTGGAATCGGTAGACACGAAGGACTTAAAATCCTTTGGCCAGTGATGGCTGTGTGGGTTCAAGTCCCACTCGCGGTACTGAAAGAACGAAAGAAAATGCCTGCAAGTTTTACTTGTGTGGCATTTTTATTTTAGACTTTTGCAAGTAGTGCGGCAGGACTTACGTAGAAAGTCCCACTCGCGGTACTGAGAGAGCGACCCTTTTGGGCCGCTCTCTTGTTGCTTAATTGAGGCGGAAAACGAGTGGGATATTGTAGATTACACGAACCGGTTTTCCTCCCTCTGTGCCGGGTTCCCAATTCGGCATCAGACTGACAACGCGAACAGCCTCATCGTCGAGACTCTGCGTGCCACTCGATTTGGCCACTTTCACTTCGGTTACAGCACCGGTTTTGTCAATGATGAAAGAACAGAGAACCCGTCCTTCTTTCTTGGCTTCTTTGGCCTCTTTCGGATACTTCATATTCTCCTGAATGAATTTCATCATAGCAGACATACCACCTGGATATTTCGGCATATTTTCCGAGTTCAGTTTCGGGAGTTCATACACTTGCTCGTCGCTGTTATCTACGGCCTTTGCGGCCTCTTGATTGCTTGCGTACACGCTCATAGAAATGAGCAGGCAAAGTGCGCTGAATAATACTTTCGTTTTCATTGTTCTTTTGTTTTGAGGGTTAAACTTATAATTCTTTCCCGCAGGTCCGCAGCAATGGTACCGAGTTTCTGCGCCGTGCGTGTTTTCTTGTTGCTTATACTATTCTGCGATAGGTTCATAATATCCGCAATTTCTTTGGCTGGCAAATCCAATAAGACCAGTACCAAGAAGCGAACATCTTGTTCCGTGAGTTGATGTTCTTCCGCTTGCAGCTTGTCCACGATATTATATAGGTAAGCATTTGCTGTTTTGCAGAACTGATCATATTCGCGCCAATGAAGAGTAGCGGGTATATTTCCCTGCGACAAGACCAATTCGATGTTACGATCCAACTCCGCACGTGTTACGGGTACAATGAGTGTCGGTTTTATGCGTTTGAGGAAGAATATGGTTGCTCCTATAGCAAGCATAAAGAGGCCTGCTAACACCCACCATAGCGATTTCCAGCGGTTGCTTTCCTTTTTATCAAGAAGCATTTGCCGTTGCACGTTCCGTATGGCTTGTAGCATAGTGGCGTTGCCGTCTTCCTTGTACCGCTGTTCAGCGATAAGACTCATCTCAAATACCGAAAGCGGATAATAGATAGAATCGCTGAGTGTTAAGAACAGATCTGCCGCCTGCGCGTAGGATACGAACGCAGATGAGTCTTCGCTGAAACTCTTGTACGCATTGCCCAGATGATAATAGGTCTTGGCTATCGCACACGTGCGTTCCTGATTTTTAAATACACGTAATGCATTTTGTAAGGCGGTTGTGTCCGCGTAAGGTCTGGTCGTGTTCTCAACCGAATCGGCATACTGCAATATGGCTTCTGCTTGGCCGACGGACTCGTTGATTATAGACTTGTTACAACCTGCGAAGGCGGCAATAATCACTATGTAACAACATGCACGTTTCATATGCTTTTTGTGTTTCAAATTCGAGTGCAAAGGTACTACATTTTTTCGAGACAACCAAATTTTTTGCTGCGACAAATGAATTTGTAACTTGCTGAATATAAGCAGTAATGCAAATAAAATTAGCGACACGTTTTGTCCGGATAGCGACAAACTTTTATTTTTATGGACATTTGCTTGTTTTAGCAGGCGATAATGCTAAATTTTTCATAAATATTTGCATATATCAAAAAAAAGTTGTACTTTTGCACTCGCAAAAGTGTGCGATGAAGGTTGAACAAGGATGCTTCCTGTTGAATTCATAGAGAGTATGCGGCAGCAGATGGGCCATGAGGCCGAGTTGCTGTTACGGGCGCTGGAGACGGAGCCTGTTACTTCTATTCGCCTGAACACGAAGCTCGATGTGCTGACGTTTGACTGCGACACGGATGAAGTGCCGTGGCATCTGGACGGCTACTATCTGAGTGAGCGTCCGCAGTTCACGTTGGACCCGCTCTTCCATGCCGGTTGTTATTACGTGCAGGAGGCTTCGTCGATGTTCATCCAGCAGGCTTTGGAACAGTATGTGGATACTTCGTCCGTGGTGCTGGACCTGTGTGCTGCGCCCGGAGGGAAGAGTACGCTGATCAGTGAGTATCTCGGTCGTGACGGCTTGCTGCTGAGTAATGAAGTGGTGCGTCAGCGGGTATTTGTGCTGAGTGAGAATATCCAGAAATGGGGCAACGGTAACACCGTGGTGACGCATAACACTGCGGAGGAGTACGGCGAGCGCTGCAAGCATCTTTTCGACTGCATCCTCGTCGATGCGCCGTGTTCCGGAGAAGGGATGTTCCGTAAGGACGAGCAGGCCCGCGCCGAATGGAGTTTGCAGAATGTGCGTATGTGCGCCGAGCGTCAGCGTAGTATCCTCATGGACGTGTGGGACGCGTTGAAGCCGGGTGGTATATTGCTGTACTCGACCTGCACGTTTAACGAAGAGGAGAACGAGAAGAACGTCGAATGGATAGCGGAGAGCCTGGGTGCTGATGTACTGCCGATAGATTATGACCCGGCATGGGGCATCACGGCGGGGAAGGTAGGTTATCATTTCTATCCGCATAAGACGAAAGGCGAAGGGTTCTATCTATGTGCCCTGCGTAAGCACGACGACGAACCGCTGCAGACGGTGAAGCTTAAGGCTCCGAAGAATGCCTCTGCTATGCCGCATCCGGAGTACATGCCGGTGATGCGCAGTTGGTTGCAACACCCTGACGAGTGGGCTATCCGTTACTCCGATCGTTTTGCTACTGCTTATCCGCTCAAATATAAGGAGATCATCGATTTCCTCTCTACTCAGATGACCTGTATCTCTACCGGTTTCGGTTTGGGGGAGGAACGCGGCCGTGGCATCGCTCCGCAGCATAGCCTAAGTATGGCGAAAGACTTCCAGAAGGAAGCCTTTCCGAATGTTGCGTTGACGCGTGAGCAAGCGTTGGCGTACCTCAGGACTGAGGCTTTGACGCTGACCGATGTGCCCCTCGGTCTCGTCCTTTTGACCTATGAGGGTGTGCCCCTCGGTTTCGCGAAGAATGTCGGGAACCGCCAGAACAACCTCTACCCGAACGAGTGGCGTATACGTCATCTTTAGGTCCTTCGCCTAAAGCCTCGAAAAGGGGCAGTCTCTCAATCTCTTTCTTTAGAAAATGCTCGATGCGCGACCAGTAACGTGCATCTTCCGGTGTGACGAGCGTGATAGCTTCGCCGCTGTTCTCCGCACGCGCTGTTCGGCCGATGCGATGGACGTAATCCTCGGGGTCATGCGGCACATCGAAATTGATGACCAGCGGCACATCCGTCACGTCTATTCCGCGGGAGACGACATCCGTCGCCACCAGCACATCTATCTTGCCGTTTCGGAAGTCGAGCATCACCTGATCGCGTTCGTGTTGCTCCAGATCGCTATGCATAGCACGCGCGTCAATCTTAAGGGTTCGCAACGTGCGCGTGAGTTCTTTCACGCGTTGTTTCTTGCCCGCAAAGATGATCACTTTCTTGAGATCCTTGCCTTGCAGCGCCAGTTGAACGAAACCGGGTTTCTGCGCCTCATAGAGGCGAGCGCACATCTGATGGATCGTCTCGGGCGGACGGGAAACGGCTATCTGCACTTCCACAGGATTACGCATGATGGCTTTTGCCATCTGACGTATCTTCGGAGGCATAGTAGCGGAGAACATGATGGTCTGCCGATCCGCTGGCAACTGCCTTACGATGGTCATGATATCATCGTAAAAACCCATGTCGAGCATGCGGTCCGCTTCATCGAGAATGAAGTATTTGATTCCAGAGAAATCGACGTTGTAGATATTCATCTGACTGAGCAGACGTCCGGGAGTAGCGATGACGATGTCTGCGCCTTTCTGCAAGCCTGTCACCTGTGTGCCCCAAGCTCCGTTGTCCTTGCCGCCATAGATAGCTACGGACGAGAAGGGTACGTAGTACCCGAAGCCTTCCATCTGCTGGTCTATCTGCTGCGCCAATTCCCGTGTGGGCGCCATGATGATCGCGTTCAGTTTATCCGGGTCGTGGTTATCGAACGCAAGATTAGTGAGCAACGGAAGGATATACGCCGCCGTCTTTCCTGTACCCGTCTGGGCACAGGAGATGACGTCGTGACCGTCTAAGATGACAGGAATCGTCTCCGCCTGAACGGGCGTGCACTCATCAAAGTGCATGTCCCATAAGGCATCTAAGACTTCATCCGAAAGCGCGAGTTCGTCGAAATACATGTTTACGTTCGCTTATCGTTGCTCGGCTGCGGTGCCTCACCGCTCCCAACCTTTGAAGACCTCCGGGCCATAGACGTTATTCTCGTCTGCGTCATGCAGCGGCGCCCAGAGTTGTGCGAAGAAGGGGTTCTGTTTCGCTACGCGGTCCCATTCCCAAGGAATGGTCTTTCCGATAGGCGAGAACTTCAGATCCTTCGGATCCTCGAAGGGGAACGGCACATCGAATGGTGACCAGTGACCACCGAGGAGGATCAGGCGCGGCGATGCTTTGAAGGTGTTGCCATTCGCATCTTCCCATTCGAGTTGGGTGTCCCAGTCGCCCTTGGTCATTTTCTTGCTCAAGCACTTACCGCCACGGAAAGCAGCTGCGGCTTGCATATCTTTGAGCGTGAACTCCTCGCGGGGTTTGGACTCATCGTAGCCGTGGTTGAGTAGCACGATCTCTTCGCTATTATGGGATACATCGAAATGCTGCCAGTCGGGGATGGCTTTGTATGCCTCGAGACTGCCGTAGTAGGCGTGGATACGCGGTTCTACGTTATTCTTAATCCACCATTGTGTACCGTGTTCCTTGCTGTAGGCCATTGCGCGCATCGCGAGTTTGACGCAATGCGGTACGAGTTTAGCGGCGTGCGTCTTGGAGGCGAACTTAATACCCATCGGTAGGGATTTGGCATTCGCCATCTTTGCGAAATACTCCTTCACCGGCACGTTCGCGCGGAAATGCAGAAACTCTTCGAGTTTGTCGCCGTCGGCATACCACATACCGTGGAAATTACGAGTGGTGAACCAGTTGGCATTGAAGATCTTCTCCGGACGCGGACAACCGATGCAGTCGAGCAGCAAGCACTCGAACTCGTAGTTCGACAAGCGATATTCGGCACCCGAACCGATGTTATAGTAGTTCTTCCAGAAGGCTTCCGGTACTTCGGGACGGCACACGCGTTCCAGCAGTCGTCCGCTATCTTCTACGGTAGCCCATTCCAAGACGCCACGGATAGGCACATGGAACATGATCGGGTCGTAGTTCTTGAGAATAGCAGGGTAGAGGATTCCTGACTGACGAAGCGAAGCCCAGGTCTTGATGCCCGAGTCGGTGATGATACGCTCTGCTGCGGCTTTGGTCAGACCATAATGGTCGTACGCGGAGATACAGATAGGATCACCTGCGCGTCCCCAATGCAGCGGTTCGCGACGGTCGCCCATCTGGGCTACCGAACCGATATAGACTACTTTCGGTTGCTTGTCTTCGGGTTGCGCCAGCACTGCTTTGGTGATATTCTGCGCGGCTGTGATATTCGTGCGCAGCGTAGCTTTCGGACGGTAGTCCGCCTGCGGCGAAACCATACCTCCGACATGCAGCACGATATCGGATCCCGTCACACCTTTGAGCACGTCCTCGTAGATGGTGAGGTCGCCCCAGATAACGGTGAGAGCAGAGTGGTTAGCGATTAGGGGAGCGAGAAGCTCTTTGTTTTTCTTACTCGGACGAGCGAGGATACGCAAGTCGTAATTCTCTGGATAACGCAGGATTTCCATCATACCTGCGTAACCCATTGTACCGGTTGCTCCGGTGAGGAAAACGGTTGTTTTAGCCATATTGATTGTATTTGGGATTTACTTGTTTTTGCTGCGATGCATCCATGCCGTCGCGCGATAGAAACGCTCTTTCATCTGGTGCCGCATTTGAGCTTTCCATTGCGCCTCTTCTTCGGCCTCATCGGTCATGTGCTTATAGGTCGCTTCTGCATCTTTGTCACTGATGACGAGCAACTGGTCGCCTACGGCGAGGGTGCTCGAACCGGTAGGCACGAAGAAGTCCTCTCCGCGCCGAACCATCACGATCAGCGTGCGCGGCGGGATACGTATCTCGCGTAAGGTGTTGCCTTGCTCAATCATCTCTGCCGTCACTTCCACTTCACGTGCCGACGACTGAATCTCATCGGGCAGGTCCATGTCGAAATGCTCCAACGACCGCTCTTCCTTACGCGGCGTATCGAGGTTGAGCTTGCGCGCGACCATCGTGAGTGTCGTGCCTTGCGTGAGCAACGAGACGATAGTGCAGAGGAAGACGACATTGAAAATCAGATCCGCGTAAGGTACTCCTTGTGCTTTGCACATGATGGCGAAGATAATAGGTACGGCACCTTTGAGTCCCACCCAACTGAGCATCATCTTATCGCGCTGACGATAACGACGGAAAGGCAGCATGCAGATCCATACTGCTACCGGACGGGAGATGCCGATCATCACAATACTGATAATCAGGCACGGGATCCATACATGGTAGTCCACCAGTTCCGCAGGGTTTACCATCAGACCTAACATGAGAAACATCGCCAACTGACTGAGCCAAGTGAGGCCGCTGAAGAACGAACGTGTCTGACGCTTACGCGTGAACTTATTATTTCCGATAATGAGACCAGCTACATATACCGCCAGATAGGTATTACCTTTCAGGTAATAGGTGATGGAGAAGATGAAGATGCAAGCCGTGAGAATCATGATAGGATAGAGGGCTTCGTTGCCTAATTTCACACGACGCATGAGTTGCACCAGTCCCTGGCCGAAGGCGAGGCCTAACACCGTACCCATCACCAGTTGAATCACTATCGTCTGGATGATAGGTAGCACCGTCACATCTTCCACTAATCCGCGGATGGTATGTATATTCAGCACTACCCCGATGAAGGTGGTTGTCAGCACATATGCCATCGGGTCGTTGGCTCCTGACTCGAGTTCCAATAACGGACGTAAGTCATGCTTCAGTCCAATGCCGTTGGTGCGAAGCACGGAGAAGACGCTGGCGCTGTCGGTACTCGACATCGTAGCCGCCATGAGTAGCGCCAACCAGATAGATACATTCGCTACAGCGTGAATCCAACCGAAGATGAAATAGATCAGCACACCCGTAATGATGCATGTTAGGAGCACACCTAAAGTGGCTAAGGTGATGCCCGGCGCCAGTACCGATTTGATATCACTCAACTTCGTCTCCAGACCACCGGTGAAAAGGATGATACACATCGCCAGCGTACTGAGCGCTTGCGCGGTGCCGATCTCTATCTCTACCCCGCGCACTCCCAATAGCGAGGTCATCCCGTGCGAACCGAAGAACATACCTACCACCAAGAAAAGCAGTAAGGCCGGTACGCCGTATTTATAGCCGATCTTGTCTGCAAAAATGCTGATGAAGAACAAGAGCGATAAGATCAAAAGGACTAACTCTACCTGCATCTATTTCTCCTTCTCTTTTAATAGAAACTCATCGATGATGCGCACGATCTCATCTTTTGGATATAAGCCCTTGAGTAACAGCGGTTTACCTTCGACAGGTATATACAATACCTGCGGAATGGAACTGATGCCGAACACATAGGCCAGTTCACGTTCGCGCTCAGTGTCCGCTTTGTAGAATACCACCTGGTCGCAGTATTTCTGACTCATCTCTTCCATGATAGGCGCCAGACGTTTGCAGGGTCCGCACCACGTGGTATAGAAATCGATGACGCATGGTTTGTCGCCTTTATACACCCAGTCCTTATTATGTTTGTAATCGAATATCCGCTCGCGGAACTGATCGGTGGTGATATATACTACATCCTCCGCCATCATCGGCAGCACCGTCATCATCATCAAAAGCATCCAAACGATCTTATATTTCATATACCGCATATTACGCCAAATTAAATTTGCGTGCAAAGATACTACAATTTTTGTATAAAACAAAGAAAAAAATGCATTTCTTCTTAAAATACTTGCATAAATGCGAAAAAAGTCGTACCTTTGCACGCTTTTTACTAAAGAGTTTAGTAAATTAGCATAGTCTCGCTTAGCGAATTAATATATATCAAAATACAAACATTATGTCAAAAGTAACAGTTGTAGGTGCAGGAAACGTAGGAGCTACGTGCGCCAATGTGTTGGCCGTTAATGAAGTGGCTAACGAAGTATGTCTGATTGATATCAAAGAGGGTTTTGCTGAGGGCAAGGCCATGGATATCATGCAAACGGCTCAGTTGATGGGCTTCGACACTGTCGTAGAGGGTGTGACCAATGATTACAGCCGCACCGCCGGTTCGGATGTAGTGATCATCAC
>DBYL01000003.1:56269-65405 GCA_002309835.1 Bacteroidales bacterium UBA1187
CTGAAATACTTCCTGAGCCAGGCGCTGAAGTGCAATGCCAACGATGTAGACGGTTTCGTTATCGGTGGTCACGGCGATACGACGATGATTCCTTTGACCAGCTATACGACCTACAAAGGTATCAACGTATCCGAGTTCTTGAGCAAAGAGGAGTTGGAGAACGTAGTGAAG
This sequence comes from Bacteroidales bacterium UBA1187, assembly GCA_002309835.1. GTDB lineage: Bacteria > Bacteroidota > Bacteroidia > Bacteroidales > Paludibacteraceae > Colicola. The sequence continues at coordinate 56,441 of DBYL01000003.1, forward strand.
AGTACGATGGTAGGTGGTGCTACGCTGACCGGTCTGCTGGGTACCAGCGCATGGATGGCTCCGGGTGCTGCTGCAGCTTCCGTAGCTGAGGCTATCATCAAGGACCANNTGCTCCGCTGCCCTCGAGGGTGAGTATGGCATGAAGGATATCACCATCGGTGTTCCTTGTATCATCGGTAAGAAGGGTATTGAGAAGATTCTTGAGTTGAATATCAGCGACGAAGAGCGCGCTAAATTGCATGAAAGTGAAGCAGCGGTTCGTAAGACCACGGCTATTCTTAAAGACTTAAACGTCCTGTAATATGGATCTTTTTGAAAAATGCGACCATTTTGAGACCCTCAAACAGGTTCGCAAATTAGGTATCTATCCCTACTTCCATGAGTTGGAGAGCCGTCAGGCCCCCATCGTACAAATGGAGAACCACCGCGTCATCATGCTCGGTTCGAATAACTATCTTGGTTTCACAGAGAACGAAGAGGTTATTAAAGCCGGTCACGCCGCGTTGGATAAATACGGTACGGGTGTCAGCGGTAGCCGTTTCTTGAATGGTACGCTGGACTTGCACCTGCAGCTAGAGCGTGAGATAGCGGAGTTCACGGGTTACGAGGAGTGCATGACTGTCTCCACGGGCTTCCAAACCAACCTCGCTATCATCTCTGCCATCTGCGGTAAGGATGATTATATCCTCAATGACCGTGAGAACCACGCCTCGATCTATGATGCATGCCGATTGAGTTATGCGAAGGTGCTTCGTTACCGTCACTCGGACATGGAGGATCTGGAGCGTCAACTCAAGTCTATCCCGGAGAATGCAGGTAAGTTGATTATCACCGATGGTGTCTTTTCGATGCGCGGTGATATCTGCAAGCTGCCGCAGATCTGCGCGTTAGCCGAGAAATACGGTGCACGCGTGATGGTGGACGACGCGCATGGTTTCGGTGTCCTTGGCCCCGGTGGTCGTGGTACGGCTGCGCATTTCGGCCTGACCGACAAGGTGGATATCACGATGTTGACCTTCTCGAAGTCGTTAGCTTCTATCGGAGGATGTATGCTGACTTCTCACCGCGTAGCTGACTGGTTACGTCATGTGAGCCGTCCGTTCATCTTCTCCGCATCGATCACTCCGTGTTCGGCTGCTACGGCGCTGGAGGCACTGCATCAGCTTATTAAGGATCCGCAGAGACCGGAGCGCTTGATGCACATCGCGAAGTATTTCCAGAAACAACTCATCAAAGCCGGTGTGAAGATTATCGAGGCCCCGACGCCTATTGTACCGATCTTCACCTATAAGACGCTCGACACACTCTTCTTCGGAAAGAAGATGTTCGATGAGGGCGTTTATGTCAACCCGGTTATCGCACCTGCGTGCGTAGAAGGTGAGTGCTTGCTGCGTACTACGCTCATGGCTACGCATACGGAACCGGTCATCGATGAAGCGGTAGAGATTATCGCTCGCGTGCTGCGCGAAGGTGCTCCGCAGATGTAATGACTAAAAGCTGATGGCGAAAGTATTAGTTATATCCGGCGGTAGTTCCGGTATCGGAAAAGCAACAGCCTCGTTCTTTGCAGAGCGGGGCTGGCGCGTTTTTGAACTCAGTCGTCATGGCGTCTCGTCCGACGGCATTACGCACGTGGACTGCGATGTGTGCGACAATGAGAGTGCCAAACAGGCTATCGCGCAAGTGCTGACGATGACCGAGACGATTGATGTCGTCATCTCCAATGCAGGCTTCGGTATCTCCGGTTCGGTGGAGTTCACGCCGGTCGAAGAGGTGGCGCATCAGATGGATGTCAACTTCCTCGGTGCCGTGCGTTTTACGCAAGCCGTCTTGCCGCAACTGCGTAAGCAGCGCTCGGGACGAATCATCTATACCTCGTCCGTCGCAGCTATCTTAGCCGTCCCCTATCAGTCTTTCTACTCGGCTTCGAAAGCCGCTATCAATGCGTTCGCTTTGGCCTTGGCAAATGAGGTGAAGGAGTTCGGCATATCCGTTTCCGTCATGATGCCGGGCGATGTATCTACGGGTTTCACCGATGCGCGCCTTAAATCGACGGCAGGCGAAGATATCTACCGCGGAGCGAACAAAGCCATCACGACGATGGAGCACGACGAACGCAGTGGTATGCAGCCGGTTCAGATGGCGCGTCTGTTCTATCATATTGCTACCTGTCATAGCCCGCGTCCGCAGTACGTAGGTGGTTTTGGTTACCGCGTGCTTTGTTTCTTGGAGCGACTGTTGCCCAAGCGATTCGTTAACTGGATAGAATACAAAGTATATAGCTAATGAAGCATATTCGTATCATATCTCCTTCGGGAATTATCGACCCTACGTATATCGACGGTGCTGCTACGCGCCTGCGTGCGTGGGGATATATAGTGAGCGAGGGTGCGCACGCGCGTGACGCGTGGGGACGTTTTGCCGGTACGGACGAGCACCGACTGGCGGACATCGTCGATGCCCTTCGTGACCCCGAGGTGGATATGATTCTTTGTGCGCGTGGCGGATACGGATTGCAACGCATCATTGATCAGATTCCTGCTGTGACCAAACCCATCATCGGCTTCAGTGATATCACGGCCTTGCATCAGGCGGCGGGTCTGAACCATCAGCCTTCGCTGCATGGCATCATGTGCAAACATATTGCCACCTTGCCGGAAGAGAGCGAGCCTATCCAAACCTTACGCAAAGCCTTGGCGGGAGCACCGCTCTCGTATAAATGGGACAACCATCCGCTGAACCGTTTCGGCGAAGCTTGTGCTCCTATTGTAGGCGGTAACCTCTCGGTGCTCTATGGCTTGCAGGGCACTCCATTCGGATTGAGTAAATTCAGTTATCAGTTCCCTATCTTGCTTATCGAAGATATCTGCGAGCGCCATTATCATATCGATCGCATGATTCGTAACCTGAGCATGAGTGGTGTGCTGGCGCATCTGAGCGGACTCATCGTCGGCCAGTTCACGGATTGCGAGGATGACCCCTCGATGAATGCTTCGGTCTATGAGACAATAAAAGAGGCAGTCGCGGATTACGACTACCCCCTTATCTTCAACGCCCCTGTCGGGCATGTAGAGCATAACCTGCCGTTATGGGAGCATGGTCATACGACCGTCCACTGCGGCCCGGATGGTGTCTTGCTCACGAACAATCTCTAAGTACAGATCTCTGATCTTCAGATCACTGTTCCAACAGTCCATATACCGCGTCAACGCGTCCATGTGGTCCGTTCCTCCGGATAGATAATCGCTGGTAGCGACGGTATATAATCCATTAGGATCTACCGGCTTGCCAGCTACCTGCACATCCGCCAGACGTCCATCCACGGTCTTCACCCGCATACCTGCTACACCTTGTCCTCCGTATTGGGCGAAAGACTCGCATAGCGAAATGATATCCTCGCCTTTGAGCGTCAGCACGACTAACTGGTTGTCGAAAGGCATAAGTTCGAATACATTACCGCGCGTGATGGGGCCTGCCGCCCATGAGCAACGCATGCCTCCCATGTTAACTATCGCGATATCTACGCGACCGGGATACACTTTCTTGGCTGCTTCCCAAAGAGCATCTGTCGCCCAGTTTAGCATAGGGCATTCCGGCGAACCTACCCACAGATCCTTCGGTGCATAACCGATCTGCACATTCATCTCGCGCTCCAGAGCCGCTTTGGTAGGCGCCAGTTGCGCCAGATAGACGGTGTCCTGAATAGGATCTAAAGACGCATCCACAGGGATGGCCTCTGTTGTGGCACTCACGACTTGTGCCGAGCGGTGCTGGCAAGCGCATAAAAGGAGCAGCGCAAATAAGAAATAGAAACTTTTTTGCATGGTATTCAATGTTTTACGCTGCAAATATACTGCTTTTTTTTGATATGTGCAAAAAAAGTTGTATCTTTGTACGCGATTTACAATCATGAAGTACTCTTTTTCTGCATATTTACCGTATTATAAACGCAACTTACAAGTGGCGGTTCCGGTGATGTTGACGCAGTTAGGTGCGGCATTGGTCGGGCTTTTCGATTCCATCATGGTGGGGCATTATAGCACAGCGGACTTGGCGGCGGTCTCTTTCTCGAACGCCATCTTTTTTACCGTCATGGTCTTTTCCATGGGTGCACTGATGGGAGTCACGCCGCTTGTCGGGCATGTGCACGGACGGTTGGAGAAATTGCTGACGCAAGGTACAACGGACGATGAGATCGCGCATAAGCATGAGCAGATAGCGTCCTATTTGGCAAACGGACTGGTGTTCACGGGCCTGATGTGTCTTTTCTCGCTTTTGCTGCTTGCGCCTTGTATCCCTTATCTGGATGCGTTCGGTCAGGAACCGGTGGTCGTTGCGTGTGCGCGCCCGTACTATATATTAATAGTGCTCTCCATCATCCCGTTTCTGCTCTTCAGTTTTTGCAAGCAGTATTTGGAGGGACTCGGTAATACCTTTGTGGCCATGCTGATCACCTTAGGTTGTAATCTGCTGAATATAGGACTCAACTGGGTGTTGATTTTCGGTCATTTCGGATTTAGACCCATGGGTGCGGAAGGTGCAGGTTGGGCCACGCTTATCGCGCGTAGTCTGATGCCGATATGCTTCTTTATTGCTATGCTGAGTAAGGCCGAATGGCGACGTTACCTGAAGGCACTGCGCCGATGGATGATCACGCGCCGAGAAGTAGAACACCTGCTGGCTATCGGTACACCTATCGGTCTGCAGTCTTTCGCGGAGGCCTTCCTTTTCACCGCGTCGTTTATCATCATCGGTTGGATCAGTAAGGAAGCGCTGGCTGCGCATCATATAGCCAATCAGATGTGCGATTTGACCTTTATGGTCGCCCTGGGAATCGGTTCGGCAACTACTATCCGCGTCTCTCATCAGTTGGGTAAAGGCGATATAGAGGCGGTGCGCATGGCGAGTCACGCGTCCATGCATCTATGCCTGCTGATGAATACGATAGGCGCGGCTATTATGATCTTTGGCAGAAACTATATCCCGTATATCTTCACCGATGATCCTCTGGTTGTTCCGATAGCCTCTACGCTGTTGCTTATCGGAGGCCTTTTCCAATATGCGGATGGACTCCAATGTATCGGAGCTGCGATGTTACGAGGCATCCAGGATGTGCGCGTGCCGATGCGGATAGCCCTCTTCTCGTATCTCTTGTTAGCTTTGCCGTTAGGTATTTATTTAACCTTCTATGTCAATCTCGGTGCCAAAGGTATGTGGATGGCTTTCGTCATCGCCTTGGCTATCCCTGCTGTACTATTCCAAATCAGATTTCATAAACAATTAAAACGATTATAACATGAAACCCCAAGCAGTTTTTGACATCTTTTCACAGATTTGTCAGGTTCCTCGTCCTTCGAAATACGAGGAGAAAATCAGTAAGTGGCTGTGCGATTTCGCAGCAGCTCATGGTATTGAGCATCTCGCTGATGAAGCGATGAATGTCATCATGCGCGTGCCTGCTACGCCCGGGTATGAAAATCATGAAGGAGTCATCCTGCAGGCGCACATGGATATGGTGGCGGAGAAAGACGGCGATGTGCAACATGACTTCCTCGCCGATCCTATAGAGACGTATGTGGACGGCGATTTCCTCAAGGCTAAAGGCACGACGCTCGGCGCAGATGACGGTATAGGTATCGCTATGGCGCTGGCTGCTATCACGGATAAGAACCTCCCGCACCCCGCTATCGAATGCCTCTTCACAGTGGATGAAGAGACCGGTCTCACCGGTGCGATGAAACTCAAGGATGGTGTGCTCAAACATAAACGCCTCATCAATATCGACTCCGAAGATGACGGACAAATCTTCATCGGTTGCGCCGGTGGCATTGACACCCTCGCGAAGATGCATTATGAGAAATCTCCAATCTCCAATATTCAATCTTCAATAGCAATCCGTCTCTCCGTTAACGGATTGCTCGGTGGCCACTCGGGCGATGACATCAACAAAGGCCGTGCGAACGCCAACCAACTCATCGTGTGGTTCTTGGCCCGTATCTGGCCGCAGACGGAGTGCCAACTCGCCCGTATTGAAGGCGGTAACCTCCGCAATGCCATCGCTCGTGAGGCAGAGGCGGTGATTGTCATCCCGATGGCCTTCAAGGAGCAGATACGTATCGAATGGAATCATTACGTAGCGCAGATGGAAGGTGTCTTCGGCGAGGTAGAGAAAGACATGCGTCTGGATTTGGAGACCACCGATATGCCCGAGACGATTATCCCTACCGACAAGGCATATCGACTCATCATGGCGCTCTGCGAATGTCCGCACGGCATGATTGCCATGAGCAAAGAGATGCCCGGCCTCGTAGAGACCAGTACCAACCTCGCGTCCATTAAAATGAAACAAGAATCCACCTCCCTTCCTTCTAGGGAAGGGGCGGGGTTAGGCTCTTATTTTATCGAAGTCAATACCTCACAGCGTTCGTCTATCGAGGCGTCCAAGCACCATCTCAAATGGGCAGTGGAGCAAGCGCTCTCCATGGCCTGTGACGAAGTCACGCACGGCGACGGCTACCCGGGTTGGGCACCTAACCCCAACTCACCGCTGCTGGAGGTAGTCAAGCAAGCATATATCGACCTGTACAAAGACGAACCGCAAGTGCTAGCCATCCATGCCGGCCTCGAGTGCGGACTCTTCCTCGAGAAATACCCGTACCTCGACATGGTCTCCATCGGCCCGCAGATGTATGGTGTCCACTCTCCGCAGGAGCGTCTCTCCATCTCCTCCACTGAGCGTTGCTATGCTTGGCTCTGCGAGACATTAAAATCCCTATAAATGGGGATTGCGGGTGTCGGGAAAAAGCAGTAATTTTGCAGCGCAAAATTGAAAGCGAGAAAAAACGCGATGAGCGAGGTACACAAAATAGCCGTCATTGGCCTGCCGCAGAGCGGGAAAAGTTCGTTGACGAAGGCGCTGCAGGGCTTGGCCAAACCGCATGACATCGAGTTTGTCGAGGTACATCACCCCGATGAACTGCATGGGCATACCTACGACGTGGTGCTGCAGGTGGTGGATGCCACGCGTCTCGAGGAGTCCCTCATGCTCACCCCGCATATCATCGACGAGCAGGAGAAAATCGTGCTGGCTATCGGTCGCTATGATCTGCTGCAGAAAACGGACCACTCGCTCGATATCCCCAAACTGGAGCAACTGATCGGTGTACCTACCTGTCGCGTATCGGTGCGCCTTAACTATGGCTTGCCGGAGTGCCTCGAGATCATCGAGCGCACCATCCATAAACCCGCTTCCACCGCGCACCCTATATACCACCTTCGTGACCAAGCGGACGAGGATACCTATCGCGCGTACGTGCACGGTATATTAACGGAAACGCTCACGCACGCGAAGGACGACAAGCATCAGACGCGTCTGGAGCGCATCGATAAGGTGCTGACCAACCCCTGGCTCGGATTCCCCATCATGATGGCGATTCTCTATTTCGTTTTCTGGTGCACGTTCACTCTCGGCGCGTACCCGCAGGAATGGATAGAAATGGGTATCGACGCGCTGAGTGATACGCTGCGCGGGGTAATGGAGCCGACTTGGTGGTCGTCGCTGCTGATCGACGGCGTGTTAGCGGGTGTCGGTGCAGTCTTGGCGTTCCTGCCGAATATCATCATCCTGTTCTTCTTCATCTCGCTCATGGAGGACTCGGGTTACATGGCTCGTGAGGCCTATATCATGGATGCTATCATGCACCGCGTCGGATTGCACGGACGTAGTTTCGTGCCGATGCTGATGGGCTTCGGATGCAACGTACCGGCTATCATGGCGGCGCGGGATATACAGAATCCCAAGGACCGCGTGCTGACGATGCTGATGGTGCCCTTCATGTCCTGTTCCGCCCGCCTGCCGGTATATATGCTGTTCGTAGATACATTCTTCGAGCACCATAAAGCGCTCGTCATGATCTCCCTCTACGCCATCGGTATCTGCCTGTCTGTGCTATTCGCGCTTATCATGAAGCGCACGAGATGGTTCCGTCAGGATGATGACGATACAGTCAACGAGTTGCCGGAGTTCCGCGTGCCAAAGGCCCGTAATACGGTTGCGCATATATGGGAACGCGTGGCGGACTATTTGCAGAAGATTTGTACGGTTATTTTATGGGCTTCTGTCATCATCTGGGCGCTGGAGTATTTCCCGACGCAAGATCTCAACGACCTCGAGCACTCCTATCTGGCGTCTATCGGTCAGTTTGTAGCTCCGTTGATGGAACCGCTGGGCTTCGATTGGAAGATGTCGGTTTGCTTGATCACAGGTCTGCCGGCTAAAGAGGCCATTGTCTCTACGCTCGCCATCCTCTATGGCGGAGATATCAGTGCCGCGGGCTTCACGCCGCTCACCGCCTATTCATTCATGCTCTTCGTGCTGCTCTATTTCCCCTGCGTGGCCACGATTGCTACCTTGCATCGCGAGGCAGGCAAACAATGGGCGTGGTTCACGGTGGTACACAGTCTCTTCCTCGCTTGGTTTATCTCATTTATTGTATATCAAATAGGTAGTTTATTCATATGAAACGTATTCTCATTATACTGATGGCGCTGCTGCCATTGGTAGGCATCTATGCCAAAACAGACAAACAAGTGGTAGTGCTCTCATGCGACCTGCATTGCAAAGGTTGTTGCGATAAGATCATGAAGAATATCGCTTTTGAGAAAGGCGTCAAGGATCTGGTATGTGACCTAAAGACAAAGACGGTAACCGTCACCTACGACGCCTCCAAGACCGATGTCCCCACGCTCCTTAAGGCTTTTGAGAAAATAGGCAAGCCGGCAAAGGTGAAGGCGAAGGACGAACCGAAAGAGACCGATGCGCAGACTGGCGCAACCACACTGCAGTAATAAAAAATAGACGCCCGTTCGGACGTCTATTTTTGTACGGTTAGTTCCGCACGGCTGTTCGCCTGCGGAGGCTCTCCGCTTACTTGAGCTCTGCAAGATACTTAATGGTACGAACCAT
>DBYL01000037.1:0-1169 GCA_002309835.1 Bacteroidales bacterium UBA1187
ATGAAAGCATAAACTATGGAACCCATTAAGATTGACCTCAACGACTATGTGCGCACCGGCGAAGGAGCCAACGGCGCCAGTTATGACCACAAGACTGATAAGAGCATTATGATGAAGCTCTATCTGCGCAATTTCGAATCGGCACGTACCGAACTCGAGATGGCGAAGAAAGTGTATGCACTCGGTATCCCTTCTCCCGAACCCGGTGACCTCGTTACCGATGGCGAGCGTATGGGTATCCGTTTCCGCCGCATCGAAGGCAAGAAGTCCTATTCGCGTGCCTGCGGCGACAATCCCGAGCGCACCGAAGAGTATGCCCGTGAGTTTGCGCAACTATGTCTTAAACTGCATAATACGCACGTGGATACCACGCAGTTCGAGAATGTTAAGGATCGTCAGTATAAGTGGCTTAGAGAGAACCCCTTCTTCACGGACGAGGAGAAAGCCAAGTTGCGTGCCTTCATTGAAGCCGCACCGGAAAGCGACAGAGCTATCCATGGCGACTTGCAGTTCAGTAACGGTATCTTCGTAGAGAAAGATGGTGTCCGCACGCCGTACTTCATCGACCTGGGTGATTTCTGCTATGGCTACCCGATGTTCGATATCGGTATGGTCTATCTGTGCTGCAAACTCAACCACGAGAGTTGGACACTGGAGCAATACCACATGTCTAACGCCACGGCGGCCCGTTTCTGGGATGCGTTCGCCGACGAGTATTTCCATTCTCCCGACTGCCCGATCGAAGGATGCGGACCGAAGGCTGACCTGGCGGAAATAGAGAAGACGGTGCGTATATATGCCGGCTTGAAGACCCTGCTCGTAGAGAGTTGTACCCACTGCCCGATGCCGGAGTTCCGCGTGGTCCTAAACGAAACGATCCTGAAATAATGGCTAATAAATATCTCGATACGGACCTATTGGACCGCGCGATCATCTTCGCCGTCAAAGCGCATCATAATACGGAGCGCCGAGGCAAAGGTTTTCCGTATATCGTCCATCCGATGGAGGCGGTGGAGATTGTCGCTTCTATCACGCCCGATCAGGAGCTGTTAGCTGCTGCGGCGCTGCATGACACGATCGAGGACACCGATGTGACGGTGGAGGAGATCCGTGCGCAGTTCGGCGACCGTATAGCTGACCTCGTGCACGCGGAGAGCGACCAGTTCACC
>DBYL01000037.1:1246-1428 GCA_002309835.1 Bacteroidales bacterium UBA1187
ATAGTAGCCATGGGTGATAAACTCAGTAACATGCGCGCTATCTGGCGGGATTATCAGACCAAAGGAGATGCGTTGTGGTCTATCTTCCATGTCAAGGATAAAGCTTCGCATGAGTGGCATTACCGCGGCCTCGCAGCTTCCCTCTCCGACCTCTCCGACACCTTCGCGTATCAGGAGTTTGT
>DBYL01000037.1:1496-4036 GCA_002309835.1 Bacteroidales bacterium UBA1187
CGTGATTTCGGAGGCATGCGTGGTTATGAGGGACGTGAGGTGCGCAGTAATATGCTGCTGCGCTCGGCACACCTGCATGATGCTACGGATGCCGATATCCTTCGTCTGCAGAACGACTATCACTTGCGGCGTGTCTTTGACTTCCGTTCCTTAGGAGAAGCCGAGTTTCTGCCGGATCGTGACGTTCCCGGTGCGACGCATCATCTGCTGCCGACGATCGATATGAGTGAGGAGCGCCTGACGGGGCAAGCTATCCCGCAGGAGGCGTTCTTGGATCTGGAGCGGCATATCGTCAACTATTCGTTCTATCCCGAGGTGCAAGCTATGGCGGTAGATATGTACCCCTCGCTTATCCGTTCGGAGTACTCGCAACTGCAATACGCTGCGTTCCTGCGACTCATCATCGAGACACCCGAAGGAGGCGTGCTCTGGCATTGTTTCCAGGGTAAGGACCGTACGGGCTGGGGCGCTGCTTTCATCCTCTCTGCGCTGGGCGTGGATAGGGAAGCTATCATCGAAGATTTCGATCGCTCTAATGATGCGTATCGAGAACTCGTAGCGCGTCTCAACGGAGATATCATTGCCTTGGGCGGAGGAGAGCCGGAGATGGATGTCGTACAGGCCTTCATGGGCGTGAGTACCAAGAATTTCCGTTCCACCCTCGACCTCATTGACCGTGAGTTCGGATCGATGCATGATTACCTCCAGAACCAACTCTTCCTTTCTAAAGAGGACATCCAATTATTGCGTAAACGCTATTTACTATAAATACCATGATCCACATTAATGACGAAGCAGCTCGCTGCTTATTATGCGAGAAAGCCCCTTGCGGTGAGAAAACCGCTCGCGCCCTTCGCGCTCTCCGTTTTGAAAATCTCTGGACAGCACGCGAGCTGTTCGATCAACTCAACGACGCCGAGATAGAAGCGGCAGAGAAGGCCTGTATCCATTACGACCGTCCCATCCGCATCGCCGAGCTGAAGAAGTCTATCAGTCCGAAGGACAATCTGTCTTCTATCAGTCCGAAGGATGGTCTTCCTTCCTTGGAGTTGAACTTCTGCGACATGGTCTGCGAGAACCCCTTCTTCCTCGCCTCATCGGCTATCTGTACGAACTACGAGATGGTGGCCCGCGCACTCGAAGCAGGGTGGGCTGGTGTGTTCTATAAGACCATCTGCAAGCAGGATATCCGCGAGGTGAGTCCGCGTTTCGACGCTGTGCGCAAAGAGGGTACACCTTTCGTTGGCTTCCGTAATATGGAGCAGCTCTCTGAGAATCCATACGATGTCGATTTCGATATTCTTCATCGCCTCAAAGTGAACTATCCCACTAAGCGCATCATTGCGTCTATCATGGGCCAAACAGAAGAGGAGTGGATCGAACTGGCGAAGATGGCCGAAGACGCAGGCTGTGATGCCGTAGAGTTGAACTTCTCTTGCCCGCAGATGAAACTGACCGGACTCGGTTCGGACATCGGTCAGAACAACGAACTAATCCTGCTTTACACGTCCATCGTTAGCGAAGCAGTGCATATACCCGTTATCCCAAAGATGACGCCAAACGTTATGTCCTTGGCTAAGCCTGCGCTCTCCTGTTTCTTCGGCGGCGCACATGGCGTCAGTGCCATCAATACCATCAAATCCATCACAATGAGTGATGGAGCTATGGTGAGCGGCAAGAAGACCGTCAGCGGTTATTCCGGCAAGGCTGTCAAACCTATCGCGCTCCGCATGATCTATGAGATGACGGGTAACCCGATCCTGCACAAAGCCGGCATTGAGAAGCATATGGATATCAGCGGTATCGGCGGTATCGAGACCTGGCGCGACGCACTCGAGTTCATCCAACTTGGCTGTCGCAACGTACAGGTGTGCACGGCCGTTATGCAGTACGGTTATCGCATCATCGATGACTTGAAATTAGGCTTGCAGCATTACATGCAGGAGCGCGGAATAACAGAGCTGAAGAAACTGGTCGGCGAAGAACTCAAGAATATTGTATTGCCCTCTGACCTCGATCGTGAGACGATGGTCTTCCCAAAAATCGACCGCGAGAAATGTATCGGTTGCGGACGTTGCTTCATCTCCTGTATGGACGGTGGCCACCAGGCCATCTCCTTTGGAGAGGACCGCAAACCGCGTATCATCGGTACCAAGTGCGTAGGATGCCATCTATGCCGCCTCGTCTGCCCGACAGGCGCCATCGGCCAAGCCAACCGCATGCCTAAAAAGTAAATTTTTGTACATACAATTCAAACCAATTAAGCGGCAACTGAATGCCGCTTTTTTGTCCTCTTTCTCGAAAACTTTCGTTTCGAGACCTCAAATCACCTCTCAGCACCGACAAACTGCAAATTTTAACAAAAAAAAGAGACCCGCGAGGGTCCCTTCCTTCTTTTTTTTTGTAGCGAGTAAGCCCTCGCTCTGCGAGCGGTTCAGTATATACCCGGTTGAAACATTCTTTTGCGGTTGGGGTCCGCAAAAGCATGAGCAGGGGGCACTGCGTTTTCAGAGGGTATATACGCTACCCGCATGGCTTTA
>DBYL01000017.1:0-1871 GCA_002309835.1 Bacteroidales bacterium UBA1187
TTGGTATCCACGGATATGTTCGAGATTGAGCGTGCGTTCAAGCCTGATTTCTCGGATGCTGTGACGATTGCGATAGAGAATTTCAATGTCGATTCAGGAACCTACACAATCCCGGATAACCCGCTGGATGCTATGCGTGCCTTGGACGATACCACGCTTTCCTATGATTCGCATGTAAGCGAAAGCGGTACGTTTACCGTCACGAATGCAGACGGTGACCAGGTGGAGTACGAAGCAACCTTGTCGAGTAACACGATCTACGAACCCGGACGACCGGTGTACTACCGTATCCGCCGTGCTACCTCGGCTATATGGGGCTGGGTGGAAGGTTTCTCGCAGAGCACGGTTCTCAATAAGAATAACTACCTCGCGCCCTTGGCCAAACAGCAGGCACCTTATACCAAGGATGCGGACTATGAGAACAACCGCAAGGTGCATTTTAATGTAAAACTCAATAACGAGGCCATCCATCTGGAACCCGAAACAGAGGCACAATGTTCGTTTCAATCGACGGTGAAGAATGTTCATCGGTCGATACCCATCACCTTGCGTTTCCGGGGAACGGGTGGCGTGGATCCGAAGAAATATCGCTATAAGTTCTTCTATCTGCCGCCGGAGGGCGCGCTGCAAACCTCTTTCTTACCCCTGCAGAATAATACGGTAACCACCTATGTCGAAAGCGGCGGTTTGGCACAGGTGAGCGTGATGGACAAATACGACGGTATGAATATCTCGGTCTATGTAGTGGACCTGGTGGGTAAGTTCGAAGACAAAGCGGCGTACGTAGCCGATGTCGAACTCTATCCGGCAGGGGACGGCATCAACCTCTATGCCCATATCACCGAAGACGAAGCGGCCATGGAGCAGGCGTATACCGATTTCTTAGCAGCTAACCCCATACCCGATTCCGCCAAGCATACGCTCTATACGCAATTGGAGAGCAAGGTGGCGAAATTGAACGAGACCGAGACCAGATGCAATTGGGATCGTAACGCCATCATCTACCTGCAACGTATCTTAGTCGAGACGGGCGACACGATTGAGTTGCCTGTTCCAGCCGACAGCATCATCCGTCAAGCGGATGGTAGTTGGATGGCGCATATGACCGACGTGGCCGATCGCTCCTGCATGCATTATAAATATGCCGTACGCATCGACCAGAGAGCTTCTGCACTCAAGGTACATCACCCGACGGAACTGCAGCCGGTAGCTATTGACGGACCGGATCTGTACTACAACGAAGTAGCGGAGATCGACCGTTTCGATGCTTCGCAGGGTACCGACCGCTACGGTATCATCCTGACGTGGGCACCGACAGCAGGAAGTGTGGATGACTATGAGTTAGCACGTCGTGAAGCAGGTAGTACGGACGACTATCGCGTGCTGCTGACGACCACCAAGAATGATTTCCGGGACGACAGTGTGGCGCCGGGTAAGGAGTACGAGTACCGCATCATCGCTTCCTACACCTGTAATGATACCATAACCACCCACGGCGCTGTCACTACCGGTTCGCGTTCGCCCTACGGTTTGATCTCCGGACGTATCCATTACTCGGACGGCACGGGATGCCCCGGCGTGAGTGTTCGATTAGAGAGTGAGGGAGTGAGTGATATCGAGACCGTCACGGACGGTGCCGGACGATATGTCTTCGACAGCCTGCTCTATGGGGAAGGAAAGACCTACAGCATCATTCCGACCAGCACCTATGCCGAGTTCCATTTCAATAATACGACCACGCCTACGGCTTTAGTTACGCTGGATGCCGGCACCCCGGTAGAAGAGGCGGTAGAGTTTGATAATATCTCCTCGGTTCGTTTGAGCGGCCGTATGCTCTATAGCATGTCCTCTATCCCGGTACGCGATGCCAA
>DBYL01000017.1:1913-13362 GCA_002309835.1 Bacteroidales bacterium UBA1187
CAAGTGCCGCTGAACCACCCATTCACTCTGCAGGCCGTCAAAGAAGGACATACCTTCGAGGGCGACGGATATATCGTGATGAATAACAGTACGAATCTCGTGCTGGACAAACCGCTGGACGGTGTGCGTATCTGGGATGCGACAAAAGTGCGGTTAGCCGGTCGTGTAGTCGGCGGTCTGGAGCAAGCCGGCAGAGCCTTAGGTTTTGGTTTGAGTGTCAACTACCTCGGTGATGATCTGCAGCTCGTACTCGAACTGGAAGGCGATAACATCTCGCATATTGTACGGGACGAGAATGACCTGACGCGGGATACGCTTGAGTTCGCGGTACCACATCTGGTGTACGGTGTGAACGATGAGACGGACACAGTAGGTACGACGCACATGCATTATGAGGAGAAACGCATCATCATCAATCCCGATCCGTTAACCGGTGAGTACTGCGCCGACCTCTTCCCGGTGAAATACAAGATTACGCAGGCAACGGCACGCGGTTACGCTACACTCTTTGCGGAAGGCAAGACCAGTGAGGTGCTTGACCTCAGTAGTGCCGCTACGCATCAATCGGGCGAGATACTGGACGGCAAGGAAGTATTCTGGAATGAGAAATACAGCATCACCTATCGTTCGCCGATTGATATCAGCTGTACACAGCTGCGTTATGGTATCGCGGAGCCGTACCTGGGAGAGAAGAGCATGACGCGGCAGAATATCAAGAATGAGAATGTAGAGATTCCGTTGGTAGAAAAAGACTCGACCGGTGTTTGGCATTACACCTTCGGTCATCCGGTCTTCGCTACAGGCGATTATACCTTCCGTATCACGGCGCATGAGGATTATTACTATAACAACGACAAGAGCTCGACCAAACACGAATCCGTACCTATCAACGGCGGCGATATGAAGGTCTATAACGGTCTGCACGCCTCCGAAGAGACGCAGACGCTGTCTTCCCTTTTCCCGAAATGGGAGCATGCGACGCAACGACTGCTGGGTCTGGGTGCGCAACTCAATGAGGCAGGTCAGATAGACGTCACCGTGCCGGTGGACTATGTATCGTTCAACAAGACCGGTGACCAGGCCCTGCGTGGACTGGACGTAGCCATCGAGTTGGAGGGACGCCACATAGAGAAACAGGTGATCAGCGCCTATGTCACCGGAAACCACTTCAAGGGCAATGACTACGCCATGGCGGTAGATGCCGGCGTGACCTTGTTAGACGTGCTGCGTGACCCGCCCGGAGCGAAGAGTTATGCTTACCTCGAGTCCGGTACGTCCTTTACGTATAATTACAACTGGACGGTGAATTTGGAGTTAGGCATTGAGCTGGATATGTCCTACGGTACGGGTATGGGAATGGTGTACGGCGTGTACATGGGAACGGCCCCGGCTACACCCGCTGCGTACTCCGGTAATACCTATTCCTCGCTCATATCGAACTCCTGGAGCCTGCCGCTTAAATCCGGTTTGACCTGGAAACACGGCGGTAGTTATACCTTCACCACCACCGAACGCATCGAGACGGCGAGTGATGACTGGTTCGTCGGTTCGCGCGGCGATATTTATATCGGTCTGGCACAGAGTGCCGTGTTCCAGTTGCTGGATGCTGTCAAACCGCTTGACTCGTTGACGTATGTCTCCTTGTCGGCACAACTCAAAGACAGCGTCGGTGTCACGGGTTCGTCTGCTACCGTGGCGGAAGGTCATGGTTTGGACGGACAGAAATACTACCTCGCCATCGGTGAAGAGATAGCCGGAGGCCATAAGGTGGACGGAACCTTCGCGTACTCGCAGGATTATATATTGACAGTTCTGCTGCCGCAGCTGATCGAGCAACGTGATCAACTGTTGGTGATGGGCGACAGTGCCACCGTTCAGTCGATTGCCGATGCAAGGCAGGAACCCGTTTACTGGTCGCATGTCTTGCCGACCGATACCACCTTTGCGCTTACCAACTACGAGGTCGTTTATCCGACGGGTGTGACACCTTGGATGAAGGTCAATCAGGTGGAGATGTACAACAATACGATTGCCTCCTGGCTGGATCTGATTGAGGATAACGAGAAAGAGAAACTGACCGTCATGGCGGGTGTCAATGCCGATCTGGTGAAGAACTATTTCGTCAGCAACGGTGTCAAACTCAGTTATTCGGAGACCTATGACGCGGTGGAGAACCACTCCTTTAAGATCGATGGTCTAGGCTTCGACCCCTCTACTGCTTTGACAACTCCCAGTCCCGATGGTAAGGCGTTAAAAACGGCACGAGCCGCCCTTGATGTGTGGAGAGAAGCACGTCGTAACAGCAAGGCTAAAAACGGTCAACGGGCAACTGTCCAGACCAAGACACCGACCGCATCCCTCAGTTGGAACGTCAATCCGATCTTTGACCTCAATTGGGATAGGGACCCGAACTGGTCAGAGACCCACTCCCGTACAGCCGGTTTCGTCCTCGAACCCGATGAGTATTCGTATATGAACGTGTCCGTGCTCCGTTGGAAAGAGGAGGACAATGACTTCAATGAGACCACCTACGATGTCCGTGAGACAGTCGATGACGGCAATGACTACGACGGTTATTCCCACCTCTACGGTTCGTTCATCTATAAGCTCAACGGCGGTGCGACCAAGTGCCCTTGGGAAGGACCGGAAGAGTCCATCTTCTACGAGCAGGGCGGACGGCCGGCACAGCTGTCGAACGGCACACTCAAACTGGAGAACCCCAAGATTGATATCATCCATCATGAAGTGAGCGACGTACCGCGTGACCAGCCGGCGATCGTCCAGATCCGCCTCAGCAACGAGACGCAACAGAGCTTCGAGAACTACGTAGTGTTCAAACTCGTACTCGTCGATGCCTCCAACCCCAACGGAGCCAAAGTGCTGATGGACGGTTTCCCGCTTACCGGTGACGGACGGGCTATAAAACTCAACCCGGGTCAGACCATCGACAAGACGCTCGAGGTGTATGCCGGTCAGGGCTATGATTTCGAGAACCTGACGCTGATGCTCGCTTCGCAATGCGACATCTTGAACTTCCAAAAGGCTTCATTCAGTGTGCATTTCCAGCCGACCAGTTGCGATGTGAATATCGCGGCGCCGCACGATAAATGGGTGATGAACACGCTCTCGCCGAAGGATTCGATAGGCTGGTACCTGCCCGTAGTGATTGACGGATACGACATTCAGTATCCAAACTTCGACCATATCGAGTTCCAGTATAAGTTAACCAAGCAAAGCGATGACGGATGGGTGAACCTCTGTTCGTTCTACGCCGACAGTACGTACTACAATGCCGCTTCGGGCTCTAAAGCGATGATGAAGGCGGGACAGATCGAGAATATCGCTTTCTACGGCGAGCGTGACCCGATGGAGCAGCAGTACGACCTGCGTGCCGTAAGTTTCTGCCGCTACGGTACATCGTTCCTCACCAAGTCCTCACCGGTGCTCACCGGTATCAAGGATACGCGCGTACCGGTAGTCTTCGGCGAACCCGAACCGGCGAACTCCATACTCGGAGTAGGCGATCATCTCAAACTGCGCTTCAACGAACCGATTGCCGGTAACTACCTCGACGAGGATAATAACTTCCAGATAACCGGTATCACCAACGAGACCGGACTGTCTGCCGCTACTGCCCTTCATTTCGACGGCAACTCGTCCGCCGTAACCAAGGCGAAACGCGACTTGACCGATAAGTCCTTCACCATCGATATGATGATCCGTCCGACCAAAGCGAACGGCCGCGCAGACGACATGATTCTCTTTGAGACCGGCGACGGACAAATGATGAAGCAGTTAGTGCTCACCAAAGACAACCGTCTACGCCTCATTCGTTCTGTGGGAGATAACTGGCTGGCGAAGAGTTCGAAACCCCTTGGCAACCTCTTGGCTTTCACGCGTATCGTATGCGTCTATGAGAAAGGCGGCAAGACCCGTTTCTATATCGGCACGGAAGAGGTGACGGACATCATCTTCGGTGAGACAAATGAGCCATCCACAGAGCAGGAGCGCAGTGCGTACTTCCGATTCGGTAGTACCTACGACGGCGATATGCTCGAGACGCGTATATGGACCAAGGCCCTCACGCTCGAGCAGATCAGCGCGACCGCGAACCATTCGCTGACGGGTTACGAACAAGAGCTGCTCGCCTACTACCGTATGGATGAAGGTAAGGGCGAGACGGTCACCGATCAAGCGCACGGTGCAACCTTGTATCTTGACGGCTGCTCGTGGAATAAGCAGAAAGGCTACTCACTCAAACTGAATGGCGATTCCGTCAAGTTGAACGGTAACCTGCTTGGCCGCTCCGAGACCTATGACTTCACGCTCATGTGTTGGTTCAAGGCGCAGAGCGACGGTACACTATTCAGCAGTAAGAATATCCAGATATCTACCGGCAAATACGCTGATGACACTTGGCATCATTACGTGCTTGCTGTCAGCCGCACGTATAACACGGCGTCGGTCTTCGTGGACGGTCAACTCATTCGCTCCGAGTCAGCGGACGCCATCGGTGCCCTCACCGGCAATATGTACCTCGGTGGCAACGGCTTCAAGGGCCATATCGATGAGTTCGTTGTCTTCGAGCAAGCACTGCCCAAATCGCTTATCGACCTGTACGAGGACAATGCGCTGACCGGTGACGAGATGGGTCTGATGGCCTACCTGCCGTTCGAAGAGCAGTACACCAATCCGAATGGTATCATCGAGCAGCGCTTCTCCGTCAACGACCAGCGCGTCTTCAAGGATGCGAACGGCAATGTGGTTAACAAAGTCGTACCTTTGGTAATGGGTGATGGGTTATCGGTTATGGGTGACGGGACGCTGAACGCACCGATCAAAGACAACGGCGTGCTGAATAAACTCTACTTCAATTGGTCGTTTAACAACGATGAGTTGCTCATTAATATCCTCAACCGCGACTACGAGGTTAACAAGCAGTCTATCTACATCACCGTTCGTGATGTAGAGGACCTGAACGGCAACCCGATGGCTTCGCCTGTGACCTGGACCGCGTTTGTCGATCGCAATGCCCTCAAGTGGTCCGAGAAAAACCTGAGCGTCACGCTCGAAGACGGTGCAGAGGATGATTGGAGGACGGAGGTACGTATAGTCAACCAGAGCGGCAAGCGGCATACTTATACTATCGAGTCCCTGCCGTCATGGCTGACGACCAACACCACTTACGGCGCTATCGACCCGATGGATGAACAGCGTGTTACGCTTACTTTCAACGCTCAGATTCCGGTAGGAGAATACAGCGACGTCATCTATCTGACCGACGAGAACGGACTGTCCGAACCGCTGCGCATCGAATATAACGTAGAAGCTTTACCTCCGTACGACGGCATCGACAAAGCCAAGTATCCGCTTAACATGTCTATCTGCGGACAAGTCAAACTCAACGAGACGATTGACGCCGATGAGAATGATATCGTCTATGCGCTCTATAATAGCTCGTGCGTCGGTATGGCGAACATCGATTTCGACTATGTGACCAACACCAGCAAAGTATTCCTCACCGTCTATGGCAACGAGTCAATAAGCGGTAAGGAATTGAACTTCCAACTCTGGCAATCTTCGACCGGCAAACTGATTAACCTCAACCCGAGTCGCAAGATTAGCTTTGCGCACGGAGCGGTTTATGGTTGCGGCGACGAACAACCGGTTATCTTCACTGCTTTGGGAAGCGAGACGCAGAATGTTGACCTCGAGGCCGGATGGACGTGGATATCCACGAACCTTCAGGTGCAAACGCCAATGACCCATCTCCAATCGGCTCAACCGTGGAACGAAGGCGACCTGATTAAGAACCCGGCTACGCGTCAGTTCAGCACTTATTCGCTAGCGAACGACCAGTTCGTCGGTGATCTCAAAACATGGGATTATACCCAGATGTATATGGTCTATGCCGCGCATGCGAACACGCTCCGTCTGAGTGGCGACCAGATTGACGAAGCCGATAAGCATATCACGCTTCGCGGTGATGGACAATGGAACGCCTTCCCGTGCCTGTTCAATCAAACTACGCCTATCACCGAAGCGCTTGCCGATTACTACACGCATGCGTCTGCAGGCGACCTGCTCAAAGCGCATGACCGCTTCGCCGTCTTCTCGTCCGACAAACGATGGGAAGGTGACCTCAAGGCGGTTCGCCCGGGTGAAGGATACCTCTTCCGTCGTTTGGGACAAGGCACTATCACTGTTAACTTCTATAATCAAGCTCCGTCGGCCGCTCCGTCCGCTCATCGCTCACCGCTCAACGCTCACCGCTACGCTACCAACATGACCATGATCTGTAGGATAGACGAGAGTCAAGAGTCGAGAGTCGAGAGTATCCGCGCCTACATCGGAGAGGAACTTGTCGGTGTGGCGACCAAGATAGACAGCCTCCACTTCCTGACAATCAGCTCCGACATGGAAGGCGCAGAACTCCGCTTCGAGGCCGAGGATGGCACACCGCTAACGGCTAATAGCCAATGGCCAATAGCCTATATCCCCGATAGCCACCACGGCACATTGAAGGCTCCGATTATCTTAAAGCCGGGTGATGACCGTCCATATAAAATTATCGAGAATGAACAGGTTGTAATCATTCGCAACAATGAGAAATATGATGTTACCGGGAAAAAAATCAAGTAATATGAGTACGAAAAGTTTGTTGATTAGTATTGCCTGTCTGTGCGGTCTTATCACTGCACAGGCAGAGCCTGCCGACTTTGGAGAGAACCTGCAGTGGGAACTCCGTAATGACTCTTTGTTTATCACCTCGCCCAAACCCGATTCGGTGGCTATTATGTCGTTTCTGGACGGAAAGGCCCCTTGGGCAGATGACTCGCTTTCCATCAAAGCGATTGAACTACCGGATAATCTCAAAACGATAGCTGTGTCAGCGTTTGAGTCTTTTAAATCCATTCAAGAGGTAACGATTCCTGCAAACGTAACCCATATCTATGCATGGGCGTTCAGAAATTGCGCGAATCTAAAGAAGGTAATATGTCTGCCGGATACTCCTCCCGATTTAGCTACGGATGTTTTCGCTTCTTGCTTTAACAACTTGGTTATATGTGTCTCCAATATAGGTCTATACAAAAATAACGGCTGGGAGACCTACGAAGACAACTTATCTTTATGCTCCACACCAACGGATATAGACCAAGTCGATATCCATATCGATGCTACGGCTACGAAAATCCTCGAATCCAATCAACTTATAATCCTTAGAAACAATGAAAAATACGATGTTACCGGTAAGAAGCTTTAGTATGCTTCTCCTCGCTGCGGCGCTATGCTTCGCCTCCTGCGATGACAAGAATAAACCGACTCCGACACCGACGGAACAAGACCTATACGGCAATGCGGCGCGTCCTACTTGGACTGCTATCGAAGTGCCCGACATGACCGCTTCCATGACCGCCGTCATCAAGGTGCAGAAACTCGCAGGAGTAGCTATCCCGGACTCTTGTGTGGGGGGCAACGATGTGCTTGCGGCTTTCTCCGGTGAGACCTGCCTCGGCATTGCGCAACCACAAGACGGCTTGTTCTTCTTGTTTGTCGCCGGACCAACGACCAACGACCAAGAGCTAACGGCCAATGTAACCCTTCGTTACTACTCCGCGCATTACACGAATCTCTTCGAGGCCAAAGACGCCTTCCCCTTCGCCAACGATGCCCGCCTCGGCACCGTTGCCGAACCGTTCAAACCTACTTTTGTAGTAGCTAAGTAAAGAATCACCTAAAACACTCCTAATCCATTTAGGAAAATAAGAAGGATAGCAATCGGAACGATCCAGCGGAGCGAAAAGACGAACGCCGGACGAAGCCACTGTTTGTAGCGCTTCTGGCTATGCGGCACGAGGTCATTGTCCTGAAACGGCATGAACCAGCCGATGAACAGCGACATAGCTAATGCGCTAAACGGCATCATGTAGTTCGTCACGAGCGTATCGCTTAGATCAAAGAGGTTATGTCCGCATATCTGCAAACCGCTCCATACGCCGGTCATCGAGAGCACATAAATCGCCACAAATATACAGATGACGCCGGTAGCTATCAGCACACTGTAATGCCTGTTGAGCTTGCCGCGGCTCATCTCCATAATGCTCGCTATAATCACCTCCATCAGAGAAATCGTCGAGGTGAGCGCTGCGATGAAGAGCAACGTAAAGAAGGCCACACCGCTGAGCCATGCGAAAGACATATGCTGCAAGACTGCCGGCAGGACGACGAAGACTAACTGCGGACCTTCTGCCGGGTCAAAACCAAACGCAAACACCGCCGGGAAGATGATCACACCTGCCAGGACGGCTACCAAGGTATCGAGGAGGATGACTTGGAATGACGTCTTGGTCACATCCTGCTCTTTAGGCATATACGCGCCATATGTGATCATCAGACCGAGACCCACCGAGAGGCTGAAGAAGCACTGTCCGGCGGCTTCCATAAAGACCGAAGGCGTGATATGCGAGAAATCCGGATAGAAGAAGAACCTGAGTCCTTCTCCGCTGCCGTCTAATAACAACACGCGGACGACCATCAAACTCATCATGATCAGCAGAAGGGGCATCAGGATCTTACTCAGCCGCTCTATACCGCTGCTCACACCGAACCACAGGATAGCGGCGGTGCACAACACCGGGATGATAGCGCAGAGGATCATCTTCGGGGCATTCGACATATTGGCGGTAAAATGCGTGAGCAGCTCATCCGTCCCCATGCCTGCGTACGAGTTAACGACCGCCTCGTAGAGGTAGTTCACGCACCAGCCCGTCACTACGAAATAGAACCCCGTGAGGATCAGTACCGTCAGAGCCGACCACCATCCTAACCACTGCCAGCGGTTATTACCACTGATAGCGCGGAAAGCAGAGAACGTCGATTGACCGGCTTTGCGACCGATCAGGATCTCCGTCATCAAGAGCGGCATGCCGAAGAGAATAACGCATAGGAGGTACACTAACAAAAATGCACCACCTCCGTTTTGACCTGCTTCGTAAGGAAATTTCCAGATGTTTCCTAAACCGATAGCACTGCCCGCGGCAGCTAAAATGACTCCTAACTTGGAATTAAAGCCCGAGTTTTTTGACTGTTCCATAAGTATGCTTGTTCGTTTTGCGTGCAAAGATACAATTTTTTTTTGAATTGTGCAAATTTTTTGCCTTTTTTCTTTTACCTCCGGTGGTTG
This sequence comes from Bacteroidales bacterium UBA1187, assembly GCA_002309835.1. GTDB lineage: Bacteria > Bacteroidota > Bacteroidia > Bacteroidales > Paludibacteraceae > Colicola. Next base: position 11,098 of record DBYL01000017.1, read on the forward strand.
CTCCGTCGGCATCTCGATATTTCCTTATATCGAAAAATTGCAAATTTTGACGTTTTACTTGTGTATATCATTTATTTTTATGAAATTTTGCAGCGAAAACGTATTAGAAAAGTAACGTGTGCTGCACAGAATAATGTTGGAAAAGTAACACAAACAACGTTTATACACATTAGAAAAGTAGCATTATGATAAACAGAAGGCTTGACAAAATCATTGAAAATCACTATGCAAACAACAAGTCTGCATTGTTGTTAACAGGAGCTAGGCAAGTGGCTATAAATAATTTTCGTGTCTAAAGTGTAACAATTCGTAAATTTTTGCAGGATTTTTGTAACAATTCGTCAAAATGTGCGTGCGCATGTTGCGTACGTGCTTCCTTTTTTATAACTTTGCACGAATTTTTAAACAAAAACAACAAACAATCCATACAAACAAAAAAACAACAACCATGAGAAAATTAAAACTATTTACACTATTTGCGGCGATGCTATTCGCCTCAAGTATGTGGGCGGCAGACCCGACGGGCTGTGTCGATGCTTGGCAAGGGAATGACGGCTCTATCTATATCAAGGGCTGGGCTTTTGATTCTGAAAACACGAATGCAACTCTTGCAATCCATGTGTACATGTACAAAGCGGATGTAGCAGATCCGGTGTGGAGTGAGGGAAACACCGTCGCAAATTCTTCTCGACCGGATGTGAACAATGTACATCATTGTGGCAATAATCATGGTTTTGAACGCTATATCAGCACTGCTAATTTATCTCCGGGTACTTATTGGATCAATATTTGGGCACTCCACGCAGCTGGTACAAGTGGCACAAATGTCAGATTACACGCAGCGACTAATGAAAATCAATATGATTTCACTATAACCGTCAAGAGTCCGTTAACGATTTCCTATAATGCCAATGGTGGCAGTAATGCTCCGAGTAGCCAGCAGAAATGCTATGGTATCAATATTAATCTGCAAGGTAAGGGCAGTTTGGCTCGTAGCGGTTATACTACGGACGGTTGGGCTACCTCAGCTACCGGCAATAAAGCATATAACTTCGGTGCATCCTATTCCGGCAACTCCAGCACAACGCTCTTTGCTCACTGGACAGCAAACAAATATACCGTCACGCTCGATCAACAGGGCGGTTCGGGCGGATCGTCTTCTGTGCAGGCTACATACAATGCCAACATGCCTTCGATGACCAAGCCGACCCGCACAGGTTATACCTTCCAGGGCTACTATGACGCTACTTCCGGCGGTACACAGTACTATAAAGCCGACGGCTCGTCTGCACGTACATGGAATAAGACCTCCAACACAACTCTCTATGCGCGCTGGACAGCCAATACCTATACCATCACTTTGGATCCGCAAGGCGGTACAGGCGGTGACGCATCCAAGACGGCTACCTTTGGCCAGGCTACTCCGACCGTGAATATCCCCGGTCGTAACGGTTACAGCTTCGGAGGTTACTACACCGGAAAGAACGGATCGGGTACACAATACCTCAAGCCGGATGCCAACAACACCGCTACCAGTGTTCGTAACTGGGACATCGCCTCTAATACAACGCTCTATGCTAAATGGAACGCACGTACCTATACCGTGACCTTCGATCAGCAGGGCGGTAACGGCGGTACTGCTTCTACAACAGCTACCTTTGATGCGGCCATGCCTGCGGCTACGATGCCGACACGCGATGGTTATACCTTCCAGGGCTACTATGACGCTACTTCCGGCGGTACGCTGTACTACAACGCCGACGGGACATCCGCACGTACGTGGAACAAGACCGCAGCGGCTACACTCTATGCGCGCTGGGAGATCATCAATTATACCATTGCTTATAACCTCGATGGCGGCGAAGTGGCTGTTGCTAACCCGACGGAATATACGGTGGAGACAGAAACCTTCACGTTGAACAACCCGACCAAGGAGCATAATGACTTCCTCGGCTGGACCGGTTCGAACGGCGAGACACCGCAAACGGAAGTGTCGATTGCCAAAGGATCAACAGGAAACAAGACCTATACCGCCAACTGGTTGCTGCATACGTTTACCGTAGAGACTGATGAGTCGATGGCGGCAGATTGGACGGTTACTGCAAGTCCTGTCGGTGTAGGTCAGACCTTAACCGCCACCTATAGCGGTACAAAACGCGTGAAGAGCGTTTCCTATTTCATAGTGCCGGTTGTAACAGCTCCTACTCCCAAGTTAGGTATGATCTATACCGGTGAGCCACAGGAACTGGTGAATGCAGGTACTAC
>DBYL01000017.1:13413-15666 GCA_002309835.1 Bacteroidales bacterium UBA1187
CAATGCCGGCACCTATACTGTTTATTATCGCGTGCAAGCCGATGAGACGTATGCAGGAAATGCCGGCAGCTCGTTCGAAGTGACGATTACCAAGGCTACAGCCGTACTGACCGCACCGACGGCAAAAACGAATCTTACGTATAACACCAAAACGCAGGAACTAGTGAATGCCGGTTCCACCACCGGTGGTACGCTGCAATACAAAGTGAATGACGGCGCATGGAGCACCGCTGTTCCTTCGGCTACCAATGCCGGTACGTACGCTGTTTACTACCGCGTAGCAGGAGACGACAACTATGCAGACATAGCCGAGGCGTCGTTTAATGTGACCATCGCCAAAGCTACACCTGCGGCTGTAACGCTTTCGAAGACGAGTATCTCATTCGGTGCAGACGATTTCACGACCACGTTTACCGTAACGCGTACCGGTGATGGAGCAATCAGTGTCTCCTCAAACAATAGCGAGGTTAAATGTACACTCAGTGGCAATACCGTTACGGTACGTCGTCGCTCGGGTCGCCCGCTATCGGACATTACTATTACCGTGAGTGTGGCTGCAAGTGCTAACTACTTGGCACCTGCCAATAAAACCTGCTCTTACTCCCATAGTGCACTTCGTACACCGGCTAATATCCAAGCGAAAGATAAAGGCTGTTTCTTGGGTGCTTACGGTTATCTTTGGCCGAAGAACTACGCTACTGACATCGTAGAACCGCTACAAGCCGTAGTAGCATATGTAGGTAGTTGCGCAAACTACTTTGACAAATGTCTTTGTATAGCTTTGGAAGATATCAGTTCAAGCGTTCTGAGCAACGCCAATGCGCATACAACGCTCGCCACTTGGGCTTCGTCGCATAGCGTGAACGTAGGCGGTACAATCTTTAGCACCGATAACGGTGGCATCTATGATTACACCAGCGGTGGAACTTCTTACAAGCCTCGTACTGATGCAGTGGTTAAGGGTTGGCGTTTACCGACTATGTGCGACTGGCGTTACCTGATGAATACATATCTTGGTACGTCGCTTACCGATCCTGCAAAGGTAGGACACGGTACAACGATAGGTAATTTCTCGTCACTCAGATCGGCTATCAATACCGATTGCGGTAATACCAATATGCAGAGTGCCGCTTACGGTTCGGGTAGCCGCGATGCCGCTTACCAAGCCAATGTAGGTACATGGCAATACACCACCGGTTCGACCTTCTACTGGGCACACGATAAGGACGGCTATCAGTTCCGCTACCGCGCCGTATTTGCATACTAATATCTATATACTATGAATATTAAAAACAGAAGATATATGAAAACAAGATTATCATTGGCCCTCGCCTTTCTGCTGATGGTGGTACAAGGCTTATGGGCACAGACTCCCATGACACCGGCTGGCGAGAACACGTGGACAGCGCCTATGCCGGCGTACAACATTGTGTTGCATGCAGAATACTGGGACGAGTATGTTATTTCGTATGAACTCAACGGTGGTGTTAACCATGCGGAAAACCCCGTTAAGTATTACGAAGACCAAGAAATAACGCTGCAAAAGCCTACCAAAGAGGATTATATCTTCCTCGGTTGGACAGGTTCCAACGGCGAGACACCGCAAGAATTTGTAACGATTGCTAAAGGTTCTACCGGCGATAAGAACTATGTAGCTAACTGGAAGTTAGATCCTGAAGTGGCTAAATTGGAGATTTTAACAGAACTCTATGATGCACTCGGTACAGACGTCTGGACAGGTTATGGTGAGCAGACGGGTGTCATCAGTTACAGCCGCGGAACAGAACCGCAGTCCTTCCATGCATCGTTCATGGGTGGCACGTATGCGTTTGACCTGCCGTTTGCAGCGTTCACTGCTGCATCGAAAGCCGACCAAGGCAACGGTGAGTACCTCTATACCTTGACCTGCAACCTGCCTGCACAGACGGGTATGGGTCAGGAGACTTTAACGGTGCTTGTGAAGAACGGCACTATCGAAGGCATCCACAGTGACAATGCGGATATCGACATGAGCAAGGAGGAAGAGATCAGCGGTTGGGCAGCATTGCAGAATGCTATTAACGCAGGTGGTGTCATCAAACTGGCAGCAGACGTAGTAGCAGAAGAAGACGCAGCATTGACTATCCCTGCAAACAAGACGGTAGTGCTTGACCTTAATGGACATGTCATCAACCGTAACCTGACAGAGGCAGTTGAAAACGGTAGTGTCATCATCAACAACGGTACCCTCGCTGTCATGGACACCCTCGGCGG
>DBYL01000017.1:15675-16352 GCA_002309835.1 Bacteroidales bacterium UBA1187
ACCGGCAACGGTGGTGGTATTCTCAATAACGGCGTTCTGACCCTCTACGGCGGTGAGATCTCCGGCAACGTAGCTGCCCTCGGCGGTGGTGTATATAGCGCTGGAGAAGCACAGTTCTGGATGACTGCAGGTCTGATTAAGGACAACACCGCAAATAGCCATCCGGCTATCGGAGGTGAGGTAATCTTCAACGCCCAGGCTGTTATACAGATCAACGCAGACGGCGACAAGGTAAGTATTGAACAAGCACTCGCTTCCATGTCAACACTCGCTTATGTACAACCGGCTATGCCGAACTATGACGATCTGCAACCGGCTGACCCGGAGGCACTCAAGAACGAGCTCCTGCAAGAGTTGTGGACGGCTCTCGGCGATGATGTATGGACCGGTTACGGTGTCAACACGGGTGTGATCAGTTACAGCCGTGGTGGTGCAGAAGCATTCCACGCATCCTTCATGGGTGGTAATTACGCATTTGACCTGCCTTTCGCAGCCTTCACGGAGGCAAGCAAAGCAGCGAACACGGACGGCTCATATACATACACCTTGACCTGCAACCTGCCGGCACAGACCGGAATGGGTCAAGAGACTTTGCATGTAACCCTCAAGAACGGTGAGATTACCGAACTGGAGAGCGAGAACGCAGGTGTTGAGATGAATAAGGAAGAAGAGATCAG
>DBYL01000042.1:0-805 GCA_002309835.1 Bacteroidales bacterium UBA1187
GTGGTAGGTCTCATAAGCTAAAAACTGTCGTATTTCTACCGTAAACGGACTGATAACGGATCGATAACGGACCGATAACGGATGCTTTATGCCTGCATTTGCGCTTTCACCTCAGCCCAGATGAGTTTTCGGGGGCGTTTATCTCCGTTAGCGATGCGTCTGCCTACCTCTTGTGCCATCTGTTGGAAGCGTCCACGGATAGCGAGTTCTTTCTGCGAGACAGGTGTGGAGCGGGTGCGGTTACGCATGACATAGACGCGCGTTTCCGAGGTGCCGTCCGGTTTGCGAAATGTTTTTGCGATGAGTCTCTCTTCTCGACCTTTTACTAAGGTTCCGGAGATGGAGGCGATGCCTTTAGGTAAATCAATTCTTGCCATAATGATTATGATTTTAAAATAGTTTCACATAGATTACTTTCTGACCCGTAGGATTAATCATCTGCCAGCCGTCACGGGGCGTTGATGTTCCATAGCGTTCGTAGTACTTATCGAAGGAGATTTTGAGCAGTTTCGGGCGATTGTCGCGGATGGCTTTGACGGGGTTGTAGTCCACGTATTTGCCGGCGTGTATCTTATCGCGGATCTTGCGGTAGATATGTCGCTGCTGGTGGATATTGAAGGTATCCCACAGCTCCGCGGCCTCGCCTTTTCTGCTCTCGATCACTCCGTGTGAGTCCAGTAAACGCCAAAGATAATCAAACGAAGTCATAAATAATAAGTTGTTGTAAGTATAGGAATTGATTATAACAACTTTTCTTTTTAATTCTTTTTTGGTTCTTTTTTCTTATGGGGTTTTCTTTTCCCCC
>DBYL01000042.1:839-5767 GCA_002309835.1 Bacteroidales bacterium UBA1187
AAAAAAGATACAAGGTAAGTATAAAAATAAATACAGGGTGCAAGTAGGGTGCAAGTAGGGTGCAAGTAGGATACAAGTAGGATGCAAGTACAATACAAGTAAAAAGGACCAAGTAAATTAGAGGGGTTAGATGAGGACTTTGAGGGTGTAGGTGAAGCGGGTGGCTTTGCGGGCGAACTTCGCTTTGAAAGCATCGTAGAAGCCTTTGATGGTTTTGGTGAGGCCGCTGGCTTTGGCTTGATAGTTGGCTTTCTCTTTAGAGAGCCTGCGGTATTCAACGGCTTCTTTGGCGGTGCTGGTCAGGATGTCCGGTCCGTTGTAATCCTGATCGTTCGGGTCTTTCTCGAGGATGGGATTGACATCGAGGATGAAGTCGCCGACGTTTTCGACGGAGAACTTGCCGCCGTCCGGTTGGAGGGCTATCGCTTCCTCTTGGGCAGCGGGCATGATGGTTTCGATACGTGCCTTGATGGCTTTTTCTTGGATGCGCAAAGAGCGCAGTTCTTGTAAGTTATTCGTTTGCATAATTGTTTGATTTTAAATGGTTTGTAAAAACAGCCTGTATTTTTTTTTACCTGATTTTTGCTAAAATAAATACAGGCTAAGAACAAAAATAAATACAGGGTAAAGGGGGTTAATTGGGGGAAACAAAGAACTGGGAGAGGAGGGCTTTGAAGTCCTCGAAGGGCATGGCGTAGAAGCGGAGGTAGTCCTTGGTTTGGAAGGTTAGCCAGTGGTTCGGGATGAGTTTGCGCAGCTCACGCAGATAGCGTGCACAGCGGACGTTCTCCTTTGGCGTAATCTGCCGAAGATTGTCGAGACTCCAGTCGAGTTTGTTGCCGTTGATGTGGTCAATCTCCATGCCTGGTGTGCGCGGCCCGACGAAGGTCTCCCAGATAAGGTGATGACAGGAGCGGTTGCCGAAATGGCGCATCTTTGGGTAGCAGCCGCCATGTGTGTAGGGCTTGTTACTCCGCATTGCCGGGGTGAAGTGCGGTTTGAGTTCTTGACCGGCGGCATTGTAGAACTTGCCGTCCGTGCCCGCAAAGAGGATCTTACCTTTCACACTCTCCGGCGGGACTTGTTTGATAATAGGAATATTCATAAGCAGCGCCTCTCCCTGTTACTCGCCGCGACGTTGCGGTCGATTGGGAAAAGCGGTGCAAAGGTAGGGTAAAGAAAGTGGGAAAAAGTTTCCTTTGGACACTGGGAAATGTCAGGAATTTTTACATTGCTTGTAGAAAGAATGGTATTTTTCGTACCAGCTGTAGTAGGCTTTCTTGGTGATGCCAAATTGCGTCAGCACATTTTCAAGTGTAATCTTGATGCCGGCAGCCTTGTACGCCTGTATACGATCTTCGATAAGGCAATAGGTTAAGCGCCGATAATCCATTTGCGGGATGTCGGGGATACGTTTGGAAAGCTGTTGTTCATTCATCTCACGCGCCTTGTCTATGATGGCGCGCTCGAACGAGTTGACTGAGTTTGTCATAACCGTTGAGATTTATGCTCGGTCTGTTTGTGAAGATCTTCGAGTGTACACAAGCCAAACAAAACCTCGCGGGTTAATAAATATGTTAATTGTTTTCTATACTACCTGAGTTAAGTTGCTCAGGTTAGCTCTGTTTTCTACTATATCTAAATTGTTTGTTTTTAGGTTACTATCTCGCGTGTGCGTGCGCGCCCCTGTCTCATGCGCGCGCCGCCTGTAAAACCTTACTTTTTTATTTTGGCGCAAAGGTAGTGCAAAAATTTGTTTTTGCCAACCCCATCCGGATAATACCATTTCGTCTCATATAACCGAATTATATCTCGCATAACGATATTGTTTTTTATAATACTTTATTTCGATAAAAATGGGTTACTATTGCATTTTTTCAGTGCAAAGTTATACAAAAAAAACGACCCAACCTAAAATTGGATCGTTAATTATGCTCGTATATGTACGAAATCAAATGGGAATCAAGTGGCAATCAAATGGAGTCCCAAAATCAATCAAATGGAATCAAATGGAATCAAGCGACGGGCTTTAGAGCTTCCTTCCATGCAGCAGCAAAATTTTGGTAAGAATAGTCCCTCATCGTAGGGAAACATTTGCTGCGCAAAGTGGTATATATGGCTTTCATGTTAGCGCCATGGAAATCCAAGTTGCCATAGCTCTCGTGCTTGATTAGAAAATCAACCAACACCTTTGCCTCTTGTTCGCATGATTGCCGTAACATCCTTTGAAATTGTTCAACCGTATAGACACCTTTCTCTTTTAAAGCATCTGCATTTATATATGGACATGTTGTTTCCTCTTTGGCTTTCGGTTCTTTGGTTTGTTTTTTGGTAGGTTTCTCATCATCTATAGCACGCGTAACCCTAATATCGTTTTGAATGGTAAGTTGAATAGGCGGCATATCTTTGGCTATGGCTTGCATTATCCTATGTTGTGAAGACATAGTGATGGGATACGTTTTAACGAGCCAATCCATGAAACGTCTGCCATAACTAACGAGAGTTCGCTTTTGGTCATTCGTCAAATTGGCATATAATTCAGAATTATAAAGTCTTTCCGGAGATGATGCTTCATGAGCGTAAATATACGTATAGATATTATCGCCTTCCACGCATTCCAATTGCACTTCCGGTTTCATCTTCCAAACCTTGCGCATGATAGGTTCAAATGCAGACATATATGCTTTGCATATATCCTCTACTTCTAAAGGTAAGTCGAATGACAGTTTATGTAAATCGGCGATGTCAATGATTGACTCTTGTTTCTGATAGGCCTTGTTGATGCGTTCAATGATATCTATATCTGTAAAATTATATTCTGACCAACGTCTACTCCAATAATAAAAGATAGCCAAATTGATAATCGCAGCCATAAAACCATCAGCTTGGAGTGTGGTCGTTTCCATCGGCTTGCCCATATCATGAGCATAAATTAACGGTGCTTCAGTGCGTTTTCTTATGGTCGGCATCTGTGAAAAGACGAACTGGGCTTCAGTTTTGCCACTAAATATGCAAGTATAGTAGTAGTTGTGATTTATTTTTTCTTCCAAGCTATCTGTACGATATGGATTTGATATCGCTCGAAGAAATAGACCAATACACATCAACGCATAATTGTCTACGTATCCACTTATGTTATGCATAACAACAAGTGAATGCTGTAAAGTGAATAGCCAATCTTCTATAATGGTTGGAATATGGTACGATGGTTTTGTCGGAAACCGCTTTTCTGCTTCCTTAAAATATGCTTGATAGCACGCCTTAATGTCAAAATCTACTTGAATGAGTTCATTGCCTTGTGCCAATAAGGCAGCGGGGAGCCCTTTAGCAATGCGATATCGATTATAGGGACGACCATTGGGACGTTTGCGCGTTTCTTCTGTATCTAATAAAAAAATACTATCTTCTTCTTTTATATACCATAATGCACCACACATTATAATGTGTTTTCCGCCTCGGTTCCAATCTTCACGATAGGGAACAAGTTCTCGTGTTTCAAAATTATATTTAGTCATGGTATTAGCCACAAATATGTGTGAACGTAGTGAATGTGAATTATTATTCTAATTTGTTAATTGGAACAACCATACGATTTAGCGCGTCAAAACTCCATTGCACTTGCCACATTTTTCCGCTTGTCTGATCCAATAAAATAAAGTTATAGATATTGGTGGTGGAATATAGCGTAAATCTACCGGCTTTAGGATCTTGTCCGGAAGGTAATAAGTTTTGTGATGATAGAGTTGTAAATAAACGATTTTCCGAATCAGTGTTCCATTGAACCATGTCTATCTTTCCGTTTCTTGTATCAAGGCGTAAATAGATATACATGTTTTGAGTAGGGAATAGTCTGTATATCGCATTAGGATTTTGCGAAAACTGTGGCGCATCATACGCCATTACACTAACGGCCATTACGGCTACGGCAAATAATAGAAATAGCTTTTTCATATTGGTATGATTTTATGCTTCAATATGTGAGATTTCTTCAATATGCTCAAGCAAATATTTTTGAGCATCTCGGTTATAGAGCGTAGCGAGATAATGTCCTCCGTTATTTTCTCGCTCCTCATTATATATTCCTATTTCTTTACCTTTTTCAGTTGCAATTTTGTTAATCCGGCCTTTCGTATCCGGTTCGCTTTCCCTTAACAAACCTTCCTGCAAAAGCCATTTAATCATAGAGGCGTTGCTAACAGCCTGCATATCTCTGGGTATCAAATTCCTTATCTCTCGGGCAAAGGCAGATATGGATATGGCCTCTACAAAATTGTATTTTTCTACCGTAATTGCAGATGCCGCAAATGGAACTGTTCTATTGTCGTCTACTTTAGTCTTTCTCTCCGAATATTTCCCCAACAAATCTGCTACGTAAAAAAGACAACGTGAGATATGCACATTATTCACAATGTCATCCTCATTAAGTGCACTTCCATTAAGAGGATTTACACCATTAGCTAACTTACGAACCCAATTTTGAGCTATCGCAATTTTCTCTTTTTCTTCCATACGGTAATAGTTTATGTGGTTGTATCTGATTTTGCTTGTTGTTTCGCCTTTCTTTTCTCCTCTGCTAAGCGAGTCTCGTATAGCGAAAGCATATTATCAGGCATGTATCGCTTGTAGAACTTTAGAGGAATCATGTTATTACACCCTGCACCACTTGGTTTGTAATTGGTGCAACCTAAGAAAGGTTGCTTATTAGGATCTGTTGACGTTTTGACGATCATATAACCATCTTTGCAGCATCCGCATTTGAGAATCGTCATTATTCCTCCGCGTCTGTCATTTGTCATAAAGCCACATACTTCCGGCTCATTCATACATAGCCACAAACGAGATTTATATACCTTGTTGTATTTGAGTTGCATCGGATAGCCACAAATCGGACAATACTTCGTATTACTAAAGTCCTTGTTGGTACTCTC
>DBYL01000042.1:5823-6521 GCA_002309835.1 Bacteroidales bacterium UBA1187
ACGAAAGGAGATGGACGTTGCTGAGGAGTGACGATATAAACCCTATTCTTTGTTCTTGTCAAGGCAACATAGAACAATCGACGTTCTTCTGCAAATTCAATAGCATCGTCTTCGTGAACAACAAATTTCAATACTGGATCGTCTTCTATTCGAGACGGGAACCCGAATTTGGCATCTATAGCATTTATGATGATCACATTGTCATATCCGAGACCTTTCGATTTATGAACGGTCATATATTCATAGTCGAAGTCTTTAAATGTTTTCGATACGACAACGCCCATCTTCTCATTATATTCGAAGTCGGCAGATCTGCTTAAGTTCCTTGCATCAAAACCATAACGTCCAAGAATCAATATAGAGGATTTGGGATTCTCTTCGAAAATCTCCTTCATTATACGTTCTACCGTTTCTCCGACCAAGAAGAATTTACCACCTTTACCTTCATATTGACTTCTATCTACATTCTCTGTGTACGTCTCAATAATGACAGGGTCTTTGATGTGCTTATACGAAATGAGATCTTTCGATATTTGAGCAGTATTCTTTTGGACAAAACCACCTGCAATATCAATTATCTCTTGTGCATTACGATAGGTATTGACAATTTTCAATAGTGTCCCGTAACCAAACGTTTCCTTGAAACGCGTGAACAGCGACACATCGGAGCCTGAGAAAGCATATATTGATTGCCAATC
>DBYL01000042.1:6545-8325 GCA_002309835.1 Bacteroidales bacterium UBA1187
TTTGCTCAGTTCCAGAGTTAAGTTGAATCGTTGGCGCGATATATCTTGGTATTCGTCCACTATAATGTACTTGAACTCCAATCGGTCTCCACGAAGTTGCTCGTCTCGAATGATACGTGCAGACTCGTTAATCATATCCTCAAAGTCAATAGCATTCTCTTCTTTGAGGCGCTTTACATATTCCAAGTAACATTGCTCGCAGATAGTAAGGAAGAGTTTACTACGTTCATTAATTGTAGCATTTCTAAACCGTTGGAAGTCATCAAGCACTTTACCATCTGTTTTGAAATTCTGGATGAAAGTACTGATGAGATACGTTAAACGAGCAATATATTTATTTTCCTCGGTACTTATAATTCGCTGGTATACCTCCTTTGATGAGAGAGGNNGACAGCACAAAGCCATGTGTTATTAGCTGTTGCTCCAAGTGAGACAAAAATGGAGTACCGTCATTGTACTGCGAGAAAGTATAGATAAGATCGGTTTTGTGATGCCTATGCAGAGTTATCTTATCATTAACTGCCTTTTTATACCGCTCTAATTCTGCATCAGTATAACGGTTATTGTGACCGCTTTCGGTTATACCAAAATGCTCTATATACGCGACCTTATCCCCTTGTGTAATAGTAAAGTCCGGGGTGTAGATTTTTTGCGAACCTTGGATGTTATAGGGATATGGTTTTTCGTATTCATATTCTATGCCATTCATGAATAAATAATTTGCTATCTTCACTTCTTCTGCAGAACGCAATTTTTCATAGTTGATTGTACGCGCCTTATCTTCTCGCTCAGAAATGACATCTGCTGAATAGTCTTGGATGTTTCCTTTTATGGTAGAGAAATCAGCCTTGGTCAAATAATTAAAGAATGTGCTGAGGTCATCGCCTTCATAGGGCGCGTCAAAATAGCTACCGAAGAACAAAATGAGTTTATCTACCAATTCGGGGTATTGCAGAATAGAGTTCTTCAAATAGTTATTGATAACTTCATATCTAAAACCTTCCGTTTTGATAGAAGACAGATCGTTGTCCTGTCGCTTTAAGATGGCATAACCGGTTTTATGGAATGTGGTAATTGGGCAAGGGATATTAAGTTGTCCATTGATCTTTTCTTGCAACTCGCCCACCGCTTTGTTGGTAAAGGATATTACCAATATCTCATTAGGTTTGATTCCTTGTTTCTCTACTAGATACTTTACTTTTGCTGCTACGGTAGTTGTTTTGCCGGCTCCTGCTCCTGCAACTACCAAGGTATAGTCATCATCAGAAAGAACCACTTTTCGTTGTTCTTCGTCAAGTCGGATTTTTGGATCAACGGCATGTAAGATGGAATCAAGATAGGACTTCTCTTTTTTGAGATGATGAGCTATGTACTCCTCATTATGCTGCGCTATGAGTTGCGATTCTCCAGATAGATCTTTATAATGCTCTAAAAACGTAGTGACTAATTCGAAAGGTATTTGATTGTTGTCACAGAAATACTTCAACGTATTTGTTCGCCTTAGTTCCTCTATNNGTTCGGAATATACTATGGTGTTTGTCGCATAAATATTGGTACTCTCTTCTCGACTTGAAGTCATCTTCGTGCATAAAGAAATCCAGGTCTTTTTCAAAGGCCAAAATCGCTCTATGTTCCTCGCAAGTTGGCTGTGGTTGCACCGGCTCTTGAGGTTTCTTGAAGAAAGATAATATTTTATCGAACAACGCCATTATAACTCTTCTATTCCCAAACTCTTCAAATATTCGTAGGTACCATTGTAGAACTCTGGCAAACGAGTTGC
>DBYL01000042.1:8397-76398 GCA_002309835.1 Bacteroidales bacterium UBA1187
AGAAGGACACGATAGGCATTGAGCATATATTTCTGATTCTCAATGTTGTTTTCCGGAATCCATTTGTTTTTACCGTTGAACTTATGGTACGTCCATGTCTTTCCGTCACATCTCATATCTGCATCCCATAGGATACATGCATAGTCCAATTCCAATCCTTGTACCTGAATTTCCGTTGCGGCATCTTCGAGATAGTTAGAAGAACGGACATCAGTTTTATCTTCGAGGAACCAATGTACGGCATTTTCGTCTCCTTGCGCGAGGATATTAACCGCAAGCGGTTTGAAACGCGCGGCAACTTTCGTTACTAATACACCCGTCTGTTGCGTTCCACGTGCTTGTTTTCTAAGCCATGCACGAGCCTTATCCATATCACGTGTTAACACGATAGGATACCTGTCTTTGATGTCGTTATACAGCGAAGAAGCGTCTGGTTGGAAAGATAACAACGAATGGATAAATGCCGACATCGTCTCTGCACGGAAAGAACGTTGACTAACGGCAAGGTGCAATTGGTCAGAGAAAGTTACGCGGTCATTATCCTGCAGCAGCTCATTAACGCGTCCTTCGGCATATTCCGGTTCTGTCAGTTTGTCGGAGATATAGATGTTCCAATAAGGGAATCGATTGTTGAGCGCCTTGATCCATTCCGAGATACCTGCCTCGCCTGTGTTAATCTCTTGACCACCACCAACCAAACATACAATCACCGCCCAATCTTCTCGCTGATCAAGTGACCAAATTAGGAACTCAGCCTCTGACATAGGGAAGTTAGGCACTTTCAGTTTGTTGCCGTACGTACCACCTCGTTTCAGATAATCTGCTATACGCTTATGTGTCCAACTGCGTTGTGCCTCATCGAAGATAGCCACATGTTCCACTTCTCCGTATCCGGTCGCTTCTTGTTTGACAGCCTTTTCGGGATCAATTTCCACGATACCATTCTCTACAGGATTCTTAATCTTTGCGAGCATGTTATCACGGTAACGGTGGATGATTTGAATAAACTCACTTACTTCACGGCGCGAATCTGACAGATTCTTTTTCTCACCTCTGTCAATACATTTCTTTAGATTATCCCTAGCAAGCGCCTCGGTGAGTACCGCAACCAACGGACCATTTCCGGAAAGATAAACTGCGCCGTTTTCCTTGTCTAACTCTCCGTCTTTATAGGTCTGCTTAATAGCCACGTCCAAACCGACAAGCGTCTTTCCTGCGCCGGGCACACCAGTTACAAAGCAGATACTCTTGGCGTTCTGTTCTTTGCTCTGTTGAATAACTCGCAAGATATAATTGGTTGTTGCGTCTGTGAATACTTTTTCTGCTTCGTGTTTGGTGATATCTTCTACTGAGTGGTTCTCATACAAAGAACGAGCAGCCTCTATGATGGTCGGAGTCGGAGTGTATGGGCTGATTATCCAATTGTCGTTAGTTTCAACGGGCATAGTAGCACCGGCATGTTCCAATACTCCACTTATGAGGTTTTGAAGATTGTCCGCTCCAGAAATTAGCGGATTGTATATGCTGTCGTCATAGACAGAAGGCCTAAATTCAGTAGTAAAGGATACATAGTTAGTCGGAATCAGTATCGGTACTATAATCCTGTCGTGGCTATAAAGATGGAAGTTCTTTAGGTCAAGCGCATAGTCCATCACTTGCTCCACATCAGCCTGCAATGCAGATGATTGACCAACTTTAAACTCCAAACAGAAGATAATACCACGTAACAGCAGAACAACATCTATACGTTTACCCAAGCGAGGAATGTCATACTCAAAAATGATTTGTGAAGGCTCGTCTTTCCAAGGAAGAAGGACTTGCTGCAATAGAGTTATCTCGCCAATCCAAGCATCGTCCGTTGTTGTCAAGGCATCACCATGATAGTTCAAGTGTAACGTGCCTAAAATCTCTTTAGGCGCTGTGTCTATAAACTGACGAAATGTAGTATTATATAGGCAACGGTTGCTCATGTTATTCTCTTCTTAATGGTAACACCCGGCAGGTGCGCACAATTTTGCTTGCAAAATTACAACAAAAATTTGAATTATACAAATTTTATCTTTTATTCTACATCAATTGTATCAATAAACTCACCGACAATGCGGAAACTATCCGCGTCTTCGGCATTGATAGAGATCGGGTCATAAGCGCGGTTGAGCGGTTGAAGAGTGATAGACTCGTGTTGCCAGTCACCGAACTCATTGTACACCTTCTTGCTATGGTACACCTTTATCGAATAAGCGCCTTCGTAGTCCGAATCAACTTCACCTTGGTGTTCTGCCAATACAATCTTTCCTTCTCTCGAACCACCGGCATAGCGCTCAAACAAGCAATAGTCACCATCCTTGATACGCGGTTCCATCGAATGGCCTACGGCCTGAACGATGAACTTATTGCGGTCTTTCTTGCTGTTCCATGGCACATGCATCCAACCTAACATAGATACAGGTTCCATGTTTCCGAAATAACCACAAGCCGCTCGCACGGTATAAACAGGGAACAAAGAAATATATTTCTCTTCTTCATCCACATCCTGTAGGATAGGGGAGTTCTGCTCCTGTATCAGCGGTGTGATCGTCGGCACTACTTCAGTCGGCTTCATGTTCTCTATCTGCTGACGGATATAGTCCGCAAGCGCTTTGTCCTCGCAGTAGATATAACATCCTTTCTGTCCGCGCGTCAGAAGCGTCTTGTAGGTGTTACGGATGATCTTATCCGCCAACGAGAAGTTCTGCGAGCCTTTGATGCCCGAGAGCGATTTATCCGAATGCGCACGTCTGGCGAAATCCGTTTGCACCTTGCCGTCCTTGTAGATCAGATCCTTGCCGATGATGACACCCACATAGTCAAACTCCAAACCTTGGCTGGTATGGATACATCCCACTTGGTCAAAGCTATTCGGGTCAATAGCCCATGTGCTCGTGTTGTTATAGTTCCATTGCGCTTCGAAACCATCCTCCAACCGGATATCCATAGCGTGCGCGTCGCTCTTACTCTTCCACTCATAGCAATAACCGGCAAGCATACGACTCTTGTTATTGATCATGTTCTTCTTGCGCAAGGCTTCACGCATCTTTGTCGGCGAGTCGAAGACCTGGATGTCATAGTCCAACTCCAGCAACGCGTTAGGCGAAGCATGCATGCCGAGGATAGAGTTGATGAGCGCCAGATACGAGTCCGAGCCATTGCAGCGGAACTGCGAGTTGAGGTCGTAGTTCTCGCCCTCGATGATCTCGCTGCCCAACTGACGCGCATACATGCGTATCATCTCCACCGTGCACACATCAGACGTCGTCACTTTCTGCTCCTCATCGATAAAGAACACCGACACCTTCGAGGCGTTGATGATCTCCTTCACTTGCGCCTCACCTTGATTCTGGAACATGCCCGACTTCATCTGCAGACGGTGCGCCTCATCGGCTAAGATACAATCAATCTCATTGGCTGGCGCATTGACGAACGAACCGGAACCGCAGAAGAGGCTGCGGATATATCCCGTGCGGAAATTGTTCTGCTGGAGTTTAGCGAAATAGACATTACGCGGAGCGGCGTTCTTGGTGACATACAACGCGTTATAGCCCTTCTTGATAAGGTCGCACAGCAGTTGGATAGCCACCACACTCTTGCCCGTTCCCGGACCACCTTTGATGATGATAGTCGTCTTGCCCATCTTGCCTTTCAGCACGTTATGGACAACCTTCCTTATCGTCTCGTATGCCACTTTCTGCTCGTCTATCAGACAGAACTCCGCATTGCCCTTGAGCATCGAAGCCAGTGTGTCCTGAAGCGATTTAGACGGTCTTAACTTACCATTCTCGATCTTCATCAGCAAGTCCTTCCCTGCACGTTGGTGCACGAAACGCTTGATGAAGTTGCGTAACTCTATCGCATCGCGGCTGAGGAAGATAGGCGCTGCCTTCACCTCCTCTGCATAATACGTCTCGTTGATGTTTCGGCGCGACTCCTCTTTGTAGTTATGCAAGTACACGCAGGGCACGAGATGGATCTGCTCCGTCGCCACAGCCTCGTTGAAGTCCTCTATTGTCTTGGCATACGAATAGGCCTGATAACTCGGATGCGCCACTTCACGATTCGCACCGCCTGTGAACGCACGCACGATACTCGGACGGGAAGTAGGCTCACTCGTCTCCCATTGTTTGAGCTCAACGATGACGACGTTCTGCTGCTGTTGCTCGTCTTGACCGGCAATGAGGAAGTCGATGCGTTTGGCGGTCAACGGAATCTGATATTCGATGGCGACGTTGCAGTCATCGGCTATCTCCGCATCATCTAGGACGTTGCACATGTACTGCATCGAGTTCGCCCAACTGCGATACTCCGCATCGTTATTATGCGCAATACAATGCTCGAAGAAGGCATTTTCTATCTTCTCCGCGATGAGGTTATTCCGCACATCTTGCGTAAACCCACCTTTCGTATTGCGATAAATAATCATTCTCTATCTTTGTGTTTTAATAGTCAAATGAGGATACGTAACTATAATTGGTAATCTTGATAGTTGCTTTGCCAAAGTGCTTCGGTACATCAATACCTTTGTTGAGCCTTACCGTCTTCGTCATATGTGCATCGACAGGCTCATGGGATGTCTTGTCGCGATAGTCTATTTGGTTTCCTTCTTGGTCGTAATAAATAATACGGAAATCGGTGCGTTTAATCTCTCTGTCTGTGTTGTTCTGAACCTGGACGGTATATTCCCAACTCTCTACGCCAAAAGACAAGAGACATACAGAGCCTGCCTGGCTCGACTGAGACACCTCGTAGGTGCTCTTGCTACTTCCGCTTCCGCTGAACCCATCCGGAATCTGCATGACGCCAGCAACGAGCAAAGCAATAAGTCCAAAGAGGATGATGAGGTATATCAAGCCCGGGCCTTTTTTGAACTCCTTGCTCGGGTTAATCAGATATAAGATTAATGCGGCGAGGAGAGGAGAGATGATAAAACTTAATAACAACCATCCTACCACACTCCTATTGGCTTTATTGGCTAATATTCCCACCAGCACAAAGCCAACGAGTATTGCTATAATTCCATATGACACCATATCTTTGTGTTTTGCTTTCGGGTTTACTTTCCCTTCCGGGATTTGATGATCACTCATTCTTGCTCATCAAAAGGCAACGTCGGTAAGGCGAATTTATCGAAATCCGATTCAAACAGGTGGTCCTGGATGACACGGTATTTCTCGAACTCCGTCTCGGCAAACTCTTTGGCTTGCTCGGCTGAGACAGTACCTGCATCCTTTAATATCCTATCATCACTTGCTTCCAGGATGATGTATTGGCATCCAGTTTGTAAAATAATGTGGAATATGTTTTGCCATCCTCGGCAGTATGTGCAAATTTTGCACTAACTGATTCTTGCTGTAATTCACCTGTTTCGAAGATATTCCTTAGATGCTTGGTGATTACGGATCTATCTACATCAAAAAGCGTAGCCATCGCTTTCTGCGTTGCCCAGATGGTTTCGTCTTTATAAAAGACTTGTACTCCTTGTGCTTTGTCTTCGGCTTGGAAGATCAAGAACTCAGCAGTGGAGTTGCGTATTTGTAATTGTTTGGACATATTTGCTTCTTTTCGTTTCTGCGCGATTTTCGCGCAAATTTACTGCTTTTTTTTCACATATGCAAATAAATTGTCATTTTTGACATCTTTTACCACAAAAACCTCCCTCTCCTTTATTCTCTTCCTCCCTCCGCCATCTTCCCCTTTTTAGCTTGTGTCTTTTTTATTCTCCATCAACCATCCTTTTCTCAAAAAAAAGACACAAGCTATTGCACACGTCAAATATTTGTAATACCTTTGCAGCAGAATTGATTACCTCATATCATCATGGCTATTAAGACTACAGAACTGATTCGCACATCGCAGAGTTGGGACGGCGCTACCTTGCCGGACTTCCCGAATGGTAAACCAGAGTTACGCATCATACGCATAGAGTTCCCCCTTGGCGCCAAGACAGGTTGGCATCATCATACAGTAGTCAATTACGGCATCGTTCAGCAGGGCGAATTGACCATCGTTTGCCAAGACGGGGCAGAGAAGACCTTCCATGAAGGCGAACCTCTGGTTGAAGTGATTGGTACTATCCACCGAGGCGAGAACCGTGGCTCCAAGCCCGTCATTCTCAACATGTTCTACTTCTCCATACCCGGAGCAGAGATAACCATTCAACACCCCGAATTGGGTGCATAGTTGTTTATCGTACTTCTGCTCCGGTGAGGGTGTAGGTCTTGTCGCCACGTAGGATGAGGATTTGACCGTTGCGGAGGATAAGCCTACCTCCGTCTCCTCCCTGAAGGGAAGAGGATACTTCATCGATGCCTTCTTTGGAGGGATCAAAAGCCATGCCTTCGATGCGGACATTACGCAGGCCGATGTACTTGCTGTCTTTGACCTCTGCGTAGTCATGCCAGGGGAGGATGCGAACGTGCAGCACCTCGCCGGCAGGGATAGTAAGAGTAGGTGTAAGATCAACGTGCTCGATGACGCGGGAAGGCATGTTGCGTTTCTCATAGATAGTCGTTACATCCGTGAACTCGCTACCGAAGCCTGTATTGAGGTGGTAGCACATGGTCGAAGTACCATCGGCAGTTATCTCCATCGCGATACGGGTGATACGTACGTCCATCGCTGCCGGCGCGGTGATGGCGAAATCGAGGTAACGGCTGGCGTTCTCGTCTATCTCGCCTGCAGGCCACGGGGTGCGGCTGCTACCATCAGCGGAGTTATGGAAACGCGCGAGCACGATAGTGGTCGAATCGCCGTCTACGAAGTAGTTCTTGGCGGCGTTGTAATCGATACAAGCCATCTGGCTCATGGTGAACTCCGCGCTGATCGGTCCTTCCACTATGGGATTGGGAACCGGTTTGGCGCCGATTGCCCAGAAGGCGCTGACAGCAGCACCGCCGTCGAGCGAGATCGCCATAGCGCTGACCGGAACCGATACGGTATGTTCGCCGGAGGAGATATAAACGGTGTCGTAATGGAGTCCGCCGGTAGTGTAGTTAGCGCGTACATACACTCTTTGGAACATCGAACCGCCTTCATACGAGGCTTGTGCGGTCGAAGCGTAGTTCTCCTTATCAAGCGAGATGAGCAGGTTAGCCGAAGCGCTGAGGTTTACAGTACCTGCTGCGGGTTCGAGACCGTAGCCTGTGAGCAGGAACTCTTTGTTCTGCGGCACGGAGCAATAGGTCTCGCCGATATTGATGGCGTTGGGGTTAGCGGTGATGTCGGTAGGAATATCGATATACTCCGCGAGTACACCTTCGTTCTTGAGTAGTTGTGCCGCTGCGCGTGCTACGAGGTTGCCTCCCATGGCATTAGTGTGGGTCTTGTCTCCGGAGCAGAAGAGCAGGCTCAGACACTGGCTCTCGCCGTATGAGAGATAGAGCTCGCGGGTTGCTTCGGTGAGGTCGATGAACGGCACGTTCTTCTCTTCCGCTACGATACGCATCGCCTCTACATAACTCATCGACAGGTCGGTGGCGGGTACGCTTTGGTTCTGCTTGAGTTCGCCGTTCTCAATCTTGGCGAACTTATCGCCGAGGTCGTGTTGTCCTTTGCGGGTGATGTTATTGCCACTGAAGTAGGCGCGGCAGATAGGGCCTACCAAAACAGGGTTCACACCCAGTTCGCGCGCTTCATCGATGAACAGACGCAGGTACTCGCGGTAGGTCGTCTGCGGGTTCGTTCCGCGTGCATCGGTCGGAGCAGGCAGGCTATGCTCCTTGCAATAGGCTGCGTACTCCTGGTTATCCAATCCGGCGAGGTTGCTGTCGTTGCCTTCGTCATTGTGGGCAAACTGGATAAGCAGGTAGTCGCCTGCGCTCATCTGGCTCTTGACGGAAGCCCAATACGCAGCGCCGGTGTAGAATCCACGGGTGTCGGCGCCTGATTTGCCACGGTTGTTGACGGTGACAAACGAAGGATCAAAGAACGAACCGAGGTACATGCCCCAGCCGCGTTTGTCGGTGGTACTCTCGTCATACTCTGCCATCGTCGAATCGCCGATAGTGTGTACTTTGATGGCTCCCTGCATCATCGGCAGGAAGAGCGTTATTGCTGCGAAAAGCGAAAAGAATTTTCTCATGGTATAAATTATTAATTGTTAAATGGTTATATGATTTTCACACATTCGGGAACATAGCGATGATGCGGCGGAGGTAGTTCGGGTCTCCGAAATCGCGGAAGCCGATGTCTTTTTGATTGAGCGGCTCGATAGCTCTGTAGCGTACAATAGCTCCCTTATTCTGTGCCATGATATCTTTGTGTTTTAAATCGTGCTAAAACCTTCAAGCCGCAAATTTACTGCTTTTTTTTCACATATGCAAATAAATTGTCATTTTTGACAATTTTTGCACAAAAAAAAAGCAGCCTCTCGACTGCTTTTCTCCTTCCATATCTCAGATTTTGTTTTAGCTTGTAAAGATACTATTCTTTTTCGTCCTCTTCTACACGGCGGATGGTGATTGTACCTACGCCTGTTTCTTCCGTTTCAATCTCCGGTGCTCCGCGATACGGTAAATAAGACTCGGTATAGAATACACGGTGGAAATCAATATCTGCACTCATATAAACATTATCCGTCGTTAAACTATAATCGGATGATTTATCACTCCAGTTATATAACGGGAAAGTTCCCTCAACTAAATTGAGCATAATACTGGATGGATAGATCTGGTTGGATATGGCTGATACTACCGGTCCTGTTGCCACCTCCGGCGTGATTGTTTCCGTTCGCGTACCGGTAATCATAGTCCCTAATTCGAAATTGGTCGCGTTGGTGGAGTAATAATAAGCTGTGCCGGAAAGCGTAGAAGTATACACGGTGCTATCAATCATCACAGGACCGTATTCTTCTCCTTCCAAGCCCGTTAAACCAAGCGTTACACGGCCATTCAGTCCGGTCATGTGTTCAAATCCGATATTCTCCCGCGGGTGTAAAATATAATGCGGTTCGTAAGTGAATTGGTATTTATATTTGGCCGCAAGAACCTCTTGGGGACCTTGTTGAAGTGCTACTTCTCCCCAGTCCTCCCAAGAAGAGGTCCATTCCGGATAATCATACGAAATAGAAGCCGGGTCGATAGTTACGCTAACCGTTCCTTTCATAACAGGGAAGTCCATTTTTGCTTCGGGTATATACTTTGTGCCGGCATATTGGATGCGCGCCGAGCCCACGACGTCAAAGGAAACGGATTTCGTATCACCGCTATACGAATAAGCACGGAACATCTCTAAGGCCGGAATACGTTCGTTGTATTTATCCACGCTCGTTATGGTTGCAGTCTTTTTAACAGGGATTCTCCATGTTATCTCCCATGCATCTCCACCGCCCACTTTGACAGGGATCTGGATATCTGTGAAGAGGTCAGCGTCGATGGCACTCACGGCTTTTGCATAGATGATACCTTTGCCTTCCTCTACACCCCTCACCGTGATCTTGACTTCTCCGTTAGAGTCCGTCTTTTTGTTCACTACATCGCAGGCTAACTCCGGCGAGAAGGAGAGTTGAATCAACTGATTAGCCAAGGCGTCTCCGCCGCAATGGGCTCTGATGGTCACTTCGGTTGTCTTGCCTTTCTCAATCTTGCTCTCTTTGGCAGCGCCCGCCAGATCCGTGGCGCACGGTTCACCGTACAGTTCTATCGTGCGGCTGACAGATGAGTTGCCGAGATGCGAAGAAGCATACGCGTCCGAATAACCGATGGAAGTGATGATGTTATGTTGGCTTTTCTGCTTGTATGTACCTCCGCCTTGCCGTATAGAGCCATTCTCCTCTTTTGCCCAGAAGCCGAAGATGCCGCAAGCCTCCGCACATATACTTACCGCTTGTCCGCCCATGTTCGCCCGTGTAGCGAAATGATAGCCGTCGAACTGGGAATCGTATACTTCTTTTAGAACACTCTTCACGGCCTCGGAGATGGCTGTTTCACCTGTCTTGTCGCCGACAGCAGCGTCCAGTTGTCCGAAGAAATCGCTCCATCCTCCGGTCATCGCAGCATAGGTGCTGAAATGGTCCACATAGAACGTCACCTTATCTCCCTCGCGTTTCCCGACATCCGTCAAGTACCATTTGGCGGAATCCGGCGACCAATAGAAGATATCTATCTTGTCTTCCTTCACCGTCTGGTTCAGCGGCATGGACACTTGCAGCGGTTTATAAAAGATCAGTCCTTCCGGCGTCAGTTTCAGTCTTCCCTGTATATCCGAAGGCAGGCTTCCCACGCTCTCGTCCAGGTTCTCCATATACTCGACGGTCACCTCTGTAGGCGAGGAGACCGCTCCTTGCGGCACGACGATAGACACGCCGTTGCTGAGGTTGAATACACCGCCTTCCGGCTGCAACTGCGCCTTTGCGGTTGGTTGCTGCGGACCATTGCTACTGCAGGCTATGAATGCCAGCGTAGCGAGACAAAGGATGATTAGTTTTTTCATATCTTTTCTTTTTTCCCTTATGTCTGGGTTTTTACTTGATCCTTTTTACTCCTACTTAGTGCTTTTTATTCGATGGGGACGATGTGGCCAAAAGACATCCAAGGGAAGACACTTTTATATGTCTTAACAGCAGATGCCGGGACATAAAGGTCGATGTCACCTATCTTGCAATTTAGAAAGGTGTTGTTAGAAACTGAAGGCGGTTGAAGTGCGTAGCAATAGATTTTCCCCAGCCACGAGCAGTCGGTAAAAGCAAAATCACCAATCATTTTTACATGATTGCCTATCGTCACTGTCTCAAGTTTTGTACAGCCGTTAAAAAGATTATCTTGAAGGTAATACACCTGTGACTTAATAATGGCGGATTTAATGCCGGAGAAATAGAAAACAGCCGAACCGATTTGATACACCTTATCCGGCAGTTCCACAGCAGTCAAAGCACTCGTTTTTGCGAAGGCTAAATTGCCAATACTACTTAGAGAAGCGTTGGGGGCGAAAGAGACCGTAGTAAGGGCTGTACATTCCTGAAAAGCGCTATCGGGAATTTTGGTGACATGCTTCGGAATCCTCACAGCAGTAAGTTGATCGGCCTTATAGAAAGCCTTCTCGGCGATCTCTCTGACGATGAAAGCTGTGTCATGGTAGAAAAGTGTATCCGGCAACATCACATCGCCTTGGTATTTCGCATTATCTGGCAAAGGAAGTACCGTTGCATTCATGCCGGAAAGCGAGTAATGCACACCATCAATCATTACATTGACAGGCGAATTAATGCCTACCTGCGGGTCTTCCGGCGTCTTCTCGCATGCGATGAGCAGCAGAGCTGCAGCTATAATGATGAAATGATGAAAAGGTTTCATATAATCAAAAATGATTTAAGTAAATAAAGATTATTACTTGTCTTACTCTTCTTGCTCGTAGTAGTACGAGTAGTCGATACCCTTCATGAAGAGTTCGCGGTCAGCAATCCGGTCTGTTAACGCGCCCTTGAGCAGGGCTTTGATATATTTAGCATCGGTGGTACTGGCGTGCATAGCGCGCAAATACTTCTTCTTGTCAATCAAACTCCAGTCCACGCATTGATGCAGCGACTGTTTGAAGATCATATCCAGCCAGATACGTGTGCTACGTCCATTACCTTCCATGAACGGGTGCGCGATATTCATCTCTACGTATTTATCCACGATCTCGTCGAATGTGCTTTGCGGCATGGCTTCTATCTGCTCCAGACTCTCCTTCAAGTACTCGGCACGGCAGAAGAGCGTGCCATCTTTCCAAATGGTCTTGGTACGTATCTGTCCCGCAAAATCATAGAGACCGCCGAAGATATACGCGTGAATCTTCTGCAAGGCTTTAACCGTGCCGACTTCTTCATCGGCGATGATATTACTCTCCCAGAAAGTGTACGCTTTCTTGCGGCTCTGTCCATCAATGGAATTGTCGGAGAACGTGAACCAATCGAGGAAGGCAGTTGCTTTATTGTTCGGTATAGACTTTGCCAATTTGATCACACCATCATGGTCAACAGCATCAGCCAAACGACGCTTGCCGTCAGGAGCAAGTAGTTTCAACTGGGTAGTGGCACTAACCAGTTCACTTTGCTCTTTCTTCAATTTTGCCTTGAGATACTTCCAGTAGTTACGGTTCTTCTGGTAGTCCTCTTGCTCATTGATAGCGCCGATGATGTCGAGCACCGAGAAGAACCATTTGCTCTGCTCGTCATCCCAGACACCACGTACTTTGCTGTCTTTGTAGAAGCGTATGGATACTTTTGTTGCCATGATATCTTTGTGTTTTAAATCGTGCGGATGAGGGAACCGGATTCTTTGCGGAGTTCAACCTTACCTCTGGCGGTCGTGATGAGCACTAAGGACTGGTCGCTATTGAAATCGGCATCCACGGCATCGCCGTTGCCAATCGTGCGGATGAGAGAACCCGAGTCCTTGCGGATCTCTACCTTACCGGACACTATCTTCAGGATATTCATATCTTTGTGTTTTTATGTCTCTTTACTTTATTTCTGTGCCGGTGAGGGTGTAGGTGTTGCCGACGCGGAGGATATAGACCTGTCCGTTATAGATGACTTTGCGGCTGGACGGATCATCATTGGTTACCTCGTCGAGGGCTTGTTCATCAGCCGTCGTGACAATAACCTGCTTGGTCATACAGGTTCCTGCCTGACCCGTCTTACCCTGTTCCGCGCAATCGATACCGTACTGGCATTCATGGCCTACCGTGAACGTGACATCCTTCGTCTCGCCCTTCCAGAAAAGACGGTACTCGCGGAAAGTGTCGGTCGCGTCCTTACCCAGATAAGGCTCATCCATCTCGCCCGTCGAAGGAGTGAGGTCAGCCAGCTTATAATGTCCGTTGCCACCGATGACGAAAGTGATGGCGGTGATCTTCTCGCCTTTCAGACTCTCTATCTGCAGCGTGTTATCCGCGTACAGTCGCAAGAGCAGTCCCGCCTTGCTGTCCTCGTCGAACTGCGGTCCGCTGGTGCCTTGGGCTTTCTCCGTGGTGAAGCGGAAGAGCCCGTCAGCGGTGGTGAAATCCGAAGAGGGCATCTGTGACTTATAGTTCTGGAACTCCGTTCCCCATGTGTAAACATGCTCCGCGGCCTGCATGGTCATCGCCATGGCTATGGCTGCTATCCAAAGGATCAAAACTTTTCTCATGATATCTTTTGTTTTATCGTTCGTATTATCTCTGTCCAGCTTGTTCCTTTTTTGACTTTAGTTCTTCTGGTTAATCAAATTTACTACCACTTTGACCATAGTGTCTTTTTCCTCTGTGCGGCTTTCAGCAATCATAAGGGTCAAAGCAACAAGTGTATTGTCTGCCAGACGTTTGGTACCATCTTCACGATAGAGAATGCCGTTGTTGTTCAGAAACCACAAGAATAACGTAGCCGCAATACGTTTGTTGCCGTCAGAGAAAGAGTGGTTCTTGGTTACCAAATACAGCAACATCGCAGCTTTCTCTTCTACACTCGGATAGAGGTCCTTGCCTCCAAAAGTCTGATAAATCTGACCTATACTGCTTTTGAAGGAATCGTCTTTCTCGTTGCCGAACAACGTACTACCGCCGAACTTCTCACGCAGCGCGCTAATCGTTTGCATAGCATTCTCGTATGTCGCATGGAATCGTTCTTCGGGCGTCGTCTCTTTGACGGTCAGACGCTCGTAATCATAATTATCGAGCGTGTCCAGCGCGTACGTGTAATCCAAAACGACATCAAAAATAGCTTGTGTCTCATCCTCGCTCTCCACGGCTTTGCTTTGTACCGTCCTTCCTACAATCTGAACCAACTGCCGCAAATCCGACAACTGCTCACGGCGTAGCTTTTCATTGATGGCATAGCCTTTAACGAGGTAGTCCTTGAGTATCTTGTTAGCCCATTTTCGAAATTGGATGCCTCTTTTACTCTTAACTCTAAAACCAATAGAAGTAATCATTTCTAAGTTATAAAACATTACCTCGTTAGTTTGAGTTTTGCCTTCCATTGCTCCATGTTGAGTGGTGGACGCAAATTTTGCGCCTACCACTTCATCTGCCAACTCTTCATGCAAAGCATTGTTAATGTGTTTACGTATTGTTTTGACATCCCTGCCAAACAATTGTGCCATTTGACCAGCTGTCAGCCACACGGTTTCATTCTCCATGCGCACATCGAGTTGTATCGTGTTGTCTTCCGCACGATAGATGATGATCTCACCTCTATTGGCATTATGCACTCCGTCTATCTCTGCCATATTTTAGTATTAATTTTTAGCGTTTGTCTATGCTTGCTTATCTCATCAAGCGGCCTTTCTGCCAAGAGAGGGAGGGATAAGTCTTGCGCAGATACTCTACCGCCTCCTCAATGCCGCTACTGCCACTGGTGGCAAAAGGAATAAGCGTCTTAGACGCCAACTGCTCGAGGTTGTTGTCCAGCCACGAGTTGATGATTCGCGGGCAGATACCCCACCAGATAGGGAAACCCACATAAATCGTTTCATACGGCGTGATATCCGTACATTGTTTGATAGTCGGACGCGCTTCAGGATCAGCCATCTCAATCGAAGAACGCGACTTGTCATTGCGCCAGTCCAGGTCGGCTGATGTGTACGGTTCAGCCGGCTCTATCTCCCAAAGGACAACCTCCTGCCCTTTTTGTTTCAGCTCCTTCGCAATCGTCTGAGCTGCGTGGGCTGTGTTTCCTGTGGCCGAGAAATAGGCCACTAATGTCTTCGCTTCCATACTTAATGCCATCATACTTGCCATCAAAAAGGCTAAAACTTTATTTGTTGCCATGATATCTTTGTGTTTTTGGTTTGCACACAAAATTCGGTGCAAAGGTACTAAAAAAATCTGACATGAGCAAATTTAAATTTGCTTTTTCTTCAAATCTTTTAATTTTCTCCCACAAAACTTGTATATGTCATTTTTTTTGAGTAATTTTGCACTCGCAAAATAACTATTGTTCACACCGCCTATTTCGGCAAAGTAATAGGCGCATGGAAGCGATAAAGTTAATGTTGAACTTTCTAAATTCACTATGCAGACAATACAACTGAACAACGGCATACAAATGCCTCTCTTGGGATACGGACTATTCCAAGTACCGCCGCAAGAAGCAGAGCGTTGCACGAGTGACGCGCTCGAAACAGGATACGGGCTTCCGCGATTTCGCAGATCCCAACTATCTCCGTCGTATCCTCGGTATGTTTAATCTGTAAATAATCTGCAGACCGGCAAACGCCTGACAAAATAAATAATAGTACATAACATCCATGCGAAGGAAAACGATGCTTATCCTTTTGAGCATATTATTACTGCTGGTTGTGATGCCCGCTGCCGTGCTCTTTCATCCCGCTTTCGGGCGGCGCATGTCGGCAGAGCGCAAAGCGCGTATCGAGGCGTCACCCAACTGGCGCGACGGCATGTTCCGGAACCAGGTCCCAACGCCGCAGTTCACGGGCGGGCGGAATAAGTTCAAAGCTATGCGCATGTTGCTGAAGCAGCGGGACAGCAACCGTGTACCCAAGGAACCGATACCGGCCGTCAAGACTGATTTGAAGAATTTGCCCGCCGACCGCGACTGGTTCGTCTGGTTCGGCCATTCGTCGTATATGTTCCAACTGGGCGGCAAGCGGTTCCTGGTGGACCCGCTGCTGAAGATGGAGTTTCCCGCATCGCTGATGCTCAAACCCTTTGCGGGCACGGACATCTACACACCGGACGACCTGCCGGACATCGACGTGCTCATTATCACGCACGAGCATTGGGACCATCTGGATTACGCTACCTTGCGCGACTTGCGACCGA
This sequence comes from Bacteroidales bacterium UBA1187, assembly GCA_002309835.1. Classification (GTDB taxonomy): domain Bacteria; phylum Bacteroidota; class Bacteroidia; order Bacteroidales; family Paludibacteraceae; genus Colicola. The sequence continues at coordinate 24,169 of DBYL01000042.1, forward strand.
AAGTGAAGCATGCCGTCTGTCCGCTCGGCGTCGGTGAATACTTGGAGTATTGGAAATATGACAAGTCTGTCATCACTGAGATGGACTGGGCGGAGAGCCTCCGCACGCAAACAGCTATGCAGACTGAAACAATCACCTGCCTGCCATCTCGCCATTTCTCCAATCGTTTGCTACGCGGTCGCAATCAAACACTATGGGCGGCGTTCATGGTTGAAGCAGGCGACCGTAAGGTATATATAGGTGGTGACGGAGGCTATGACGACCGATTCCGACAGGCGCGTGAACAGTTCGGTAAGATTGACTTGGCTATTATGGAGAACGGCCAGTATAATCCCAATTGGGCGTATATCCATATGTTGCCGAAAGACTTGGAGCAAGCCATATTGGACTTGCAGGCCGAACAGGTCATCACCGTGCATCATGACAAGTTCGCGCTCTCCACGCATGCCTGGTCTGAACCGGACAGCGTGGCGCGCTCTATCGCCGAACGGAATGCCATCCACCTATTAGACCAACCCATTGGAACAGTAATATATCTGTTCTAGTCATTCGTCCAAATGACGTTATAATTGCCACTAGGAAGCTTAGATATGGTGCAGGTGGCTTGATAGCCGTATCTGAATTGAACTTTACCGTTATAGAAACTGACATGGTTCACCTTAACAGAATCCCAATACGACAGCTCCAACTGAGCGCCGCGCGTTACTGCAGTAGCATAATTGCGGCTGTACGTTTGCAGCAGGCAGAGTTTCTCGCTATTAGCCTCAACTGATACACCGTCATATGTTCTTAGTGACGGATCATAAGTGAGCTTCCCTGATACCTTTACATCCGTTTTGTTAACCATCTTGACGTAGGTCTTTCTAGTTACACCCACCTCCGGGTCCTCTTTCTTCTCGCATGCGGAGAGCAGCAGCAAAGCGGCTGCTATAATGATGAAATGATGCAAATGGTGAAATGATTTCATATCTTTGTGGGTTTAAATGCTATATATGTTACTTTTCCAATACAAATCCGCTGCAAATTTACTAAAAATTTTCGACATGTGCAAAAATATTTGCATATTTGAATGGAATGTATCTTCGGCACGCCCCTGAAGGGTATCCACTCCGAAGCTACAGTCGCACATTAGTGCGAATAACAAGTCGTAATAGCCATAAAAAATCAAATAAATTAGATTTTTTGCCTCTTAGACTTGTATATTCCAAATATTTTTCGTACCTTTGCGCGAAATCGCGCACAAACAAAAATAACCAACCTATGAAGAAAATAACGCTTACCACATGGTGGACGAATTTCCTGACCGGCGTGCTGGCAACGGCTATCGGTGTCGGTCTGACTTTCGGCGTGAATAACCTCGTCGAGCGCAATCGCCAGAAACAAGCGCAGCGCCAGGCCGCGATGATGGCCATCTACGACATCGATGAGATGGCGCGTAAGTTCGAGATCTGCAAGACTCGCGAGGACGCTTTCTATCACGTAGCGATGTACCTGTTTTCCCATCAGGAGGAGCTGATGACGACCTCGATGGACAGTCTATGGATGGCCTCGGAGTACTTGCATTACGACCCTGCTACGACACCAGAGTGGGTCGATGAGTCCACGGAGAAAGTGTTCACGACCAGCATGGACGCCATGACCAATATCGGAGATATCACCTTCTATCGCAACGTCCAGGAGTGTTATCATCTGCGTCGCGACTTGCTCAACCGGTTTGCGCAGAGTGCCACGTTCCGCAAGCCCGTCACCGATGAGTTCATCACGGCCTTTCGCAAGACGCTCTCGTCCTCGGATATCAACCATGTGGGCATGATGGAGCACGATGCGCTCGCGCGTTTTGTGCAACTCATGTTCCGCCAGCCGGAAGTGGTGCTTTACCTCCAGAAGTTCCACACCCGCAATAATGAGTTCGATCGTTTCAGCGCGCAGATACACCTGCTCAACCAAGAGAACAAATTCATCATGAATATATCGGACGCGGATATGAAACGCTATATCGAGACCTACGTCAATAAAGTCGTACCGGCTACGGAGAAGCTGATCGTGGGCACATGGGAGAGTGTCCGCGGACCGAAGACCACCACCTGGGAGTTCCGCAAGGACGGCACGGCCACCTATAATGTGAGCACCGAGATGCAACTGTCGCTCGTGTTCGAGGAGGAGAATATCAATGTGGCGGTACTCACGCCCCTGTCGTTTACGGCAGAAGGACGATGGGAACTATGGACCGACACCCTGGTGATACAACTCGACTCCGCCACCACGCAGTTACTGAGCTATGACTTCAATCTGGGCACGCTGCCTAAGTCGTTCATAGAGAGTAAAAAAGACAGCATTGACATCATGGTGGAGCAGCATAAACAGGGTCTCTTCCAGTTTATCAAACAGACGGTTTCGCGGGCCGAAGGACATAAGACCTCGGTCAGCAAGACGGGGAATATGATGTTCTGGGAGGACCAACACACGCTGCCTTGGGGCGAGATCCAATCCGACAAACTCCAGTTCACCAAGAAGGACTAAGTAATGGGCAAAATAGAGATTGGTCGGGATGCTTAAATCAATATTCGTGTTTGTTTGCGGTACTCGGCGTATTCCGGTTTGTTAGCCAACTGGCGCTTCTCCATCAGCGGAATACTGATGCCGAGGAACATAGCCGTCATGGCTATCGCTCCGCAGATGAACCAGTCAATACCGTTGAACGCGGCGTACATGATCCATATGCCCCACCAGAAAGAAATCTCACCGAAATAGTTTGGATGACGACCGTGTTTCCAAAGCCCGACATTACAACACTTACCCGGATGACCGGCTCGGAAATCATGTATCTGCTTGTCCGCTATCAGTTGGATCGTTGCGGCTGCGATGCAAACAAGGAAACCTATGATAAGCAGAACAAGGGTTAGAGGATTAGTGGTTAGTGGATTAGTGGTTTCAAATAGTTTCAGGCCCGGAAGCATAGCAGCAAAGACCACAAGGGTAGGCATCATGTTCAAGCCGAAGAGGTTGATTAGATGGAATACCAACGGATGTTGGCTGCGATATTTGGTGTACCGCCAGTCTTCATGCGCGATACCTTTGAACGTGATCGCCCAGTTGCGTGTGAGCCGCCAGCCCCAATACCACGAAGCGATGAGCAACAGGATGACCGGCAACGACCATGTCCCTGTATAAAACGCCCATATGAGAAAAGCCACCGGCGGGAAGACACTCCAATAAGGGTCATAGACCGACACGTTCTCATAGAGCAGACCGAACGCCCAGACGATGATCGTGGCCAGTACGTCCGCTAAAAAGAGCCGGATGAGAGGATTAGCGATGAGAGGGTTAGTGAAATTGAACAGCAGCACACCTGCCACGCCGGCAAGCGCATAGATGGCGGTTATGAGTGCTATGCTGCACCCTTTGGAGTAAGTACGTTTCATAGATAATGTTATTGTTAAATTCAGTGGCAAAGGTACTACAAAAAAATTGAAGTACCAAATAAATTGACAAAAAAAAGAGAAACAGAAACTGTTTTGTGTAACTTCGACCCTCCCGCAAGCGGGGCGGTTATTTGTACCACAAAAATACTGCTTATGCAAACATAGACGATATTTTTTTTGCTAAAAGTCTTGCACATTCCAAATATTTGTTGTACCTTTGCAGCCGATTTCGCACTTATGAGCGAGCATGACCACTATATCATCGATTTGCAGCGCCTGCCGATAGGCACGCATTCATTTGATATTCAGCTCAATAACGATTTTTTTGCTTCTCTTGAGAAGACGGAGATCTTGAGTGGTGAGGTGGCTGCCACAGCGGTGCTTAATCTCCGGGAGGAGGACTATACGCTCAACATTGCAGTTCACGGGACTGTATTTGTTGTGTGCGATAGATGCCTCGACCCGATGCCGATTGACATTGATGTTGATGATGAAATGATTGATTCTATCAATGATGACGCGGCAGAGCCGCTTAATGATGAAATTGATCTATCATGGTTAGCATATGAAATAGTAAGTATCAATATTCCGCTCGTACACAGTCACCAAGCGGGTGAATGCAATAAGCAGATGGAACTTCTCCTCCATGATCACCTTTGTGACGAGTTGGAACCCGATGAGATAGTGTAAAGTTTAAAGTTGAACGTTTAAAGTTTAAAGAATATGGCACATCCTAAAAGAAGACAATCGCACACCAGACAAGCGAAACGTCGTACCCATGACGTAGTGAAGGCTCCGACACTGGCAGTTTGCCCAAATTGCGGCGCACTTCACATCTACCACACCGTTTGCCCGTCTTGCGGCTACTATCGTGGTAAACTGGCGATCGAGAAAGCAGAAGCCTGATGAAAGGCAAGAGGCTAAAGGTTAGAGGTTAGAGGTTAAAGGTTAGAGTAGCGATACTCGCCGCAGGACTTCGACCTCTTTACCTATTTTATTTTTATCACGCGTACGTGAGTACGTGCGTAACTCGCGAGAGTTACATCTGAAATTGAAGATTTAAAATTGAAGATTTAAGAATTGACTATGTACAACAACAATTTCAACAATGATGGTGAGCGCAGACCACGTCCGCGTTTTCATCGTGACGGCGAGCAGGTGTCTCGTCCTCGTTTTCAGCGTGACGGTGAGCAACGTCCGCATTTCCGCACCGACGGCGAGCAACGTCCTCATTTCCGTACCGACGGTGAGCAGCGTCCGCATTTCCGCACCGACGGCGAGCAACGTCGTTCGTTCAACGGTAAGCGTCCGCAGCGCAATCACGGAGTTTATTCCGAGCGCAAGCAGCAGACCTACCGTCAGCAACATGAAGATCCTACCAAGCCTGTACGTTTGAATAAATATCTGGCAAATGCCGGTATCTGTTCGCGTCGTGAGGCCGATGATTTTATTCAGGCCGGTGTGATCACCGTGAATGGTCAGGTGGTAGATTCATTAGGCACCAAAGTGCTGCCGACGGATGAGATCCGTTTCCACGATCAGCCTGTTCGTCGTGAGCGCAAGGTATATATATTGCTGAACAAACCCAAGAACACCGTGACGACGACGGATGATCCGCAAGAGCGTCACACCGTGATCGATATCGTTCGTAGCGCTTGCTCGGAGCGTATCTATCCTGTGGGGCGTCTGGACCGCAACACGACAGGTGTGCTGCTGCTGACCAATGACGGTGATTTGGCAGCAAAGCTGACTCATCCGAAATTTCATAAGAAGAAGATATACGCGGTGACGCTGGATCGTGAGTTAGACGAGGTAGATGAGGCTATCGTTCGCACCGGTGTAGTGCTGGATGACGAGCGTATCGTTCCGGACGCGCTGGAGTTCCCGAAAGGCGACCGCAAGCATATAGGTCTCGAGATCCACTCGGGTCAGAACCGCGTGGTGCGTCGTATATTCGAGAAAGTAGGGTATAAGGTGGTGAACCTCGACCGCGTGTCCTTCGCCGGTCTGACGAAGAAGAATGTAGGCCGCGGCAAATGGCGTTTCCTGACGCCGAAGGAAGTAGCCTTCCTCCAAATGGGAAATTTTGATTAACAATCAGCAATTAGCAATTAGCCATTGAAACGTTCGTTTCACTACATATTATTCGCCATTACGGTAGCGCTGTCGATCGTTGCCGGCATAATGATGTTCCATGTGAACGTCAATGCCGACATGACGAAGTATCTGCCGGATGATTCGCAGATGAAGCGGGGCTTGGAGATCGTAACCTCGGAGTTCGGTTCTTCGGCCCAGATGTCCGGAGCGGATGTGCATGTCATGTTCGAAGGGGTGCGGCCCAAGGAGATTCCGGGTATCCGAACGCTTCTCGAGGCCTATCCGGACGTGCAGAGCGTCACCTATCGCTATTCAACCGACAGCACGCACACGGTCTTTGATCTCGATGTGCCGAAGTCGGTCGATCAGAAAGAGTTAGGCAAGCAGATCAGCACGCGTTTTGGTGGAAACTGCGTAGTGGAAACCAGCCAGGATGGCGCGACGCCGCCGATTTCGGTGATGATCATCGCGGCAGTGATGATCATGTTAGTGCTCTTTGTCATGGCACAAGCATGGTTTGAACCTGTTGTCATCCTCATGACAGCCGGCTTGGCCATCGTGCTCAACATGGGTACGAACGCGCTGTTGCCTTCCGTCTCCATCACAACGAATTTCATCGGTTCCATCCTGCAGGCAGTCCTTTCGCTGGACTACTGTATCGTGCTGCTGAACCGCTATCGTCAGGAGCAAGACGAGCATACCGACCGGCGCACAGCTGTCATCGCGGCCAATAGGGCGATTCGTAAAGCCGCACCCTCTATCCTCTCATCGGCTTTCACGACGGTGGTAGGACTGCTGATGCTTTGTTTCATGCGTCTGAAGATAGGCGCAGACATGGGTATCGTGCTGGCGAAGGGCGTGATCTGCTCGCTGATATGCACGTTCACCGCCATGCCGGCGCTGATGCTGCTCTTCCGTCGCACAATCAATGCGACCGCGAAGAAAGCGTATGTGCCGCCGACCGATAAGATGGCGATGTTCATCTCGCGGCATAAACTGCCGATGGCAATCGGAGGCATTCTGCTCTTCTTCATCTCCTGGTTCTTTGCCGGCCGTACGACCATCTTCTTTTCCGCTGAAGCCGAGTCGCAGATAGAGAAGATATTCCCTGCTCCGAACCCGTTTGTGCTGGTCTATGACACGCAAGACGAGGACTCGGTGTACGGGCTGGTGGACAGACTGATGGAGCAGCCGGGTATCCAGTCGGTGATCAGTTATCCAACGCTGATGAGTCAACCGCTGACACCGGCAGAGATGACGAACCATGTGGTGGGTCTGCTGACGAACTTCAAGGATATGATGCCGGAGGGTGCGACAGTGCCTCAAGAGGCATTGGATGTGCTCACACCGGAGATGGTGCAGATCGTCTATTACATGCGCCAGAAAGACTCGACGGAGATGCAGTTGGCCTTCCCGGATATCGCACGATTCCTGCACACCCACGTAGCTTCGAACCCGCTTTTATCGTCCTACCTGGACGACGACATGAAGAAGCAGATTGCAGACCTGCAGTCGATGCTGGAAGTGCCGGAGGATAAAGAAGCCTCTCCCAAGCCCTCCCCTGAAAGGGTTAGAGGATTAGAGGATGAGAGGGTTAGAGGATTAGAGGATGAGAGGTTAGAGGATGAGGAAGTGGAGGCATTGCCACGGGAGACGATAGCGCCTATCGCGCACGGTCAGGCTCCGATGATGCATGTGGATTCGCTGGAGATCCCGGAGATGGAGATTGAGCGAATACCTGTTGTGCCGTTTATGGAGCGACTGAACGCGACGCAGACCTCGGCTGTGACGGTCGAGATGCGTAAACTGACGGATACAGCGGCTATCCGCTTGCCGATGTCGGTGAGCGAGATGTCTATCTATATGGGTTCGACACTCATCCAGACACGTCTGGTGTACGGCTATGCGGCAGGACATGTGAAGAAGATGACACCGCTGGAGTACGTGCATCTGCTCGTGGATGATCTGTTCAAACGTCCGGGGCTGGCCGGTATGGTGTCGGAAGAGCAACGTACGCTGTTAGGTCAACGTGCGCACCTGATGGACTTGGCCGATGCGAACGCATCGCTCACGCCGAAGGCGTTGAATATCTTACTGCACGCTTTCGGAGTAGAGAACCTGACGGACGAGGAGTTGATGGCTATCGCTTATCCTCCGAAGCCCAAGCAGGAGCCGCAGATCACGCGTCATCCGAGTGAGCTGAACGTGGAGGAGATGGTGAGTGCCGTGACGGGAATGCAGTCGACGCTGCATAGCACGGATACGACGCGTGCCGTGATGGAGCAGAAGAAAGAAGAGGCGCATGAGAAACCTGTCAAACGCGGTCCTTCGCGCGCCGACCAGCAAGCGGAACTGTTCACGGAACTGATGTTCGGCGGACACACCTATACGGCTGATCAGATGGCGACGAAGTTAGCCCGCCTGATGAAACTCTCGGATGTGAAGTCCGCGCCTGTGACGGCCGATCAGATGTCGCTGCTATATGACTATTACGGTTCTGTCAACAGCCGTTGCGACACCTTGCGCATGGGCTTCGGCGACCTGCTGACATATCTATGCGACACCTTGGTGTATGACCCGCGGTTGGCGGATGTATTGCCTGATTCAATTCAAACGCAAGCGAAGGATATTCACAGCCAAATATACAACGGTCTGGGACAGTTACGCCAACCGAACTACTCGCTACTCGTCGTTCTCTCGACGCTGCCGCCTGAGTCTCCTGAGACCTATGATTTCGTGGACACCCTCACGGCCATGGCGGACGCACGTATGGAGCATGAGCATTACTACGTAGGCGAATCGGTGATGTACGCAGAGATGCGTGGCGGCTTTGACCATGAGATGAATGTGGTGACGCTGCTGACGATCCTGTCTATCTTCCTGATCGTAGCTGTCACCTTCCGTTCGGTGATCGTGCCGACGATCCTGGTGATGACGGTCATGACGGCCGTGTATGTCAATGTGGTCGTGGCCGGTGTGGTTTCCGGACAGATGTTATACCTCGCTTACCTCATCGTACAGGCTATCCTGATGGGTGCGACCATCGACTACGGTATCCTCTTTGCGAACTACTACCGCGAGAGCCGTAAGACGATGCTGCCTGTGGATGCCGTGTGCGCGGCATATAGAGGTTCGATACGTACCATACTTACTTCCGGCCTGATCATGGTGATCGGTCCGGGAGCTATGGCGATAGCGATAGATGACCTGATGATTAGCAATATCGTCGGCTGTCTGGCGGTAGGTGCGTTTATGGCCGTGGTACTGACGCTGACGGTGCTGCCGGCTGTGCTCGTGGCGCTCGATAAATGGGTAGTGTACGGGAAGAAGAACCGGTTTAACGGATGAGTGAAGATAAGAGTTGGGACATGACGATCACGCCGCGGGATAAGCTGCTGGCGATCGACTGGAAGGAACTATGGCGCTATCGCGACATGTTTGTGCTCTTCGTGCAACGTAACTTCCGCGTGGCGTACAAACAGACCATCCTCGGTCCTCTATGGTTCATCATCACTCCTGTGCTGTCCGTCATCGTCTATGCGACGGTTTTCGGAGGCATCGCGAACATCCCGACCGATGGTATTCCGCCGATATTATTCTATCTGCTTGGTATCTCCGTTTGGGGTTATTTCTCCAGTTGTCTCAGCGCCACGTCTAACTCGTTTGTGACGAACGCGGATATCTTCGGCAAGGTCTATTTCCCGCGTATCATCATGCCGCTGGTGGCGGTGACGACGAACCTGCTGACGTTTGCTATCCAACTCGCGATCTTCGCGGCATTCTATATCTATTATGCGGCTACGGGTACGGAACTGACTATTCATTGGCAGGTTGTGCTTTTCCCGTTTCTGATCATCCTGCTGGCCTTGATGGCGGTGGGATTCGGTATGATCTTCTCGTCGATGACGACCAAATATCGCGACCTGCAGATCATGCTGGCGAAAATCATCTCGCTATGGGTGTATATCACGCCGGTCATCTATCCGCTGAGTTTGGTGACGAATGAGAAATTGCATCTGGCGATGAGTCTGAACCCCGTGACACCGGTGATGGAGGCGATCAAGTATTCGCTGTTGGGACAAGGGCAGTTCAGTTGGCTATGGCTGGGCTATAGCGCGGTGTTTACGCTGGTGCTGTTAGTTTTCGGTCTGATGCTATTTAATAAAGTGCAGAAAAGTTTCATGGACACGGTATGACAAACGACTATTGGACCACAGAGATCTCGCCGACGTCGTTTGCTAAAGGCTTGGGACTGAGGGAGTTATGGCAGAAGAAATACCTGGTTTGGCTGTTCATCAAACGTGATATCACGGTGCAGTTCAAGCAAACCATCTTCGGTATGGGTTGGTATTTCATCTCGCCGCTATTCTCGATGTTCATGTACATGGTTGTGTTCGGTAGGATCGCGAATATCCCGACGGATGATATCCCGCAGCCGGTGTTCTACCTGAGCGGAATTTGTCTTTGGGAGTATTTCGCGGAATGTCTGACGGCCGTGTCGGGTACGTTCCAGAGTAATGCGGGTTTGTTCGGCAAGGTCTATTTCCCGCGACTGGTGTCTCCGGTGTCGGTAGTGATGTCGAAGTTGTTCCGCTTCTCGCTGCAACTATGTACGTTCATCATCATCTATCTCTTCTTTGTCATCAAGGGCGTGGAGTTGCGGCCGACATGGTACTTGTGCCTCTTCCCGATACTGGTGATGATGATTCAGGGACTGGCCTTAGGACTGGGCTTGATTGTCTCTTCGCTGACGACCAAATACCGCGACTTGACGAATTTCTTCGGCGTGTTCGTATCGCTATGGATGTACGCGACGCCGATCGTCTATCCGCTGAGTTACGTGACCAATCCGACGCTGCATAAGATTATGCTGTTCAACCCGATGACGGCGATCATCGAGACCTTCAAATACGGTGCTTACGGTGCTGGTCAGTTCAGTTGGACGGCCTTGGGTTACAGCGCGCTATGTATACTCGTTCTTCTGCTGATCGGCATCTACATGTTCAACCGCAAGCAGAAATCGTTTATCGACACGATATAAAAAGCAATAACACAAAAACGAATTATAAAATATATAAGGTATGGGTTTGAAAGAAAACATACAATCGATGATGACGCAAGTGCAGGGTCTGAAGGCGGTCAACGCTGAGGAACTGGAGGCGCTGCGTATCAAATATCTGAGTAAGAAAGGTGAGATCACGGCGCTCTTCAACGAGTTTCGCGAGGTGCCGAATGAGCAGAAACGTGAGTTGGGGCAGTTGCTCAACCAGTTGCGTCAGGAGACGGAAAGCCGCATCGCAGCGCTCAAGGAGCAGATAGCTCAGAGCCAAGAGGCGAGAGCGGAGAGACTGGATTTGACCCGTACTCCGGATCCGATAGCGTTAGGTACGCGTCATCCGTTGTCATTGGTGCGCGAGGAGATCATCGATATCTTCTCCCGTATCGGTTTTACGGTAGCGGAAGGCCCGGAGGTGGAGGACGACAAGCATGTGTACGGCATGTTGAATTTCGCTCCCGAGCACCCGGCACGCGACATGCAGGATACGTTCTTCATCGAGAAAGAGAAGGGTGTGCAGAAACCGACAGACGTGCTGCTGCGCTCACATACCAGTTCCGTTCAGACACGCGTGATGACGAATCAGAAACCGCCGATCCGTGTGCTGTGTCCGGGGCGTGTATATCGCAACGAGGCTATCTCGGCGCGTGCGCACTGCTTCTTCCATCAGGTAGAAGGACTGTATATCGATAAGAATGTCAGCTTCGCTGACTTGCGTGAGGCACTGCTCTATTTCAGCAAGGAGATGTTCGGCCCGGAGACGAAGATCCGTCTGCGTCCGAGTTATTTCCCGTTTACGGAGCCGAGCGCGGAGATGGATATCAGTTGTGACCTTTGTGGCGGCAAAGGCTGCTCGTTCTGCAAAGGCACAGGATGGGTGGAGATCTTAGGCTGCGGTATGGTCGATCCGAACGTGCTGGAGGCTTGCGGTATTGACAGCAAACAGTACAGCGGCTATGCTTTCGGTATGGGTGTAGAGCGCATCGCGAACCTCAAATATCGTGTGAAAGACTTGCGCTTGTTCTCCGAGAACGACGTACGATTCCTCCGTCAGTTTGAGAGTTGTTGATAAAGGTTAAAGGATAAAGGTTCATATGGAAGCAATCTTTTTAGGTATGGAAGAAGCTATAATAGGTCTGTTAGCCGGCATGTCGGCTATCGGCGTAGTCTTTCTGGTGATAGCTCTGGCTACCCTCGGTTTGTTCTTCACCCTCTTTTTCCGTGTGCTGATCGCATACTGGATGGCGAAGAACCGTCATCGTGACCCGCTGGGGTGGGTGCTGCTGTCGTTCTGCTTCTCTCCGCTGCTGACGTGGATCATCCTTCTTATCGTAGGTGATGCGGATAAGAAGTAAGATCTGCATATTATTAGGTGTGCTGGTATTGGCGTCCTGCGCGAACAGAGGCGTAGGTCCGCAAGGAGGACCGAGAGATACTATTCCTCCGATGCCTGTAAAATCCGAGCCTGAGAATGGTTCGGTGAACTTCACGGGCAATCGTATAGAGATCACTTTCAACGAGTATCTGCAGTTGGATAACCTCGGCAATAACCTGCTGATGTCTCCTCCGCAGCAACGTCCACCGGAGGTGAAAGCACGTGGTAAACGACTGATCATTCAGTTTGCAGACACGTTACGCGACAGCACGACGTATACGCTTGATTTCGGCGACGCGGTATGTGACTACACCGAGAAAAATCCGTTGCACGGCTACAGTTACGGTTTCTCCACGGGTCCGACGATAGACACCTTAGAGACCTACGGCCGCGTCTATATGGCGGAGAATCTCAACCCCGTCTCCGGTGTGATTGTCGGTATTCACGACAACATGGATGACTCGGCCTTCACAACGATGCCGTTCCTCCGTATTGCGCGATCCGATTCCGCGGGCTATTTCCGCATCGGGAATATGCGTGACGGTATATACCGGTTATATGCCGTAGAGGAGAAGAGCAAGGACTATCGTTTTACGATAGGAGAGGCGATAGCATGGGCGGATGAGACGGTTGGTCCGGGTGATACGACGGAGCTTTTCCTGTTCAAGGAACAGCGTCAGCGATTGTATCTGCAGCGTACGTTGCGCACCGAGCGTCATCAGGTACAGATGTATTTCTCGGCTCCTCCAGACAGTGCGCCGCGTATCAGGCCGCTGCTGGACAGCATGGAGTTGAACTATCATGTGTTCCCGTCTGCGAAAGGTGACACGATCAGTCTATGGCTGTTAGACAGTTCGTCTATCAAGCAGGACTCGCTATTCTTCGAGATCACCTATCGCCGCACAGACAGCGTATATAACCTCGAGTGGTTTACGGATACGGTGCGTGCCATATGGCGTGCTCCGCGCTTGAGCGCAAAGGCGCAAGAGGCGCTGGCGCGCAAGAACAGGAACAGACGACTGGTGCTGAAAAGCAATGCCTCGAAGAGTTTCGACGTCTTCGACACCATCCGATTGACGAGTACCACACCGCTGGCGCAGATTAAGCGCGAGGCGATCCATCTGGTAGAGAAAATCGATACGACTTATCGCGATGTGGAATTTACGCTTGCGCCCTATGATACATTGCCGATGACCTTGCTTATGCCGGCCGTCTTAGAGCCCGGTAAGAAATACGAGTTGCAGTTGGACAGCGGTGCGTTGACCGATGTATACGGGATCAGTCATATCCATGCCAATTACGGCTTGACGATGAAGACGCTGGAGGACTATTCAACGATTCGCGTGAAGATGACCACGTATCATCCGCAGGCACGGATACAAGTGCTGAACAGCCGCGACAAAGTGGTGCGCGAGCAAGCGGCAGAGACGGAAGGCACTCTCTTTAAATATCTGAAACCCGACACCTATTACATCCGCATGTATCTGGACCTGAACGGAGACGGTGCATGGACTACAGGCGACTGGAGTACCAAACGGCAACCCGAGCCCGTGTATTACTTCCCGGAAAAGATACAGACGAAATCCAATTGGGATTTTGAGGAAGAATGGGATTATACGGCTTCGCCGCAGACCGCAGCGAAACCGCAGGAGTTGATGAAACCGAAAAAGTGAGAGGGAAAATCTTTGACTATAGTTTCCTGAGTTTAGGACTGGTGATCCAGGTAGTGACATACCTGTTGATGCCTCATGACAGTTGGCTATCGCTGCTGAGCGGTTGCTTAGGCATCTGTTCGGTTGTGCTGACGGCGCAAGGGAAGATATGGATGTTCGCTTTCGGATTTGCGCAAGTGATCACATACACATGGCTATGCGTGACGCAGCGCTTCTATGCGGAGATAGGTATTAATGCGTACTACTTCGTGACGATGATATACGGCGTTTTTGCGTGGCGGAAACGATTAGGAGCCAAGAGTCAGGAGTCAGGAGATAGGACCGTGGTGCCGCGTTCCTTGCCGCTATGGGTGATGGGCGTGATAGCCGCGGGTACGTTAGCGCTCTCTTGGCTGGTAGGATGGGGATTAGCATCCTGGACGGATGATACCCAGCCGTATCTCGACGCCTTCACAACAATACCTGCACTCGTGGCACAGGTATTGATGATAATGGTCTATCGCGAGCATTGGTTCTTATGGCTCGCCGTCGATATTCTTAGTATCGCTCTATGGCTTCGTGCGGGCGACTATTGTATGACCGCGCAATATGCGTTCTGGTGCGCCAACTGCATCTATGGTCTTCATCGCTGGCGCTCGTTAGGCATCTCCAAAGAATAGAGGATAGATTCTATCTGACGCATCGCATTGCGTTTCTTCTGTCCCGGAGCAAACAGGAAAGCTTCGGCTGTGACTACGCGTCCGTTGACTTGGTCGAGGCGCGTGAGGCTGACGAATGGTCCGCCCATTGCTTCGCCACCCAGCATCTTCCATAAGCCGCGAGTCTCGATAGCATAGAAGCCGCCGACAGTATCGCGGAGCGCAGACACCTGACGCGACACAGGCGGGAAATGCTTGAACTCCGTACCCATATGACTGCCTTCTACTTGCGCCGTGATGAGTTGACCGAGGATCGCATTACGCGTAGCGATGATCGTATCCGAAAGGAACTGATCTTGCGAGACATAAGGCGCATCATAGACGACGAGATCTTTGCGCATCGGACCTTTGTTATTGCAACACCATAGCACATGGGTGTCGCGGAGCGTAGTATCCATGATCAGCATGAAATCCTCGGGGATGAGCATATCGTACCCACGTGCGTTAAGGCGCGCACGCGCTTCCTTATTCGTACTCGCGCGATAGAAATAGAGCTGACGCGCTAACTCCTCGCGAACAAACCACTCACGCACAGCTTCTCCCTTCTCCGTCCAGAACGCGAGGAAAGCCTCATCGCTTGGCGATTGAATCTGCACAACGGCTTGCGGTTTAGACCATACATTGCTCGACATGAGCGCTTTGACTTGGGTGTATTTATGCTCGTTGATATCGACGAAAAGGATATTACGCGAGGACTTGAAGAAATCATCAAACTGGGAAGCCGTGACGCACGAGACGGTGAAGATCGCTTCCATCTGCGGCAGACCGTACATATCGGCGCCCATCGTCTCGCGAACAGCGTTAGGAACCTCGCCCGCAGAAGGAGTGACCACGAGGCACTCATAGATAGAACCCGTAGCAGAAGTGAGCAGACGTTCGTTCTTGTTTCCACAACTCATGAAACCCAGCGCAAGCAGCGCGTAAAGAAGATATTTTTTCATTGGTAGTTGAATTTTGAGTGCAAAAGTACACAAAAATTTGCAAATTTGCAAGAAAATTGATAAAAAATTTGGAGATTTACAAAAAAAGTAGTACTTTTGTGCCCGAAAGAAAAAGGATTAACCTAACGAAAGGAAATACCATGACTCTATTCACCGATTCCATCTTTTTAACCGACGAGGTTGAAGGTTTTCGCACCTGCCGTGAGACACGCTCAGAAACCTACACCACCGTGCTGTTATGCAAAGCCGGTCATATCGATGTATACTACCGTGGCGAAATGTTACGTATCAATGCGGGCGACTTGTTCGTACGTATCCCGCGCGCAACGGAGTTAGGTCCTTATGAGTTATCGGATGACTTTCAGTTCATGCAAGTATCCATTCCCAATACTATCTTTGAGGAGTTGATGTTTGACCTGATGCGTGTAGAGCCGCGCTGGTGGCAGAAACAGGAGTATCTGAAGATTCATCCGCTTTTCCCGCTGCGTGAGCGCTCGAAAGATTTCTGCAAGTTATATTTTGACCTGCTCGTATTGCAATTGACGGACGGCGATCAGACAGCTTACCGCCAGCAGATTATTCGTGCCATTTCGCGCGGTATGACGATGGAGTTGCTGAATTATCTGGATAGGATGATTCCGGTGACGGAGTTGAATATAGATCGTCTGTCCACCAATTCCGGAGACTATACCTTCCATGCCTTTACGGCACTGCTGCGCGAGCATCCACATCAGCGCGAGGTACAATGGTTTGCCAAGGAGTTGGGCATCACGCCGAAATACCTCTCGGAGATATGCAAAGAGCGCAGCGGCAAGTCTGCCAGCGAGTGGATTGCGGATGTGACTGTCGCAGAGTTGAAGCACTATCTGCGTAACTCGACGATGCCTATCCATGAGGTGGCGAAAATAATGGAGTTCCCCAACGCTTCTTTCTTCTGCCAATACACCAAGAAACATACCGGCATGACGCCGAACCACTTCCGCAAGGAACGGAAAGAATAACAATAATCCCCGACAGAGATGCCGGGGATTATTCGTTTAGAGTTTAGAGTTTAGAGGTTACCAAGCGAAGAGAGGATGCTTGGTCATTTCTTTATTCACCTCTTCGCGAACGGCAGCGATGACAGCTTCGCTTGTCGGATCGAGAAGCACGCGGTCGATGAGATCCACTATCCAGCCCATCTGATCTTCTTTGAGTCCGCGGGTAGTGATCGCCGGCGTACCGAAACGCAGACCAGAGGTCTGGAAAGCCGAACGGCTGTCAAAAGGAACCATATTCTTATTTGTCGTGATATCTGCGCTGACGAGTGCTTGCTCTGCTACCTTACCGGTGAGATCCGGGAATTTGGTACGCAGATCAATGAGCATCGAGTGGTTATCCGTACCACCGGAGATGACTTTATATCCCTTATCGATGAAAGCCTGCGCCATGACGGCAGCGTTCTTCTTGACCTGTTTCTGATAGGTCTTGAAATCATCCGTGAGGGCTTCGCCAAAAGCAACGGCTTTGGCGGCAATGACGTGCTCCAGAGGTCCGCCTTGCGTACCCGGGAAGACCGCAGAATCGAGCAACGCACTCATCTTCTTGATTTCACCCTTCGGCGTGGTTTTGCCCCAGGGATTGTCGAAGTCTTTGCCCATTAGGATAATACCTCCGCGCGGACCACGCAGGGTCTTATGGGTAGTGGAGGTAACGATATGCGCGTGCTTGAGCGGGTTGTCGAGTAAACCGGCAGCAATCAGTCCCGCAGGATGGGCCATATCGACCATGAAGATAGCACCTATCTCATCTGCTACGCGGCGTATACGCGCGTAATCCCACTCGCGGCTGTAAGCACTCGCACCCGCGATGATGAGTTTGGGCTTATGCGTGCGCGCCTTGAGCTCCAGATCATCGTAGTTGACACGTCCGGTAGATTCCTCCAAGTCATAGCCGATGGCATTGAAGATAAGACCGGAGAAATTGACCGCTGAACCATGACTGAGGTGACCGCCATGACTGAGGTTAAGCCCCATGAAGGTGTCGCCCGGCTTAAGGCAAGCCATGAAAACCGCCATATTCGCCTGCGCACCCGAGTGCGGCTGGACATTCACATATTCGGCATCATAGAGCTTCTTGAGACGATCACGGGCGATATCCTCCGCGATATCCACTACTTCGCATCCTCCGTAGTAACGATGACCGGGATAGCCCTCGGCGTACTTATTGGTAAGCACGCTGCCCATAGCCTCCATCACCTGGTCGGAAACAAAGTTCTCGCTGGCGATTAATTCAATTCCTTTGGTCTGACGCTCCCGCTCCCGGCGGATAACGTCGAAAATCTCGTTGTCACGATTCATGATAAATAGAATAATAATTTATGGTGCAAAGATACGACAAAAATTGGATATATGCAAATTTCAGGGCATTTTTTTTGCATATGTAAAAAAAAATCCGTAACTTTGCACCCGCAAAGTTGTGCACTACAAGGTTTTTGAAAAATATTTAACCCAATTAATAGTATGAAAGAATACAATCTGACGACGAAAATGCGTTCCTGCCAATGGGACGAGTTGACGGAAGAACAACGCGAGGTAGTTCGCATCGCGAAAGAACAAACGGAGAACAGCTACAGTCCCTACAGCCATTTCCGCGTAGGAGCAGCTGCGAAGTTGGCAAACGGCATTGTGATGCGTGGCGCTAATCAAGAGAATGCGGCCTATCCGAGTGGCCTGTGTGCGGAACGAACAGCGCTTTTTGCTGCTGGTGCGCAGTATCCGGATCAGCCGGTGGTAAGACTGGCGATAGCGTGCTACACGGACGGTCATTTTACGAAAGAGCCAGGTTCGCCTTGCGGCGCTTGCCGACAAGTGATGGTGGAAACCGAGCATCGCTATGGCGATAAGATGGAGGTGCTTCTGTACGGCGAAGATGAGACATTCGTTTTCGAGTCGGCTGCAGACTTGCTGCCTCTGATATTTGTGAGTGAGAATCTGAAAGGTTGAAGATAGTTAAGAAAATAGATGTATATCTGCTCTGGAATTTTCTGGGGCTGTTCTTGGCTACTTTTTTCATTGCGATTTTTATCCTGCTGATGCAGTTCATGTGGATTCACGTGGACGATTTGGTAGGGAAAGGAATAGGATTAGGCGTACTATCGGAGTTTTTTATCTATGCTACCGCAGCCGTAGTACCGTTGGCATTGCCGCTGGCGATACTGCTTAGTTCGCTCATATGCTTCGGTAACCTCGGAGAGAAATCCGAGATGACGGCGATGAAGGCGGCGGGTATATCGCTTTTCCGCATCATGCGTCCGTTGGCGATAGCGGTGATGATCCTGAGTGTAGGTGCGTTCTTTTTCAGCAATAACGTATTACCGAAATCGCAGATGAAGCTCTGGGCACTTATCTTCTCGCTTCGTCAGAAAAGTCCTGAGTTGGAGATTCCTGTGGGGGAGTTCTACGACGATATCAGCGGTTATCATATCTACGTGCATGATAAGACGTCGCACGGCGAGTTGCTCAATATCATGATGTATGACTACTCGAACGGGTTTGAGAATGTGAAGGTGATGGTTGCGGATACGGGACGGCTGAAGGCCAGCGACGACAAGCGATATTTGATATTGGACTTGATTAACGGTGAGTCATTTGAGGATCTGAACCGGCGTCAGCAACGTGCGGCCAACAGGCGTAACATCCCCTATCGGCGTGAGACCTTTGCGCATAAGCGCATCCTGATAGATTTTGCTACGGATTTCAGTCGTTTCGATGAATCGATGCTGGAGGACCAGCATGTGAGTAAGAACGTAGCGCAACTCACGCACTCGATTGATTCTGTGCGCATTGTGGCGAAGAGCCGCAGTAAGGAGCAGAGTGACCGCTTGCTCACGGATCGTTATTTCGGTCGCGAGAACGGACGTAAAGGGATATTGCCGGAGACCATCACGCAGGAGGAAAAACAGATATACAGTCTGGAGGAGTTATGGAACGCGCTGGATAGACAGCATCAACGTCAAGTACTGATGTTAGCCGAAGAGAAAGCACAGGTGTACCGCGACCAGATAGAGTATAATGCGCTGCTGCTCGAGGACTCGGAGCGGTATATACGCAAGCATGAGATAGAACTATACCGTAAGTTCACCTTGGCCTTTGCCTGCCTTATCTTCTTCTTCATCGGTGCTCCCTTAGGCGCGATCACGAAGAAAGGTGGTTTGGGCGCTCCGGTAGTGATGTCGGTAGTGCTATTTATCATCTATTATATCATCGATAATACGGGTTATAAGATGGCGCGCGAAGCCTTATGGCCATCGTGGGCAGGTATGTGGCTCAGTTCATTTGTGCTGCTGCCGATCGGTATCTTTTTGACCTACAAGGCCGCGACCGATGCACCCTTGCTGAGCGGTGTGGATATATGGCGGATGGCCAAAGAGAAATACAAAGAAATACGACAAAAACTATATGAATATCAACACAATAGAAGAAGCCTTAGATGATTTCCGTCAAGGTAAATTCGTGATCGTTGTGGATGACGAGGACCGCGAGAACGAAGGCGATTTCATCATCGCTGCGGAGAAAATCACGCCGGAGAAAGTGAACTTCATGCTTCAGCATGGTCGTGGTGTGCTCTGTTGCCCCATTACGGAACAGCGATGCGCGGAACTGGACCTGATGCACCAGGTAGCGAATAACACCTCCATGCTTGGTACACCGTTCACCGTGACCGTAGATAAACTCGAGGGATGCACGACAGGTGTGTCTGCTGCGGATCGCGCGGCGACTATTCTGGCGCTGGCGGACCCGAACTCCAAACCAGAGACGTTCGGCCGACCGGGACATATCAACCCGCTCTATGCCAAAGCCGGCGGAGTACTGCAACGCGCTGGTCACACGGAGGCCGGTGTGGACTTAGCGCGCTTGGCAGGACTGCAACCCGCGGCAGCACTGATAGAGATCATGAATGCTGATGGAACGATGGCGCGAATGCCGCAACTGCAGGAAGTGGCGAAGGAGTTTGACCTGAAGATCATTACGATCAAGGATCTGATTGCCTATCGCTTGGAGAGAGAGTCCAACAGCGAAGCGATTTTACAGCAAAGCGGTCATACAGCAGAGCGGTCTTACAGCGCAAGCGGTCTTATTGAAAAAGGCGAGACGGTGTTCCTGCCTACGCAGCATGGTGAGTTTATGTTAACGCCTTTCCGGGATCTGACGACCGGATTGGAGCATGTGGTGCTGTCCAAAGGTGAGTGGAAGAGCGATGAACCGATACTATGCCGCGTGCACTCGAGTTGCATGACCGGGGATATCTTCGGATCGCAACGCTGCGAATGTGGCGAACAACTCAAGCGCGCCATGGAGATGATCGAGAAAGAAGGTCGCGGCATCATCGTCTATATGAATCAAGAGGGTCGCGGTATAGGCCTTATGAATAAGATTCGCGCGTATAAGCTGCAAGAGCAGGGAGATGATACGGTGGAGGCGAATGTGCATTTAGGTTTCCGTCCTGACGAACGCGACTATGGAGTGGGTGCACAGATCCTTCGCGAGATGGGAGCGTGCAAATTGCGACTGATGACCAATAATCCTGTGAAGCGTGTGGGGCTGGAGAGTTATGGCATTGAAATCGTTGAAAATGTGGCGATTGAGATTCAGCCTAACAAGTGGAACGAGCGCTATATGCGTACCAAAAAAGAAAAAATGCATCATAATTTAAAGCTGGTGTGATTCTTTGGCACGGTATTTGAAAGAGTAGGGTAACGGCATTCCATAATGGCTGTCGTAACACTTTAAAACAATACGATTATGAAACGATTAACTACACTTCTGATGACGCTGATGCTCATGAGCATGATGGCGTGGGCGGACCAAACAGTAACGGTTTCCGCCAACAGTTCTGACATCTCTGAAGGACTGGACTTGAAGGTTGTAGCTAAGCTTTTTGCAGAAGCTAAGAACCTGGAAGAGTTCGAGTCGATGCTCAACAACCCTGACAGCGCATTCTGCAACCTCGACCTAAATGGTGATGGAGAAGTAGATTACCTGCGCGTTGTTGAGACCGGTGAGGGAAACAAGCGTCTGATCGTTTTACAGGCTATCTTGGCGAAAGATATCTATCAGGATGTTGCCTCGATATACGTTGAGAAAGACGAGAAGAACGAGGTTTCCGTACAGGTAGTAGGTGATGAATATGTATATGGTACCAACTACATCATAGAACCCGTTTATGTTTATCGTCCTTTGATATACGATTGGTTTTGGAGTCCTGCATGGTACGCATGGCGTAGTCCGTGGTACTGGGGATACTGGCCGGGTTGGTGGTACACCCATCGTTGTTGGGCACATGACTGGTACTGGCGTCACTGCTACGCATATCATCATCACCATCACTACTGCTCATTCCGTCCGGGACGCAGTCTGCATCACGGGTATCACGACTTGCACCGCGGTGTATCGCGTAGAGATTTTGCAATGGTTCATCCGGAGCGCGCTTTCACGCAACGTAATGCAGGTATGACCAACGCACGTGAGATCCGCCATAGCGAAGGTGTTCGCTCTCGTCAAGCCTCGATGAGCGGCGGAGGTGAAGTTCGCAGCGCAAGTCGCGCAGATGCCAGCCGCACGTACGGCAGTCAGAACACAGCAGCTACTCGCTCTTCGGCCACGCCGCGTACGGCAACCGAGACACGTTCTGCAACAGCCACGCGTAGTACAGGAGCCAGTCGCTCCGCCAGTGCAGCAAGTTCGGCAAGCACGGGTTCTCGCAGCGCAAGCACAGCAAGCACGCGTACGGCAAGTACGACCACGACTCGCACGGCCAACACGAGCACTCGTTCCGCAGGTTCGACCTCTCGCACGGCTTATGGAAGCGGTAGTTCGCAACGCTCATCGTCGAGCAGCTACTCCGGCAGTAGTCGCGCAAACTCGTACTCCAGCGGTAGTTCGTCTTACAGCGGCAGTTCTCGCTCCAGCAGTTCCTACAGTGGTAGCAGTTCACGCTCCGGTAGTTCGTACTCAGGCGGAAGCAGTTATTCCGGAGGAAGTCGTTCCAGCGGAGGCGGTGGTTACTCGGGAGGCGGAAGCCGCGGTGGCGGTGGAGGTTCCAGTAGCGGTTCTACCCGCAGATAAATATATCTGACAAAAAAAGAATAAGGTGGCCAAATGGTCACCTTATTTATTTTATGCGTGCGCGCGTCAATGCGCAGCAAGCATGTTCTCTGGATCCAGCAACTTGTCGAGTTGCTCTTTGCTGAGCAGCCCGTGCTCGAGGACGAGATCATAGACGCCTTTCCCGGTCTCGAGAGCCTCTTTGGCAATCTTCGTAGATGCTTTATAACCGATAACGGGGTTGAGGGCCGTGACGATACCGATGGAGTTCTTCACCGTCTTGGCATTATGCTCGCGGTTAATCGTAATGCCGTCGATACATTTCTCGCGTAGGATAGCCATCACGTTCTTGAGCCATGTGATCGATTCGAAGATACACTCGGTGATGATAGGCTCCATGACGTTGAGTTGCAACTGACCTGCTTCGGCAGCAAAACAAACCGCAGTATCGTTACCAATGACCTTGAAGCAAACCTGGTTCGTTACTTCCGGAATGACCGGATTGACCTTACCCGGCATAATCGAACTACCCGGCGCCATTGGCGGGAGGTTGATCTCATGCAGACCGCAGCGAGGACCGGAAGCCATCAGGCGAAGGTCATTACAGGTCTTACTGAGTTTGACGGCCAGACGTTTGAGGGCTGCGGAATAGCTGACGTACGCACCGGTATCCGGCGTAGCCTCTACGAGGTCGCTTGCCTTCGAGAAGGGTTCGCCCGTCAGTTCACAGAGCTTCTGGGTGCATAACTCGGCATAGCCGGCCACGGCATTCAGTCCCGTACCGATAGCTGTACCGCCCATGTTGATCTCATAGAGCAGACGTACGTTACGCTCGAGGTTGGCTACTTCCTCTTCGAGGTTGTTGGCGAAAGCATGGAACTCCTGTCCGCTGGTCATCGGCACAGCATCTTGCAGCTGGGTACGACCCATCTTGATGGAGTCGTTGAACTCATCACCTTTCTTACGCAGCGACGCGATGAGGCGTTTCAGTTCCTCTTCCAGTCCGCGGTTCATGCGGATAAAGGCATAGCGGAAAGCGGAAGGGTAGGCATCGTTGGTTGACTGCGCGCAGTTGACATGATCGTTCGGCGAGCAGTATTGATACTCTCCGCGCTGGTGCCCCATGATCTCCAACGCACGGTTGGCAATCACCTCGTTGGCGTTCATGTTCACCGTCGTACCTGCACCACCTTGTACCATATCGGTAGGGAACTGGTCGTGCATCTTGCCATCGATGATCTCGCGGCAGGCTTGCGCGATACCGGCGTATATCTCATCGTTGATGACGCCTAACTCATGGTTTGCTTCCACCGCCGCCAGTTTGATATACGCCATGGCGATGATGTACTCGGGGAAGTCGGACATCTTGAGGTTAGACACCTTGTAGTTGTTGATGCCGCGTTGCGTCTGCACGCCGTAATAGGCCTTTGCGGGTACTTGCAACTCGCCCAAGAGGTCTGATTCAATACGATAACTCATAATATAAGGGATTTAACAAATTCTTCTCTGTTGAAACACTGCAGGTCGGTCATCTTCTCGCCTAGACCGATATACCGAACGGGTATCTTGAATTGGTCGGATATACCGATGACTACGCCGCCTTTAGCCGTACCGTCAAGCTTTGTGATGGCAAGTGAGCTAACCTGCGTAGCCGCTGTGAACTGGCGCGCTTGTTCGAAGGCGTTCTGACCGGTTGAACCATCCAGCACGAGCATCACGTCGTGCGGAGCGTCCGGAACAACTTTCTGCATGACGTTCTTGATCTTTGTCAACTCATTCATGAGGTTGACTTTGTTATGCAGACGACCGGCGGTATCGATGAGCACAACATCCGCATCGTTCGCCTTAGCAGATTGGAGGGTGTCGAAAGCCACGGAAGCAGGGTCCGAACCTTGCTGCTGCTTGATGACCGGCACTCCTACGCGTTCGCCCCAGATACATAACTGCTCTACGGCAGCTGCGCGGAAGGTATCGGCCGCACCGAGGTATACTTTCTTGCCGGCTTGCTTATATTGGTACGCTAACTTACCTATCGTCGTGGTCTTACCTACGCCGTTGACGCCGACTACCATCACTACATAGGGCTTGGCAGGCAGCGGAGCCGAGAAATCGAGAACGTCTTCAACGTTATTCTCCTGCAGCAGCGAAGCAATCTCATCCACTAATAGGTTGTTCAACTCGTTCGTGCCGATGTACTTATCGCGTTTCACACGCGCCTGCACACGCTCTATGATGCGGAGCGTGGTCTCTACGCCTACGTCAGAGGTGATGAGCGCCTCTTCGAGGTCGTCCAGCACATCATCATCGATAGTGGACTTGCCGGCGATGGCGTGACCTATCTTACTGAGCACCGACTCTTTGGATTTCTCCAGACCTTTATCGAGTGTCTCTTTCTTCTCTTTACTGAATAAACCGAAAAATGCCATATTTGGATTAGGGGTTAGCGGATTAGGGGATTAGTGGTTTTCTTTAAGGAACGAATCTTTGAAACCGAGGAAATAGAGGATGCCGTCCAGTCCTACGGTGGAGATAGACTGCTGGGCGCTGGCTTGTACTTTGGGCTTCGCATGGAAGGCGATACCCAGGCCGGCTTTGCCGAGCATGTTCAGATCGTTGGCTCCATCGCCTACGGCGATCACTTGCGCCAAGTCGATATGCTCTACTTGTGCGATGAGTTCGAGCAACTCCGCTTTGCGTTTTGCATCCACTACATCGCCGAGATAGCGACCGGTGAACTTACCGTCCTCTTCCTCCAACTCGTTGGCATAGACGTAATCGACGCCGAAACGCTGCTGCAGGTACTTGCCTACGAAGGTGAAACCACCGGAGAGGATAGCAATCTTAAAGCCGCATTTCTTGAGGATGCTGAATAGACGATCCGCACCTTCGGTGATAGGCAGATGGTCGATGATATCTTGTTTGGCACTGACGTCAAGTCCTTTGAGCAAGGCGCAACGACGGGTGAAACTCTCTTTGAAATCTATCTCTCCGCGCATGGCTGAGAGGGTGATGGCCTTGACCTGCTCGCCTACGCCTGCGCGTTCCGCGAGTTCGTCAATAACCTCCGTCTGGATGAATGTAGAGTCCATATCGACGCATATCAGACGTCTGTTACGGCGGAACATGTCGTCACGCTGGAAGGAGATGTCGATACCTTCTTCGCGGGATACCTCCATCAACTCGCGCTGCAGCGCCTCGCGGTCGGGTAGGTTACCGCGCAGCGAGAACTCAATACACGAGTGGCGTTTCTCCACCGGTATTTCTACACTCGGGCGGTCACTGAGACGCAAGATATTATCGATGTTGAGTTGACGGCCGGCTAATAAGGCTGTCACGCGGGCGATATGACGTGCGTTAAGTTCGCGCGCCAGCAGCGTTACTACATAACGGTCCTGCTCCTGACGTCCCACCCAAGCCGCATATTCCTCGTTGCTGAGCGGCGTGAAACGCACGATCATCTCCAATCGCGAGCAGCAGAAAAGCACCTCTTTGATCATGTCGCCGCTCTTGGATGAGTCTTCGACACGAATGAGGATACTGAGGTTGAGCTGATGGTGCAGGTTCGATTGACCAATGTCCTGTACGAATGCACCGTACTTACCCAGCACTTCCGTCACCGCGGATGTCACACCCGGCTTATCAAAGCCGATGATGTTGATTAATATAAATTCGCTTTGCATATTAACGAATAATAGCTTTTTTAATCTGATCTACAATGTATTGAACGTCCTCGTCGGTTACCATCGGGCCTGCAGGTAAGCACATTCCTACTTTGAATAATGCTTCGCTCACACCATTGACATAAGCCGGACAATCGGCATAAACAGGTTGCTTATGCATGGGTTTCCATAGCGGGCGAGCCTCTATTTTCTGTTCCAGCATGTATATGCGTAGTGCCTCAATATTCTCATTCGGCTGGCAATCCGTAGTAGGAGAATCTACTTGATGAATCACTCCGGCAGCTCCGCCTACAGCAGACTTGATGGTCTCTTTGTATGCATTCTCTTGCCCTTTGATACGCACATCCGGATCGATGGTGATGGTGCAAAGCCAGTAGTTGGAATCATAGTCCGCATTAGGAGCACTATGCAGGTGAATTCCCGGAATATCTTTGAGCAGCTCTGCATATAATGCCTGCACATGATGATGGTGGGCGATATGATCGTTGACAATCGTCATCTGTCCGCGACCTATACCGGCGCATATGTTCGACATGCGATAATTGTATCCAATGGCCTCATGCTGATAATACGGATAGGCTTCGCGTGCTTGCGTGGCGTACCACATGATTTTGTTCTTCTGCTCCTCGTTGGCGCAGATTAGCGCACCGCCTCCGGAAGTGGTAATCATCTTATTGCCATTGAATGATAGTACACCATATTCACCAAAGGTGCCGAGTACTTGACCTTTGTAACGGCTGCCAAATCCTTCTGCGGCGTCTTCTATGACGGGAATGCCGTATTTCTTTCCGATAGCCATGATACGCTCGCAGTCGTACGGCATACCATAAAGGGCTACGGGCACTATAGCTTTCGGATACTTGCCGGTCTTGGCTTTGCGGTCAAGGATGGCTTGTTCCAATAACTCCGGATCCATATTCCATGTATCCGGTTCTGAATCAATGAAGACAGGCGTCGCTCCTAAGTATTTGATGGGGTGAGAGCTGGCGCAGAACGTGAAGGACTGTACGCAAACCTCGTCACCCGGGCCTACTCCGCATCCGATGAGCGCCAGATGCACAGCGGCAGTACCGGCAGACAGGGCTACTACTTTCTTGTCTTGCCCCACGAATGCTTCCAGGTCTTTCTCAAAGCCATTCACATTCGGTCCCAGAGGCACTACCCAATTCGTATCAAAAGCCTCTTTGATGTACTTCTGCTCAATTCCTTGTTCGGACATATGAGCGAGACATAAGTATATTGTTTTTCGTTCCATTGTGGAAATTAATTGTGTCCATTAAAAGTCTCCGCCGTAGCTTCTCCGTCATGAGAGATATCCTTGCGATGCAGCACATTATGGATGGTCATGAATATGATTTTAACGTCTAACGCAAAACTCAGATGATCTACATACCATACATCGTATTCAAACTTCTTGGTGTGAGTAATGGCATTACGCCCGTTCACCTGTGCCCATCCTGTAATACCCGGTCGCACCTCATGACGGCGATGCTGCTCCGGAGAATAGAGGGGGAGATATTTCACCAACAAAGGTCTCGGACCAATCAACGCCATGTCGCCCTTGAGCACATTGAATAGTTGTGGTAATTCATCAATAGACGTTCTACGGATGAATTTACCAACTGTTGTTAAACGTTCTTTGTCTTTTAGGAGTTCTCCGTTGGCATCAAATTTGTCTTTCATGGACTTGAATTTCACAAGCCGAAATAATTTTTCGTCTTTTCCTGGGCGTTCTTGGATAAAAAAGATACCAGCTCCTTCGTTGGCAAAATACAATAGTATAGAAACTATTATCAAGATTGGACTTAAGCATAATATAGCTATCAATGCCAACGTGAAATCAAATATGCGTTTGAAAAAATGTGAGTACATTAAATCTCAATTAATTCAGGTATTACTACATTCTTTACATTCAGCAGCATAGTGCCCCAACTTAGGCCAAGGCCGAATGAAGAGCAGAGTAGACGATGAGGTTTATCTTGCTGTAACTGCTCGCGCAGACGAGTCACCATCAATCCTGGCACACTTGCGCCGCCTGTGTTGCCGAACTCTTCCAGGTTATATGGTACTTTCTCAACAGGCATCTTGAGCTTCTTCACCAATCGGTCTACTATCAGCTTGTTCGCTTGATGGATGAGATAATAATCGATATCATTATCCTTGTCAATATGTAACTCTTCCATCAGGTTGGCAACAGTCTTCGCAGGCTTGCTAATGGCGAACGTAAACACTGCCATACCGTCAATCAAGGTGTCTTTCGGTGCGCGAAGAATGCCATTCCCAAAATCCTCTTGAATGAATGATTCCGGGGTCAGAGGATGACGATAGCCTCCATGAGGAGTCATGAGTGCTTTATATCCGCTGCCTTGCGTATGGAAATCAATGAGGATAGGTTCTGCTGTTGTGTCGTATTCGAGAGCCACCGCAGTGCCCATATCTCCGAAGAGCGGTACGCGACTCTTGTCTTGCATGGATCCCATACGTAGCGCTGTGTCGCCAATGAGCAACAGCGCACGTTTGATATTGCCGGCACTCAGCATGTTGCCTGCCACATTCATAGCGTACATACATCCGCAGCACCCCATCGGTATGTCCAGACAGAAACAGTCCTCGCTTAATCCTAATCGGTCTTGCAGCAAGCAAGACGTAGGTGGTGTCGGGTGAAAATCTGCTGTAACGGACTCAAAAACCAGCATGTCAATGCTCTGCTTGTCCCATCCTAATTCGGCGATGAGTTTCTCGGCGGCCGCCTGACACATATCTGACGCACAAAGCGTATCAGGTCCTAAATGGCGTTCGCGAATGCCTACGGTGTTGTTGAATACTTCCGCTCCTTCTGCATCGAAGAACGGGAAGTCTTCCGTATGTACGACTTCTTTCGGTACGCAAGCGCTCACACCCGCTACGCGAACATTAGGTATATTCCAACGAGCCATGATTAGAGTTCGATATCGTTTTTAGCCAAAATCTCTTTACCGGCATTGTAACTGGTGCATGCCATGATATCCTCCGGATCCAGCATCAGATCGAAGGTCTCTTCCAGCAGCGAGATAATGTTCAACTGATGCACCGAATCCCATTCAGCCACTGTCTCCTTGCTATAGTTATCGCCTAACTGCGCAACATCTGCGCCAAAAACCTGTACAAAAATGTCGTTGTACTTCTCTAAATTTGTCATATCTATTTGTTGTCTAATTTGCTAAATAATTTTTTGCCGGCTTCGTTCTTCGGAATCTCCGGAATAACGCGTACTTCGAACGATGTCGCCACGATATGGGTCTTTTCGACGAGTGCGTCTTTCACTGCCTGCACTTTTGAGGCATCGGTGATATAGACGATCATCTTCTCGTCTGTACCCACACATGCACTCTCTGCCTGGCAATCAGAAGCGATGATTTGCTCGCATTCGTCCAATCCGACACGCATACCGAATAACTTCAAGAAACGTCCCATGCGACCGACGATATAATAGCATCCGTCTTCATCGAAATAAGCGAGATCTCCTGTACGAATGAATCCGTTTCGTTCGTCGCCTTTCTGCATATCTTCAGCACAAGTCGCATATCCCATCGTTACGTTCTTTCCTCGATAGCACATCTCACCTTCGGTATGAGGCGTGGTAATGATGTTACTATCTGCATCTATGAGACTTAACTCTCCGTTAGGAACGGCTATACCGATGCTACCTACTTTCTCTACCGCCCATTTAGCCGGCAGGTAAGCCATGCGGGCTGTGCACTCCGATTGACCATAGGTTGCTATCCACCGTTTGCCGTTTTCGCGGCAGTATTCTGCGAATTTGAGATTGAGCCCGCGCTCCATCTTGCCGCCGCCTTGCGTGAGCAGTTCCAAATCCGGCAGGTCCATCCGGAAGAACCGCATGAGGTTGAGTATCTGGAAAGAGTAGGGAACGCCGGTAAAAGAAGTAGCATGTTCTTCCTTTATGAATTTCCAGAATACGGGATCGGTCATGTTGCGCCCTGTAATCAAAACTGTTGCCCCGACTTTGAGGTGACTGAATACCATGGATAGACCCATCGTATAATAGAGCGGCAGTACCATCAGCGGACGGTCGGACTCTTTGATCTCAAAGAACGTAGATATATTTAATCCTGCCGCTTCGATATTACCGTAGCAATGGCGCACGAGTTTAGGACTTCCTGTGCTGCCGGAGGTCGGCAATAAATGCGATAATTCCGGATAGAGCGGAGCAATCGGATTATCTGTGCGAGTCAACGTCCCGTTTTGCCAGATATATGCCGGTTTGTAGGTCTCTAATAGGTTGGTGTATAGCGCTTCGTCTGTCTTGGCATTGAGAATTAGAGGTACGAGTTGCCGGCTGATAAGCGAAGCCATCACCCATTGAACACATTGGATGTTATTCTCCACCAGCATAAAGCACAATGCTCGTTGTGAGACAGTCTTACAAATATGTTCAGAGAGCGAGACAATCTCCCCGTACGTCAACTGTCCTCCCTCGCTATCGATGGCTGCTAATCGATTAGGGTTAATATGTTCTAATCCTAAAAGCATTAAATAGAAGCACAACCATCCACTCCTAAGATATGTCCGGATATATAACTTGCGCGGTCTGATGCAAGGAATGAACATGCATTGGCGATATCTTCCGGTGTGCCGAGTCTACCTAAAGCAATGCGACTGATGCGCTCGTCTATTTTCTCTCCGTTAGCCTCATATAGTTCTGCAAAGCGTTCGGTCTTAACGATCCCCGGAGCTACAGCATTCACACGGATGCCTTGTGGCGCCAATTCCTTGGCGGCAGACTTGGTCATGGCGATAATCGCGCCCTTAGTAGCAGAGTAGGCCACCTGTCCCGGAGAACCTAGCACTGCAGTAACGGAAGCGATATTCACGATACTACCACCACCGTTGCGCGCCATAAGGCGGCTGACAAGTTGGATGAGTTCCAAGACGGCAATCACATTGATGCGGAACATGAGTTCGGTCTCCTCGCGTATGATCATACCGATCTTACGGTTGAATACCACTCCAGCATTATTGACCAATACATCTATGCGTCCTTCTGCTTTGAAAACCTGCATCAGCGCGTTTTTGACAGCTGCTGCGTCAGTAATATCAAATACCAGCGGGTGAATATGCTCGTTGTCGCTTGTAAATTCTTGACGATCGCAAGCATACACGATTGCGCCATCTTCCGCAAAACGATGCGCTATCTCACGACCGATACCTTGTGCTGCACCAGTGATGATACAGATTTTATTTTCTAATAATTGTTCCATAAATCATCCAATAGTCAATCCGCCATCTAATTTTAACGCAGTACCTGTTGTCCATGCTGCAGCATCAGATAGCAGATATATAATAGCATACGCTACTTCCTCAGGCTTTCCATAACGATGTAGCGGGTATTGCTGCAAGTTTTTTTCTCGTTCTTCTTCACTAATGGGTAAGTTTTTTATCAATTCTGTTTCAACCATTGCAGGATTTACAGAATTGCATCGAATACCCCGAGATGCCAATTCTAAAGCCGCGGTACGCATGAAAGCGTCTATGCCACATTTAGTGGTCGCATAGATAGCATTACCGACTGATGTGCGGAAGACGCCAGCTGCAGAGGATGTGAAGACGATAGAGGATGGGGTGTTAAGTTTCCGTTTTTTTACTAAGGTGCGGGTGAGAAGAATAGGTGCGTTGAGATTAATTTGCTGCATTTGTAGCAGTTTTTCAGATGTGATACCCATCGTCGGCACCAATCCGGCTACTCCGGCGTTCAATACCACTCCATCCAGTTGAGGTAATTGGTCCACCAGAGCCTTGATAGCTTCTTCTTCCGTTAAATCAGCTATAATGAACTGATGTCCTTCTCCTTCCATCATCGCGAGTGTCTCGCACAAGCGTGCCTCATTGCGCGCGGATAAAAAAACGCGCGCGCCCATTTTGGAGCACTCGATAGCAGTAGCACGACCGATGCCCGAAGAGGCACCGGTGACTAAAATCGTCTTACCCGATAGCGAGAAAGGATTATGCATTATAATTTACTTTGTACTAAATCAAACAGTTCTTGGATGGTGTTCGTCTTGCGCATCTCTTCCGGCGGAAGTACAATGTCATACTCTTCGTCCACCATGGTGATAACGAGTAAAGCCACCAACGAACTCCATTCCTCTAATTCGCGGAAACGCGTTTCCGGTTTCAGCAGAGCTACATCAATATCATCAAACTGCTCTGCAAAATGCTCAATAAATTCTTTAATATCCATACTTTAATCTATTATTTCTAAACTAATCTTCGTGCGGGATTGCCCATAACGGTTGTCCCTGATTTTACTCGCCGGATCACGAAACTGCATGCGGCTACGCGTGAATTGCTCTCAATGGTGACATTATGGCTAATCATGGCGCCGGTGTGAATGTCCGTTTCGTCTTCTACTATGGTGCCGCCTACCAGCGTGCAATGCGTATCAATGCGATTCCAATTCCCGATGCGGCTGTCATGACCAACAACCGTGTAGGACTGAATCAAGTTGTATTTCCCCACTTTGGCATCTGCGCCGATGGTCGTAAAAGCACCTATTACCGAACCTTCTCCTATCTCCACATTAGTGCCCAGCCGGACGGTTTTATGAATCATCGTCAAAAACGAACCGCCATTGGCGATGATTTGTTCCATGCATTTACGGCGTGCACCACCTCCAATAGAGCATACAAACACTTCATCCGCTTGCGGTTGATAACCAGTGATGATACCTAATAGAGGAGGGTAGTTCTCAAAACCGTCCAGAGCCGCTAAGTTGTCATCAATAAAGCCCTTAATGGTATAATCCGTTCCGTATCCGATACTCTCGCGAGCCATGTCGTAGAACGTGCGTCCCATACCCCCGGCACCTATAATTACGAGTTGTTTCATTGTACTTTCTAATTCAGCGCACAAAATTACAAAAAATAAATGACATATGCAAGAAAAATCAAAGATTTTTAGTTTAGGGGTTAGGGGATTAGTGGTGAGAGAACAAAAAAGAGCCTCCGAAGAGACTCTCTTTCGCTTAGTTGCCGTGTTGCGCGTCGTACGCATCGCCGCAAACTTTCCACAAGTACGCGCGAAGCGTTTTCTTGCCGCCCGGCTGGTCTTTCTGGGCGAGGAAGTTCGCCTGGTCGGTGGAGATGTTCATCAGGTCTTTGCGACGCAGTGCCACTGCTTTCGCTACGGCCTCGAACTTACCACGGATCTCCAGCTCGTGTGCCGTCGGATCGGACGTACGCGTGACGGAACTCAGTCCACGGACGTAGATGCGGTTACAAGAACCTACGTTCTGCGTCTCTGCTACGCGGTGGGTAGCGAGGACCATCTTCTGGTCAACGGCGTGAGGCGACTTCTTGTTGATTTTGGTAAGAGCACCGCTGACGGTTTTGATCATGTCAGCATATTCTACTTTTGCCATAATGAAGTGTGTTTTTCATGGTTATACCTTAAATAAACAGACACTTTCTTTAGAGTCGAGTGTCCTTTGCGACTATCGGTTAGAGTTTTTTGGAAGCGTCGTACGACTCGATCGTTTTAGTCTGGATGGTGACGGAGGTGTCGCCACGTTGGTAAAACTCAGATCGG
This sequence comes from Bacteroidales bacterium UBA1187, assembly GCA_002309835.1. Taxonomy (GTDB): domain Bacteria; phylum Bacteroidota; class Bacteroidia; order Bacteroidales; family Paludibacteraceae; genus Colicola. Next base: position 57,783 of record DBYL01000042.1, read on the forward strand.
TTGGTGATGGTTCGCACGACGTTGCAGGAACTCAGTCCAAACGCGGCTCCCAAGGCCGTCAGCGCTGCTATCAGCACGCTGATGATGATTTTGATGATTTGTTGCTTGTTCATAATCGTAGTGGTTTTTTGATCGACGATACAAAGGTAGTATAAAAACGCGAGGCGACCAAGAAAGTCGTCCCGCGAGATAGATTAAAGTCGATTTTACTGCATGGCGTAGTCTCTGAAACGTCTCCAGTCATCTATCGGAAGCCAGTTTCTTAGCCATGCGCGAGAGTAGAAATCGCGTGTTCGGATGTTGCGTCTTAGTTGCTGCGCGACCCATCCTCCATAGAGTTGTTTGAATTTGGACAGCATCTTAGGATGAGTCCAAGTAGGGTCACGTTCCGCAAGTAGCTGCAACACCTCGGAGATGTCTTTTTTTAGTTCTTTTTTCATGTTTACATCTGATAAAGGTCCGTCAACGGAAGGATCATGGAAGGATAACGGAAGGTTAACGGAAGGCTGAGGGGTTGTTCATGTCATGGATCAGACGAGCGATGATATATCCACGGAGAGTGCCATATTTCTTACCATTGAAGGTATAGTTATGCTTCTTCCATTCTTGTGCGTAGCGTGTCTTCTGCTCGTCGGAAAGCGCAGCACATTCTTTCGCTGCTTGTTCGAAACGTCCTCGGATTGCGAGTTCTTTCTCGGATACGGGCGTAGAACGCTGCAGCGGTTGCATGAGGTAGAGTCGTGTTTTGGTTGTTCCGTCGGCTCTACGGTAGGTCCTTGCGATAAGTTGTTTGTCTTTGCTTTTCGATAAGGTGCCTGAGATAGAGGCAATGCCTCTTGGTAATTCAAATTGTGCCATAATGATTGATTTTAAGATTGTTTTACATAGATTACTTTGTTTCCGGTGGGGTTTTTCATCTCCCAGCCGTCCTGCGCTTCGGTTGTGTGATAGCGGGCGTAGTACTCCGCGTAGGAAAGTGTCTGTTGCCGCTCGGTCTGGAAGTCCTGAATGAAGAAATACGGGTTCTTTTCAGGTTGCGCACCGTGTTGTCGAAGGTATTCGATGATGGCGTCCCGTCGCTCTTGTGGCATGCCCATCCAAAGCTTAAGCGTACATGCCCGTCGCTTCGGAAATTTAGTCTCATTCACACCAAAGAGAATCCAGAAACGATTAAATTCTTCAATAATGGAATAATCCATAGTCTTAAAATTTTGCCTTGTCCCGTCCGTCCCGTCTTATACTATATAGGACAGACAGGACAGGACGATTTTCTTTTCTTTTTGGTTCTTTTTCTTTCTTTTATTGCATCAAGGCGATGGTGAAGCCGAACTTGATGGACTCGGACTCGGGGTGCGCTTTCTCGAGCTTCTCACCGGCACGTTTCAGGTCCGCACGGGCCTCCTTGACGTTCTCCTGGAGTTGCTCGTAATAGCCGTGCAACTGCTTGTAGTAGTCGAGTGTCGGGTCCTGAACTTGCGTATTCTGTTCCCATGTGTACGATTTCGGGCGACGTACGACGATCTTAAAACCGTGATACTCGAGCGTACCCGTGTAGTTTCGCGGCAGCCCACGCTCGGCGATAAGGGCTTGTACTGCCTCTTCCACCTGCGGACGGAGGGCTTTGATGGTTGCTTCACTCTCGTTTGCACTCAGTACTGCACTGAACATTTGGTCGATGACCTCTAAATTAATTTTTGCCATAATGATTAATTGTTTTGAGTTAAAAATTATAGCTGGCGCCAGCTGTTAGCTTGAATTCGACGGCAAAATTACTGCTAATTATATTACCATTGTAGGTAAAAATTACCAATAACAAATCAAAAAAATGTTTATGAAAACTGCAGAATTGAAAGAAAAATTGGAGCAATCCACGGCAGAAAGCCGAAAGTACTACCGTTTGTATCCAACCTTGTATCGTGATGTGCTGCTATGGGAAGATTATTGCCGGTTGATAGAAACGAATCGGCACAAAAAATACCACGCAGTGAAGAACTCTGCGCGGTATGATGTATGTGAGATGTACGGGATTTGCGAGAAGACGTTTTTCGCTATTCGTAGTGAGCTCAAGGACCTATGTGAGGACGTGGAGTAAGGCTTTACTGAGCACGTTTAATATAAATGCTTGCCAATATTTTATACCCCCATGCTCCGGTAGATAACATATATAGCGCAAGGAAGCGCTCTTTACAAGGAACTCCATGGGAAAACGCAACTTTCTTTATGCATCTATGAAAAGAGGGCTGTTTAAGTAATCTTTTAACCACATCAAGTGCCGATGGGTCAGTAATTCCTAATTTCGCGTACTTGTTATATGTAAAAGAAGTGCACATTTTGAAAAGCGTTACATAATAAGAAGGAATCTCTAAGATGGAACTATCTGTATTCTCAGATATGTAATCAACAATATCGCATACAGTCGCGTCCTTCTGAAAATTCGGAGCATGCGTAGCGCTTGTGTCACGCATTACGTATTGATAAAAGGATTGATGTGATACCACTATATTGTGGCAATATTTAAGAAAAGTACATGTAAAGGCATAAACTTCCCCCGAGTGAATCTTCTCATTAAATCTGAGAGTATGGTCATTTATGATGCTAGACTTATAAACTAGTTGCGGCGCTGTGGGGAAGAATCGGCATGATTGAAATAAAGTATACGGATTATAGAGGCATTCTTTGAAAGGCAAAGGAGGAGCCTGAGTGTTTCTGCCAGAAATTATTTGTATGGGTGTGATTAATAAATCATCCTCTTTTATTTGGCTCTTTATAATTGAGATCGCATCTGGTGTTAAACTATCGTCACCATCCAACGGCAATACATATTGCCCTTTCATAATAGTCAGCGCAGCATTACGCGCGGCAGATACTCCTGAGTTTTGCTGATCAATAATTATAGCGCGTTTATCGTTCTTAGCAAAATCCTGAATTAAAGATAGAGTCTCGTCCGTTGAACCATCGTTGATGAAAATAAATTCGCAGTCCTCGCTCTCTTTTAAATTACGAAGACTTTGAATGGTTGCCGGAAGTTGCTCGGCTACATTATAACAAGGGATAATAATACTTAGAAACTTCATAAGTTACCTACTTACTCATTTTCAAATAAACGTTTTTGTACATATCTACAGCTATGTTTTTCCATGCAAACCGACCGGAGGAATATTCTGCGTGAATATCATTTGCAAATTGTTGTAGTAATGTCGGCTGCTCAATCATTGTACACATGGCTTGGGCTAATTGATGCAAATCTCTAGGAGGAACGACTATTCCTAATTTCCCGTGTTCAACCATCTCAGGCAAGCCACCCACTTCTGTTACAATGCATGGTTTGTCATATGCATACGCAGCCATAACAACTCCACTTTGCGTAGCATCATTATACGGGCATACAATAAAGTCTGCATTCGCAAGAAGAGACGCCAACTCCGAATCTCGAAAGAAACGATTTAATATCTGAATATAATCGCAATTTGAATAGGGACTAATGTCAAAATAGTATTGACCGGAACCGGCTACTAATAATTTGAAATCAGGATGTTTTTTATGCACCATATCCATAGCAGGGAATAAATATTCCAAGCCTTTATAACCTCTAATCTTGCCAAAAAACAAAGCATAATGATACGTAGGAGCTTGAGCCGTAGGGAAGGCTGTTAGATAGGAATATTTACTCAAAGAACTAACATGCACATTCTTCCTTTTCATCCTATATGTAGCAATAAAATCATCTTTTTGCTGATTGTTAAAGATGATAAAATTGGGCAATAATCGGTACATGATACGATGATATGATTCCACTACTCGGCTCCACATGGAAGAGTGTAAGAATGGATCGTGTACCGACATAACCATCTTTTTCCGGAATTGCAAAAGGGGCCATTCGAAGTACCTCAAAACCTCTGTGACATGGATAATATCATAATTCTCTTTTTTCAATCTGCGATATAACTCCATCGTAACTCGCAGGTTTCCGAGAGCCCAACTGTGTTTTTCTTTGCGATAAACGACTGTTGTTTTGGATATGTCAATCAATTCAGAAAATACGCGTATTTCTTGAAAATCTTCTCCGCGATATAATCCGGAGTGAGTTGGAAAGTCCTCAAAATCAATAGCACAGCCCCGTTGCCCATAATCCACGATAGGATAGAAATGTATCTCGCAATGCTCTTTCATTTCTTGCAAAAAAGGAATATCCACATTGGAGAAATATATAGGCGAAAGATAAGCAACCTTAAGCATTTTTTTAGTGTTTAGATGGGGTATATTCGTTAATTAATTTATCTGCAATACAAAGTGCCGCATCAATCGGTAGACGCTTTGAACGATGATGAATGAAATTGGCGATATTAGTAATGCCGTATGCAATCTTAGTGTATCTTTTTTCTCTCTCTAAAAAGCGTATGGCGGAATATCCATTTTTTTGCATAACATATGTCAACGATCGCAATAACTTTTCATAGCCATTAGGGGAAAAATCCCTTTCCCCGGCAAGATGAAGATATTTACACTCTTTTAGATAGTTCATTTTCGCTTTTGGGAAAGCACGTAAAAGTCGTTCGTGAACATCATATTCCTCACCATACATGAATATTCTTTCATCAAATCCACCGATGAAATCTAATTCCTTTTTTCTGACAAAAAAGAATGCCCCTTGCAACCACATGTACCTATAGAAGAAAAGATCTCTCTTTATTCCCACATAGTTTAGAAGAAAACGTGTAAACGTAGGCAGCGTGTAAACGGCATAATATGAATGCGCTTTGCTCTCAGGAGAAAAAAATTGTTTTCCTCCGCACATGATGGTATCTTTATCTTCTAAGGTCTCTAATGCTTTTTTGAAGATAGGCATAATCAGCCGTACGTCCGGGTTCATAATTGCAATAATTGATGCTGTCGCCATTTGAATGCCCACATTGTTGCCTTGCCCATAGCCGCCGTTTTTCGTATTGGATACAACGGTAACTTTATCACCGTACAATTGTTGTATTTTCTGTCGCATTGGATCATATGCGCGGCTGCAATTATCCACAATAATAATTTCGAGAGCTTCCCCGATATCATTATATTGAAAGACAGACGACAGACAATCGTATATATCTTTCTCAGAATTGTAGGTTACTATTATAAGGGATAATTTTTTTTGCGGCATTTATTTTGTCTTTTTAGGTGTTGCCATGAGCAAATAAATATACATGATGGGAGAGAAATAAAGTGCTTCTACCAGCATTAAACCGCTATAGCAAAGTATGATGGTTTTCCCTGTAATATCACCTCTCCTATAGAGTTGAATTAGCATGAGGATCCAAAGGAAGACCCCGATAATTCCGGTTCTTACCAGTACGTTTTGAAAAGCATTGAGCAAATAGCCGCCCAAATCATCCTCTTTGCTCCACATGAACAAGTTGGATGAATGGGCTTTTATTACTTCAGGATTGTCGGTCCCAAAAATTTTCTCTCTCGTGGAGAAGTCTGCATATACACCGTACCCCCTGAAAATTCTTATATATGCAGACATGTCTGCTCCCTCTCCTCCAGAACTATCAATACTTTGGAAGCGTTCAATGATTTCGCTTCCATCGTCTGTTTGCAGGTATAATGCTGTGCCAACTATACTGGCCATTATGAATAGCACCACAAGCAGTTTGTGTCCAATGCTTGTGATTTGTGAGAATAGAGTATAAAGAGTGAATACAATGAGTATAATGCCTAAACCTAATAAGCCACATCCCGAGCGTATAAGAATAAGCGTGATTGCTATTACAATACTAAAAGTATACTGGACTATATTGCGACCTTCGTATAGCTCTATAGCGAGAAGTGGAAGTAAAAATTGTGCAAAATAGGAAGGCTCGCTGAAGAACGATGCAGATCGAGACATGGATTCAAAATAGTCTGTGTATTCGTCTAAGTCTAGCGTAGAAAGCGCAAAAGGTAAGTGCTGAGAAATGCCTAATATGCGTACTCCGGATATGCTATACGTTATTTCTTGGAAATAAAAGAAAAGGATACATATTACGGCTATAAATTTATATATTCGCAGCGCAGTCACCTTATCAAAGCACCCATAAAACATCAAAACCAGTAATAACCTGCAGCCCCATACAAATGGGATGGTCGCCTTGATACTTGAGGCAGTTAGAATGTGAACAATAATAGCATATAATATGTAAATAATCAAAAAGCGTGGAACTTGTGAATCCTTATACTCGGTCAGTCTATAAATGAGGATATAGATAACGCTAACAATCAGTGTTGATATAAAGGAAAAGTTCCATGCCCCCCATCCATATGTTTGAAGTAGAGGACTCATGAATAGTAGTAATACGACAAACTTTTTGAAATGACTAATCGGTGTTGCCGTAGTATTCATACTATAAGAACTCGTAATATGTAAGTCGCTATCAAAAATCACTATTTATACATTCCATAGTTCTTTAATTACTACACTTGGCCATTTCCAATTTTGGTACGCCAATTGGGCAATACCGGGGGCGAGAATAAGTCCCCAAATGCCCCAATGAAGCGGACCTAAGAAGATCCACAGCAACAATACAGTAGCTGCTCCGCTCACTAAAGAAGGGATAAAGAACGGTATCTTATTATCCGCCATGATGAATCCTGCAGACTGAGCATGGTTATGCTCCAGGGTGCTGATAATCAACATTACGATGAGCATGGAGATCGGAACAAACGGAGTCTGACTACCAATGAGATTTAATGCCCAATCGCCAAAGAAAATCCATGCTATGCCGCCGACTAAATACACCGCCAATAGGCTACCGGTGCACAGGAAATAGTATCGCCTGAGTTGGGCGAGATTATTCTCTGCGCGGCACTGCGCTAACTTAGGCATATACGACTGATAGAAGACCATGGCACAACGTGCTAATACGTCCATTACTTGCATTGTGATGCCGTAGCACGCCACTTCTTCCAGCGTCAGGAAGGCAGAGCCGATAAGTACTGCGGACTTATTCACTAAGAATCCTCCTAATTGCGTTAACCCAATCTTGATTGCATTGGGAGTAATGGCGCTGAGTATCTCCTTCGGCTCGCGTTCCTCTGCTTCGCGCAGATGCGCTTTCAGTTCCGGGGTGAAGAATACATAATACGTCAGCACCCTTCGAATAATCGTTGCCGTCAATTGGGAAGCCACGATGGCGGTTAGACCCAATCCTGCATATATCAAACCGATGGCAAGGCCTATATAGATCATTTGTCCCAGCATGTTGATTTGCTGAATACGTTTGACGTATCCTTTGCCGGTGAGCAGTGCATCGTAGTAGAAGGTGTATAGATTATAGCAGTTGATGACAATCAACAATAGCCATGCGATAAGTGCGTCTTGTCGATCGCCTGAGTATTTCTGCAGTATATAATAGAAATAGGCCGTTCCTGCAGTTGCCAATAAAGCAAACACACCCAATGCTATCCATCGGTAAAAACGCCGCATGGCCGTTAGTGTACCTTTGAGCAAGCCATAGTCCACGTCGGCATCGGAAGTGGTATGGGCTACACCTTCTTTTTGTAGCGACTTGACACCGGAGAAGATGTAACTGATATTGCGAGCGAATGAGGGACGGAAACCGAAATCGAGTAGGAGCACCAAAAACGTGATCGTCTGGAATATATTCCAGATTCCCACGGTCTCTTGCGGCATCTTATGCAAAATAAATGGCAGCAGAATAACGCCGGCACCAATCATAAAAGCAGTACCGGCATAACTCCATGCAATCTCTCGCTTACCTATATGCTCTACTTTTTCAGCCACTAATCCCTTCTGAAAAGATCTCTTGTATATACTTTGTCTTGAACGTCATCTAATACCGCGTCGTAGCGGTTGGCGATGATAGCTTGGCTGCGGCGTTTGAATTCGGCAAGGTCGTTCACTACTTCGCTGCCGAAGAAAGTGGTGCCGTTCTCAAGCGTCGGTTCATAGATGATGACTTGCGCACCTTTGGCTTTCACGCGCTTCATAATACCTTGAATACTCGACTGACGGAAGTTATCGCTGTTCGACTTCATCGTTAGACGATAGACGCCGATGGTACAGTCATGCTCCTGCGTGGCATCGAAATCACCCTTGTGGTAGTAATCGTAATATCCGGCTTTGGCCAGCACGCGGTCGGCGATAAAGTCCTTGCGCGTGCGATTCGATTCTACGATAGCGCCAATCAAGTTCTCCGGCACATCCGCATAGTTGGCCAGCAACTGCTTCGTGTCTTTCGGCAGACAGTAACCGCCATAACCGAAGGACGGGTTGTTATAATGCGTACCGATACGCGGGTCGAGACAGACGCCATCGATGATGGCCTTCGTGTCCAGTCCTTTCATCTCCGCGTAAGTGTCGAGTTCATTGAAATAGCTCACGCGCAGCGCCAGATAGGTGTTCGCGAAGAGCTTGACTGCTTCTGCTTCGGTCAGCCCCATGATGCGGGTCTCGATATCGGTTTTGATTGCGCCCTCTTTAAGTAGGTTTGCAAAGGTCTCGGCTGCGGCTGTCAGACGGGCATCCGTCAGCACGGTACCCACGATGATACGACTCGGGAATAGGTTATCCTCCAGCGCTTTGCTCTCGCGCAAGAACTCCGGCGAGAAAAGGATATTGTCGCACTGGTATTTGCGGCGCACGGACTCGGTGTAACCCACAGGGATCGTGGATTTGATAACCATGATGGCGTCTTTATTCACGCGCAGCACGGTCTCAATGACGTTCTCTACGGCCGAGGTGTCGAAATAATTACGACGGCTGTCGTAGTTCGTCGGCGCAGCAATCACCACAAACTCCGCATCCTTGTAGGCCGCTTCGGCATCAAGCGTAGCGGTGAGATGCAGCGGCTTCTCCGCTAGGTATTTCTCGATATACTCGTCCTGAATAGGCGACTGATGACGATTGATCATCGCCACCTTCTCCGGCACGATATCCACCGCCGTCACTTCGTTATGTTGAGCGAGTAGGGTAGCGATGCTCAGTCCTACGTAACCCGTTCCTGCTACTGCAATTTTCATATTAGATTTTTTCTTCAAATCCTCTAAAATGCACATTCAACTCATGCAAATGTTCGAGCAGCGTTCCTAACGACGTACCTTCTGTCATCTTCGCGAAGGCGTTGACATCCTTTGGGAAGCACTTACCGCCGTATCCGAACTTACCGTCCGGTCCCGGCACATAGGTGTGGGTGTCGTTGATATACCCCGACAGCAGTACACCGGTATGCACTTTGCGCCAGTCTGCTCCCATCTTCTCGCAATACTCGCGGCATGCATTGAAGTACGTCACTTTGTATGCGCCGAAGACATTATGCATGTACTTGGTGAGCTCTGCCTCCAGCGGACTCATGACGGTAAATTTCTTGCCCACGAAGATCTTCGTCAGCAACTCCTGCGCGCCGGTGAAGACCATGGTCTGCTTTCTGAAATCTTCCAAGAAAGTGCGTTCTGTAAGGAACTCCGGCATGTAATACACGTTATGACCTGTCTCACGGGTAAGCATCTCACTCGTGCCCGGCAGAATAGTCGTGCGAACGAATACCGGCACGTCCGGCAGGTTTTTGATCAACTCCTTCATCAACGTCAGGTCCTGTGTTCCGTCCTCTTCCGTAGGAACATGAATCTGAAGAAATGCGATGTCAATCTTGCTCAAATCATCATTGTAGCCTTTCGGAGGGTCACTGATGAATAACTTGCACTCCGGATTGTTATGCTCCAACCAGTCTTTTAATGCTCCTCCCACGAAGCCGCATCCAATAATTCCAACATTAATCATATAGTCGTGTTTTCACTAATTTTACAAAATGGGCCGCAAAGATACAACATTTTTTTTACATACGCAAGTGCGCGCGAACTTTATTTCAAAAAAAATACTTTTTCCACCCATTTATGGGCTCCTTTCCACTTTCCGCTTTTAACTTTCAACTTTTCTTTGTACCTTTGCACCGTAATTTGGCTTATTATGGGCTTATAACAAAAAATTAACGATAAAAATGAAAAAATTCAAATTGTGGAATACGCTCTTCGGCTGGTTGGTTTTTGCCATCGCTGCGGCTACGTATCTCCTTACGATGGAGCCTACCGCTTCTTTCTGGGACTGCGGTGAGTTCATCTCCAGCGCCGCCAAACTGGACGTTGGTCACCCGCCCGGAGCACCGTTCTTCATGCTGATGGGCCATTTCTTCAGTCTCTTTGCTTCGGACACGGCGCATATCGCGATGTGTGTGAATGCATTGTCGGCGTTGGCGAGTGCCTTCACGATCCTGTTCCTTTTCTGGACCATCACGGCGCTGGCGAAGAAACTCGTTGGCGTGCAAGCGAACGCGGAAATGGATCTTTGGAAAGGTGTTGGAATCCTTGGCGCAGGTGTCGTTGGTGCACTGGCGTACACGTTCAGTGATACCTTCTGGTTCTCGGCTGTAGAAGGTGAGGTATATGCTTCCTCATCGCTCTTTACGGCTGTGGTGTTCTGGCTCATTCTCAAATGGGACGAGCAGGCGGACGAAGAAGGCTCCGACAAATGGTTGATTCTCATCGCTTATCTGATGGGCTTGAGTATCGGTGTACACCTCTTGAACTTGCTGACGATTCCGGCTATCGGACTGGTGTATTACTTCCGCCGTTATACCTTCTCGTGGAAGGGTCTGATCTACGCATTCCTCGCTTCGTGCCTGGTATTGCTGGTTATCCTCTACGGAATTATTCCGGGTTTCCCGACGCTTATCGGATGGTTTGAGTTGATGTTCGTCAACGGTCTCGGATGTCCGTTCAATACGGGTATGTGGGTATGCCTGGCACTGACGGTTGGACTGATCTCATGGGCGATTTGGTACACACATCAGCGCGCGGATGCCGAGTACGCAGAAGGAAAAGGCAAGAACCTCTGGCGCTGGTTGAATACCGGTGTGCTGATGGTAGCGGTGATCCTGATCGGTTACAGCAGTTATGCTGCGTTGGTGATCCGTTCGAATGCCGACACCCCGATGGACCAGAACAGTCCGGATAACGTCTTCAGTCTCAAGTATTACCTCAATCGTGAGCAGTATGGCGACCGTCCGTTATTCTACGGTCAGACGTATAATGCACCGGTGGAATTGCGTATCGAAGGCAACATGTGCGTGCCGGTGGAGAAAAAAGGTCATGCGCAATATGCTCCGGCACCGAAGGTAGAAGGTGAGAAGGACCACTATGTCATCACCGGTTATAAGACCGATTACGTCTATATGAAGCAGTTCTGCATGCTCTTCCCGCGTATGTATTCCAGCCAAGGAAGCCATGTGCAGGCTTATAAAGAGTGGGCAAATGTGAAGGGCAGACGCGTGCGCTACGAGTACTGCGGCCAGCAGAAGACAGAGTATTGTCCGACCTTCGCAGAGAATCTACGATTCTTCTTCCGCTATCAGGTGAACTTCATGTACTGGCGTTATTTCATGTGGAATTTCGCGGGCCGTCAGAACGACCTGCAGTCCTATGGAGATATCACTAAAGGCAACTGGATCTCCGGTATCCCGGCTATTGATAATGCAATGCTTGGTGACCAGAGTCTGCTGCCTACGGAACTGAAGGAGAACAAAGGCCATAACGTCTATTATTTCCTGCCGTTGCTGCTCGGTATCATCGGTATCGTTTGGCAGTGCGGAAAGAAAGACAAGGACGGTAAGGCTGAAGGATGGAAGAGCTTCACGCTGACCTTCCTGCTATTCTTCCTGACCGGTCTGGCTATCGTGCTGTACCTCAATCAGACGCCTTATCAGCCGCGTGAACGAGACTATGCGTACGCCGGTTCGTTCTATGCGTTCTGTATCTGGATCGGTCTGGGTGCTTTAGCCCTCATCGATTGGATCAATAATGGGTTAAAGGATGAGCGGATTAGAGGATTAGTGGCAGTGGTTGTATCGCTCGTATGCCTAGGTGTTCCAACTCTCATGGCGCAGCAGAACTGGGATGACCACGATCGTTCGAATAGATATTCCTGCCGTGACTTCGGAGCAAACTACCTCAAGTCCTGCGAGACGCAAGCGATCCTCTTCTCGAATGGCGATAACGATACCTTCCCGCTTTGGTACAACCAAGAGGTGGAGGAAGTAGGCACGGATATCCGCGTCTGCAACCTCAGTTATCTGCAGACCGACTGGTATATCGCTCAGATGAAACGTCCGTACTACGAGTCGAAGGCGTTGCCTATCTCGTGGGAATACAAGGACTACATGCCCGGATCCAATGAGATTGCGCGTGTGGACAACCGTCTGGGACAACCGATATCGGTGGAGAAAGCATTTAATTTCCTCCGTTCGGAAGATCCGCGTACCAAGACCCGCGAAGGCGATAACTATATTCCTTCGGATCAGCTTTACGTAGAGACGCCGGCCGGAGAACAGATCATGTTCCAGAAGAAACGTATGTACACTCGTTCGCAGATGATGATCATGGAGATGCTATCCACCAATAATTGGGAGCGTCCGATCTACTTCTGCGCTACCGTAGGTAATGACTATTACCTGGGTCTCGAACCATATATGGAACTGACGGGTCTGGCGTACCAGATCATGCCGACGCGCAGCCGTGACGGTCAACCACGGGTGAACACCGAGAAGATGTATGAGAACATGATGCATAAGTTCGCTTATGGCAATATGAATATCCCGGGCATCTATATCGATGAGAACCTGATGCGCATGTGCCGCACCCATCGTATGATGTTCGCCCAACTGGCAGAGGAACTACTGCGTAAGGGTGAGCGCGAGAAAGCATTAGAAGTGCTCGATTATTCGGAAGAGCAACTGCCGGGTTATAACATCCCGTATGACTATACCTCGGCATCCATGGCGCAGATGTATCTCATCTTACATGAGGACGAGAAAGCGCTGGCGATCATGGATAAGGTAGCTACGACCTGCGTCGAGTATCTGCGCTTTGCGCAGTCGCTCAACCGTCGTCAGCGTCAGTTGATGGAGTCCACTACCGGTCGTGAGGCTGCGATCTTGAATTATGTGCTCCAGACCTGCGAGCGCTTCGGACAAACTGAGTTTGTAGATAAATATTATCCTGACTATGCCGCTTACGTTAAATAAGATTCCGGTTTTGTTGATCACCGGCTTCCTCGGAAGCGGTAAGACGACCTTGCTCAATCGTATTCTGACGAACGAGAAAGGGATACGTTTTGCCGTCATCGTCAATGATATCGGGGAAGTCAATATCGATGCCTCGCTGATTCAGAAGGGCGGGGTAGTGAGCCAGAACGATGACTCGCTCGTTGCCCTTCAGAACGGCTGCATCTGCTGTTCGCTGAAGATGGACCTGATTGCGCAGTTGCATGACTTGGCTGCGCAGAAGGCGTACGACTATATCGTTATCGAAGCCTCGGGTATCTGCGAACCCGCACCTATCGCGCAGACGATCTGTTCGTATGCAGAGATGGTGCCGCAGTTTGCGCAAGACGGTCTGCCGATGCTCGATTGTATCTGCTCCGTTGTAGATGCGCTGCGTCTAAGAGATGAGTTCGAAGGCGGTGACGCTTTGGCGCATTATGTGCCCAAAGAGGAAGACCTGGCGGCCCTCGTCATCGAGCAGATCGAGTTCAGCAATCTAATCCTGCTAAACAAGGCGAAAGAGGTGAGCGCCGAAGAGCTTGCGCGTATCAAATCCATCATCCGCGCCATACAACCCACGGCAGAGATTATCGAGACGAACTTCTGCGATGTAGAACTCGATAAACTGCTGAATACCAATCTTTTTGATTTCGACCGCACCGCTACTTCTGCCACTTGGATTCAGGAAGTGGAAGATGCATCGCATCATCACCACCATGACGATGAGGAAGACGATGACGACGACGATCACGATGAGCACGAGCATCATCACCACGATCACGATCATGACCACGAAGGTCATGACCACTTGGCTGAATTTGGCATCGATACCTTTGTATATTTCGCGCGTAAGCCGTTTGACCTTGGACTCTTCGATGAGTTCGTAGCGGCGCACTGGCCGAAGAATGTCATTCGTTGCAAGGGTATGTGTTATTTCGCAGAGGAATACGATATGTGCTATCTCTTCGAGCAGGCAGGCAAACAATTCAACCTCCGTAAGGCCGGTGAGTGGTTTGCTACGATGCCCAAAGAGGAACTGATGCAACTCATGGCAGATGATGCGCAGTTGCGCAAAGACTGGGATGACCAGTACGGCGACCGTATGCAGAAACTTGTCTTCATCGGTCAGCACCTTGACCATCAAGCCCTCAAGACGGCGCTTGACAACTGTTTGCAATGAAACGGATCATCAATCCCTGGACATCAATGCCGGGTTATAACTGCTTCGGTTGCAGTCCCGATAACCCGATAGGCACGCGCATGCGCTTCTTCGAAGACGGCGATGACATCATCTCTATCTGGCGGCCGACGCAGAACCATCAGTCGTGGATCAACACGCTGCACGGTGGTATTCAGGCGGTGTTGCTGGACGAGGTGTGCGGATGGGTTGTCTTCCATAAACTCAAGACCGCAGGTGTCACGGCGAAGATGGAGATGCGGTATCATAAGCCCGTCTCCACGCTGCAGGAGTATATCAAACTACGGGCGTACCTCAAAGAGATGCGTCGTAACATAGCGATTGTAGCCGGAGAGTTGTATTCCGCCGAAGGCGAACTGTTGTGCGAATGCACATGCACCTATTTTACTTTCCCGCAAGAGAAAGCGAAAGAGACTATGGGATATGTGGCTTCGGAGACCGAAGAAAAGGACTATACTTGGGAAGAGGCGCTAAAAGTTTAGCGTTTAGCGTTTAGCGGATTTTTCGTATTAACGTCAGACCGTCGCGTAACGGGAGGATGACTTGCTCAAAGCGGTCATCCTCTTTTAGTTTGTCATTGAAGGCGCGCAGACCGAGTGTCTGCTTGTCTTTGTCGTAGGCAGGGTCGATAATATGTCCGTCCCAAAGGGTGTTATCCGCAAGAATAAATCCACCTACCGGCACAAGTGGATAGACCAAGTCCAGATAGTCGCAGTACTCGCGTTTATCTGCGTCAATAAAGACAAGGTCGAACGGACCTTCTAAATCTCCAATCTCCAATTTACAATCTCCAATACGCAATTCAATCTTCTCTCGCAGAGGAGAACGATTGAGATTGCGTTCAATCGTCTCTTCCAATTCGTCATTATGCTCGATGGTGACGAGTTTGCCGCCTTCGGCGAGACCTTCCGCCAAGCAGAGAGCAGAGTAACCGGTGAAGGTGCCGAGTTCGAGAATACGCTTCGGCCGAATCATATGACTGATCATACTTAACACGCGCCCCTGCACGTGCCCGCTCAACATGTGCGGGTTTAATATATGAACGTGCGTGTCGCGCGTGATGGCTTCTAAGACCGCATTTTCAGGCGTCGAATGCGCAGAAATATACTCGTCAAGTGTCATAATGTTACGAAATTTGCTGCAAAATTATAAAAAATCTTGCATATATCCAAGAAAAGTTGTATCTTTGCAGCAGAATTTAATCATTTTAACAAAATAATGGAAAAAATTGACGAGTTAGACCGTAAGATCTTGAAGATTATCACGCAGAGTGCGCGTATTCCGTTTAAGGATGTGGCGGAGCAATGTGGAGTAAGTCGCGCAGCTATTCATCAGCGCGTGCAGAAAATGTTTGATAACGGAGTGATTACCGGTTCCAGTTATCATGTACAGCCGAAGATGTTAGGTTATCAGCTTTGCGTCTATATCGGTATTACGATGGAGAAAGCCTCGATGTATAATCAGGTGATTGCTGCGCTGGAGAAGATTCCAGAGGTAGTAGAAGCCCAATATACGCTGGGGGCTTTCGGCCTGTTAGTGAAGGTCTATGCGCGTGATAACGAACACCTCTTACAGTTGTTGAATAAAAAGATTCAGGAGATTCCGGGCGTAGCGAATACAACGACTATGACCGCTATCTCTTCGCCTATTTATCGTCAGTTACCGATTGAAGTATAATATGGAAAGAGTGATTAGTGGTATCCGGCCGACGGGTAACTTGCACCTGGGTAATTATTTCGGTGCAGTGAAGAGTTTTGTGAAGATGCAGGACGAGTACGATTGTATGTTCTTCATCGCCGACTGGCACTCGTTGACGACGCACCCCACGCCGGAGAATATACGCAATTCCGTCAAGACGATCTTGAGCGAATATCTCGCTTGCGGCATCGATCCAGAGAAGGCGCCGATATATGTGCAATCGGACGTAAAACAGGTATTGGAACTCTATCTGTACCTCAATATGAACGCTTATCTGGGAGAGCTGGAGCGCGTGACGAGTTTCAAGGAGAAAGTGCGCAAGCAACCCGATAACGTCAATGCCGGTTTGCTGACTTATCCATGCCTTATGGCGGCGGATATATTGATGCACAAGGCCGACAAAGTGCCGGTAGGTAAGGACCAGGAGCAGAACATGGAGATGGCTCGTCTCTTCGCCCGTAGATTCAATAGAATCTATAATGTGAAGTATTTCATAGAACCGGCTTCTTTCCATTTCGCCGACAAGGCTGTCAAAGTGCCGGGTCTTGACGGAACAGGAAAGATGGGTAAATCGGAGGGTAACTGCCTCTATCTCTGCGATGATGAGAAGACAGTGACCAAGAAGATCATGCGCGCCGTTACCGACCAGGGACCGACGCAACTCAACCAGGAGAAACCCGAAGTGATACAAAACCTCTTCACCCTTTGCGAATTGCTGAGCGGTAAGGAAGCGGCAGACTATTACAACGACCTCTATAATCGTATGGAGATCCGTTACGGGGATATGAAAAAGCAGATGGCGGCGGATGCGAATAAGTTGTTGGCTCCTATCCGCGAGAAGATCATCGCCTACGCTTCGGATGATGCATTCCTGGAGCGCGTGATGCGGGACGGCGCAGAGAAAGCCGCTGCCCGCGCAGAGAAAACAATAGAAGAAGTACGAGAGATCATCGGTTTTAGAAAGATATAATGAGAAAAGCAATCTACATAGTATGTGCGTTGGGATTGATGGCATGTTCGACGACGAATGTCATCCCTATCGACGATACCTATTACTGGCCGGAAAATGAGCCCAAGGCAGCGAAGGCAAGTTCGACGAGTCAGGCTAGTCCTGCGGAGGTCACGGCACCGACAGCGATGCCTATCAATGAGATTGCTGCGCCTGCTGCTTCGAGCATCGAATATCTCAATGTGCAAGACACCACGGTAACCATAAAAATCAAGAAATGAGAAAGTCTAACAACGATAGTGGTCTAACAGCCAGGCGGTCTAACAGGCTGCTGGCAGCCGTTCTAACAGTGCTATGTGCGGTCAGCGCTCCTGCGCTATTTGCCCAAACCTACACCCGTCTTAGTGAGCGCACGATCATGGGAACGGCGCGTTATGTAGGAATGGGAGGTGCGATGACAGCTATCGGAGGTGACCCTTCGGCTGTCATGGATAACCCTGCAGGCTTAGGGCTGTATCGCCGTCACGAAGTGATGCTTACCTTTGACATGACGTTTGACAGAACGACGCAACTGGAATTAGGGAATAAAGGTAAGTCGAATATCTTCATGGCGCCGCAGGCTTCTATCGTGCTTAGTATCCCTACGAATAAAGCGGATGAGACCGGTGTACTGGCCTATAATTTCATGTTCTCGTATCATCGTCAGCATACTTTCAGTCGTGTGCTCAATGCGGGTGGAACCAATGAAGCCTCGCTGGGTGCGCTCTTTGCTGCTACCGGAGATCTGGGAATCCCGTATACCGCTGATCGTCTCAATGCCTTGAATGCGCTCACGTTGCAGGAATCCGGATATATCAACGAGTATGCTTTTGATTGGGCGATGAATGTATCCAATCGCTGGTATTGGGGTCTTGGCATCCGTGTACATTCGTTCACGTACGGCTCGGAGGCAGCCTACACGGAGGAGTTTGACGAGCAGAATGCGCGAGGTCAATATTACGCCAACTATAACAACACATCGGTGCTATATACGGGTGCAGGCTGTAGCTTTGCTACAGGTTTGATCTATCGTCCGGCTTCTTGGGCACGTCTGGGCTTCTCTATTGAGACGCCGTCGATAGGTTCGTTACGCGAGAGTACGAGTGGCGCTTTTGGAGCGCGAACGGACTCGCTGCGATGGAGAGATGCAAAGAATGGTTATACCTCTTATTCGCATTTCCATATGCCGCTGCATATCAGTACTTCGGTGGCTTTTCAGATCGGCTATTATGCGATGCTTTCGCTACAGTATGACTACCGTCATATGAAGAAGACGCAGGATTATCATTCGCTGCGTGCGGGCTTTGAAGTGATACCTGTTTCAGGATTGTATATCAATGGCGGCTATGCCTATGAGAGTACTTTCGCCCGCCCGGAAGCTCCGGCATCTTTAGACCCGTTCTTGGAGCGATATAACGCCTATTCCCAGCGCACACGCTGGACTCAATATGTATCTGCGGCATTGGGCTATAGAGGGAATGGATTTATTGTACAGCTGGGCTATCAGTACCGCTGGCAGCGATTGGACCTCTATGCGCATGAGAATGTGGGAGAACCGTATCTGATGCGCACGGATAATCATCGAATCATACTTACCTTAGGTTGGCATCATTAAATAGCGTCCCATAACGCATAGGAACCGGAAAACTCAACAAA
>DBYL01000042.1:76482-187493 GCA_002309835.1 Bacteroidales bacterium UBA1187
TCCTATTCTCAGGAAGTTTTCTCGAGCAAAAGTTATGCGGACGCTTTTTTTGTGCCCTTTTATTTGCATATATGCAAAAAAAGTTGTATCTTTGCAGCCGATTTTGAAAAAGTAGTATTATTGTAAATAATAAATCAATCAATAAACAATGGCAAAAACTAAGAAAAAACAAGAGTTCGAGAAGCAAGACGAACAATTGCAAGAAGTGAATGAGGCGCTGACCGGCGCAGGTAAATGGATTGAGGACAACGCAAATCTCATCAGTTGGATTGTTGCCGGCATCGCTATCGTAGTGATGGCTGTCATCGCTATCAACCAGTATGTGATCAAGCCGAAAGCGCTGGAGGCTGCTAACGAGAATGCGAAGGCAGAGGCTTATTTCCTCGCGGGCGATTTCGAGAAGGCCCTCAATGGCGACGATGCGGAGTGCATCGGTTTTGAGGCTATCGCTGATGAGTACAGTCTATATCAGCAGGGTAAGCTCGCTGCGCTCTATGCAGGTATCTGCTATTTTGAGAAAGGTGAGTACGAAGAGGCTGCGCATTTCCTCAAGAAATTTGATGCAGACGATCTGAATGTCGCTCCCGCAGCACGTCAGTTACTCGGCGATGCGTACGTAGAGTTGCAGGAGTATGGTAAGGCGGCTAAGGCTTTTGAGGCTGCTGCTAAGTCCGGCAATGAACTTGTAGCTCCGATGGCGTTGAAGAAAGCCGGTCTGGTTTACCTCCACGAGGACCAGAAAGCTAAAGCGTTGAAGGCCTTCAAGACCATCAAGGCGGACTATCCGCAGAGCGCAGAGGCGCAAGATATCGACAAATATATCGCTATCGCTGAATAATGACTACGGATTTATCGAAATACGATGCCAATCAACTGCCTAGCGCTGATGTTCTCGGACGTCAGCGCTATGCAATTATTGTAGCGGACTGGAACAGCGAGATCACTTACGCTATGGCGCAGGGAGCTATTGACACCTTCGTCAAGCACGGCGTGCCTGAGGAGAATATCGATGTTCTCCATGTTCCCGGGGCAGTAGAGTTGACCTATGGTGCGGCTAAACTGATGAAGGAGGAGCGCGTCAATGCGCTTGTGGTCATCGGGTGCGTCATCCAGGGTGATACGCCGCATTTCGACTACGTCTGCCAATCGGTCACGCAAGGAGTAGCAACGCTTAATGCGCAAGGGAAGGTGCCTATTATCTTCTCCGTGCTCACGGTGCTTAATAAGCAGCAGGCGCTCGACCGCTGTGGCGGTAAACTCGGCAACAAAGGTATCGAAGGCGCTTATACTGCCATCAGAATGGCAAACCTCTAATCCACAAATCCACTAATCGATGAAAGTCTACAAGTTCGGTGGAGCCTCCGTGAAGGACGCAGCCGGCGTTCGAAATCTGGAGAAGATCGTGCGTCTGGCTGACGCGCAGGATGGCCTCATGGTCGTTGTCTCGGCTATGGGTAAGACGACGAATGCGCTCGAACGCGTTGTAGAGTTTCTCGATGCCGGCAAGGAAGAGCAGGCGCTCAACCAATGGGTAGATATCATCGATTATCACGTAGCTATCATGAAGGAGTTGGGCCTTAAACCGGGCTCCGACATCCGTCTGCAAGGTGAGATACCATTTGATCCTACGTTGCCTTTCGACGAGAACTACGACCAAGTGGTCTCGATGGGTGAGTTGATGTCCACTCAGATCATCGCGGTCTATCTGCTCAAGCAGGGTTTATCCGTCGAATGGTGGAATATGCCGAAACTGCTGCGTACGGATGATACATGGCGCGAGGCGAAAGTGGATAACGACACCAGCGCAGCAACCATCCGCGCAGGGTGGGAGAGAACGAATCGTCCGCAGATAGTAGTGGCGCAAGGTTTTATTGGCGGTACAGCCGACGGCAAGCGTACCACACTCGGACGTGAAGGATCGGATTACACTGCGGCGTTGTTAGGTAACTATCTCGACGCAGAGTCCGTGACTATCTGGAAAGATGTGCCGGGCATCCTGAATGCTGACCCGCGTATTGAACCGGACACAGTGCTTATTCCTTCGCTTCGTTACCAAGATGCGGTCGAACTGAGTTATTCCGGTGCGCAGATCATTCACCCCAAGACTATCCGTCCGCTGGAGAACAAGCAGATACCGCTCTTCGTCAAACCTTTCGGCAATCCTACTGCTGAAGGATCCAAGATTGCGGCTGATGGTATCGGTCCTATTGACGTGCCGGTGTATATATGGCGTAAGAACCAGATTCTTATCACCATGCGCGCCAAAGATTTCGCTTTTGTGCTCGAGGAGAGCCTAA
Organism: Bacteroidales bacterium UBA1187; assembly: GCA_002309835.1. Lineage (GTDB taxonomy): Bacteria > Bacteroidota > Bacteroidia > Bacteroidales > Paludibacteraceae > Colicola. The sequence continues at coordinate 78,780 of DBYL01000042.1, forward strand.
GTGAGATATTTGAGATTATTCATCGTCATCGTCTGAAAGTGGCGCTGATTCAGTCATCCGCGGTCACTATCTCTGTATGCGTGGATAACACGCGCTTTGTACCGGAGGCGATTGACGAACTTAAAAAGCACTTTAACGTTACCTATAATGACCACCTGTCGCTGCTGACGATCCGCGGCACCACGCCGGAGATTCTCGAGCGTGCGAAAGCTGGACGAACGATTATGCTCAGTCAGACAACCCGCCGTACGGCGCGACTGGTGGTAAAAGAGTAATCATGGAACACCTTAAAATCTATTTCACAGCCGCGTATTGGAGTGAGTTGCTTCGCGGCTTTTGGCAGGCTTTAGGCACAACTAAGTTCTGGAAAGAACTGCTGATGATGACCGTTGGTATGAGTCTCGGAGCAGCAGCTGTGTACTATTTCTTAATGCCGAGTCACCTGATCGTAGGATCTATCTCCGGTCTCTCCATCGTGCTGAACACGATGTTTGGAGGCACAGCAGACACTTTCTCCTATTGGGTGATGGGTATCAATGCCTTTTTGTTGTTGCTGGCATTCATCCTCATCGGCAATGAGTTTGGTGCAAAAACGGTTTACACCGCGATGATTCTCGGTCCGTTGACCCAAGTATGGGATCGCGTCTATCCGTATACCAACCTTACGCACAAGGTCATTGACAATCCCGAGATCCTTGCGCAACTGCAAGCCGGCGAGACGGTGATTGACGCGCATGGTAATCCGTATCTGCTGAGCCGTTCGGGCGAAGTGCTGGAGCAAGTCCGCGAGAGCGTGATGAGTGGCGGTCTGGGACTCGGAGACGTATGGTTTGACCTTATCTGCTTTGTGCTGTTGCTCAGTGCTTGCCAGGCATTCCTCTTCCGTATCAATGCGTCTACGGGCGGTCTTGACATCCTCGGTAAGATAGTTAACAAATACCTGCATTTTGATATCGGTTCTTCGGTAGCTATCGGTGGTATATGTATCTGCTGCACGGCATTCCTAATCAACGACTTCCGCATGGTAGTCATCGGTATCATCGGTACCTGGATCAACGGTCTTGCCATCGATTATTTTACGGCTTCACTTAACAAACGCAAACGTGTCTGTATCATCTCGGATGAACCTGAACGGATACGTACCTATATTGTGAACGATTTGGTACGTGGCTGCTCGTTGTATAACATACAAGGCGGCTACAGCGGAGAAGAGCACGTGGAGATTCAAGTGCTGCTGACCCAAAACGAGTTCTCCGCGCTTATGGAGTATGTGCGTAATAATAACATCCACGCCTTCATCACTGCCGGCAACTGCTCCGAGGTCTATGGCCTCTGGTTCAGGCATAAGAAGCACAACGGCAAAATAGAAATTGTAAACGAATAACATCATCATATGAAACCTACATTATTCATCCTTGCGGCAGGTATGGGAAGCCGCTATGGAGGACTGAAACAACTTGACGGACTCGGACCTAACGGAGAGACGATCATGGACTACAGCGTTTTCGATGCGCTGCGCGCAGGATTTGGAAAGATTGTCTTCGTCATCCGTAAGGACTTCGAAGCGGATTTCCGCGAGAAAGTGCTGTCCAAATATGCAGATAAGATCCAATGCGAAGTGTGCTTCCAGGCTATTGACAAAGTGCCTGCAGGCTGCTCGTATAATCCTGAGCGCGCTAAACCATGGGGTACGAATCACGCCGTGCTGATGGGTAAGGACCTGATTAAAGAACCTTTTGCCGTCATCAATGCCGATGATTTCTATGGCCGTGAGTCATTCCAAGTGTTAGCAGACTATCTGCGTTCCATCGAAGGTACAGAAGGCCAGTATTGCATGGTTGGTTACCGCGTAGCGAATACGCTTAGCGAGAACGGCGCTGTCAGTCGTGGCGTTTGTACAACCGATGAGAGGGGTCTTCTCACGGACGTAGTAGAACGCACGAAGATCGAGGAGAAGAACGGACAAATCGTATTTACCGAAGAAGGGGTGGATACTCCGCTTGCGCCAAATACGCCGGTTTCCATGAATATGTGGGGCTTCACACCGGAGTATTTCCGTTACACGGAAGAGGCATTCCGTCTGTTCCTCAATGCGCACGGACAGGAGCTGAAGTCGGAGTTCTATATCCCGACGCTGGTGAACCAACTTATCGGAGAAGGCAAGGCTACTTGCCGCGTACTGGATACTCCGTCCAAATGGTTCGGCGTGACCTATGCGGAAGATCGTCCGCAGGTGGTAGCGAAAATCAATCAGTTAATCCAAGAGGGTGCTTACCCTGAGAAACTCTTCTAATATGGCTAGAATACTTGTAACAGGCGGAACCGGCTATATAGGTTCGCACACGGTAGTAGAACTGATGCAACAGGGCTACGATGTAACTATCGTGGATAACCTCAGTAACTCATCGATTGATGTATTGGATGGTATCACTGCAATAGTAGGACGTAAACCGGACTTCGCGAATATCGACTGCGGTAACTTCGTGGATTTGGATAATGTGTTCAAAGCCTATCCTGATCTCGTGGGAGCCATTCATTTTGCTGCCAGCAAGGCTGTAGGTGAGTCGGTGGAGAAGCCGCTGCTCTATTATCGCAATAATATAGGTAGTCTTTGTACGCTGCTGGAAGTGATGAAACTGCACCGGGTGCCCAATCTTGTCTTCTCGTCCTCTTGCACCGTGTACGGTCAGCCTGATGCGGACCACCTGCCGGTAGATGAGACGGCGCCTATTCAGAAAGCCCTCTCGCCCTATGGCAACACCAAGCAGATCAACGAAGAAATCATATGCGATGAGGCGCATGCAGACAAAGACTTGCATGCTACCATCTTGCGCTATTTCAATCCTATCGGTGCGCATCCTTCGGCACTCATCGGAGAACTGCCTAACGGTGTACCGCAGAACTTGTTGCCGTTCATCACCCAGACCGCAGCAGGACTGCGTCCGGAACTGAAAGTCTTCGGCAATGATTATAATACGCCTGACGGATCGTGCATCCGCGATTATATCTATGTGGTGGACCTCGCTAAGGCGCACGTCAAAGCCATAGACCGTATGCTCAACGCCAAAGACCGCGAGCAGGTAGAGGTCTTCAACCTCGGTACAGGTACGGGTCTGAGTGTCCTCACGCTTATCAATGAGTTCGAGGCTGCTACCGGCGTGAAAATCCCGTATACAATTGTCGGCCGTCGCGAAGGAGACATAGAGAAAGTATGGGCTGCGCCAAAGAAAGCGAACGAAGTGTTGGGCTGGCAGGCTGACACGCCTATTCGCAAAGTACTCGCTTCCGCATGGAAATGGGAGAAACACATTCGTCACCTCTAACCCCTAATCCCTTAAACATGCTTTATCCGTTTAAATTCCGTCCGCAACTCTTCCATAAAATTTGGGGAGGACATTCGATTGAGCAGTGGTACGACCATGTGCCCGCCGACTACGAGAACGTAGGCGAAGCATGGGTAATGTCGGATGTAGAGAAATATCCGACGGAGGTTATCAACGGTTCGCATGCCGGAGATAGTCTGCAGGACTTGCTGGAGGTGTATATGGACGAACTGGTTGGCGAGAAAGTATATGAAGTTTTCGGAAACCATTTCCCGCTGCTGCTGAAGTTCATAGATGCGACGGATGACCTCTCTATCCAAGTGCACCCGGACGATGACTATGCGCTGGAGAACGAGCAGTCGCTCGGTAAGACGGAGATGTGGTACGTGTTACCTTCGCATGAAGACGCTGCTATCTATCTGGGATGGAACAAAGAGATGAATGCTTCGCTCATCCATTCTGCGATACAAGACGGTTCTCTCGCGCGTTACCTGCGCGAATATAAGGTTCGCGCGGGCGATGTAGCGTATATCCCTTCGGGCACAGTGCACGCCATGCGTCGAAATACCATCGTAGCAGAGGTGCAGGAGAACAGCGACATCACCTATCGTCTCTATGATTATAATCGGGTAGGTAACGACGGTCGGATGCGTCCGCTCAAACTTGACAAGGCGCTGCAGGTAATGGATTTCTCGCCGAAGAATGAAGCCGCACTGACGCATCCCGAACCCATAGAGAACGGTGCGGTGAACCTTCGTAAGACACCTTATTTCACGGCAAACATCCTTTGTCCGACGCAGACGATACAACGCGACTATGCGCCGCTTGATTCATTTGTAGCCTACATGTGTATGGAGGGAGAATGCAGCGTAGAAGCTTTGGATTGCGAAGCGGCAGATAAAGCTGTTGCACTCCGACAAGGTGAAGCAGTGCTCATACCGGCTACGCTCAACGATATCCGTATCACGCCGCATGGCACATGCAAACTCATGGAGATTTATATGGAACTATAAGAAAAGAGGCTTGAGGGCCTCTTTTTTATTGGAAAAAACTGAAGTGTACGCTGCCGTAGGTGCGCGTCTCTACGTGCCGCATATGCGATGTGAAATTGGTGTCTTTGCCATGCTCAATGACTAACCATCCACCGTCTTTGAGAATGTCCTGACCCAGAATCACACCGGGCAGAGTAGGTAAGGCTTCTAAGGCGTATGGAGGATCCGCGAAAATGAAGTCGTACTTAGTACGACAAGACGCGAGAAACTTAAATACATCGCCGCGGATGACGGATAAATTACGAATACCGAGTTGCTTACAGCAGGCGATGATCCAGTTCTGCTGCACATGCGCAATTTCCACTGCCGTCACTTCTCGTGCACCACGACTGACGCACTCAATGCCGATGCCTCCGGTGCCTGCGAAAAGATCCAGCACATCGATACCATCAAAGTCCATTCGATTATTGAGCAGATTGAATAGACTCTCTTTCGCAAAGTCGGTCGTCGGCCTCGCGGTGATATTTTTAGGGGGCGACAATCGCCGCCCCCCATATGTTCCACTAATGATCCGCATGGCTATTCGGGTGTCGATCCGCTCGACTTATTCCCAGTTACCAGCGTTATTGTTCGGCGAGAATACATCACCGACCTTCAGACCTGGATAGTGCTCGAGTTTCTGCTCGCGGTCAATCAGGTTAACCAACTCCTGCTTATTGAGGTCGCCTAAGTAACTCTCAAACGGAGCACGTGCCTCAAACAGAGGAACACGGATACCCTGGCTGGTCTTATAATCGTTGTTAACCTCTAATTCAAAACGCTGACCATTGCTGAACGGAATCTCTACGATAGCGTCAATAGTAGTCTCGTCAAACTCACCTTTGTAGAGTGCCTGAAGCATATTCAACTCAATCGTATCACGGCGGAAACCCTGCAGACCATTTTTCTTCACCTCTGCATCGTTCTCCCAGATATATGCATACAGCGCATCATTGTCCTCAAACGAATTCTTCTTCAGCGCTTTCTTTTTCGCCTCATTAAGAATCTTGATAGCCTTCGGCTCGGTCAGACCAGCCTCTAACTGCTTATCCGTCAGACTACCTTCCTTCATCACCTCTTTCTTCGGAGCTGTCTTCAGGAAAAGAAGCAGACTGTCGTGATTGGCAGTAAAACGGCCGTTCTGGTGATGGAACTCCACCTCCGCAGTACGCAAATCTACCAAGTGCTTGATCACTGCTACTTCGCGCTCAGCACGCGTGTTCTCAAACTTAATAGGGGTCGTAACGCTCTGCACGCAGAAAACTGTCATCAGGATTGCTGCGATGCTCAGCGCACAAATTACAAGGGCTCTTGTTGCTTTCATTATTGGTTAAAATTAATATGTTTGCACAATTACGGCGCAAAATTACTATTTTTTTTTGATATATGCAAATTTTTTCGTATCTTTGTGCCCGATTTTTGATTTGAACACAATGGAAGACAGCAATAAAGTCCTTTTTGATATCCTCAATGAGCGTTTGGAGCTCCTCCGACAGTTGGATGCCGAGGGGGATTCTGATCGTCGCCGGCACATTGCCAAGGAGACGCAGACGCTTCATGCGCCAATGGCGCATCGTCTGGGTTTGTACCAGATTAAGACGGAGATGGAGGACCTTGCGCTGAAGTTCCTGGAGTACGATACCTATAAGTATATTGCGCATGAGTTGAATGCCAAGAAAGCGGAGCGCGAGGCGTATATTGCTTCGTTCATCGCCCCCTTGGAGGCCAAACTCAAAGCCGAAGGATTTACTTTCACCATCAAAGGACGCCCGAAATCCATTCACTCCATCTATCATAAGATGCAGGCGCAGCACTGCGGTGTAGATAAGATCTATGACCTTTTTGCCATCCGTATCATCCTCGATTCTCCTTTGGAGAAAGAGAAATCGGATTGCTGGCAGGTCTATTCGCTGATTACGGATATCTTCCCGCCGAACCCCAAGCGTCTGCGTGACTGGTTGTCGGTGCCCAAGGAGAACGGCTATGAGTCGCTTCATACGACGGTGCTTGGCCCTGAGAAACGCTGGGTAGAGGTGCAGATTCGTACTAAACGCATGGATGAGGTGGCGGAGAAAGGTGTGGCGGCGCACTGGTCGTATAAGGGCGTAAAGGGGTCTATTGTTCAGAAATCCGGAGATGTGTTCGTCTTCACGCCCACGGGTGACTTACGTCGTCTGCCAGAAGGCGCCACAGTGCTGGATTTCGCGTACTCGATTCACAGCGAAGTAGGTGCGCACTGCGTGGGTGGTACAATCCGCAATCAGAACGTCTCCATCCGTCAGAAACTTGAGAACGGTGATCAGGTATCTATCCTCACATCGCCAAACCAGCACCCTAATGCCGACTGGCTCAATTTCGTAGCGTCCACTAAGGCGAAGAGCAAGATTCGTCAGGCGCTCAAAGAGATCGAATACAAGCAGGCTGCTGAAGGCAAGGAGATCATCGATCGTAAGTTCAAGAACTGGAAGATCCCTTATACGGAAGGGGATATCACGAAGATGGCTACGCGTCTTGGCTACAAAGCCGTTTCAGATATGTACCAGTCGGTAGCTACCGGCAAAGAGGATGTACAGCGTTTGCGCGATGCCATCATCGAACCCGAGGAGACGCCTAACACGCCGCGTGAGCATACTGAGTACGTAGATAAATCTGACCTTAAGGGCTTGGCTATCGAGGTGGATATGAATGTGAAGAACGTGGATTATAACCTCTCTAAATGCTGCAACCCGCAGCCCGGTGACCCGATCTTCGCTTTCGTCTCTGTGCTCAAAGGTATCCGTATCCACCGTTGTGACTGTCCAAACGCAGAGGACATTCGTAACAGATATCCTTACCGCGTATTACCTGCCCGCTGGGCGAAGAAAAACTGATGTCCGATTATCCAAGTGTCATATTAGAGCAAGCTGTGAACCAGATGTCGTCGTTACCCGGAGTAGGGAAACGAACGGCCTTGCGGTTGGTGCTGCATCTCTTGCGTCAGTCGGACGCAGAGGTGGAGGCCTTCAGCGGAGCGTTTACACGCCTCAAGAAAGGAGTGGTGTATTGCCGCGAATGCCATAATATCTCGGATACGGAGGTTTGTCCTATCTGCGCATCCACGCGTCGTGACCATTCAACGATCTGCGTGGTGGAGAACGTGCAGGACGTGATGTCGATAGAGAACACCGGCCAATATACGGGTGTGTATCACGTGTTAGGTGGTATTATCTCGCCGATGGAAGGAATTGGGCCGAAGGACATAGAGATTGATTCGCTTATCGAACGCGTAGCGAAAGGCGACGTGAAGGAGATCATCCTTGCCCTGCCTACTACTATGGAAGGGGATACCACGAACTTCTATATCTATCGGAGAATACAGAACGCAGGGCTGGCGCAGATGCCGAAGATATCTCAAATAGCTCGCGGTGTAGCCGTAGGCAACCAACTCGAATATACCGACGAGATAACGCTCGGACGTTCGATTGTCAATCGTATAGAATTTAAAGCATAATATGGAAAACGTAGTTAGAAAACTCAATTGGTTTTATTACGGTCAGATGGTCATTGCCTGCCTTGTATGGGGAGCAATGATGTATGCCTTTCAGCACGGCTGCTATGAGTTGCTGAACGTATATTCGCGCTTGGGCATGGCGGTGCAATATATCATCATCATTGATGCGCTTATCACTATTCCGCTGGGACTTTATCTGATTAAACTCTTCAAACCTCAGACGGAGAAGGCATATTTCAAGTGCGCTGCTGCACGTATCTTACTGGTTAGCAACACGATGCCGCTCGGTATCTGTGCATACTATTGGATGGGCGGTTATCGCTCGATGTTATGGATAGCCGCTATCGCTGCTATCGCTCTGTGTTTCGCGAAGCCCACAATCGGCCGCATGGAGCAAGAGATGAAACCTGAAGATCCTAACGAAGAAAAATACTAATTATGATTATAGCTTGTGATTTTGATGGTACTATCGTTACGCACGAGTACCCGAAGATAGGTAAACCCATTCCATTTGCCATCCAGACGCTCATTAAACTGCAGGAAGAGGATCATCATCAACTCATCCTCTGGACGGTGCGCGAAGGCGAATTGCTGCAGGAGGCGTTGGATTATTGCAAGTCCCGCGGATTAGAGTTCTATGCCGTCAATTCTAATTATCCGGAAGAAGAACCCGAGCACGGCACGCCGCGTAAACTCGTGGCGGATCTCTGGATTGATGACCGCAACTTAGGTGGTCTTCCCGATTGGGGAGTCATCTATAATATGATTCACACCGGTCATCCGTTTGAACCTGCTCCGCAAGGTAATATGGAAGACCTGAGTCCAAAGAAAAAGAAAGGCTTCTTCGCTCGTTTATTAGACTGATGATTCACCTGCGCAAAATAGAGCCATCCGACCTTCCGTTCCTCTATCAGTGGGAGAACGATGCCTTGGCGTGGGCGGATGGAGCAAACCATAATCCGCTCTCGCAGCAGGACCTGCGCGATTATATCGAATCCACGACAGGTGACATCTACAAAGATGGTCAACTCCGTCTCATTATCGAAGATGAAGCAGCAACCATAGGTTGCATCGACCTCTTTGATTTTGATCCGCGTAACAGACGTGCGGCGATTGGCATGTATATCGCGCCTGAGTATCGTGGTAAAGGAGTAGGGCGCGAAGCGCTGAGACTGCTTGAAGCTTACGCTTTCGGTCATCTGAGCATGCGCGTACTCTACGCCGTTATCTCTACAAAAAATACAGCCTGCACCGCTTTGTATCGCAGCGCAGGCTATACTCCTTCTTCGCCTCTTTCGGGTTGGACCCTTGAGTCCGACGCGATTATCTGGCTTACATCATCCCGCCCATCCCTGGATTAGGCATCGCAGGAGCAGGGTGCTCCTCCGGATGATCTACGATGACTGCTTCGGTAGTAAGGAACATTCCTGCTACGGAAGCAGCGTTCTCTAATGCTACACGGGTCACCTTAGCGGGATCCACTACACCGGCTTTGAAGAGTTCTTCGTATTGGTCCGTACGGGCGTTGTAACCGAAGTCGGCCTTACCTGCACGTACTTTATCTACTACGACTGCACCTTCCTTTCCGGCATTGTTAACGATCTGACGCAGCGGCTCTTCAATCGCACGACGTACGATCTCGATACCGGTCTGCTCATCTTCGTTATCGCCTTTAAGGCCTTCGAGGGCTTTCTGTGCACGGATATACATCACGCCGCCGCCCGGTACAATACCTTCTTCGATAGCCGCACGCGTTGCAGAGAGAGCATCGTCTACGCGGTCTTTCTTCTCTTTCATCTCAACCTCCGAAGCAGCGCCTACGTTCAGTTGTGCGACACCTCCGGCAAGTTTAGCCAGACGCTCCTGCAGTTTTTCTTTGTCGTAAGTCGACTTAGTAGCAGCAATCTGCGCTTTGATCTGGCCTACGCGAGCAGCGATAGCCTCTTTGTCACCTGCACCGTTGACAATCGTCGTGTTATCTTTGCTGACGGTGATGGTCTCTGCCGTACCGAGCATGTCAATGGTTGCCTGTTCGAGTTTGATACCTTTCTCCTCGCTGATAACCGTACCACCGGTGAGGATAGCGATATCTTCGAGCATCTCTTTACGACGGTCGCCGAAGCCCGGAGCCTTTACGGCACAGATCTTCAACTGCGCACGCAGACGGTTAACAACCAGAGCCGTCAGTGCCTCGCTATCAACATCCTCTGCAATAATCAGCAACGGACGTCCACTCTGTACAGCCGGTTCGAGCACAGGCAGCAACTCCTTGAGGTTGGAGATCTTCTTATCAAAGATAAGGATATACGGTTTTTCCATCTCAACGAGCATTTCTTCGGTGTTCGTTACGAAGTACGGACTGATATATCCGCGGTCGAACTGCATTCCTTGTACGATGTCAATAGTGGTGTCCATTCCCTTGGCCTCACCGATAGTGATCACGCCGTCTTTCGATACCTTACGCATCGCGTCCGCGATCAACTTACCGATCTCTGCATCGTTATTCGCGGAAACGGTAGCTACTTGCTCGATCTTATCGAAGTCGTTACCTACCACCACTGCGTTCTTCTTGATCTCAGCTACTACTGCAGCGACAGCTTTGTCGATACCGCGCTTGAGGTCGAGAGGATTAGCACCGGCCGTCACGTTCTTCAGACCTACGCCAACGATTGCTTGTGCCAGAACAGTAGCAGTCGTTGTACCGTCACCGGCTTGGTCTCCGGTCTTGGAAGCCACTTCCTTGACGAGTTGTGCACCGAGGTTCTCGGCTGCATCCTTCAGCTCAATCTCTTTGGCTACCGTCACACCGTCTTTGGTGATGTGCGGAGCTCCGTATTTCTTGTCGATGATAACGTTACGACCTTTCGGGCCAAGCGTCACTTTCACTGCATCAGCCAACTGGTCAACACCACGCTTCAGCGCATCCCGCGCCTCCGTATTATACGTAATATCTTTTGCCATAGTTATTGAATTTTTGCTAATACGTCAGACTGTCTCATGATCAGGAATTTCTCGCCGTCCAACTCCAGTTCCGTACCGGCATATTTACCGTACAGCACTTGGTCACCGGCTTCGAGCACCATCGCTTCGTCTTTCGTTCCTTCGCCTACGGCGAGCACCTCACCGCGCAGCGGTTTTTCTTTTGCACTGTCGGGGATGATAATTCCACCGACTGTCTTCTCTTCTGCAGCCGCGGGTTTAACCAGCACGCGGTCTGCTAATGGTTGAATTTTACTCATATGATTATTGGTTTATTCGTTAGCAAATCTCCGTTTTTGTTATGACAAAAGATGTGCCAAAGGAATAGTATCTGCCAAAATGGCAGTTCAGCAATAATTTTATCGTTCGAAAATCTTAAATTGCCAAGGTCTGAGCGTGAAATGCTGTGCGGTTTCCAACTCATGCTTCTTGCCGCAGAGGCAGCGATAGTTGCCTTCAAGGCCTGCCAAATCCAGCGTCACTTCTTGCTCCTTGTCGCTCATGTTCATCACCGCAATGACGGTGTTGGTATGCCAACGTCCTTCTTTGCTGCGTGCGCAAGCGAAGATAGCCTCGTTGTCACAAGCGATGCGGGTCAACGGAGCACCTACTTCCGGACTGAACAGCGCTTTATTGCGCTCACGTAATGCGTTGAGTTTCTTATAGAGCTCGGCTTGTGCAAAAGCCTCGTCTTTGTCAATCAGGTCTTTCTCAAAGAACTCCAGACGATGGTGGTTACCGCTCAACTGACCGGTGTAGATCATCGGCATGCCGGGCACAACATAGCAGAATGCTGCGAACAGAGGTACTGCATCACCCATGCGCTCTTGCTCCGTGCCATTCCAACTGTTCTCATCATGATTGGTGATGAAATTCATGCGAATAGCTTCAGGACGAATAGTATCGGCACGCGTCGCAAAATTTTCCCAGATTGCTTCTACGCCCTTCTTGCCCTGCGCCACTTCGTTCATCACATGATGCAAGCTCCATCCGTAGTACATGTCGAAGGCCGTTTCGGTCAGTTCATCGGCTTTGTCTTCATCTTCGGCGAGGGTGAACATATGCGGGTGTGTCTGACGCAGGTCAGCCATGGCCCAGTTCCAGAAATCGGTAGGCACTTCTCCTGCTACATCGCAGCGGAAACCGTCGATACCAATTGTATCCATCCACCAGTGCATGGCTTTGAGCATCGCGTCGCGCATGTCCTGGTTGTCGTAGTTTAGTTTGGAGATATCCGTCCAGTCGTATTGTACCATGAGGTTGCCCAGGCTGTCGCGATAGTGCCAACCTTCGTTCTTGGTCCACTCGCTATCCGGCGCAGTGTGATTGGCAACCCAGTCGAGGATGACTTTAAAGCCCTGCTTATGCGCTGCAGCCAAGAAATGCTCGAAGTCCTCACGCGTACCGAACTCGGGATTGATGGCGCAGTAGTCGATGATGGAGTAGTAACTGCCTAACGAACCCTTACGGGTGATTTTTCCGATTGGTTGGCAAGGCATCACCCAGATGATGTCAATACCATTCTCGCGCAGGGTAGGAAGCAGAGCTTCGGCTGCTTGGAACGTACCTTCTTTCGTCGCCTGACGGGTGTTTAACTCATAGATTGTAGCGTCATACGCCCATTTGGGGTGACGTAACTCCGGTTGCTTGGCGCAGCTGATGAAAGCGAAAGCTGCCAAAGCCAGTAATAATGTCTTTCGCATGGTAGTAATGTTTATTTGTCGTTAATAATCTGATAGGTCATTTCTTTGCTGTTGATGATGACGGTCACTTTCTCGCCCAGGTAAACACGCTGGTAGATGATCTCGTCGGGACGGTCAATCAGAGGAATGAAGTCTCCGTACAGCAGCGGCATAGAGTTGCGGCGCAGATGTATCAGTTCCGCCACTTGGTTACGCATCGTGCGTTCGTCCAGACTGAGGGTCTCGAAACGCATCATATGACGGTTATCCGGGTCGTTGCCGCCTACCTCTCCGTACTCGTCGCCTTGATAGATACAGGGTACACCGGGCAGCGTCATATTCAACACTTCGAGTAGCAACGCGCGCTTATAAGCCGTCTCGGCATCACCGATACCTATCTCGCGCGTCCATCCTTCCTCTTTTCCTTGCGAATGGATGTCGATAGCACCGCCTGCGATGGAAGCGAAGCGTATCTGGTCGTGGTTACCGGAGATATTTCCCATCGTATGATGCGCACCGTAGGTGGCGAGAGAAGTCAACTCGTTATTCAGCACTTCATCCATGCCTTTGAGACCGCAGAGTGCCTCGCGAGAAGTGAAATAGACGTTGAAATCGAACTGCGCGTTCAGCATGCCCGACTTGACATAACTACCGATGAGTTCAGGACTGCCGTAGGTCTCTCCGATCATCCAGATCGGACGTCCCGGCCAACGCACCGCGATCTTCTGACCTAACATGCGCCAGTAACCTTCCGGTATATGCTTGCAGGCATCATGACGGAAACCATCCAGGTCGTAGTTTGCCAACCAATAGAGGGCGCTGTCCGTCATCGCTTCGCAAACTTCTTCACGCTCCAGATCCAGCGTAGGAATATGTTTGTCAAACCAAGTGGTCAGACGCGCTTCATCCCAGAGCTCGAAGTTACGACGGCCGTCCGGTAATATCGAATCCGTGTGCCAGTCAGGGTGCTCCTGCAGCGTCGGGGAATTGATATGCATATGATTAGCTACATAGTCCAGCACGACGTTTATCTCGTGCGCGTGCGCGGTGTCTAATAAGGTGCGCAACTCGTCCGGCGTACCGAAACGACTGTCTAATTGCGTGGCGAAGATAGGCCAGTAACCGTGATAACCGCTGAACTTGGTGTAGGTCTTCGACGGGTCGTATTTATTGCCGTTCGGGAAAGGATAGAGACCCCACGCATCCCAAGGATTTTGGGTGATAGGACTGATCCAAAGGGTGTTCACACCGAGGCGATCGAAATAACCTTCACTGATTTTCTTTGTGATACCGGCAAAGTCACCGCCCTGATAGTCCACAATGTCGAGAACCTCGGGACTGTTCATTTTCCAGTTGTTATCCGTGTTGCCATCGAAGAAGCGATCCACCATCAGCGAGTACAGCACTTGTGCCTGCTGGTCATGACGGTTGAGTTGCGAAGCACTGGTGACGATCTTACCGTCCTGCAGCGGCAGGAGCATGTCGTTGAAAAGGAAAGTCTCATCTTCCGCGAAGATACGTAAGTATGTACGTCCCGCTAATCCGCTCATCCGCTCATCCGCTAAACCCTTCAGATCCAGCGTCCATGTGCCGTCGTCCTCCGCTTGCCATAAACTATGGTCAATCAGCGTGTTCTGCACATAGGCTTCGAACGAAGGATTGGCTACTGTATCATAGAATCCAACACGCAGCTTGTCGTCCTCGTAACCCAAGGAAATCAGGGCCTGGCGAACAGGTTTAGCCGGCAGTACAGGAATAGCAAAACTACCACTCTTGTCGTGCAGCGTCAGCGCATGAATAGACCTGTCGCGGTTGACGATATCCATCTCGCGCACCACTTTCGGCGTGCCGAGCAGGTTCAGGCACTCCAGCGATTCCGTCGTTGTCCACTGCAGACCTTTCCATAGGTCCGTGTCGCCATACAGTACAGGTATATAGTCCGTCAGGACCACGTGCATCGTGTCGCTCGTCATGCGAATCGGCATGATCGGTTGAGAATTAGCAATAGTACCGGCGATGTTACTACTGCGTTGACAACCTGCTAAAAGCAGAAGGATAGAAAGTGAAAAAAGTACTTTTCTCATGGTTAAACACATTTTTGCGCTGCAAAAATACAAAAAAATTTTGATATGTGCAAAAAAAAGTATAAATTTGCAACAAATTTCTTAATCAATGACCATTCAAGAGTATATCAATGCGCATCGTGCGCGGTTTATAGAGGAGTGGACGAGCCTCATCCGCATCCCGAGTGTCAGTTGTCAACCCGAGCATAAGGCCGACATGAGTCGTTGTGCCGAGCGGTGGAAAGAACTCCTTCTCGCTGCCGGCTGCCAGAAAGTCGAAGTCCTGCCTTCTAAGGGCAATCCGTTTGTCTATGCGGAGTATAAATTACAGCCGGTCACACCAGCACCCACCGTGCTTGTGTATGCGCACTATGACGTCATGCCCGTAGAACCGCTTGACCAGTGGAAGTCGGATCCGTGGGAACCATCTATCCGTGACGGACGTCTCTATGCCCGCGGAGCGGATGACGACAAAGGTCAGGCGATGATCCAAGCCAAAGCCTTCGAGTATATGGTTCAGACCGGCCAACTGAAATGTAACGTCAAGTTTATTTTTGAGGGCGAAGAAGAGATCGGTTCGCCGTCCTTAGAGGCCTTCCTTGAGGACCATAAAGACCTGCTCAAAGCCGATATCATCCTTGTTTCCGATACTTCGATGATTGGCAAAGAGACGCCCTCTATCACCACCGGCCTCCGTGGCCTCGCGTATTGGCAGATAGAGGTGGACGGACCGAACAGAGACCTGCACTCCGGTCATTTCGGAGGTGCGGTGAAGAACCCTGTGAATGCCCTCTGCGAGATGCTTGCCAAGGTGGTGGATCAGGACGGTCGCATCACTATCCCGGGCTTCTATGATGATGTGCTGCCTATCCCGGACGAAGAACGCGCCATGATTGCGCAAATACCGTTCAGCCAGGAGAAATACAATGCCGCTATCGATGTGGATGATGTCTTCGGTGAAGTGGGGTATAGCACGCTCGAGCGTAACTCCTGCCGGCCTTCTTTCGATGTATGTGGTATCTGGGGAGGTTATACGGGAGAAGGATCGAAGACTGTTCTTCCGTCCAAGGCTTTTGCGAAAGTGAGCTGCCGACTGGTGGCGAACCAGGACCATGAGAAGATATCAAAGGCGTTTATAAACTTTATCAACTCCATTAAACCGGACGGAGTGCGTGTACGCGTCACTCCTATGCATGGCGGTCAGGGATACGTCTGCCCGATAGATATACCGGCCTATAAGGCCGCAGAGAAAGGCTTTGAAGTTGCCTTTGGCAAACGTCCGTTGGCAGCTCGTCGTGGCGGTTCGATACCTATCATCGCCGCTTTTGAAGCCATCCTCGGTTGCAAGACTATCCTCATGGGCTTCGGTCTCGAGCAGAACGCCATCCACTCGCCGAACGAGTCCATGGACCTTGAGGTCTGGGAGAAAGGCATCATCGCTGTCACCGAGTTCTACAAAGCCTTCGCCGGCTAACCGCCTGTTTTTTTCTTATTGTCAGATAGGTGTCTAAGCCGTGGTTGCGCCGTGATTTCTCTAATTATCACGCACTTATCACGTACTTATCACCAACTTATGACGCACTTATCACGCACTAAATTTCTGAAAAAATACTGCTTTTTTTTTGTGCGAAACTATATTATATATAATATAATATACAATTTGTGCGTGTTATTTTTATTTGCATATATACAAAAAAAGCGCTACCTTTGCACTCAAATACGCTAATTCATGAAGATTGCTATTATCGGAGCGGGGAGTGTCGGGACGAATATACACCATGCTTTTGCGGTGAATGGTATCCAGACGGAGCTGGTGCACGCCCGTCCGCTGACGGCGGATCCGGAGGCTGTGAAGGCTTTGCCAGCGGCAGATATCTATATCTACACGGTGGTGGATAAAGTGCTGGCGGAGGTGGTGAGTCTGGTTCAAGCGCCGAAGGCGCTGCATGTGCACACCTCGGGCACGATGCCTATCGATGTGTTCGGTGCGGACAAACCTCATGCAGGCGTGATGTACTTCCTCCAGACCTTCAGTCGTGAGGCGTTGATAGACAACTGGAGCGGCATCCCGTGTTTCTTTGAGGGCCGTAACATCGACGACGTCGCAGCTATTTATTCCCTTGCGCAATGCCTGACGAGCCGTATATACGAGTGCTCGCAGCGTGACCGCGAGCGGCTGCACATCGCCGGCGTGTTTGCCAATAACTACTCAAACCTCATGTACCGCATCGCTGCGGAGCTGCTCAAAGGCACGCAGATACCTTTCGAAGCCCTGTTGCCGCTTATCGACCAGACGGCCGCAAAGGTGCACACCTTGGCGCCCAAGGACGCACAGACAGGCCCCGCGCAACGCGGAGACGAAGCGGTGATAAAGCATCATCTGGAGGTTCTTAAGGCTACGCCTTATGGCGAAGTGTATCAAGCACTCGCAGCGTTAATCGAGAAAGAGCGTAATCGTTGAGTTCTTCCCAACGGATGACAATAGTGCCGGGCAAGTCCGGCATTTTTTGTACCTTATGTATAACATAGCGCGCGTGCAGGCGTTGATGCGAGAGAAGGTGAGTAAAGGGGAAGGACGGATTAGCGGTTGGGGGATTAGTGGTTAGGGGATCACTCTCCTCGCACGGGAATTCGTAGAGGTGATACCAGATATCTTTCGCCTCGCGGCGCTGGATAAGCGTCTCGTCTCCCTTCATATAAATATGGTAGGTGAACCAGCGGTCACGTACTTTCGGTCGCGGTTTACGAACCGGCAGCAGTTCCGCCGTGCCGTGCGCATAAGCGGCACATTGTCCCTGTAAGGGACAGGTGAGGCAGTTATCACCTAAGACAGGCGTGCAATGCAGCGCACCGAACTCCATGATGGCGGAGTTGAAGAGCCGCGGATTGGCGCGATCCAGCAGCTTCTCTATCTGCTGATGGAAGAGTTTCTTGCCCGCCGTGGTATCAAACGCCTCGTCGATATCCATCAGTCGTGCGACCACGCGATACACGTTACCATCCATGGCCGGGTAAGGCTGGTTGTACGCGAAACTCGCGATTGCGCCTGCCGTATAGTCGCCCACGCCCGGTAAGGCGCGGATATCTTCAAAACGGGTAGGGAAGGAAGTCCATCCGCGCTCCACGATCATCTGTGCGGCCTTATGCAAGTTCCTCGCGCGGCTGTAATAACCTAATCCTTGCCACTCGCGCAGCACTTCTGCCTCATCTGCTGACGCCAGCGCTTCCACGTTCGGCCAACGCGCCATAAACCGCCGCCAGTAATCGAGGCCTTGCAACACTCGCGTCTGTTGCAAGATAATCTCGCTCAACCAGATTGCATAAGCATCCTCCGTCTCACGCCACGGAAGAGTACGGTGATTGACTTCATACCAATCGTATAAATGACTATATACTAACGAGTTGAGCATAGTTTTCAACATTTTTTGGACCCCAAAACACGGAAATCGAGCACAAAAGTACAAAAAAATAACGATTTTTGCAATTTTTTTTGCTAAAAACTTTTGTATTTCAATAATTTATAGTACCTTTGCAGAGTTTTTCGGATTAAAATAACAAAAAATCTCTATTGATATGACTAAAGCTGAACTCATTAACGAAATGACGATTGCTACCGGCTATGACAAGACCACTATCAGTATCGTTGTAGAGGCTTTCATGAATAGCGTAAAGAAAAATATGGTCAAGGGGGAGAACGTATACCTTCGTGGCTTCGGTAGTTTTGTGGCTAAGACTCGCAAAGCGAAAATTGCGCGTAACATCGGTAAGAATACTTCAGTCAAGGTGCCTGAGCACCGCATCGCATCCTTCAAGCCGGCTGCAGAGTTTGCGGCAGAGATGCGCTAATTGGAAAAAAATAACAAGATATACTAACGTTTTAATAATTAATCATTATGCCAAACGGAAAGAAGCATAAGAGACATAAGATGTCGACGCATAAGCGCAAAAAACGCTTACGCAAGAATCGTCATAAGCATAAGTAAATGACGGTGCTGTAGCTTTGTGGCTTAAGATGCGTCTAAGTGTAGACGCGTTGCCACAAGGCTTTTTTATTTATTTAAAACTCAACACAGTATGAAAAGCGAATTGATTGTGGACGTACAGCCGCAAGAGATCGCGATAGCGCTGACAGAGGATGACCGATTGCAGGAAGTGGCGCGTGAGAAACGCGACCAGGATAATTTCTCCGTAGGAAATATCTACTACGGACGTGTGAAGAAGGTCATGCCGGCGCTGAATGCGGTTTTTGTAGATGTAGGTCATGAGAAAGAAGCTTTTCTGCATTATTTGGATTTAGGTTCTCAGTTTCGTACGCTGCAGACGTATGTGACCAAAGCCGTTTCGGACAGACGACGTATTCCGGTGATCACTAAGACACCTCGTCAACCCGAAGTAGGTAAAGAAGGACAGATAGCTGAGGTGCTGAAGGTAGGTGACCCGATATTGGTGCAGGTTTCTAAGGAACCGATTAACACCAAAGGTCCGCGCCTGACGGCCGAGATA
Organism: Bacteroidales bacterium UBA1187; assembly: GCA_002309835.1. Classification (GTDB taxonomy): domain Bacteria; phylum Bacteroidota; class Bacteroidia; order Bacteroidales; family Paludibacteraceae; genus Colicola. The sequence continues at coordinate 97,851 of DBYL01000042.1, forward strand.
TCTATCGCGGGACGAAATATCGTCCTCATCCCCTTCTCCGACGGCGTGATGGTCAGCCAGAAAATCAAACGCGAGGCGGAACGCCAGCGTCTCAAACAACTGATGCTCTCTATCAAGCCTGCGGGCTTCGGCATCATCGTTCGTACGGTAGCGGAAGATAAACGTGTAGCGGAGTTGGACAACGAACTGCGACTGCTCGTAGAGCGTTGGCAACAGACCATCAAATCGCTCCAGCAGAAGGAACCGGTGAGTCTGGTGAGCGAAGAGTTAGGACGTACGCTCGGCATCATCCGAGATGTGCTAAGCCCTGACTTCACCTCTATTCAGATCAATGACCAAGACATCTATGATGAAGTGCGTCATTATCTGGAACTCATTGCTCCTGAGAGCGCGAAGATTGTCAAGTTATACAAAGGGACACAACCTATCTTCGACCATTTCGACATCACCCGCCAGATGAAGACGGGACTCGGCAGAACGGTCGGTTTCAAGCATGGTGGTTATCTCATCATCGATAAGACCGAAGCACTGTTCTCCATAGATGTCAATTCCGGCAGCAAGAAAATCTACGAGGACCAAGAGGAGAATGCCTACCAGTTTAATATGCTGGCGGCAGACGAACTGGTGCACCAGTTGCGCTTACGCGATATAGGAGGAATCATCATCGTCGATTTCATCGACATGGACTCCAAAGAGCACCAGCAGCAGCTCTACGACTACGTGCGCAAACTCATGGATCGCGACCGCGCCAAGCATAACGTGCTTCCGCTCAGTAAGTTCGGTCTGATGCAGATCACGCGTCAGCGTGTGCGCCCGGCGGTAGAAATGCAAGTGGAAGAGACCTGTCCGACCTGTGGCGGCAAAGGAAAGATACAACCGTCGATCCTCTTTACCGACCAATTGGAGGAGCAGATCGTGCATGAATTTGAACAGCACGGCAAAGGTCTGCAGTTGCATCTTCATCCATTTATCTATGCCTACGTCACCCGTGGTTTCTGGCGTTCTTTAGCCAGCCAGTGGCGTCGCAAGTATGGTATTAAAGTAGTGGAGAATCAGTCTCTGGGAATGCTCGAGACGCGATTTATTGCAGAAAAGTAAGAGAAAGAAAAAGGCACGCGGTTGCGTGCCTTTTCCTTTGTATGGGGATTAGTTCTCCGGTTCCTCTTCGATAGTGACGCCCGGGATGTAGCGCTTGAGTACACGAGCTACACCTGTTGTCCAGCTGTTGATGGAGTCGTTATCCATCTGTAGACCGCTGATCATGTGCACTACCTGGTCAATCGGCATTCCGTAACGCAGCACACCCGAGATCAGACGCGCGTAGTTCCAGAACTCGCGATCAAACTTATAACTCAGTCCTTCTACAGTGGTCTTGAAGCCGCGCGTATTGACGAATTGGAAGTCATAACGCTTCGTGCCGTCCGGTTGTACCACTTTGATCACTTTGCCTTTAGTGACAGACTTAGGAAGGGCAATACCCATCTCATCGTCGGCCAGACCCGTGAAGATCTCATAAGGCCGTCCGTCTTTGAGACCGACGAAGGCAATCCATTTGTCTTTCTGATTTTGGAAACGCACTACATCGCATTCCAATTCCGAGGGACGCTTTAACAGCGTGTTGTTTTCTTGTATATCCATCGTTAATTCGTTAATTCGTTAACCGTTATCTTTGCCGAACAGGACGTCTCGCCTTGTTCATTCTTCAGTTGGTATTGTACGCCGTCGGCGCCCACCAGATAGTTAATCATCAGTTCCTCTCCCGGCATAGCCTCTTTGGAGTAGTTGATATCGAGTCGCACGGTCTTACCGTAGTAGTTCGGCAGATAGGCGTCCGTCATCGCTTGCAGATAGCGGCAACTGTTGCAATGCCCGTTATAATCGATATCGGAATAAACGACCTTATGCGGCATATAACCTGTAGGCTCAGGAATCGTGGTCATGCGAATACGGTCCATATTCAGCACCTCTCCGTCAATGCATCCCTCAAAGATCGGATCATCGAAGACATTAACAATCTCGCGTTTCTCCAGATCCAGCACTGCCCACACACTCTTGCACTGACCGATAAGACGCTTGCTCTCTCCCGCACCGCTGTAGATGCGGTAGTCACGGGTGCTGAGCATGTGCGCGTTGGACTCGATCCAGGTCTCAAACGTCACTCTCTCGCAATGCGTAGGCAGTTCGTACATCTCTATCGACAGACGCGTGAGTATCCACGTCAGTCCCCGCGGATGCAGCGCCGCAATGCCGAAACCTAACTCGTCCGCCACCGTCCCGGCTACCTCCAAGAGGTAGTTCTCGAGGTTAAAGAGCCGTAACTTCTTACGCCCGTCAACCTCCTGGTACTTTATGTCGTATTCGTAAAAATACTTCATCCTCTAAGCTATTTCTTCAGCCATTTATCGAGCCATGCGCGGAACTCGCGTTGCCATAGTACACCGTTCTGGGGCTTGAGTACCCAGTGGTTCTCATCCGGGAAGATGAGTAACTCCGCCGGCACGCCGCGCATCTTCGCTGCATCAAAAGCCGCCATTCCTTGACTGGCCAGAATACGGTAGTCTTTCTCGCCGTGGATGCAGAGGATAGGTGTATCCCATTTATCCACGAACTTATGCGGACTGTTCTCGTACGTACGTTGCGCCACTTCGTTCTCCTTATCCCAATAAGCACCGCCGAGATCCCAGTTGGCGAACCATTTCTCTTCGGTCTCCAGATACTGCTGCTCGAGGTTGAAGATGCCATCATGGGCGATGAAGGCTTTGAAACGACCCTCATGATGGCCTGCTAACCAATATACGCTGTAGCCGCCGAAGGAAGCACCTACGCAGCCCAGACGATTCTTATCTACGTACGGTTCGCTGCAGAACTCATCGATAGCCGTCAGCAAGTCTTTCATACACTGACCTCCGTAGTCACCGCTAATCTCTTCATTCCAGTCCTTACCGAAGCCCGGCAGACCGCGGCGGTTAGGTGCTACGATGATATAATCGCCTGCAGACATCATCATGAAGTTCCAACGGAAGGACCAGAACTGGCTAACCGGACTCTGCGGACCACCTTCGCAATACAAGATCGTCGGATATTTCTTCTTGGGGTTGAAATGCGGCGGATAGATGATCCACGTCAGCATCTCTTTGCCATCCGTAGTACGTTGCCAGCGCGGCTCTACTTTCGAGCGCTCGATCTGCGAATAGATATTATCGTTCTCGTGCGTCAGCTGCGGGATCTCTTTCTCCATAGACGTGTGCGGTTGCTCCCAGTCGATGCCTCGCGGACCGAAGTCACGCGACGGATCTTTGAGATACTCTTCGATATCCATCCGGTATATCTCGTTGGCCTGACGCATCGAATGGCCTAACAGGAAGGCGTAATGGTCGCTTACGTCACCCAGACTAAGGTCGTACTGACCTTCCGTAATACGTTCTCCGCCTCCGTTGACGTTTGTCAGATAGAGGTCAATCGTGCCTGACCACACATCGGTGTAGAGCAGGGTGGTGTCGTCGTACCATGCGAACTCATTGACATTCTGGCCGAAGCCCGAGACGATGTACTTCTTCTCGCCGGTCTTGAGGTTCATCACCGCCAAGCGGTTCTCATCGCTTTCATAGCCGTCGCGCTCCATAGACTGCCATGCAATCCATTTGCCGTCATGCGAATAGGCAGGGTTGATGTCATAGCCCTTGTTGTCGGCCGTGATATTCTTCGCTTTGCGCGTGCGAACATTATAAAGATAAATATCGCTGTTGGTACTTACTGCGTAATCCAGCCCCGTCTTCTTGCGGCAGGTATATGCTATCTCCTCGTTATTCGGATTCCATGCCAACTGCTCAATGCCTCCGAAGGGCTTCATCGGGCATTCGAACGCGGTGCCCTCAAGGATATTCACGCCTTTGCCTACCTCTGCGGACTCAATGCGTTCGCCCTCGCCTACATATTTGATCGTCAGCGGGTATACAAACGGCTGCGGAGCGCTCTCCGTCCACTCATCCCAATGCTTGTACATCAGGTCGGTTACTATGCGGCCGCTTGCCAGAGGCAAGTCAGAATATTTGTCCGCGGTTGAAGGAACAGTCTTCACCTCTTTGATGAGTACCACCCGGTCGCGCATCGGGGAGAGAAGGAAGCCTTCGATATCTTCCGCCCCCTGCACTTCTACGTCTTCTTTATCGCGACGTAAATACAACTTGCCGCCTTTGAGATAAGCCAGACAACCGCTGTTGCCGAACCAAGCAGGCTCGCTACCTACGAACTCATCCACTACCTCCATCTCACCATTCTCGGTGAAGGGGTTGCAGACACGTATCCAAGTCGTGGAGCGGTTTTCCTCTACGCTGTAGTAACTGACGGTATAGGCTAACAGACCCGTCTCGATATCACTCTTCACACTACCGATGCGACCCATGGCCCACAGACCTTCAGGCGTCAGACGACCACCTTTGATGGTAATCTGCGGTTTGGTGATAGGCGCTTTCTCTTCGCTTGCGTTACTTGCAGCCGGCGCACTCTCTGCCGGAACATTGTTCTTACACGAGGCACTAAATAATGCTAAAACAGCCATGATGAGAACTCTAATTGGTTTCATAGTTTTCAAAATTTGCGGCAAAGATACGAAAAATCTTGCATATATGCAAAATTATTAGTAATTTTGTGCCCGAAAACGTAATCTGCCATGAAAATACAATTCTTAGGCGCCACGCGAGAAGTGACGGGAAGCAAGCACCTCATCACTACCGATTCCGGACATACTATTCTTCTGGACTGCGGCATGTACCAAGGTAAAGGAATGGAGACCGATGCCGCGAACCGCGACTTGGGCTTCGACCCAGCTACGCTGGATTGCGTAGTGCTCAGCCATGCGCACATCGACCACTCGGGACTTATCCCGTATATCGTGAAGAAAGGTTTCAAAGGAGATATCTATTGTACGCCGGCTACGCGTGACCTATGCGCACTCATGCTTACCGACACTGCTTTTATTCAGGAGCAGGACGTGCGCATGTATAACAAGAAGATCGACCGCCAGAACCCGCATAAAGAGAAAGGTAAGACATATAAGATTGAACCCCTCTACACGCAGCAGGACGTCAATAAGGCGATGAAGCATTTCGTCACCTATAGTTATGACCGCCGCTTCCGTCTTTTCGATGATGTGCTGCTCACCTTCACCAACTCCGGACACATGCTCGGCGGCGCCATCTGCTCGCTGGAGATATATGAGGAAGAAGAAGGGAAGAAAAGATGGAAGAGTCTGGCCTACACCGGTGATATCGGACGTGCGCATTGCCATATTTTGCCATCTCCGCAACTCTTCCCGCAATGCGACTATCTCATCTGTGAATCCACCTACGGAGACCGTCTTCACGAGGAGGCGGAAGTTACAGAGGAGCAGCTCTTGGGCGTTGTAGAAGACACCTGCGTCTATCGTAAAGGCCAGTTGCTCATCCCGTCTTTCTCCGTAGGACGTACACAAGAGATCGTCTATGTGCTCAACCAGCTCTATAACGACGGACGCTTGCCGCACATCCCTGTTTATGTGGACTCGCCGATGAGCACCAATGCCACCCAGATCTTCCGCATGTATCCCGAAGAACTGAGTGACGAAGTGCGAGACACCATGCAGTTTGACCCGGATCCCTTTGGTTTCAATACCTTGAAGTATATCACCGATATCCGTGAGTCGAAGATGCTCAATCATAAAGAAGACCCGTGTATCATCATCTCCGCTTCCGGTATGTTGGAAGCCGGGCGTATCAAGCATCACGTAGCCAATCACATCTCTGACCCGCGATGCACGATCCTCATCGTCGGTTATTGCGAACCTACCACCCTCGGCGCACGTATCCAGCAGCCGGGCTTGCAGTGGATATCCATTTTCGGCCTTGACAGGCGTATCAAAGCCCAGATAACAAAGATAGAAGGCTTCTCCGGGCATGGCGACTACAAGGAGATGATTGATTACCTTACTCGCAGCCTGCAGGCAGACAAAGTACAACGCGTCTTCGTAGTACACGGAGCAGAAGAGGCCGCAGAAGCATATAAAGAACACCTCGAAGAGGCTGGTTTTAAAGAAATAACGGTTCCCGAACATGGGGAAACCGTCATCTTGTAGTCGGGTAGGCGAGATTCGAACTCACGACCTCCTGCTCCCAAAGCAGGCATTCTAACCGGGCTGAACTACTACCCGCTCGGCTTTGCAGAGCGGGTAGTAGATCGTTCGAGCGAAACGAGATAAGAACTACCTGTTCTGAAAAGCGGATGCAAAAGTACTGCTTTTTCCCGACATATGCAAATATTTGGCTAAAAAAATGCGTTATAAGGCGATTTTTATAGATATAGACGATACTATTCTCGACTATATCCCTTGCTGCAGGGAAGCGTTTGACGCTGCGCTGCGCGCGCTTAATGAGGAGACTGACGACAAGCTCTTCGATCTTTTCTTCTCCATCAGCGGGCGGCTCTTCTCCGAAGCCAAGCATGGCTTGCATACCATAGCGGAAGTGATGGAGATGTATCCGAAAGAGTTCTGTGAGCGCGCAGGCTATCCTCCGGAGAGCGTGGATATCTTCAAGCATGCTTTTCGGGAGGCTTGGGGAAAGACGCATACATTAGTGCCGGATGCAAAAGAGACGCTGGAGACCTTGCGCACCAAGGGATACAGGCTCTTTGCGGCGAGTAACAGTTTCGGTCATCTCCAGCGTAGCCGGCTGGAGTACGCAGGTGTGTTGTCCTATTTCGAAGACACGTATATCTCGATGGATATCGGCTATGACAAGCCGGACATCCGTTTCTATCAGGAGGCATTGCGTCGCTGTGGACTGCAGCCGCAAGAGATTCTGATGGTAGGAGACAGCATGACGACCGACATCCTCGGCGCACAAGCTGTCGGGATGGATACCTGTTTCTTCAATAGAAGAAATGAAGGATTAGGGGATAAAGAGATTAGTGGATTAGTGGTTATCCACGCCCTGCCGGAACTATTGGCGTTTCTGTAGCCATTCTAACAGCGCTGCCATGTTCGGCAGCACTATATCGGCTTTTTCGTTCCATAAGAGCGTATCAGGTAATGGACCGGTATTGACGGCAACCGTAAAGAGTTCCGCTGCCTTGCCGGCACGCACTCCAAGCGGTGCATTCTCCACTACCATACATTCCTCTTTCTTAAATCCCGACCGTTCCCAGGCCTTGAGATAAGGTTCGGGGTCTGGTTTGCCATGCGTGACATCGAAAGAAGTGATGATGTGCTCGGGCGTGAAGATACCTTCAAAAGTGGAGGTGAGACGGTCAATAAGGGAACGCTGACCTGAACCCGTCACTACCCAACATTGTACACCTCTGTCGCGCAGGAAGTTGAGCACGTCGCGAATACCCGGAATCAATTCCGGTAATTGACCACCTGTCAAACGAATGAAATGAGCGGACTTAGCGGCATAGATCTTATTAGACAGTTCCGTCAAATCGCAGTCACTATCGGGGTGTAACTTCAAGAAGGCTTCTTGTATCACTGATGCGCCAGTACGACCTTCATTGCGATAGGCCTCTTGCGCGGTGAACGGCAGACCGTTCTCGTTCATCGCCAACTCCCAAGCCTTGGCATGATAAGGCATTGAGTTATAGAGGACGCCGTCCTGGTCAAAAAAGACCGCCTTCGGCAACTTCGAATAAGCGGGTGTCGAGCCTCTCGACCCGAAGATCGTCGAACCGATGCGCACCATGGTGCTGCCGCATTCGATCGCAATGCAGTAGTCGTCACTCATGCCCATGGATAGGATCGCCGGCGCTGTAAAACCGCTTTGCTCCAATATCGCTTTCGCTGTAAGAAAACATCTGCGGATCTCAACCTCGTCATCGGTATTCGTAGCCATGCACATCAGTCCGCGGATGCGGACATTTGTGAAATGTGAAATGTGAAATGTGAAATCAGAAATCTCCTCCGGCGAGAAACCGGTCTTGGTTTCTTCTTTGGCTACATGCACTTCGAGCAGCACGTCTTGGATGATGCCTAATTTTGCTGCTTCGTCGTTAATGGCTTGCAGCAGTCGCTCCGAGTCCACAGACTGGATAAGGAAAGGACGTAGTTTCAGCAAGTCCCGCACTTTATTGGTTTGCAGGTGGCCGATGAAATGCCAGTGGATGTCAGCAGGCAGTTGGGGCACTTTGGTCTTGAGTTCCTGCACACGACTCTCCCCGAAATGGCGTTCACCGGCTTCGTATGCCTCGCGGATAGCCTCTACCGGCTGAAACTTACTCACGCACACGAGTGTCACACCCGCGGGTATATGTGCGCGCACACTCCTTATTTGTTCTGCAACCATTGCGCGTAGGTAGCTATATATCGTTCTTTCTTCTCCGGGTACACGGTCTCCAGATCTACCATGATACCTGTCTCGTATACGTTTGCCAACTCATCATTGATGGCGTTGCCGAAGAACTGCAGGTCGTTGGTGAGGTTCAGATATGCGGAGAACATAGGCGGGATGACCGTCCCTTGTTCACGCACCGCACGCTGCAATACATGATAGTTCTCCTGTGCGTCAGGACCCTCAAACGGCGAGTCGATCACCGGAATAGGTAACGCATTATACGGTGCGAACAGACCTTCCTCACCACGATGATAGCGGTTCAGGTAATCGTAAATCAAGTTCCGCGCTGCGACGTTATAATCCGGGTAGATAGTGACCTTACCGATCATCCAGCGCACCTCAGGGTGGTTGTACATCACGGCCCCGATGCCGTCCCAGATGTTATCGAGCGCAAAGAGCGCCTTCACGCCCATCTCCCGTTTCTGATACATCGGTTGCACGAAAGCACGACCGAACTCAATCGTGTTTGGCAGGTAGTCACGAATAAAACGCTCAGAGTAATGGAAGAGATGCGCCGACGTGATGAACGGTTGTCCGTCTCGTATCTCGGCTTCTGAACCAATCAGATAACGGTAACCGCCGATGATCTGTTGGTGCTCAGGATCCCAGACGATGAGTTGGTGATAGGGCTTCGCCATCAGGTCCATCTCATCGATATCCATCTCTTTACCGGTAGCTCCACCGCCATCGCGGTAACTGATCTCACGCAAACGCGCTATCTCACGCATGACGTTTGGGCACTCATGCGAAGTGATGTCATAGATGAGGTTGTCCGCCTTGTTGGACGGACGAAGTAAATGTCCCTCTAATTCTTGCAACAGGAGGGCGGTGTCAACAGGTGGTATTATTGGTTGCATAGACAATTGATTTTACATATTCAGCCCATTGTTTGGGAGTCTTGCTGTTATCAAACGTGGAGTAGGGGATAGGTGGCAGTACATGCACTTTGAAATGCTTGCCGTGCGCACCGTACATCTCGTCCACGAGGTATAACATCTCGATGTTCAGTTTTATATGCAGTAGCTTGCGGATATACGCCAGCGCATAGAAGAAGCGACTGTTATGGCCTTCGAAATAGATAGGCACGATGTCGCGCTGATACTCTTTTGCGCGTTGTATAAAATTCTTCTGCCATTCGAGATCGCGTATCTGCCATTTCCCGTCAATACGTTGCAAACGGCTGCACGCGCCGGCAGGGAAGGTGAGTACATCGGTCTTGGCTTCCCACATCCGTTGTTGTGCTTCTACTTGCTCGCGACTCAGCCGTCCTACTTTATTCACCGGTGCCCATAAGTCTGCTATCGGTTCCATGAACATCAGCAGCTCATTCACGATTACTTTCAGCGGCCGCGGACGGCTCTCGTGAATCATCTTGGCGATGATCATCCCGTCCAGACCACCGAGGGGGTGGTTGCTCACGAAGATAACGGGTTTGTCTTCCGTTGGGATATTCTCTATTCCTTCGATAGAAGCTGAGCAACCTAACTCTTCGTGGATGACGCGGTCGATGAACTCATAACCTTTGAGGTTAGGATACTTGCGCAGGAAGGCGTTCATCTGTTTCACATGGACGATGCGCTCAAGGTACCGGATGATGAAATTCGGTACATGCGCCTTCGGCGCCTTGGCCTTCAGGATAGCTCGTATGTCGAACTGCAGCGGCATCAATGAACGGCGTGCAGGATATCCATGATCGGCGATTTAGCAATCGAGATGATCTCGCAGTCGTAGGACTTAAGTGCCTGACGAAGGGCATAGACGGCATCATCCAGCGTGTTGGCCTGCACCAGTACAGCTACACTCTTGCGCGTCTCTTTCTCTCCGTCGATAGTAATCATCTCTACGCGCGCCTTGAACCAATACTCACCACCTTCGTTGGGGAAGGTCTCAAAGAACTGGCTGCGCTTACAACTCATCACTTCGCAGTCGCCGAAGATGAACGGTTTGATCTCGTCCATCAGGCAGGTCTCTGCGTCCGCAAAACTAACGGCTCCATCTACGAGGTAAGTCTCTTTCACCTTACCCGGGTTGTCTTCTCCCGTTTGACGGGAATAATTTACTTTAATCTCGTGAAATATCATATATCAAAATATTAAATCTGCTACACCTGTTGCATCGATAGGATTTTGTGGCATAGGACGCAGTGCTCCGCTCCAGAAAAGCAGCGGTGCGGTAGGATTATCATCAATCACCTTATCCACGGCGCGTTTCTCATCTAACATCAACTGCCAGCCGGGTTGCAGCATGAATACTACATCTCCTGCATGGCGTTTGCAGAGCGTGGTGCTCAACAGCGGATACTGCATCGCCTCGTGGCCCGGCATCGCTATCTGCACGCCCTCAAAATCCATCAGGAAATTAGCTACCTGGCGTTGCATGGTCTCCAGACTCAATCGTTTCTGCTCGATGAGCGTGCGGTTGAGATATATCGATTGACCGTAACTGCCTTCTACCCAGCGCTCATGACCGTACAATGCCATGAGGTACGTGCCCGTGAGGGCTGCTGCGCGATCGGTGTTGAACTGCTGAACCGGCATGCGGATGTCGCTTAAGGTCTGTGCGGAAGTGCCTAACACAGGTCGACCGACCACTAACAATTGGTAGTTCGCACGGCCGATACGTTTGTCCAACTGCTCCATCAGATAGCCCAAATCTTGGTTCAAATGCAGGTATAGATCTTCCTGTTCCGCACTGGCGATATAATCCGATTGCGCCTGCGGACTGATGGTGTTGAGTTGAAGCATCAGCAGGTCAGGTGTGGCGTCCGCACCTAATTTCTCTTCTTTCTGCAAGGCCAGCGCCAGTTCAATCACTAAAGTGTTCGCCTCTGGAGAATGTGTCAGTACGTCGCTTACGGTATACGAGAAACCTTTCTTGCGTTCCTGTGCCGTCGGGCTGTTGTACATCATGATATCCATGCGTGGCGTCCACTGATGCGAAGCGAGGATCTCAAATCGTCCGCCGTTATTGTAGTTATAGGCGGCACTCGGTAGACCTTCGGTAAACGCTGCCGTTGCAGCCCACTTGCGTGTCTCGGGGTCTATCCAGCAGCACGCGTTCGCTGTATGACCTGCCAGCAACACGGTTGTCTGAGGTTGAATACCAATCGCGTAGATCTTCGCCGCAGGGTAGAGCAGACGCATCTTATCCGTTATCGTGCGGCTGAGCAAGGCACGCGAAGACAGATGTAAGTTCGTGCCGATGCCATGCGCCGTCTCGTCATCCAGCATCGCGTGCAAACGACGGTCGCGACGCTGGAAATAGTTATCCATTGTGTAGCCGTGCCGGTCTGGCGTAGCACCCGTGACGAGCGTCGCCGTGGTCTCATTACCGCCATATACAAGATGCGGAAAAGCGACCGTCGTCTGGAAAGCCTCTTCGCTTAAGGTTCTCAAACCGCCTTGCTGCCAATACGGACGCAGCAGAGCGAGGTTCTCGGACGTCAGTCCATCCACTACAGCCACTACCGTCAAACGCGGAGCGGCATAAGAAAGCACAGCCAGAATGCTGATTATCAACGTACTATATAAACGAGTCTTGCGCATAAGTGGGTCAAAGGAATAATCAGTAATCGCCATCCGAAGCCTACCAACGGATGACAAGAGAAGAAAGTTAAAAAGCCTACTATCAGCAGTAAGGCGAGGTACGGTACACCTGCCACTACTTCCACCCACCAACTCCAGCGTTGGCGCTTGCGGTCATAGATACTTATAGCGAGCACCACAAGGAAATAGAGCGCAAGGCCTAAAGGCCAAGTAGCATACCAGGGCGTGCGGGCGATGACGAAGGGCGCTACCTCTCCGCTGCTGACCACCGGAGTGCCATCACTCAGGTGTGCTTGTTGCATGAAGAGCATCAACTCTTCCGGTAAGAACAGGCGGTCTTTGGAACGCATCGGACGGTCTGCCTTACGACCGAAAAGCAAGTTAATGCCGGCGTTCGACCAAGTCAACGCACCTGTATAATGACGGATGAAACGACGATAGGTGATGCCCGTATAACCGGTATACTCCGAAAGAATAGTATCGCCTAAAGCATTGGCTATCAGCACATAAGGGCGCGTAGCACAGTTGTCGAAGACGAAGTTATAGAGGTATTTGCGGTTCTCGGGGGCGTAGTTGGTGAGCAAGGCCATCCATAAAGCCTCGCGTTGTTCGGCGGTGAGGTTCAGTACCTGCTCATAGACAGGGCGGTTTTCCTCTCTGTACTCGCGCATGAACCACCAGGTCGGCGTAGCTCCTAACTCGTACCAGGTCTCGCCTTTCACGAATTTCCAATAGAAATGGTCCACCTCGAAATCAAAAACGCCGTAGTTGAAGGTGTAGTCCAAATCGTTCACGGGGTCACATACACGCAGCGCTGTATGCCCGTAGCGCGCGTACAACTCTTGTCCGGGCGCGCACGTGATAAGCGAGATGCGCGCCTGGTCACTCAATTCCTGTGCCGGTAGCCAAGCAGCTATCGTCAGGCAGAGCGCAAGGATATATATACGGCCTTTAGTGAACATAACTGAAGATACAATAGGGCACAAACGTGCTCAATAAACCTAATAACCAGCCGGCAATCACTTGTGCGGAGGTGTGGGCTTGCAAGCGCAAGCGCGCGAACATCAGTATTAATGTCATCGCGAACCATAAGCACCATGTACCTACCGTCGGCAGGGCACCGATGCCTAAGCAGTAACAGAGTAATCCTCCGAATAGTCCACCGAAGCCCGTGAGGTGCGCACTGATCTTCCAGAAACGGTTGATGAGAGTGATGAGTGCAATCGCAGCCGTTGCACCACAAGCGATAAAACCGATATATACTGGTGCATGCAGTACCGCAATCATCAGATAACTCCAAAAGCCGAAGCCTAACGCGCTATACAGATACGGCATTGTGCGTTGGGACGCATCTTCTATTTGCAGGTCTTTGACCTCACCGCGACGCATCATGATCCAGATAGCAGTGATAGGCAGAAAACAGGTCAGCACAAACGTGCCTACGATAGCAATCGTCACCCATAGCCACGAGAGTGGCATTACCTGCGTGTGGAAGGCCCAACAGAAAAGCGCCATCCCGTAGGTAGGCACAAACAGCGGGTAGAGTAGTACACTCAGCGCCTTCGCGATATAATCCAAAATTCTAACCACTAATCCTCTAATCCTTTTACACCGTCTTCCTCAATCTCGCCACCGGAATACCTAATAAATCGCGATACTTGGCAATTGTGCGTCGCGCGATAGGATATCCGTGCTCGCCGAGGATGGTCACTAACTGCTCATCCGTCAGCGGACTGCGTTTATCTTCCCCGTCAATGACCTCTTGCAGGATTTTCTTGATCTCTCGCGTAGATATCTCATCGCCTTCGGCATTCGTCATGGATTCCGAGAAGAAATACTTGAGCGGATAGATGCCATAGCGCGTCTGCACATACTTGCTGTTGCTCACACGCGAGATGGTCGATACATCATATCCCGTGCGGTCTGCGATATCTTGGAGAATCATCGGTTTGAGACTCGTCTCCTCGCCGTCCAAGAAGAAATCGTATTGGAACTTCAGAATGGCCGTCATGGTCTTCATCAGCGTCTCGTTGCGTTGCTGGATGGCATCGATGAACCATTTCGCCGCATCGAGTTTGCTGCGGATGAACTGCGCGGCCTGTTTGTTTTGCGGCGTCTGCGGCATTGCGCTGTAGTCCGCTAACATCTCGCTGTAGTCGCGGCTCACGTGCAGTTCCGGGATGTCACCTGTGTTTAACACCACGAATAACTCCTCATCGCGTTCCTCGATGGTGAAGTCCGGGATGATGGTCTCGCGTTGCGTCTCGTATACCGAACCCGTGAAGGCGTTTGCCGGTTTCTGATTGAGATGCACGATCTCTTGTACAGCCGCCTGAAACTCCTCATCCGTGCAGCCCAGACGCTGCTTGATCTTATCAAAATGATGTTTGGAGAACGCATCAAAATGGTCGGTAAGAACGGCCTGCGCCAGTTCGATAGCCTCGTTCTGCGGTTTGCGTTTGAGTTGCGTCAGCAGACACTCCTGCAGGTTAGCACTGGCAATGCCGGGAGGATCGAACTGCTTGATCTGCTTCACAATATCCTCCATCTCTTCGTCCGTAATCGATATCTGCTCCTGAAAACTCAAATCATCCACCAACTGCTCTGTCGTACGTCTTAGGTAACCGTCATCATCGATATTTCCTAACACCCACTTAGCGATGTGCCGCTGGGGCTTGGTCATGTTCGTCAGGTATATCTGCGATTTGAGTTCCTCTATCAGACTGCTGCCACCGATGATCGGCACCTCGCGGCGGTCCTCATCGGGCGCATTGTACTGCTGGTGCAGCATGTAACTCGGCGTCTCATCATCGGAGACGTACTGCTCGTAGTTGAAGTCTTCGTTCTGCAGCGGGTCACGTTGCCGTCCCTCATCATAGCCGTCGTCAGGCATGTAACCGTCATCGAATTCATCGAAGTTATCCTCTAATCCTTTCATCCCCTCATCCCCTAATCCCTCTTCCAGGGCAGGATTCTCTTGTAACTCCTCATTGATACGCTGACCCAATTCGATAGAAGGTAACTCGAGCATTCGAATCACCTGTATCTGAGTAGGAGACAATTTCGTTGTCTGTGTCAGTGTCTGTTGCAGTCCGGCTTTTTGCATAAATCGAGTACAGTACTTGTAATGTACGACAATTGTTCGGTATCCAACTCCGTGTGCATCGGCAGCGACAGCACGCAAGCGGCAAGTCGTTCCGCCACAGGGAAATCTCCGTCTTTGTACCGCGGGTCGCGATAGGCTTTCTGTTGGTGCAACGGCACAGGGTAGTATATCATCGCAGGGATGCCTGCTTCGGCCAGTCCCTCACGCAACTTATCTCTGTCAGCACCCACTACACGAAGTGTATATTGGTGGAAAACATGCGTCGAACACGCTTGTCTTCCGGGAATAAGCAATGCTTCGCAATCTTTGAAGGCTTTATCGTAATATTCTGCGGCCTTCTGACGCGCAGCGATATACTCGTTTAGATGCGGCAGTTTAGCGTCAAGCACCGCGGCTTGAATACTATCCAGACGACTGTTGACACCTATCTCGTCATGATGGTAACGCACATGACAACCGTGGTTGGCGATCGCTCTCATGCGTTCGGCCAGCCCATCGTCGTTGGTGAAGATAGCACCGCCGTCACCGTAACAACCCAGGTTCTTGGACGGGAAGAAAGAGGTGCAACCGATATGACCGATAGTACCTGCCTGTCTGGTCTCACCATTAGCGAAGGTGTACTTCGCTCCGATAGCCTGGCATGCATCTTCTACGATGTAGATATGTTTCTCCTCCGCCAGCGCCATGAGTGCTTCCATGTTGGCGCACTGACCGAACAGATGAACGGGTACGATTGCTTTCGTCCGCGGCGTGATAGCCCTACGCACGGCCTCTACATCCATGTTCATCGTGTTCCAATCGACATCCACGACCACGGGCGTGAGGCCAAGCAATGCCACCACTTCCGCAGTAGCGATGAAGGTAAAAGTAGGGGTGATGACCTCGTCCCCGGGTTTGAGACCCAAACCCATCAAAGCGATCTGCAGCGCATCGGTGCCGTTACCCACAGGAATAACGTGCTTGGCACCCGTATATTGCTCCAAGTGCTGCTGAAACTCCGTCACTTTCGGTCCTTTGATGAACGCGGCGGAGTCGATCACCTCTTGTATGCCTGCATCGATATCGCCTTTGATACGCTGATACTGCGTCTGCAGGTCCACCATTTGTATCTTTCTCATTCTAACAAAAATTCTACGACACCCGGATACGCCCAAGCGGCGGTGATGAACGGGCTGGAGTAGCGTAACTCCACATCTAACTTATCGGTGCGGTTAGCAGAGTAGGCACAAGTGGCCCGTACGTCGGTGGGTTCCACTTCTGCGAAATGCGCCATGCCTACGCGTACACTCACTTCCACCTCCCGTGGGAAGAGACGAATATGCTTGCCTTCCGGCACACCCGTTACATGCAGCGGCACGATGAATTTCTTCTCCGTGAAACGCTCGGTGATGACCGTCAGGTTCGCGCTGTCTGCCGCGGCACGCACATTCTTAGGAATATCCAACGCGATGCGCACATCCAGCGTGTCGCTGATGTCCTCCAGCGTGATATCTTCGGTATAGATAGTGTCGATGGTGCTCAGCACTTTGTCCTGACCGAACAACTTGACGCGACTGATACTCAGCGCAGGCGCACCTACCGCTTGGTATTCACTCGCCATGTTCAGCGTTGCGCGCAGCGCCACAGGAACGGTCTTCTCCTGCTCCGTGAAATAGGTACACGTGATATCTTCAGGCGTAGTCTCAATCAACCGACTTGTGCCCTGAAGGATATCGCTTATACTGCGTCGCAGCGCATCGGAAGGCACATGGATAGTACCTTTGTCGCCATGGATATACTGCCTCAGGTCAATCGTCAGACGTAGCGGTTCACTGTGATACGCGTTCAGTCGCGCACCCGCATCCCGCACCTCGATAAGCACCGTGTCAGGAAGACCCTTATCACCTAAACCGATAGCACCCGGCTTACCCGTATATTGGATAAGGACAGGCACGCGTGTGTTACGCACCGAGTTCATCGCATGGCCGTACCAGATAGCCGCCGCCAATACGACAAACAGCAGAAAAGTCAGGATATCTTTTTTCACTTTATTTCTTCTCTTCCTTGGTAGCCTCCTGCGCGTCAGCTACATCAGCGTACACGCTCTCTTTGCTTACCTTGATGGTCACGTCCTTAGCGATTGTGATGATGAAGGCGTTGTCCTGTACCTCTTTGATCTCGCCATAGATGCCACCGGCGGTAACGACCTTATCGCCTTTCTTCATCGCCTCGCGTTGTTTCTGCAGCTCTTTCTGCTTCTTGGTCTGCGGACGAATCATAAAGAAATAGAATACTACGAAGATCAGGATCATCATGATCCAGAACGTCCATTGATTACCTTGTTGTTGTGCAGCGCCTGCCTCGGCCTGCAAAAGAATTAAATTAAGCATAATTGTATAGTTTTTGTTGTTTTGTTTCTTCTTTTTTTTTGTTAACTCGCCGAAGGGTATTATACGCTATCCGAATGGTGTTGGCTGTTAAAAAACCTTTAAGGTCTTACGAGCGCCTATTTTAGCGTCAGTGCCTTAAGGAACTTCCCCTCGTTCTTCATCTCGCGGAGTATCTCTGTCAGTATTCCGTTGATGAACATATAGCTCTTATCGCCCGAGTATGCCTTCGCCAACTCGATATACTCGTTCATCGAGATCGTCAGTGCGATATCCTCGAACTCCAGTATCTCCGCCAGCGCCACCTCTAATATCACGCGGTCCATGTCGGCGATGCGGTCGGCTTCCCAGCCCTTGAGATGACTGTTGATGAGCTGCTCGTACTGCGCATGACCTTTGATGGCTTTCTCCAGCAGGGTAGTGGCGAATGTCACCTCATCCTCGCTGTCGAACATCTCTAATAGCGGCGTGTCTGGCGTGCTGTCTTCTTGGAAACGCTTGATGGTCTTGACGACGTAACTGAGCACTATCTCCACGTCTGTGTTCCAGTTAGCTTTGTCCAATACCACCTCCATCTCGTCCAGCGACTCGCGCAACGCCTCGCTCTCCATCAGTAGGTGCTGGTATATCTGACGCCATAGACGCTTGTCGTCCTCGTACGTGCAACTCTCCGCCTCCATATATTTGCGGTAGAAATCGCTCTCGGTCAACTGACGGAAGATGTCGCTCACGGCAGGCATGCCGCTGTCCCAACTCAAGCGTTGCTCTTGGATACGACTGCGCAACGCACGGTTGTCGAAGAGCTGCTGCGCTAACTTGTTCTCCACCAGCCGTCTGTTGGGCTTCCAACTGGAGTGCGTAGCCCGCGCACGGACGATTTGTTCCTCCAACTGCTGCTGCGCATAAGCCGTCAACACATTCGCGAAATCCAGCAACACGAAATACAGATCGTACGTATCCGCAAAACTCTTGAGCAACTCTTTGCGTGCGGAAACTACGGTCTTGTCCTCATCTTTGTAATAGGCGAACAGGGTCTGTACTACCCGTGTCCGCACCATGGATCTATTTATCATAATGTTCTTTTATGCAATTTTGCGTGCAAAATTACTAAAAAAAAATGATATACGCAAGCCTTTGTATAATTTTATACAAAAAAAGAGCCCCGAAGGGCTCCTCTTCTCGTCATCTCGTCATGACCTCATGACGTCGTGACGTTTGTTCCTTAACTCGCGGTGTAGGCGGATTACCGCTTCGTGTCCGCCCTCTGCGTGCGGACATTTATACTTGCGTCCGTTCGGCAAAAACTTGCCGCCCCGCCCGTCCGCGAGCTTCTTTCTCTTCGCATTTTTGTCGCATCATTGCGGAACCTGCGTCGCTGCATTAATGCGGCATCTTTCTTATCTCACTTCCTGTCCGCGTAGATCAAATACCTTCTCGCCTTTTTGGATCAATACTTGCCCCTCGCGAATAACCTTTGTCGCCTTTGTAGCGTTCTCTACCTCCTCGATACCTTGCGGAGTTTTGGTAGTAAAGGAACCTTCTTCAACCTTCAGCACTGTTCCTCCTTCGTTTTTAGCCGTCAGGGTGTAGTCGTATGCCTTGCCACTCTCCAAACCTGTAACGGTAAAGGCAAAGCCTGCTGTTTGCGTCTTTTGCGGCGCATCACCGCGAGCTGGAGCATTGAACGCGATACTCATCAACTGACCTTGCGCATTAAAGGTAAGCCTACAAATAGCTTTACCATCTTTATCCTTAATAACAAGCTCGTACGTATAAGCGTTATCTACTTCCGGCCAAACGACGTCTGCAGTTGTGGCATCAGGAGTAACTTTCGCTTCTGTAGTTTCCGTCTCCTCGGCAGCAATTGGCAAGATATTTGTAAAATCTTTCCATCTGTATGCTGCCTTGTATAAGTCAACACTATTCGCAAGCACATAAAGTGGGATTGACATGCTGACCCCTATGAACGAAGCATCATACGTACATGTAGGCGGTTCAACTGCCTCGCAAGTTATACTTGCCAGACCGGAGCAACCATAGAAAGCCCCCTCTCCAATACTTGTGACGCTGTTGGGAATGGTCACATTAGTCAACCCAGAGCAACCATAGAAAGCCCCCTCTCCAATACTTGTGACGCTGTTGGGGATAGTATATGCACCAGCCTTTCCTCCTGGGTATTGAATCAAGTTCGTTTTTTCGTTATTAAACAACACTCCATTTACAGAGCAATACTTGGTATTATCAGCCGCCACATTAATATCAGTTAGACTAGCGCAACCTGCTAAAGGAGCTTTTCCTATGCTTGTGACGCTACTGGGGATTTCTATGGAGGTCAATCCAGAGCAACCAGCAAAGGCATATTCTCCAATGCTTGTGACGCTGTTGGGAATAGTGATGGATGTCAGGCTATAGCAATCTTGGAAAACATAATCACCAATACTTGTGACGCTGTTGGGAATAGTTACAGAGGTCAGACTAGTGCACCACACGAATGCAGCATATCCAATGCTTGTGACGCTATTGCCAATAGTAATGTTTGTCAAACCAGTACAAGCCTGGAAAGCAGAACTTTCTATGCTTGTGACGCTGTTGGGAATGGTCACATTAGTCAACCCAGAGCAACCATAGAAAGCCCCCTCTCCAATACTTGTGACGCTGTTGGGGATAGTTACAGAGGTCAGACTAGTGGAGTAGTAGAAAGCCTGATTTCCAATGCTTGTCACGCAATACGTTGTTGCTGCATAGTCTACATAGGCAGGAATTACGATGTTGCCAGAATATCGTGCTGAACCGGAAGTAACTTCTGCCGTCTTAGTTCCAGTATCCAAATCGTAATATAAATCGCCAATTTGAATACGTTCGTAATCCCAGGCGAAAATGGTCCCAACATTGACTACCAATGCGAGAAATAAAGTAAAAATTTTTGTTTTCATAATAGTAGAGAATTTTAATAGTTATTAGTTCTATGTGATTTTAATTTTTCTAGTTGTCCGTTATGCAGGTCCCGAAAATATGGACCTAATTGTTTGCCGATAATTTTTCCTGTCAATTCCATAACGTCGCGTGTTGGAAAACCCGGAGGGATTACGCCGTGGGCCTTAAGTATGGTATCAAGTCCATTGATTATAGCCTGAGAGCCAGTCGCTAATACTTCTGGATTAGTCAGAACGACAGAAACTGATAGAGCAAAATCATGTAGTTTTTCGCTGATAGATTCGTAGGAGGGATGAGGTAAGCCACTCACCTCTTTAATCGCATCATACAATGCTTGACACAACTGGTATATATCGCATATCTTATCAAAAGGAATTGCAGACATGCAATCCTTTAATTTCTCCGTGCCCGCAGTAACTTCTTTTAATAATCCTTTTACGAAAGCATTAACTTCTACGAACTTATCGGGGGCATGAAGAGCCAGGAAAAGTGTGGCATTTTGAAATTGAGACCATGTTACTTTCTCTGCCCCTCTTGGCGCGAAAGCTTGTGTGACTTCTTGTACTAACTTTTCGTCACCTTCTCGAACTCGTTGTTCCCAATTTTGAATTTTTGAGATTTGTTCTGCAACAACATCCAGATTATTAATACGTGTTCGTTCGACACTACGTATTTTCTGTAATTTTTCCTTTACATCTTCAATGGATGTATTACTGAGATGTTGTTGATAATACAATTTGACCTCTCTTCGTTTGTCTCGCCATTCGGCATCAACAATCGGCATCTCTCTGAGTTGCGTAAAGAATAAGTCCGTCTTTAGTTGTGAAGTATTTTTCATCGATTAAATTATTATCCCCCTCTAACACCTTCGGGGCTTGGTATGTAAAATTTAGTTAATATACACAAAAAAGCGTGGGCTTTACGCTCGCTTCATTTGATTTTCTGAGGTTCTGGACAACCTTATTAGTTCAAATGTACGCACGGAAAACTCACGCAGATACGTGAGCGTGCATAAACCGTACTTGAACTAATAATGATTTCTAAAAGTGTCCAGTTTTCAGAAAATCAAGTTGGGCTTATTACGCTATATATTGCGCAACGCTTTGCGCTTAATTATGTCTTTTGTACTCGCTTTTTTACGCTGCTGAGCTCAGCGTCCTTCTTTTTAACGTCAGTAAGTGACGATCTCTCCCCGCGGCGGAGGTTAGTTCAATATCTCCCAGAAACCATCGCGTTTCCCATTACGACGAACTATAATCCCTTTTTGCGTCAGGTTGACTGTGATGGTTTTTACTGTTCGTTCCGATTTGCCGATCTCTTCAGCTATCTGTTTTTGCGTAGCACGAGGATTTCGTTGAATAATCTGCAATACTGCCGTTTCTTCCAAAGTGCAATTATTGCTCTTTGAAAGTGCAGATTTTGCACTTTGAACGACCTCGTTTGCACTTTGATGGCCGGCAAGAGAAATATGCAAATCTCTGTTATGAAGCGGTGTTTGCTCGTTTAAGAGCAGATTTCGGAAGAACGCAATAAGGTACGAATTATCCGGATTGACGGCTTTCGCTACGTTCTTATAATTGGCACGTACAAGCGCGTTGCGGAAGTACCACGAGTGCCGCTCAAACAGGTCATTATTAATCTGCTTAAAGCCTATCGAACGCAGATATTTGATGGTAAAAATAGCAGTAGTACGTGTGTTACCTTCTCGGAAAGGATGTATCTGCCATATACCGGCCACGAAATCTGCGATGTGACGAATAGCATCCGGAAGCGCCAGAGCCGAATAGTCAAACTGTTTCTCCTGGCTCAAATCATATTCAAGTGTCTCCTTTAGTTGCGTACAACTGGCATAAAGCACTGTATCGCCTTCTAAAACCCATTCTTTCTCGGAAATATCGTAGTCGCGGAACTGCCCTGCATGCTTGAAAACTCCTTTGAATATCTGGCGATGAATAGCCGCAAAGCCTGCCACGCTAAACGTAAACGACTGCTCGCCAAGCAACCGGATAATATTCACAGATACCTTATCCACTTCCTCTTTCTCGTCGTTTTCGGGTAAACGTGCTTCTTTGGCTTGATAGTAAGTCTTTATTCGTTTCTCTGCCTCGTCAGCGCTAATCTGCCCTTCAATATGCTCTTGAGCCGTTTGCTTGAGAAAATCTGACACAGTCAAGCCATCTACTGCCTGCAGGCCGATAGCCGTACGCCAGTAATCTGCACGTTCTCGCACAGAGGGTTCAGGAGTCCGAAGATACTTCTCAAACTCGGGAATATATGGATTGTCTATGTCGTGTGGTTGACTCATCTTGCGTTTCAAACCTTTGCACTAGTAACCTTTGCGCCTGCAAAGACTAGGTTTGTCCCGTTTGCGGGAAAAACCGCTACAGGGAAAAGGGCTAGTAACCTTTGCGCCTGCAAAGGTACAACAAATTTCTAATATATGCAAGACTTAGGGGAAATATTTTTGATATTTTTGCTTTTGAAAAATTAGATCTCGCTAGAGATGAGGATTTGGTCTGATGGATCTATGTTAAATTTATTTATAAATAGGTCTATGAGAGCAAATACTCGTTAAACTGAAGGTTTTAATTTTTCAAAAGGTATTTTCTTTATTTTTTTCTTATCTCTTAAAAGTATCCCTACGCATAACATCGGTGAAAAATAGGCGGCGCATAAGGGTCGCAAGCAGGGCGTTCCAAATGATACCCATATTATACCCATATGTTACCCATATGATACTTTGCCTTTTTTGCAAAAATCATGCGTATATAGAATATATACGTAGTATATATTCTGTTTTTGTTGAAAATTGCCTCTTAGAAACAAGCGGAGACGGAGAGGCGGCCGTGGGCTCCTGGCATGAGGATGCCGCCGTAGTCGTAGTAATGGCGGTTAGTCATGTTCTGGCACTCAATAGCCACTCGCAGAGGCGCTAACTCCAGATAGAGACTTCCGTCAAGCAGCAGAACGGGCTGAAATGCATTTCCTGCCTTGCCATAGATATCGACGTACGAACCGGCGCGGTCCTGCCATCTCAGCGACCAGTTAGCACCCACGCACCCTTTCTTCCACACGTAAATACCGTGATCCACGGTCACTACGATCTTATGCCTCAGATGATCGAGGTACTGACTCTTGGTCTGCGTGAGGTCGAGCGAGAGGGTGGTGTACGCATAACGCACCGCGACCTTGCGTAGCCAAGCGTTCAGATGATAGTCCGCCACGAGGTCGATGCCAAAGGCATTGACACTGTTCTGATTAGTGGCATAGAAGAGGCTGTCGGCCTCATTATAGGTCCAATCGATGATGTCCTGTCCCCAGCGGTAATAGAGGTCTCCGGAGAGATGCAGTCGCCCGCCTTTCTCCCACGTCCATATATATTGCCCGCCAAGCGAAAGGAGCCATGCTTTTTCTGCTTTGAGGGCGGTGTTGCCGCGTTGCACACCTGCGTGGTAGAACAAATCGGTCCAGGTCGGCATCCGTAACGAACGTCCTGCCGCGAGGTACACAGAACCGGTCTTCAAGAACGAATAACCGATGTTCGCGGCTCCGGAAGCGTACCAACCGCTCCAAGAGTTATAATGCCCTGCTACACCGATGCTGGCGGCTAACCCGCGCCAGAGAAATTGCTGCTCTGCATTAAGTGTCGCTTGCCATCGATGATGTTCACCCATATTCGATGAGCGAAGGGCATCGCTTTTGAAAGCCGCACCTATCGTCGTACGACCTATACGCGAAGCGTAATGCGCTTGGACGCCGACTTGCGTGTTATGCGTCCAGTGGCGGTTAAGCGCCGTGCCGCGATGCCATTCATAGCGGTCGTATTGACCCCGATAAGCGAGTAGGGCAGTGAGGCTCCACGGACCTTTGACAACGCCGTTATACCGCGCCGAAGCGAAGAATGTACGCGTGGCGTCGAATTGGTCCGTGCTGGCGTACCCGTAGCCCGTGCCGAGACCTGCATCTTTGTACTGCGCACCGACTTGCACATCCAGATCCCGCCACCGCGTCTGTAGATAGAGGTTCGCCAACTGATAATCCGTATTCCGCAGCGCTTCTTGCTCTTTGTCGTTAGCTGCAGGCGCATAATATCCGTCACTGCGAGCATAGTCTGCCGCGGCATTGATGCGCACCTCGCCTCGTCTCCAACTGCCTGTAAATGAAGGTCTTACCTCACCGTTCAGTCCTGCGGAAAGTCCCAGCACATAACGGTCCGTTTCTGTATCCCGCGTGATAATATTGATAGCGCCAGTGAAAGCGTCCGTGAGGTGCGTCGCCGTGCCTTGCAGCACTTCGATACGCTCAATCAAGGCGATGTTGATCGGGATATTCATCGCGTA
Organism: Bacteroidales bacterium UBA1187; assembly: GCA_002309835.1. GTDB lineage: Bacteria > Bacteroidota > Bacteroidia > Bacteroidales > Paludibacteraceae > Colicola. The sequence continues at coordinate 122,502 of DBYL01000042.1, forward strand.
ATGCCCTGTCTGTGCATCCTGTATCGGCACACCGTTAAGCAGCACCAGCACTTGGTCAAACGTGCCGCCGCGCAGACTGATATCCGTTTGTGCCGCACTCGCTCCTCGAGCACGTACATCCACTCCAGGCAAGTAAGCGAGGATATCAGCGACAGTAGTCACCGGTAGTTGCGCTATCTCGTCATGACTCACCTGCGCCACCAGCCGAAAAGCCTCCGACTGCACTTGCGCCTGGTGTGCCGTCACCTCTACTTCGTCCAGCGTCAGAGAAGGCACTAACAACAATATCCACAGCAATAAATGGCTCACGAAATGTCCTTTTTTTCTTTGCGAGTGCAAAAGTACAAAAATTTTCGCATTTCTGCAAATTTTTAGCAAAAAAAGTTGTACTTCGGCACTTCCGATTGTGGGAATGCCTACGTTCCCGTATATACGCTATCTGCATAGCTCTCAGGCATTCTCACAATCAAGGAGTAAACTCCTTAAAAACAAATAAAAATCACTCAAAACGTCTTATTTCGCAGGCTCAAACGATTATTTTCTTCGAAAATCTTGCATATATGCAATTTTTGTTGTATCTTTGCACGCTAATTTGGATGATTATGGACTCTTTTGAACAATTATGTCAACATAGACGGTCGATACGTAAGTATACCGCGCAGCCTATTGAGCAAGCCAAAATTGACTATCTGCTGCGCTGCGCGCTGATGTCGCCTTCGGCGAAACGGACCTGTCCGTGGGAGTTCATTGTGGTGCGCAACGAAGCGAAACTGCGTGCGTTAAGCGGATGTAAGACCTACGGCGCGCAGATGTTCGACACCGCCACGGCGGGCATCATTATCGTGCTGGACTCTACGCTGTGCGACAACACATGGATGGCGGACGGAGCTATCGCTGCCGAGCATATACTTCTGGCGGCGGCGGAGCAGGGTTTAGGTGCATGCTGGTGCCATGTGCATGAGCGCGAAGATGCACCGGACTTGGTGCGCGGCTTGTTTGGCATCCCAGCCGACAAAGAGGTGCTCTGCGCCATCGCGCTCGGCTATCCGGACGAGACGCGTCAGAATTATGATTTAGACAAACTCAAATACGAGAAGATACATAATGAAACCTATAGTTGCAATAACGGCCGGTGATACGAACGGCGTAGGATACGAGGTGATCATCAAAGCCTTGTTAGCGGGGTATATGTTCGAGATCATGCGCCCTGTGGTCTATGGTAACGCAGCGGTGGCGAAGAAGCATATCAGCACGCTGGCGGAGGAGTACCACAATGTGACGTGGAACCTCATCGACACGCCGGAGCAGGCCAAAGACGGTCGTCTGAACCTCATCACCTGTTATACCGATGAGATGCCTGTGCAGTTAGGTACGGCTATGCCGGAAGCAGGCAAAGCGGCGTTGGCGTCTCTCGAACGTGCTTGCCGCGACCTCAAGGCCGGTAAGGTACAAGCGCTCGTCACAGCGCCGCTGAACAAAGAGACCGTCGCGCAAGCGCGTCCCGGTTTCAAAGGACACACCGAATATCTGGCGGAGCAGTTCGGTAACGACCAGCTGATGATGCTTTGCAGCGGTAACCTGCGTGTAGCGCTGGTATGCAATCATGTAGCGCTGTCGGAGATACCTGCACAGATCACAGAGGAGCGCATCTTAGCCAAACTCAAACTGCTCAATAACTCCCTCAAACGGGATTTCGGGCTGGAGAAACCGCGCATCGCGATATTAGCATTGAACCCGCACGCAGGCGACCAAGGTCTGCTTGGCAAAGAGGAACAAGAGATCATCGCGCCGGCTATTCAGAAAGCCAACGAGCAAGGTCTGTGGGCCTTTGGCCCGTACGCAGCCGACGGTTTCTTCGGTAGCGGTCATTTCAACCATTTCGATGCAGTGCTGGCCATGTATCATGACCAGGGCTTGATTCCATTCAAGACGCTCGACATGAGTGGCGTGAACTTCACCGCCGGCCTGAGTATAGTGCGCACCTCTCCGGACCACGGCACAGGCTACGATATCGCGGGAAAAGACCAGGCCGATCCGTCGTCTATGCGTAATGCCCTGTTCATGGCTATCGACGTACTGCGTCAGCGCGAAGAGTACGATGAGCTGACCGCTGACCCGCTGCCGTTCATCGTGCGGGAGGACCGCGAAGGCAAACCGCGCCGCGAATTCATTGATTTTAAGACTACTAAATATAATGATGACAAGCAAAGAGATTAGACAGTCCTTCTTGGACTTTATGGCATCGAAAGGCCATCAAGTCGTTCCTTCGGCTCCGATGGTCATCAAAGATGACCCCACGCTCATGTTCACCAATGCCGGCATGAACCCGTGGAAAGGAATTATCCTTGGCAACGATCCTATTAAGTATCCGCGCGTGGCGGACAGCCAGAAATGTCTGCGCGTGTCGGGAAAACATAATGACCTCGAGGAAGTAGGTCATGACACCTACCATCACACCATGTTTGAGATGCTCGGTAACTGGTCTTTTGGAGACTATTTCAAAACCGAAGCTATCGATTTCGCATGGGAGTATATCGTGGATGTGCTGAAGATTGACCCCGCTAACCTCTACGCCACCGTCTTCGAGGGCTCGCCTGAAGAAGGTCTGGCGCGTGACGATGAGGCCGCTTCTATCTGGGCCAAACACCTGCCTGCCGATCATATTCTGAACGGCAACAAGCATGATAACTTCTGGGAGATGGGTGATACAGGCCCTTGCGGTCCGTGCTCGGAGATCCACGTGGACAGCCGTAGTGCCGAAGAGCGCGCGAAAGTGCCGGGACGGGAACTGGTCAACAAAGACCATCCGCAGGTTATCGAGATCTGGAATATCGTCTTCATGCAATATAACCGCAAGGCCGATGGCTCCTTAGAGCCTCTGGCTAAGAAAGTGATTGACACCGGCATGGGCTTCGAACGTCTCGTGCGTACGATCCAAGGCAAGACTTCTAACTACGACACGGATGTCTTCCAACCGATGCTTAAACGTATCGGCGCTATCTGTGGCTGCGAATATGGCAAGGACGAGAAGATCGACATAGCGATGCGTGTCATCGCCGATCATATACGTACGATCGCTTTCGCCATCACCGACGGACAGCTGCCGTCTAACGAGAAAGCAGGCTACGTTATCCGTCGAATCCTGCGCCGCGCCGTGCGTTACGGATATACCTTCCTCAACATGCGCAGCGCGTTCCTCTTCCAACTTGTGCCGCAACTCATCGAAGACCTCGGTGAAGCCTATCCGGAACTGAAAGTGCAGCAGGCGCAGATCACGCCGGTCATCAAATCCGAGGAAGAAGCATTCTTACGTACGCTGGATAAAGGTATCACGCTGCTCGACAAACTCATGGACGAGGCACGCAAAGCCGGTAAGACCGAGATCAGCGGCGTAGATGTCTTCACGCTCAAAGACACCTACGGTTTCCCGTTGGACCTCACCGAACTCATCCTTCGTGAGAACGGGTTCACCACCAACGAAGAGGAGTATAACAAAGCCCTTGAGCATCAGAAATCGATGGGTCGCGAAGCGAACAAACAGGACTTAGGCGACTGGACAGTCCTCGCGGAAGGGGATACCGAGTTTGTCGGCTACGATGAACTGACCGTTGAGACGCGCATCCTCCGTTACCGCCAAGTGAGCCAGAAAGGCAAGAGTTTCTACCAGGTGGTGCTCGACAAGACACCTTTCTACGCCGAGATGGGTGGTGAGGTAGGCGACACCGGCACTTTGGGTAATGTGCGTGTGCTTGATACAAAGCGCGAGAACAACCTGCCGGTACATATTCTTGCAGAACTGCCGGCGGATCTAACCGGAACCTTGACTGCTATCGTGGACGCAGAGCGCCGGCAGGCTATTGCATGCAATCACTCGGCTACGCATATTCTCCATTATGCGTTACGCGAAGTGTTGGGCAAACACGTGGAGCAGAAGGGTAGTCTTGTCACACCTGAGAGCCTGCGTTTCGACTTCAGCCATTTCNNTTCCAGAAAGTGACGCCGGAGGAACTCCGCGAAGTAGAGAAACTCGCGAATAAACTCATCCGTCAGGATATTCACCTGGAAGAAAGCCGTCATACACCGATAGCAGAAGCAAAGGCAATGGGGGCTATGGCGTTGTTTGGCGAGAAATACGGAGATGACGTACGCGTGATTAAATATGGTCCCTCGGTAGAATTGTGCGGTGGATGTCACGTGTCTTCAACAGGACGTATCGGTTCTGTACGTATTATCATGGAAACCAGCATTGCGGCCGGAGTTCGTCGTATTGAGGCCGTCACCAGCGCTAAAGCTGACCAGTTATACTATGGTATGCAGGATATTCTCAACCATCTGCGGGATATATTCCATAATGCTCCCGATTTGGAGGGCGCAATTTTGAAGCAGATAGAGGAAAACTCCGATTTGAAAAAACGTATCGACCAATACGTGGCGGAGAAAATAGAGATGTTCCGCGATCGTATCATCGCATCAGCGGAAGACTTTGGTGATATTAAACTCGTTCGCTTGCAAGGTGATCATAACCCCGAGATGATTCGTGGTGTCATGCCTCTGCTGCGTGGCAAGTTCACGGACGTCAAGTTTGCCGTGATAGCTGCTACCCAATGGGAAGGAAAACCGACTATAGCCGTCTTCCTCTCGCAACCGCTTGTCGATGAAGGCAAGAACGCTGGCGCGATGATCAAGTCTGCCGCCAAGCATATACAAGGTGGTGGAGGCGGTCAACCGTGGATGGCTACTGCCGGCGGACGTGACGTCAACGGTCTCAGTGCCGCGATGGATGAATTGATCGCTGCGCTCAATTAAAATTGAAGATAGACGATTGATGAAACTGCCAACCAGTTACTTACCTAAGAAGATGCGAAGTGCCGTACGATTCCTTTTCGTCGGCACAACAGGAGCCATATTACAAACATGGTTCTTCATGGCGGCATTGTACTTCCTCTCGCATCCTGAGAAAGGTTCGGCGATGTACTACGTGGCTTTCGCTATCGGTTATTTCATTGAGATGATACCGAACTATCTCTTCTCCAACTGGTACACCTTCGGTACGAAGCCTAACCTGAAGAATGCCGGTGGTTTCCTCTTGGCACGATTGGTGAACGTGGCGGTGCAATTCGGTCTCTTGCCCTTGGCACTGGCTGCTTTCCCATTATGGAGAGACGATCTGATTAGTCTCATCGTCATCTTCATCGGCGGATGTATCAACTATCTGATTTGCTTGCTTTTCTTTAAGAAGAAAGAACCCGAAACGCAGAAAGAATGAAACGCCTACTCGTCATATTACTGGCATTCCTGCCGTTTGTAGTCCATGCGCAGATGGTACAACCTGTGCATTGGTCCGGTGAGGAAGTAGGGGATAGTGTGCGCCTAACAGCGCAGATAGACTCCGGCTGGCACATGACCATCATTGAGTTCGGCGATCGCGCCTACGAGCAGGAGTTCTCAGACTCCTTTGCCGTAGTCATCGCCAAATCCGAACTCTGTCCAATTCGTTTCAATGCCTGCGATGATAGAATGTGCACCGCTCCCGAAACATGGTCTTACAGCGTAAGCGGTCCTACAGCGGAGCGGTCAAACAGCGCACGCGGTCTTTTAATGATATTCCTGTTCGGTATGCTCGGCGGACTACTCGCCATCTTCACGCCTTGCGTGTGGCCAATCATCCCGATGACGGTTAGCTTCTTCTTAAAACGCACAGACAAAGGGGCACTGAACGCAGTTCTGTACGGTCTGAGCATCATCGTGCTATATGTAGGTTTGGGATTGCTGGTAACCTTGCTGTTCGGTGCTTCAGCGCTGAATGACCTGAGTACCAATGCGATAGTCAATATATTCTTCTTCCTGTTGTTAGTGGTCTTCGCGTTGTCGTTCTTCGGCCTCTTTGAGATTACGCTGCCGGATAGCTGGTCCACGGCGCTGGATAGCAAAGCGCGTTCAACGGGTGGATTTTTGAGTATACTGCTCATGGCCTTCACGCTGGTCATCGTCAGCTTCTCTTGTACAGGTCCGATTATCGGTACCTTACTCGTTGAGGCTGCAGGACATAGTCTGTTAGCGCCGGCGATAGGTATGTTAGGTTTTGCGATCGCATTAGCCTTACCTTTCTCGCTCTTTGCGATGTTCCCGCAGTGGCTGAAGACCGCGCCCAAGTCCGGCGATTGGATGACGTCCTTCAAAGTGGTGTTGGCGTTTCTGGAACTGGCTCTCTCGCTCAAGTTCCTCAGTGTAGCGGACTTGGCGTACGGGTGGGGGATCTTACCGCGCTGGCTGTTCCTCGTTCTCTGGATCATCTGTTTCGCCGGCATCGGTATATACTTATTGTGGAAGATACGTGAGGTCTCGCTGACGCGTAAGATTATTCGTCTCGTCGTCATCATCCCTTCTTTCGCCTTTGCCGCGTATCTCGTGCCCGGTCTCTGGGGCGCACCTGTGAAAGCCGTCAGTGCTTTTGCTCCTCCTATGGAGATACAGGGTCGAGAGGTCTTCTATGACTACGAAGAAGGAATGACCTACGCCCGCCAGACCGGTAAACCGGTGGTCATCGACTTCACGGGTTACGGATGCGTCAACTGCCGTAAGATGGAGGCTTTTGTGCTGGCGGATGAACGTGTCAAAGCACGCCTTGAAAACTATGTTTTCATTGAACTCTATGTCGATGACAAACGTGAAGGAATAGGAGATAAAAACAGTCGTATCCAGCGCGAGCAGTTCGGCGCGAACGCGCAGCCGTTCTTCGTGCAGTTGGATGCGAATGGACAACCGATAGCAGAGCCGATGGTCTTCACAACCAAACCCGAACAGTTCCTCAACTGGTTAAGATACTAAGCATGGAGGAGAAGCAACACATAGGTCAACTCTTCGACCGCATCGCCGGTACGTACGATGGCTTGAACCACGGTCTATCGTTTAGTATCGATCGCCGTTGGCGGCGCAAGACTGTGAAGCTGATGAAGCCCTCCAGACACGTGTTAGACGTAGCGATAGGAACTGCAGACCTGACCATAGAGATGCTCCGACGCGGTAAAGCAGAAGAAGTGACGGGGATAGACCTATCCGATAAGATGATGGAGATAGGTGCGGAGAAATGCGAGGAACGAGGCTTACAGGTGGAGTTTCTCCATGGAAACGCACAAGAGATGGAGTTTGCAGACAATAGTTTTGATGGCGTCACCTGTGCCTTCGGTTGTCGTAACTTCAGCGACCTCGATGCCGGCCTGCGCGAGATGTATAGAGTGCTCAATCCCGGCGGACAAGTGACGATATTGGAATTCAGTTATCCCTCCAACCGCCTCGTGCGCGCGTTGTACGATATATATTTCACGCGCGTGTTGCCGTGGATAGGAAGAGTGGTGAGCAGAGATAAGACGGCATACACCTATCTGAACAAAAGCGTGAAGTCGTTCTGCTGGGGAGAGACGTTCATACAACACCTACATGACGCAGGATTTACAGATGAGCATTTCACCACGCTCAGTTTTGGCATAGCAACAATTTATACAGCAATAAAATGGTAAAACACATTATCCTTTGGAAACTGCGTTCGGAACTGAGCGCAGCAGAGAAAAAAGAAGTCGCACAGGCGATTAAGCAAGGTCTGGAAGGACTGAAAGGACAAGTGCCCGGCCTGATGGACATCCATGTGCAGATTGACGGTCGTCTGGAGAGCAGTAACGCCGATATCATGTTAGACAGCACCTTAGAGTCGCCGGAGGCGCTCAAGGGTTACGCCGTGCACCCTGCGCACGTAGCGGTAGCCAACGGCGTGGTACGTCCGAATACGGAGTTACGTACCTGCTTGGACTACGAGTTCTAATCAATAGAAATTAAAAACAGTACAGTTATGAGATACAAAACCCTTATTTTATTCCTTCTTATTTCTATTACCTCTTTCGCGGGGCCTCAGATGCGCGAAGTAGTGAGAGACACGATTGTGAATGCTTCGTGGCACGCGATGCTCAAGACGGCAGATAAATTCTGCTATGAGTTCCAGGCATGTCCGGATTCCCTCTTCGAGTGGGCCTATCTAGGCTTGGAAGAAGCGCCAGCTACTGAAAAACCGGCTGAAGTGAAGTCTAAAACGCCGGCTAAAGAGGGCCGTGATGTAATCCATCTGAGTTACAAGGACCGTGTTTATGATCCCCGTAATAAGACCGGAGATGTAGCCATTGATATCTATGTGTTAGGTGTACGCTGGTGGAAAGATCAACACCTGGGAACGAAGTATGTACTCTCGCGTCCGGCGAAGTCCAAATTCCCGCTTACGGCGCATATGCGAGCTACATATAGCGGTTCTATCCTCGAGGGTGGGGATGTAGTCATTCGTATGGAACCGATCTCGGAGAACCAGACGAAAGTGCATTATGAGTTCCGTCTTGTGTTCGGAAAAGTGCTGTCCACCTTCATCAGTGATAAAACATGGAAAAACGCCATTGAATGGCGCTTATCGCATATCTTCGATAATCTGGTAGAACATGCCGAGACAGGAACGGTCATAAAGAAACAACGCGGACCAGAGGTCCTGCAATAAAAGAAAAACTCGCCAACCGGCGAGTTTCTTTTTTATCTTCTTCTTGTGCGGGCAGGACGAATATTATAGTAGTTGTCGAGGATGCGGCAGTGCTCGCAATTGTTCCAGCGATATGAGATCGTAAGACCTAATTGGAACCAACCGTCATTCCAGTGAATCGTCTTCTTGCCGTAGCGGTTGATGTACGTTAAGGAAGTACCACCAATCTCTACATTGTCGCTGTTCTGCGAAGCGGCCATCGGGAAACCGTCCAAGTTCATGTAATGCTGGTCAATCAAACCCTCATGAATCAAGAACTCTACGCTCAGCGCCCAAGACTCGCTCAAGCGGAAACTATAACCTAAACCGACTGCCGCCATCGGAAGGATGCCGAATGTGCTTCCCTCCACCTTACGGCGCTCTTTACCACCCGGCACGCTAACGTGATAGTAGAACTGATAATTGGTGATGATGCTTGCCGTCAAAGAAACACCGGCATATAAATAGAAACCGGCGCGACTGAAAGGATAGATCTCCACACCAAAAGCAGGCTGAATCAAAACGGCCTTGAAGGAACGATAGTCATCGCGAGGCTCCGGTAGATTAGCAAACTTACTCTCGTTATTACCGTGGATTGTACCGCCCATGAGCGTGTAACGTAAGTTACAATGCGCACTCGCCGGCATGATATATCCGAAGACCAGCGAACCGCCGTAACTCAAGTTATTGATATTAAATCCACCGTTGAAAGCGACACCCTCATTATCTACATCGCCAAAATAATACATTGCGTTCGCATTCAAGCTAACTCCGTGCGATACAAAGAAATTCTTCGTTGTAAACAAGCCGGACTTGTTGCTAGGACGCTGCGACCATACTACACGTTTCTTCTCATTTGGGTTTAGAGCCCATGCGGAAGGAGCGAGTACCTGCAAAGCGAAAAGGATGATAAATGCGATGTGAAGTTGTCTTTTCATGCTAAAAACCTTTCAGCGTGCAAAGTTACTGCTTTTTTTTGATATACGCAAATATATTTTGTTTTTTTTGTTCAAAAAAAATACAAAAGTGCGAAAAAAAAAGAAGAGCGTGTTGCTCTTCTTGAGTAGTGCTACCCGGACTCGAACCGGGGTTTACGGCGTGAGAGGCCGTTGTCCTAGGCCACTAGACGATAGCACCCGGAAGTGTCCCCGTTAATCGGGGAAACTGGCCTCCGCCGGAAGTGGCATTTACGCTCTTCGGGCGAAAGCGACTGCAAAAGTACTGCTTTTTTTTGAATTGACCAAATTTTTTAACAAAAAAATGCATTTTCACCTCATTTTTTTCTTTGGCACACTATTTGTTGCTTATTTTGCGTATAAAAATCGATACGTATGAAGCAATTATTCGCTATTATGGCAGCCCTGCTGTTGCTGATTAGCAACGCCGAGGCGTGTATCAAGAAAAGTGTAGCAAGCGCAAGTACAACTCCGTTGACGGTGATCGTCATGGATTCCACCCAAGCCCTTATTGCGGACGCACAGGTGAAGATCGGTAAGACGGTTTTCACTACTTCCTATGACGGCCGTGTCGTGCTGAAAGAGGGTCAGTGGAAAGCCGGAGATAAACTGTCTGTCTCGCACGAGGATTTCAAATCCGTGACGCTCACGATCGTGGATGCGCTGGTTCCTCAGATCGTCTTCTTAACGCCCAAACCCGGTAAGACCGGTCGCGGAGGTAAGGAGGTCTATTACTCTATCGGTTCAGCCCGTGGCGCCAAAGGCGAGGTGATGTATAAGACGATGATGGCAACATCGGCAACTGCAGACTTTGCGATGGCAGAAGAAGCTGCAGTGGCGGACGGAGAGATGCATATTTTGCCTTATCCGTATCCCGCAGAAGCGAATAATAACGTCAGTGCCGGTAAACTGACGGCCGGTGAGGTCAATGACTTTACCAAATGGCAGTTATGGCCCGCTATTCTCGAGAAAACTCATCAGCAGTATATCAAAGACTGGCGCATTAATGCTAAAGAGCGTTATACGGTGCAGGTAGTGGACAATCACGGTTATCCGATTGTTAACTATCCGGTTTCCTTGACCGATATTCATGGGAACACCGTCTTCCAGGCTGTTACCGATAATACTGGTAAGGCAGAGCTCTGGAATGGTCTGACTGGTCAACCCGCAGAAGTCAACCAACCCTCCTTCCGGACCATCGTCGTAGACGAGTCGTGCGAACACTCGGATGACGTAGAGGTGATGTTCGTCTTTGATGCCACGGGTTCGATGGGTGATGAATTGCGTTATCTGCAGGCAGAGATGAAAGATGTCATCGCACGCGCTAAGGATGCCACAGGTGGTTTGAATATCCGAACAGGAGCCGTGGTGTACCGCGATCACAGCGATGAATATATCACCCGCATCTCGCGTCTGACGGAGGATATCAGTACTACGCAGGCCTTCATCGACAAGCAGCATGCGAACGGCGGCGGCGACTATCCGGAAGCAGTGCCTGAGGCACTCATGGCTGCGCTAAACAGTGCCGGTTGGAGTGACAACGCTCGTGCGCGCGTAGCGTTCCTTATCTTAGATGCACCTTGTCATCAGGACTCCGCAACCATCGCCTTGCTGCATGAGCAGATACTCAATGCCGCGGCCTTAGGTGTACGCATCGTGCCGGTAGTCTGCAGTGGCCTGGGCGAGAGTGGAGAATTGCTCGTGCGCTCCATCGCATTGGCTACCAACGGCACATCGTTCTTCCTCACCGATGACTCGGGTATCGGTAACCCACACCTCAAACCGACCACTGACAGCCTGAAAGTGGAACACTTGAACGATATGCTCGTGCGCACGATTGTTGAGTTCAGTTATATGCCGGACTGCCAGGGACATTGGAACGAAGAAGAGATCGAGAACGTAGAGGCGCAATTCCTGCCGAACCCGTTCAACCCGAGTGAAGTAGAAGCAGATCCGTCTATCCCGCATGGACCGACTACGCTGTACTTACTCGACGTCAGCGGTAAACTGATCACGATCTATAACGGCGTATTAGAGGAAGCCGGTGATCGCCAACTCTCTTCCTTAGGCATCTCCTTGTCCACCGGAATTTACTTTGTCAAGGCCTTCTATGACGGTCAGTGGCACGTAAAAAAGATATTAGTGCACTAAAAAAGCATCTTTTTGAGGCAAAAAATACAAAAAGACTTGCATAATTCGTAAAAAAGACGTATTTTTGCTGCCGATTTTGAAATTTAATCGGATTAAAAACGCAAAAGTACGTCTTTTCTATGAGTAATATTCGTTTTGATGCCATTCAAAGAGCACTGAGCCACGTGCCGGTGAAAGTAGATGCCCCGGAGGGCAGAGTGAAGGATTATTTCGCCCGCGATGTATTCACGCGTGAGCGGATGAAGGAGTATATAGCGCAAGAGGTGCTTGACCAGCTTTTCGATGATGTCGATAATGGTCGAACCATTCATCGCGAGATAGCCGGCAGTGTAGCCATCGGTATCCGTAAATGGGCGATCGAGCACGGGGCTACGCATTTCACGCATTGGTTCCAGCCGCTCACGGGAGGTACAGCTGAGAAGCACGACGCGTTCTTCACGCTTGACAAGAGCGGTGCGCTCCTTGAGGAGTTCAGTGGTGACAGTCTCTATCAGCAGGAACCGGACGCTTCTTCCTTCCCTTCAGGCGGAATTCGTAATACTTTTGAAGCTCGTGGTTACTCGGCTTGGGATCCTTCGAGTCCTGTATTCCTTATCGGCGATACACTCTGTATCCCTACGGTCTTTGTGGCCTATACGGGCGAGGCGCTGGATTATAAGACGCCGCTCATCCGTTCCACGGCAGCCCTCTGCCACGCCGCGCGTGAGGTGTGCCAGTATTTCGATAAGACGGTCAAGCATGTACATACGAACCTCGGTTGGGAGCAGGAGTATTTCCTCGTGGACGAAGCGCTTTATGATGCACGCCCTGATCTCATGCTTACGGGCCGTACACTCATGGGCCACGCGAGTGCGAAGAACCAGCAGCTCGAGGACCATTATTTCGGAGCAATCCCTGAGCGTGTACTGGCCTTTATGCGTGAACTCGAGTACGAAGCCCTCAAGGCCGGCATACCTGTTCGTACGCGTCATAACGAGGTAGCTCCGAACCAATTTGAGATGGCGCCTATCTTCGAAGACGTCAATCTTTCTAACGATCATAACCTGCTGGTAATGAGTATCATGGAGCGCGTGGCGGAGAAACATCATTTCCGTGTACTGCTGCATGAGAAGCCTTATGCAGGCGTCAACGGAAGCGGTAAGCACTGTAACTGGTCGATGTCCACCAATAATGGCACGAACCTGCTTGCGCCGGGTAAGAACCCCTATCAGAACCTGCAGTTCATCACCTTCCTGGTCAACGTCCTCATGGCTGTGCAACGCCATAACGGTCTGCTCAAGGCTTCGATCGTCAGTGCCACTAACGAGCACCGTCTGGGAGCTAACGAAGCACCTCCTGCCATCATCTCTGTTTTCCTTGGAAAACAAATTACCGCCGTGCTGGACAAACTCGAGCACGCGAAAGCCGAAGAGGCTATTATCATCAATGCCAAGAAAGAGATGAAACTGGGTGTAGCGAATATCCCGGAGATCTTACTCGATAACACCGATCGCAACCGTACTTCGCCTTTTGCCTTCACCGGTAACCGTTTTGAGTTCCGTGCGGTGGGTTCGAGTGCCAACTGCGGTGCGGCGATGCTCGTCCTCAATGCCGCCGTGGCGGAGCAACTCATGCTCTTCAAAGAAGAGGTGGATGCCCGCATCGAGAAAGGCGAACCCAAAGAACGCGTGCTCTTTGATGTAATCAAGAAATATATCGTGGCGTGCAAGGCCATCCGTTTTGACGGCAACGGTTATTCTGACGAATGGAAAGCCGAGGCGGCTACACGTGGCTTGGATTGCGAGACCTCTGTGCCGTTGGTTATCGACCGTTATCTGGCGCCCGACACCATTAAGATGTTCCAATACACGAACGTGCTCAATGAGGCGGAGCTGCAGAGCCGCAGTGAGGTCAAATGGGAGACCTACGTCAAGAAACTGCAGATAGAGAGCCGCGTCATGGGCGACCTCGTTGTCAACCATGTACTGCCGGCCGCGAAGCGTTACCAGACGATGCTTTTGCAAAACGTCTTAGCCGTTAAACAGGTCTTCTCGGCCGATGAGACGGCGTCTCTCAATGAGATGGACTATAGCATCATTCGTCAGATAGAGCACCACTCGGGTGCTATTCTCGAGGGTGTGGAGAAGATGACGGACGCGCGGCATAAAGCCAACCGTCAACCCGACGAGCGCAGTAAGGCGCTGGCCTACCACGATAACGTCTTGCCGCTCATGGCCGAGATCCGTACGCACGCCGATGCGCTGGAGATGATCGTGGACGACGAGATGTGGACGCTTCCTAAATATCGCGAACTTTTATTCATCCATTAAATGAAAACGCTGCCGTTCATTAAGATGCATGGTCTGGGAAATGACTATGTGTATATCGATTGTTTCGTGCCCGAGACAGCTGCGCTGATCGCCCGCACAGACCTTCCCGCCTTGGCCAGAGCGGTCTCTGACCGTCATCGTGGCATCGGTTCGGATGGTTTGGTGTTGATGCTTCCTGCCAAAGGCATAGATGCCAAAATGCGCATTTTCAATGCCGATGGTTCAGAGGCAGAGATGTGCGGAAATGCAATCCGCTGCGTAGGTAAATACCTGTACGAGAGCGGTTTATGCCGTCAGCCTCGTTTGTTCATTGAGACGCTTGCCGGTCTTCGTACGTTGTCGCTGCAGGTCACGAATGGAGTAGTGGATTCCGTCACGGTGAATATGGGAGTGCCGCAAGTGCAGTCGGATGTTTTGATGCGAAAAGAGGACCCGATAGGTTTTACGGCGGTGAATATGGGTAACCCGCACGCCGTCTTTTACCGTGATACGATCTTCTCGGACGATAAAGTGGCCGAACTCGGTCAACGCGTAGGAACCCATCCGCATTTCCCGGAAGGCACGAATGTGGAGTTCGCTTGCGTGCGTAATAAGAAGGAGATAGACGTGCGCGTGTGGGAACGCGGTTCGGGTGTGACGCTGGCGTGCGGCACTGGTGCTTGTGCGGCTGCTGTGGCTGCTATGTGGCACGGGTGGACCGAACGGAATATCGTGGTGCATCTTCTTGGCGGAGATCTGGATATCCGTTGGGAAGCCGAAGGCCAACCTCTGTTCATGACCGGCCCTGCTACGGAGGTCTTCCGTGGGGAATATCACCTCTCTAACACTCTAATCCGCTAACCCGTTATGGAACTCAATACGCATTTTCAGCAACTGCCGAATAATTATCTCTTTAAAGAGATAGAAGTGCGCACAAAGGCCTATAAGACGGCGCACCCGGAGGCGAAGATCTTACGCCTGGGAGTAGGGGATGTCACGCGTCCGTTACCGCTGCCTATCGTCGATGCAATGCATCGGGCAATAGAGGAATTAGCGCACCCGGAGACTTTCCGCGGTTATGGTCCGGAAGAGGGTTACGCATGGTTGCGACAGACCATCATCGACCGTGATTACAAACCTCGCGGAGTGAACTTGGATTTAGACGAAGTCTTTATCTCCGAAGGAGCGGGAAGTGAACTCGGTAACCTGAGCGAACTCTTCAGTAGTGCCAACAGAGTGGCGATTTTAGACCCCTCGTATCCGGCCTACGTGGACTCGAGTATCATGGCGGGCCGCGAGATCGTCTTCCTGCCTTGTCACGCGGACAACGGCTTTGTGCCGGAACTGCCAGCCAAGCCTGCTGACCTCATCTATCTCTGTTTCCCGAATAACCCCACCGGCGCCGTGCTGACGCGTGAGCAGTTGAAAGTGTGGGTGGACTACGCGCGCCAAAACAAGAGTATCATCATCTTCGATGGCGCCTACGAGGCCTTCATCGAGGACCCAGAACTGCCGCATAGCATCTACGAGATAGAGGGCGCCAAAGAGGTGGCAATTGAGGTGCGCAGTTATAGCAAGACCGCCGGTTTCACAGCTGTGCGCTGCGGTTGGACAGTCGTGCCGAAGGCGACAGGTCTGCAGCATATGTGGTTCCGTCGCCAGTGCACCAAATACAACGGCACGGCCTATGTGGCGCAACGGGCGGCAGAGGCCACTTATACGCCCGAAGGACGCGCAGGAATACGCGCGAACTTAGCCCATTATAAAGGCACGGCACAACTGCTCTCGCAGGGCTTGCGTGAGCTCGGTTATGAGGTGTACGGAGGCAAGAATGCACCGTATATATGGTGTCGTGTACCCAAAGGGTACAACTCCTGGTCGTTCTTCGACCATCTGCTCAACGACTGTCAGATTGTTTGTACACCCGGAGCCGGTTTTGGTCCCGCAGGCGAAGGTTATGTCCGTTTCTCTGCCTTTTCAAATAGAAAAGACTGCGAAGAAGCACTAAAAAGATTGCAAACTCTTGCATAATTCAGAAAAAAGCAGTACTTTTGCACTTCAAATAAATCATATATGTGTGGAATAGTTGGTTATATAGGCAAGCGCGCAGCGTACCCGATCTTGATTAAGGGCCTGCATCGCTTGGAGTATCGTGGTTACGACAGTGCCGGTGTGGCGCTCATCAACGGTCAGGGACAACTGAATATCTACAAGGCCAAGGGCAAAGTGTCTGAACTCGAGTCTTTTGCAGCAGAGAAAGACACTACCGGTACTATCGGCATCGCCCACACCCGTTGGGCTACGCATGGCGAACCGAACACCCAGAATGCCCATCCGCATTACTCCGAGTCCGAGCGCCTCGCCATCATCCATAACGGCATCATCGAGAACTACGCCGTGCTCAAGGCCGGTCTGATGAAGGAAGGTTACACCTTCAAGTCGGACACGGACACAGAGGTACTTGTCCAACTCATCGAGTACACCCAACTCAACCGTCACGTGGACCTCAAGACGGCCGTACAACTGGCGCTGCAGCAGGTCGTTGGCGCCTATGCCATCGCTGTCCTCGATAAGGATCATCCGGACACGATCATCGCCGCCCGTAAGGGTTCACCGCTGGTCGTAGGCATCGGTGACGGCGAGTATTTCCTGGCCTCGGATGCCACGCCTATTGTCGAATATACGGACCAGGTCATCTATATCGAGGACGAGGAAGTCGTGAGCCTGCAAATGGGCAAAGATGTCGATATCACGACCATCAATAATGTCACCAAGACGCCCGAGATCAAGCGTCTGGAGCTTTCGCTGAGCCAACTGGAGAAGGGTGGTTATCCGCATTTCATGCTCAAGGAGATTTTCGAGCAGCCGCGCACGCTGACCGACTCCATGCGTGGCCGCGTGAACGTAAGACAGGATAACATCGCCCTCTCGGGATTTATCGATAATAAGGACCGTTTCCTCAATGCCAAGCGCATCATCATCACCGCTTGCGGAACGTCTTGGCACGCCGGCCTCATCGCCATGTACGCCATCGAGGAGTTCGCCCAGATTCCGGTGGAAGTGGAGTACTCGTCTGAGTTCCGTTACCGCAAGCCGGTGATCAACAAGGATGACGTAGTCATCGCTATCTCGCAGTCCGGTGAGACGGCCGACACGCTGGCGGCTATCCAACTGGCCAAATCCAAAGGCGCGTTTATCTTCTCTATCTGTAATGTCGTGGGCGCTTCTATCCCGCGTATCAGCGACAGCGGCTGTTATACCCACGTAGGACCCGAGATAGGCGTCGCGTCCACCAAGGCCTTCACCGCCCAGGTTGTCGCACTCACCATGCTCGCCCTCTGTATAGGCCGCGAAAAAAGGATTAGAGGATTAGAGGATGAGGGGATTAGTGAAGAACAATTCGTGCGAATTGTAAAAGAACTTGGTCAGATACCTGATAAGATCCAGTGTGTGCTCGCGCAGAACAAACGCATCGCGGACTTCGCGAAGACTTTTACGTACACCCAGAACTTCATCTATCTCGGCCGAGGATATAACTTCCCCGTCTCGCTCGAAGGAGCGCTCAAACTCAAGGAGATCTCGTATATCCACGCGGAAGGTTATCCGGCTGCGGAGATGAAACACGGACCTATCGCCCTCATCTCCCAAGAGATGCCGGTCGTTGTTGTGGCGCCGCGTTGCGGCACATACGAGAAGATCGTCAGCAACATACAGGAGATCAAAGCCCGCCATGGCAAGGTCATTGCCGTCGTCACGGAAGGCGACGAACAAGTCCGTAAGATCGCTGACTACGTCATTGAAGTACCGGCTACGGAAGAATGCCTCACGCCGCTCTTGACGGTCGTCCCGCTCCAACTGCTGGCCTACCACATAGCCGTCGTCAAAGGCTGTGACGTCGACCAACCCCGCAACCTCGCCAAATCGGTTACAGTAGAGTAAAATAGAACATTATTGCCTACGTGTTTACCTCGTGTTGCCTCTGACTTTACCCCGATGTTACACCGTGTGGTGATTTAGAACATTTTGAGGCGTTATTAACGGGTCGTTATCGGTCCATTCTCGAGTCAATGTCGGTCCAACATCGGTCCAATATCGAGAGATAATCGAGAGTGATACCCCTAATTGGGGTAGCACGCAACAATTTTTTTCTCATAAATTTGCACAATTCAGAAAAAAGCAGTAATTTTGCGGCGCAAAATTGATTTTTATGACAAGAGTTGCTATTTTAGGTTACGGTAATATAGGCCGTGCCGCGGAACAAGCCATCAAGGCTGCGCCGGACTTGGAGTTCGCCGGTATTTATCATCATAATGACTGTCTGGACTGCCTGGAGGCGGATGTCGTGCTTCTTTGTACGCCGACGCGTGAAGTGCCTAAGTTCGCTGCTGTGCTGGCCGCGAAGGGCATCTGCACGGTGGATAGTTTTGATATCCACGGTCAGATCTGTGACCTCCGTGCACAACTCAATCCCGTTTGCGAGGCGAACAAGACCGTGAGCATCATCTCCGCGGGTTGGGATCCGGGAAGCGACAGCGTCGTGCGTGCGCTGCTGATGGCGATGGCGCCGAAAGGTATCACGTACACCAATTTCGGTCCGGGCCGTTCGATGGGTCACTCGGTGGCTGCCAAGGCCATCGATGGCGTGAAGAATGCCCTCTCGATGACGATTCCGCTCGGCACAGGTGTGCACCGCCGGATGGTATATATCGAACTTGAGGACGGTGCGGATTTCAAGACCGTAGAGGCCGCTATCCTCGCGGATGACTATTTTGCCCACGACGAGACGCACGTCATTGCTGTGCCTGACGTAGATGCGTTGAACAACGTGGCGCACGGCGTGAGCCTCGTGCGCAGCGGCGTGAGCGGCGAGACGCACAACCAGCGTTTTGAGTTTAACATGGAGATCAATAACCCTGCGCTCACGGGCCAGGTGATGGTCAGTTGTGCCCGCGCGGCAGCACGGATGCGAGACCGCGGAGAAGTAGGCGCGAAGACCATGATTGAACTCCGTCCGATAGACTTGCTACCGGGCGAAAAAGAGAGCCTCATTAAGGCTCTCGTATAAAGGGTTAGGGGATTAGAGGATTAGGGGTTAACGTTCGCGGAACGTACCTGACCTGTACGCATTAAGGAGTTGTTCGAGACTGTTGATCTGCTCGAGCAGCTCTTTTCCTTTGTCCGTATCTTTGATACGGATACGCTGGCCGGAGAAGTCCTGCAGCAGGGCACGGTTATGGATATCCGAGCCGGAGAGGACGGCTTGTTCGCGGCTCTCGAAACTCTCGTGTTCGACGAGTTGGATGCCATGACTGTTATAGATCAGCGTGTAGCCCGAGATACCTGTTTTCTCCTGGTAAGGCTTACTGAAACCGCCGTCGATGACAAAGCGTTTGCCGTTCGCGCGGATAGGCGTCTCTCCTTTGATAGTACGCACAGGTACGTGACCGTTGACGATGCGTCCTGTCTGCGGATCGAGACCGAACTCCTTCAGGATTTTCTCGCATATTTTCTCGTCGTCCGCCAGCGTGAAATAGGCGCCTTTCTTCTCTTCGTGCGAAGCTTTGTCGGTCAGGAAATAGCGCTCGAAGGTAGTCATCTTATCCTTGTTATAAAGCGGCGAGAACTCACCTTCCCATAGATAGAGCATATAATCCAGCGCATCCTGTTTCGCTTTGCCGGTTCCGTAATAGGCCTGACGGATCACTTCATCCGTGCGGTCCATGAGTGCCTTACCGCTCACGCGCTTACCGCACACCTCTGCTTCGGTGAACGAACCGTCGGCATTCAACGGAATGGCGGCGTGGTAGAGTAGGAAGCCGTTGCGCACGAGATAGAGCGAACCGTGCTCATAGAGCAAGCGCAGATGGCGTTGCATCTTCTCACTCTTGCGGAACGAACGCGCCAACTGGTTCATCAGATCCTCTTCCTCCTGGCTCAACGCATAAGGATTCTTCGGATCGATAGTCGGCAGGTTCTTATCTAACAGATCCAGTTGGCTCAGATGATCGAGTACAGCACGATGGTCCATCTTCCACTCAGGATGACGACGCACCGTCTGGCCTTCGAGTTTGAACTGGATGATAGAGATGGCTTTATGCATCTTCGCCATCAGTTGTGCGGATCGCGTCAGACGCGGGTTGTTCTCAAAATCCTTGGTCTGCCAGATCGTACACGGGTCATCGCCGTAGGTCTCCATAGCGAAGTTCGCCAGCGGCAAAAGGTTGATGCCATAACCCTCTTCGAGGGTTTCGATGTTCGCGTAACGGATAGAAACACGCAAGACAGTTGCTATCAGCGCTAAGTTTCCGGCCATAGCTCCCATCCATTCGATATCGTGGTTTCCCCACTGGACGTCGAAATCTCGGACAGTAGAAAGTACATCGAGGATCTTCGATGCTCCCGGACCACGGTCGAAGATATCACCTACTACGTGGAGTGTATCAATCGTCAGACCATGGATGAGATAACTGATAGCAATCAGCAATTGGTCGGCACAGCCGGTTTCGATAATTGCCTCAATGATAGCATTATAATAGGTTTTGCGGTCGCGCTGCTCAAGGTTCGACTCATGCAGCAACTCGCCGATGATATACGCGTAGTCCGGCGGCAACAGTTTCTGCACTTTCGAACGGCTGTATTTGATGGTTACCGCCCGCGCAATCTCCACCACTTGGCTTAAACGACGTACATACCAGTCGTGCGTCTTGTTCTCTATCTCGAGGCGCTCGTCGGGGTAGTAGATAAGCGCACAGAGGGCCCGTTTCTCCTCCTCATCGAGGCTATAACCGTACACCTCATCCACTTTCTTTCGTACCACTCCGGAGGCGTTCTTAATCATATGAATAAACGCACTCGATGCGCCGTGCAGGTCACTCACGAAATGCTCCGTGCCTTTCGGCAAAGAGAGGATGGCCTGCAGGTTAATCAACTCGGTAATAACCGCTTGAGAGTTCGGGAATTTCTCACTCAATAAGCGTAGATAACGTTCGTCTTGCATATTCGATAACTTTTGCAGCCGCAAAAGTACAAAAAAAAAATGACATACGCAAACCTTTGTGAAAAAAAACGAAAAAAACGCGCGCGTGCTTGCGTATGTCAAAAAAAAGTCGTACCTTTGTGCCCGAAATTGGATAATATGCCCCTATGGGGCAATAAATATAGCTAAAATGACTACAACAGGCAAAGTAATTACATGGACATCAGTCATCGCCGTTTTGGCGTTGGCGGGGTTCATCTTCTTTAAGTTCTGCTTCGTCTATAGCGAGGGCGTGAACGAGGGAGACATTAATTATTTCCAGAAAGAGGGTTTTATCTTTAAGACCTATGAGGGAAAGATGATCCAGACGGGTTTGAAATCGACGAAGGTGCAAGGTTCTATTCAATCGAATGAATTTAAGTTCTCCGTAGTAGACGAGCATGTAGCGCAGCAGCTCAACGATGGTTCGAATACCAACGTCAAGCTCCATTGGAAACGCTATCTGGGTACGCTGCCCTGGCGCGGCAACAGTCAGTTTATCGTAGATTCCATCTACACCGCAAAACCGAAGTGATTATGATGACCGAAGAGAAATACAACTTAGTCAAGATGTATGAGCGCTCGTTCAAAGAGAACTGGGAGCTCCCTGCCGTTACCGATTACGGAACGGACGTAACATTGACTTATGGCCAATTGGCCATTAACATCGAGAAACTGCACATCCTTTTCAAGGAATGCGGTATCAAGAAAAACGATAAGATTGCGGTCATGGGCCGTAATAACAGTAACTGGGTAGCCGTCTTTTTAGCGACCATCACGTATGGCGCCATCATCGTACCAATCCTTCAGGATTTCCGTGCGAACGATGCTATCCATATTATCAACCACTCGGGCTCGAAACTGCTCTTCATCAGTGATATCAACTGGGAGGGCATTGAGTTGGACCAGATTCCTCACGTGCTAGCGGCAGTCAGTCTGAACGACTGGCATCCCATTTCGTTGGCGCTGGATCCGAAGAAGATCAACTACGACGCTATAGCAGCGCTGTATAAGAAAAAGCATCCGGAGGGATATTGGGCTGATGATGTCCATTTCGACGAGCGCGGAAACGACCAGATAGGTTCGATCAACTACACCAGTGGTACAACCGGTTTCAGCAAGGGTGTTATCACGCCGCTTAACGCGCTGGCGGGCAACGTACGCTATGGTATGGAGGCGAACCTTACTTTCAAGGGCGCGCGTCACGTGACCTTCCTTCCGCTTGCGCACGCTTACGGTTGCGCGTTTGACTTCCTCTGCTGCCTGGCAGCCGGCGGTCATACCTATCTCGTAGGCCGTACACCGTCGCCGAAGATCCTGCTGAAGGCCTTCGCGGAAGTGAAACCGACGATCATCCTCTCTGTGCCGTTGATCCTCGAGAAGATTTACAAGAAGATGATCGTGCCGCAGATTCAGAAACCGCCTGTAAGTTGGGTACTCAAAGTGCCGTTCCTGGATGAAGTAGTGTGCTCGAAGATCCGTGAGCAACTCGTGCAAGCTTTCGGCGGCGAGTTCAAGCAGATGATTATCGGCGGTGCTCCGCTGAACCCGGAGGTAGAGGCCTTCCTGACGCGTATCAAATTCCCGATGAGTGTCGGTTACGGTATGACGGAGTGTGCTCCGCTGATCTGCTTCACCCCCTATGCAGAGGGTAGTAAGCAGTTCTCGTGCGGTAAACCACTGCCGGGAATCATGGAGGTGCGTATCGACGATCCGAACGCAGAAGGCATCGGTGAGGTAGTCGTACGCGGCGAGAATACGATGGTCGGTTATTATAAGAACCCGCAGGCTACCAAAGACAGCTTCACCAAAGACGGCTGGTTGCGTACGGGTGACCTCGGCCAGTTGGACGAAGACGGATTCCTCTATATCAAGGGTCGTTGCAAGACGATGTTGCTCGGTCCGAGCGGACAGAATATCTATCCGGAGGAGATTGAGGCGAAGATCAATAATATGCCGTACGTACTGGAGTCGTTGGTTCTGCAGCAGGAGGACAACCGTCTTGTGGCGCTCGTCTGCCCGGACTATAACGAGGTGGATGCCAGTGGTATGACGCCTGACGAGCTGAACGAACAGATGGAGGAGGCGCGCAAGCAAGTCAACTCCGAGTTGGCGGCCTATGAGCAGATAGCTATCGTCAAACTCTATCCGCACGAGTTTGAGAAGACCCCGAAGAAATCCATTAAGCGATTCCTTTACACAAATATGGTGTAAGATGTACGGTGTAAGGTGTACGGTGTATGAATTTGTGTATTGACCAGGGTAATAGCCGCACGAAAGTGGCGCTGATGACGGATGAGGGGAAGATGATCAAAGACCTCATCTATAAGCAGTTCTCGTCCACGGACGTAGAGCGCCTTTTCGACCTCTATGACATCACGGACTCGATCATCAGTTCGGTCGTGAACGTAGAGGCAGCTATCGTCAATACACTCAGCCGCCGCTCGCAGCATTTTGTGCTCTTTGATCATATGACGCCGGTCCCTATCGTAAACAAATACGGTTCTCCGGAGACCTTAGGACAGGACCGCTTAGCGGCTGCCGTAGGAGCAAAGAGTCTGTGCCCGAACGAGAACCTGTTGATCATCGATGCCGGTTCGGCCATCACCTATGACTTCGTTTCGGAGCAAGGTGAGTACCTCGGCGGAAACATCGCTCCAGGACTGAAGATGCGCTTCACGATCCTCCAACGCATGACCAAGAAACTGCCGATGGTGGAGGCTGGAGAGAATGAACTGATCCCGCTTTTCGGTACGAACACACGCGATGCCATCGCTGCAGGAGTTATTCGCGGGATGGGTTACGAAGTAAAAGGGTATATGCGGACCCTGCGCGAGAAAATGTCGCATTTCCAGACCTTCCTTACCGGAGGTAACGCGCCTTACGTGCTGAACAACGTACGGACCTCGCGTACAGAAGAGCGGCCTATCCGCTACGAGAAGCACTTAGTGCTTATTGGACTGAATACGATTTTGGTATATAATAAGAAATGAATAAACGATCAAAGATACTAATTCTTCTTGCCGCGCTGTTTATCAGCGGGTTGGCGACTGCGCAGAACCTGACCAGTTCGCCTTACTCGCGTTACGCGTACGGTGACTTGAATGAGAATGTGCCGACTGCCTTTCGCGCCATGGGAGGAATAGGATTTGGTATGCGTAATAATCGCGCTATCAACCCCTCTCAACCGGCTTCCTATACTTCTTGCGATTCGCTTACGTTTATGATGGACGTAGCGGCCAGCGCCAGTTGGAGCCGTTATAGAGACATAACAGGCATGCGCAATAAGGCGAACGGTAACCTGGAGTACCTTACGATTCAGGTTCCGCTCTGGAAGCGTTGGATAGCGATGTCGGTAGGTGTGCTTCCGTATAGCTCGGTAGGATACTCAATCTCAATGTCCGATTCCCTTGCAGGAGGTGCGTACCACTATACGACCGACTACGAAGGAACGGGAAACATCAGCGAGGTGTACGGCGGTCTGAGTTTTAATATATGTAATTGGTTTGCGGTAGGTGCGAACGTGTATTACATGTGGGGCTTGCTCCAGCGCGTACGTACGCTGACCTTTACAGAATCAGGTCTGAACCCGACGGTACAAGACGAGGTGATGAGCGTGAGCACGGTGCGTCTGCGCTATGGCGCACAGTTCTTCCATACTTGGGGAAACCATACAATGAACGTAGGTGCTATCTTTGAGAACAAGATGAAGATGCACTGCGATTATATGATTATCGAGACCCAGACAGACGACTCGATACCTATCTATCAGGGCGGTTGGCAATTGCCGATGGTGTGGGGCGTAGGAGCCAGTTATATATGGGCTAACCGCCTCACGGTGGGCTTTGATTTCGAGCGCCAGTGTATGGGCTCCGCACTGTATAACGGTCTGCCGGGTAATGACCCGAGAAATAGACTGCAGGATCGTAACCGCTATGCGTTTGGTGTCGAATATCGTCATAATCCCATGGGCCGTAAGTATGTGGATCGTATGGTATGGCGTGCCGGTGTGAATGTGCAGGATGAGTACCTCACTACTATCGGCGCCAAGCGTATTACGGCCGGCATCGGTATCGGTTTCCCGGTATATGGCTTAGGCACGATGGTGAACACCACTGTTGAGTATACGCACCGCGGAAGCAGAGCCGGATTAGAGGAGAACAGCCTGCGCTTCACCCTCGGAATATCCGTGGCTGAGAACTGGTTCTTCAAACGGAAACTGTAGTTTGGCACAGTAATTGTAACTAGTCAGCTAGACGACTAGACAGCTAGTAATTAACTAACAACAAAAAATATAACATTATGAAATTCAAATCTTTACTCGCTTTGGCACTGGTAGTCGCCGTTCCGGCACTGGCTTGTGCTAAGAAACCGAAAAAAGTAGAAGAAGCTCCTGCTCAGGAAGCAGCTGCTGTAGTTGAAGAAGAACCCACTATCACGGAGGAGTGCGTAATCAACGTTTCTCTCTTCCATGAGTCGGTAAAAAACAAGATGTATGCAGACGCGTACGGTCCTTGGTGGGAGGTGTATACCACTTGTCCGAACGCTAACAAGTCCATCTATTCCGATGGCGCGAAGATCGTAGACGCTCTCTATCATGCTGCAACGGATGAAGCTGAGAAGGCACGTCTGGCTAACCTCGCAGTAGAGATGCAGGACAAACGTATCCGCTTCTTCGGTAATGACCCGAAATATCCGAAAGCATATATCTTAGGAGAAAAGGGCTTGGCATACGATGAATTCTTCGGCGAGGCAAAATTGGCTGAAGCGCGTGAGTGCTTGCGTCAGTCCGTAGAAGGTATGGGCGTTAACAGCAAGATCATGGTACTCGTAAAACTCGTTGATGTATCGTATGCGCTGTATAAACAGGATCCGGATGGTAAGGCTGAGCAGTTCATCGCAGATTATGAGTTGGCAAGTAATCTCCTGGGCGAGCAGGCTAAGACGCCGTCGAACAAGAATGCTGAGGTTGCCGGCAAGCAGAAGGATTATGTAGATAATATCTTCGCTATCTCCGGAGCTGCTGACTGCGAGAAACTCGACGCTATCTATGCGGCCGCTGTGAAAGAAAACCTGAGCAACATCGATATGTTGCAGAAGATCGCTAAGCTCTACAAACGTGTTCATTGCACGGAGAGCGAGGTATATTTCGCCGCATGTGAGGCAGCGCATAAACTGCAACCGACCCAAGAGTCCGCAGCGGGTTGTGCTTCGCTGGCAGCTAAGAAAGGCGACTATGAGGCTGCTATCAAGTACTACGATCAGGCTATCAAGTTCGCTATGATCGAGGATGAGCTCGAGGATGTTGCGGATTATCAATACAATGCAGCTGTATATTGCTTTGCGAACCTGAAGAAATATGCGGAAGCACGTAAATACGCGTTGGCTTCTATCCAGACCTTAACCGGTATGGGTATCACGAAGGGTCAGGGACGTAGTTACCTTATCATCGGTATGTGCTACGCTGCAACCCGTCTCTACGGCAATGACCCGAAGGGTGCGATCCTCAACAAGACCGTATATTGGGCTGCTGTAGATAAGTTCGTAAAAGCTAAACAAGTAGACCCGTCGGTTGAGGCTGCTGCTAACGACTATATCTCGTCGTACAGCAAGTACTATCCGACGAAGGAAGAGCGTTTTGACTTACCGGGAGAGTTCTCCGGTTCCACCTACTTCGTAGGAGGCTGGATTGGTGAGACGACGACTATCCGATAAATGGTTCATGGCGGGCAGCGTTATGCTGCTCGCTGTGTTTCTGTGCGCATGTTCCTCTTCGTCCCAAAAGGAAGGAGAGGGCGTGTCGGTTATAGCCAGAGACTCGCTGCCGGTCCTTACCGGCGATACAGTCAGCACGCTCATCTCTGACTCAGGTATCACGCGTTATCGGATAGAAACCGCTAAATGGCTGGTATTCGATAAGAAAGAACCGACATATCAGGAGTTTCCGGAGGGAATCTATCTGGAGCAGTTTGATGAAGACCTGAGTGTACAGGCATCGCTTAAAGCCGACTATGCCTATTATAACGAACCTGACCAACATTGGACGCTGCGCGGAAACGTGCATGCGATGAATCGCAAAGGCGAGCATTTCGACACCCAGGAACTTAAATGGGACCAGCGTGCCCACCGCGTCTATTCCGACTCTGCAATCCACATCACCCGTGAGCGGAGTATCATCGAAGGAGTAGGGTTTGAGTCCAACGAAGAGATGAGCAAATATACGATCATGCATCCGACGGGTGTCTTCCCGATTGACGAGACGGAAGAGTCCGCGGAGCAGAACGTACAGGAAGAGCCCTCCAAGGCTCCTACGCATCCACAAAGAAAACTATCACAAAACTAAACATATGTTATTAGAGTCAAAAACAGCCCTCATCACTGGCGCAGCCCGTGGTATTGGTAAGCAAATAGCCCTCGCTTTTGCGCGCGAAGGCGCTAATATCGCGTTTACAGATCTGGAACTCAACGAAGCAGCACAAGCTACACGCGATGAGATAGCGGCGCTGGGCGTCAAAGTGCAGTTCTATGCCAGTAACGCAGCGGATTTCGAGGCGGCGCACACCGTAGTAGATGCAGTGGTGAATGATTTCGGGCGGCTGGATATATTGGTCAACAATGCCGGTATCACGCGAGACACGCTGATCATGCGTATGACGGAACAGCAGTGGGATCAGGTGATACAAGTCAACCTCAAGTCGGCGTTTAACTTCACCCACGCGGCAACGCCGGTGATGATGCGCCAGCGCAGCGGTTCAATCATCTCTCTCAGTTCGGTAGTAGGTATTAATGGTAACGCCGGACAGGCCAATTATGCGGCCTCTAAAGCCGGTATTATCGCGTTGACGAAGTCTGTAGCAAAAGAGTTAGGCAGCCGCGGTATCCGTGCCAACGCCATCGCTCCGGGATTCATCCTTACGAATATGACCAAGGCGCTGAGCGAAGAAACGCTGAAACAATTCGTCAGCCTTATCCCGATGCGTCGCGGAGGAGAACCGGAAGAGGTAGCAAAAGTGGCGCTGTTCCTCGCTTCCGACCTCTCGTCATACGTATCTGGACAAGTGATACAAGTAAATGGAGCAATGGCATGATAAATCATAAATACGATACGAAGCGGCCGAAAGAGAAAGAGATGATCTTCGGTATCCGTGCAGTGATAGAGGCAATAGATGCCGGCAAAGTGCTGGATAAGGTGCTTGTGCGCCGAGATATGTCATCGGCTATCGGACGTGAACTGTTGGGAAAACTGGAAGGCACAGGTACGCCTATCCAACGTGTGCCGGTAGAGAAACTAAACCAGTTCACGGATAAGAACCATCAAGGCGTGATAGCTTTTCTTAGCCCGATAGAGTTCTACCCGCTGGAGAATCTTGTGCAGTTGTTATACGACGAAGGGCAGACTCCGCTGCTTATGCTTCTCGACGGCGTGACGGACGTGCGTAATTTCGGAGCTATCGCTCGTACGTGCGCTTGCGCGGGAGTACATGCGCTTATTATAGGTACGCGCGGGAGTGCCGCTATCAATGGCGACGCCGTCAAAGCTTCTGCAGGCGCCTTGCATACGCTGCCTATCTGCAAAGTGGAGAACCTCCAGAATGCCCTGCGTTACTTGCAGGAGAGCGGTTTACGCATCGTCGCTGCTACAGAGCATACAGAACGCAACTATACCGAGGTGGATATGACGGTGCCGACCTGTATTGTCATGGGCTCAGAAGAGAAAGGAATCTACGAAGAGAACCTCAAACTCTGTACAGACCAAGTACGTCTGCCGATGACCGGTGTGATAGAGTCGCTGAACGTCTCTGTAGCTGCCGGAGTCTTCATCTATGAGGCGGTAAGACAAAGAAACGCACAATGACCGTTTTATACGAAGACAACCATATAATTGCTGTCAATAAGACCTGTAACGAGATCGTGCAGGGCGATAAGACCGGCGATACACCGCTGAGCGAAACGGTAAAGGCGTATATCAAAGAGAAATACAATAAACCCGGTGAAGTATTCTTGGGCGTGACGCATCGTCTGGATCGTCCGACGAGTGGAGTAGTACTCTTTGCCAGAACCAGCAAAGCCCTCACGCGCTTGAACGAGATGTTTAAGTCTCATGAACAAATTAAAAAGACCTACTGGGCTATCGTACAAGGAGTTCCTAAACAGCCTGAAGCACGGCTCGAAAACTGGTTAATTAGGAACGAAAAACAAAATAAATCGTATATTGCAAAACCCGATGCGAAGGATGCGAAGAAGGCTATTTTGAATTACCGCACTATTATTCGCGGCGAAAAATATACATTGTTAGAAGTCGACTTAGAGACCGGAAGACACCATCAAATTCGATGTCAATTAGCAGCTATCGGATGCCCGGTAAAAGGCGACTTGAAATACGGTGCAAAACGCAGCAATCCCGATGGAGGAATTTGTCTGCATGCACGCCAAATAGAATTTATTCACCCAGTAAGCAAGCAAGAGATATGTATCACAGCTCCTGTACCAGACGACTCATTGTGGCGGCAGTTATCTGCCTCTATTCAGTAATAGGTTTTGCGGCAGTGCTGCCCGATACGCTCTTGGCTTTTCCGGGAGCGGAAGGGTTTGGTAAATATACCTCAGGTGGTCGCGGCGGCAAAGTGGTCTATGTGACGACTTTGGCGGACGATGCCGATGGTGCTACCGAAGGTTCGCTCCGATGGGCAATGAAGCAGTACCCTGATGAACCGCTGACAGTGTGTTTTGCAGTTACGGGGCAGATTAAACTGGTGAAAGATTTGCGTATCAACCGCAAGAACTATACGATTGCCGGTCAGACGGCCCCGGGCATGGGTATTATTATCAGTCATAACAAGGTTAATTGCGGTGGTTCCAGTAACTTCATCATCCGAAACATCCGTTTCCGTGTGGGACAAAAGAATGTGAATGGAGATACTATACAAACGAATGCTTTTGGTGCAGAGAATTGTTCCGATTTCATTATTGACCACTGCGATTTCGGATGGTCAGTTGAGGAAAACGTAAATACGTATGACGGTCATTTCTTTACGGTGCAATATTGTCTAGTCCATGAGGGGTTATACCAAGCAGGTCACTCCAAGGGAGCACGTGGCTACGGATGTCAATGGGGAGGTTCTCCTGCGTCATATCACCACAACCTACTAGCGCATAACAACGGACGTTCTTGTCGCTTTAATGGGGCAAGAAATAATGATAGAGTAGTGTACTTGGATTACATCAACAATGTGAACTTTAACTACTATGGAGGTAGTACCGCTTGTCACGGAGGAGAAAATACATGTGATGACAAGTATTATAACGGCAAGAATTCCGGTCACGAAGTGAATTTCGTGAACAACTATTATATCAAGGGTCCGAATACAACGAATACTCGATTGTTTGTGGTGGCTGATGAGAAACGTAGTAGTGGTGCGGCAAGTCGAGGTCCAAGTAAATGGTATATCAATGGCAATATTTATGAGGGAGAACCGAATGCTACAGCAGATAACTGGAGTGCTGTGACGATAAAGACATACACAAAAGATCAGGCACGCGTAGACACCTTAATTCAGACGAAGACACCTTATTGGGACTGCAATGCAGACTCTACGGAGTTTTCCGGTCTGTATGATTTTGATTTATACGCCTATGCCGCCGAGCCTTTCGAGACGGCAGAAGCGGCGCGCCAGAGCGTTTTAGACACGGTTGGTGTATTCCCGCGTGATCACGTAGAAAAACGTATTGTAGAGGAAACGCGCACAAATACGTATACTTATAAGGGAAGTAAGTCAGGAAAGAAAGGAATCATAGACCGCGAAGTCGACGCCGAAGGCTTCTATGACTATCCGGTAGTGGAGGCATTGACAGATACAGATAAAGATGGAATGCCGGATGTGTGGGAGAGTGCCAACGGCTGCGACCTCGCTACACCGGATAATAACGTCCGTCATTCAAGCGGTTATACGATGCTTGAGATGTATCTCGAT
This sequence comes from Bacteroidales bacterium UBA1187, assembly GCA_002309835.1. Taxonomy (GTDB): domain Bacteria; phylum Bacteroidota; class Bacteroidia; order Bacteroidales; family Paludibacteraceae; genus Colicola. The sequence continues at coordinate 153,431 of DBYL01000042.1, forward strand.
TATGCGATGACGCATAAGACGCCGATGGATGATGGTTATAAACCTTCTTCTGAGGATATCGAAATTATTAATGACTCACCAATAACGAATAAGTTCCTTCGAGACGGAGAATTATATATCCGCCGCGGCGGGAGAGTATATACGATTCAAGGACAAATCATACAATAAGATATATGGAAATCAGTTTACGGGCGCAATCCATGCCGGAGAGCCCTATTCGTAAATTAGCCAAGTATGCCGATGAGGCGAAATTAGCAGGCATACATGTCTATCATCTCAATATCGGTCAACCCGATATCAAAACCCCTCCTCAGGCGATGGAGGCGGTGAAGAATTTCAATCAGGATATTCTGGAGTACTCGCCTTCTCAGGGATTAAAATCCCTTCGAACGAAGATGGTGAGCTATTATGCCGCGTATGGCATTGACCTCTCGCCGGATGAGATTATCATCACTGCCGGTGGTTCGGAGGCGATTATGTTCGCGTATATGTCTTGCCTCAACCCGGGAGACGAGATCATCGTTACTGACCCGTCGTACGCCAACTACATGGCGTTCGCTATCTCGGCGGGAGCAGTGGTTAAATCTGTGAAAACAGACATCAAAAATGGTTTTAAATTGCCGCCGGTTGAGGAGTTTGAGAAGCAGATAACGCCTAAGACCCGCGCTATCCTCATCTGTAACCCCAATAACCCGACGGGTTATCTTTATACAAAGCAAGAGATGCGTCAGATACGTGATCTGGTGAAGAAATACGACCTTTACCTCATCTCTGATGAGGTGTACCGCGAGTTCATCTATACCAAGTCGCCCTATATCTCCGCCTGCCATCTCGAAGGTATTGAGGAGAATGTCGTGCTCGTAGATTCCGTCTCCAAGCGTTATTCGGAGTGCGGTATCCGTATCGGTGCACTCATCACGAAGAATAAAGCGGTGCGTGAGTCGGTCATGAAGTTCTGCCAGGCGCGTCTGAGTCCTCCTCTGTTCGGTCAGGTCGTGGCGGAAGCTTCGCTTTCTACACCGGAAGAATATATGCAGGAGGTGTATGACGAGTATCTGGGGCGCCGTAATTTCCTTATTGATCAACTCAACCAGATACCGGGTGTCTTTGCGCCAGCGCCGACGGGGGCGTTCTACGTAATGGTAGAACTGCCGGTGGATGACGTCGAGAAGTTCTGTAAGTGGTGCCTTACTGACTTCCAATACGAAGGAGCGACGATTATGATGGCCCCTGGCACAGGTTTCTACACGAACCCCGAAGACGGTCGTCATCAGGTCCGTATGGCCTATGTCCTCAATAAAGAAGACCTCGGCAAAGCGATGGTTTGTCTCCGCAAAGCCCTCGAGGCGTATAAAGCGTAAGTTAATATGTTAACCATTTAATAACAAACAATTATGAAGAAATTTTTTGCAGTTGTACTCGTTGCAATGATGAGTATTGGTGCGTTCGCACAACATGAAATCGGTGCTGTCGTAGGTGGACTGAACGGTCTTAGCTACAAGTACTGGGTAAATAACAATATCGCGCTGCAGGCCGACCTTGCAGTAGGTCTAACGGCAGCTCCGACAGGCGCGTATTACAGAGGAACAGATATGATCGGTGGAACATTCCAGTGGAATCACTTTGATTTTATGCTCAACCCGAGTCTCCTCTATCATTATGATGTGGCTTCCGGTCTTAAATTGTACTCTGGTGTCGGTGTAGGAATCGGTTTGATGCAAGATGGCACTTTTTATGATTACGTCATTGGTAAGTTTATTGCTAATGCCAATGTAGGTATAGCGTATGAGATTCCGTCGGCTCCGGTGGTGTTGGCTTTGGATTTCCGTCCGGGTTATGGTCTGGGTTTCTATAATGCCAATAGTGCTCACTTCAGCATGTTCGATTGGAAACTTGGCTTTGCTGTTCGTTACAGACTGTAAAAAATGGCCTAAAATTCGGAAAAGTGGCATACGCTCTTGCGTATGTCATTTTTTTTATGTATCTTTGCGCCCGATTTTGTATGTAGTTATGGCAAAAGTAGCATTAATAACCGGTGTGACGGGACAGGACGGAAGTTACCTGTCGGAGTTTTTGTTGGAGAAAGGATATGAGGTGCACGGTATCATCCGCCGCAGTTCGGTGGACTATCGTGAGCGCATTGCGCATCTCGAGGGAACGCCTCATTTCCACCTGCATTATGCAGACATGAGCGACTCGATGTCGTTGGTGAAGTTGGTGGGGCAGGTTCGTCCGGATGAGATATACAACCTCGCGGCGCAGAGCCACGTGCAGGTGTCGTTCGATGCCCCGGAGTTCACGGCGGACGTAGATGCAGTAGGTGTACTGCGTGTGCTGGAGGCGGTGCGAACCAATCATTTGGAGAAGACATGTCGTATCTATCAGGCTTCGACTTCTGAACTCTACGGAAAGGTAGAGGAGGTGCCGCAGAATGAGAACACGCCGTTCCATCCCTATAGTCCGTATGCCGTGGCGAAGCTGTATGGTTATTGGATCATCAAGGAGTATCGTGAGGCATATGATATGTTCTGCTGCTCGGGAATCCTCTTCAATCACGAGAGTGAGCGCCGCGGAGAAACCTTTGTGACGCGTAAGATTACGCTGGCAGCCGCACGCATCGCGCACGGCATGCAAGATTGTCTGTATTTAGGAAACCTCGACTCGCTGCGCGATTGGGGTTATGCCAAGGACTACGTAGAGTGTATGTGGCTGATCCTACAGCATGACACACCGGAGGACTTTGTCATCGCGACAGGCGTTCAACACAGCGTGCGCGAGTTCGCTACGCTCGCCTTCAAGCACGCAGGCATCGACTTGCGTTGGGAAGGAAAGGGAATCGACGAGAAAGGCATCGACGTCAGGACGGGTAAGGTTGTAGTGGCGGTTAGTCCGGACTTCTATCGTCCGACGGACGTTGTGAACCTGTTAGGTGACCCGAGCAAAGCCAAGCGTGAGTTGGGTTGGAACCCGCAGAGCACGAGTTTTGAGCAGCTCGTTGAACTGATGGTGAAGCACGACATGAAGAAAGTACGTGCGCAACGCATCAACCTCGCCGAGTACTTGGAGAAAGGAATCGTGAAATGATGGAGAAGAATTCTAAAATATACGTTGCGGGACACAGAGGAATGGTGGGAAGTGCCATTGTGCGGGAGTTACAGCGCCAAGGGTACACGAACATCATCACTCGTACGCATAAGGAATTGGACTTGTGCCGGCAAGAGGCGGTGGAAGCGTTCTTTGAGGCTGAAAAGCCGGAATATGTGTTCCTCGCAGCCGCTAAGGTAGGTGGCATCGTGGCGAACCAGAACGCGTTGGCGGACTTCATGTACGACAACATGATCCTCGAGATGAACGTCATCCACGCAGCTTGGAAGAACGGTTGTAAGAAATTGGAGTTCTTGGGTTCGAGTTGTATATACCCGCGTCTTGCACCTCAACCAATGACGGAGAGTTGTCTGTTGACGGGTGAGTTGGAGAAGACGAACGAGGCCTACGCCTTGGCGAAAATCAGTGGCTTGAAATACTGCGAGTTCCTTAACCGCCAGTATGGCACGGATTATATCTCCGTCATGCCGACCAACCTTTACGGTCCGAACGATAACTACCATCCAGAGCACAGTCATGTACTGCCGGCCCTCATCCGTCGTTTTCATGAAGCGACAGTGAGTGGAGCGGAGAGCGTGACCTGTTGGGGAACAGGCAAACCGCTGCGTGAGTTCCTGTATGTGGACGACTTGGCAAACCTCTGCGTGTTTCTGATGAATAACTATAGCGGCAACGAGACCGTTAATGCCGGAACAGGTAAAGAGTTGAGCATCAAGGAGTTGACAGAGTTGGTGGCAAAGGTAGTAGGGTATAAAGGTAAGATTTTATGGGATAGTACCCGTCCGGACGGCACGCCGAGGAAACTGTTAGATGTAAGTAAGGCTACTAAGTTAGGTTGGACGTATAAGACCGAACTGGAAGACGGCATCCGTCTGGCGTACAAGGACTTTTTGGAAAACCCGATGCGGGCAGAACGATGAAAGACTTCTCTCTCGACATATATCGTGCGTTGCTGGAGACGCTACTGGAGCAGAACTATGAACTGATCAGTTACAGCGATTACTGCCATAATAACAAAGGCAAGTATGTCATACTGCGTCACGACGTAGATGCGAGACCGGAGAATAGTCTGAAGACCGCGCAGATAGAGCACGCGCTTGGCGCTAGAGCTACGTATTACTTCCGTTGCGGCAAAGAGAGCAATAACCCTGCGGTCATCAAAGCCATTGCGGCCTTGGGACACGAGATAGGGTATCATTACGAGGACATGAGTCTATGCGGCGGAGACTCCGCCAAAGCATGGTCGCATTTCCAAACATGGCTGGAGTATTTTCGTCAGTTCTATGCCGTTGAGACGATCTGTATGCACGGCGCGCCGACGAGTAAGTACGACAGCAAAGATCTTTGGAAAACCGCCGATTATAAGTCCTTGGACATCATCGGTGAACCTTATTTGGACACGGACTTTAATGATGTGTTCTACCTCACGGATACGGGTCGTTGTTGGGACGGCTGTAAAGTGAGTGTGCGCGATAAGATACCTGCGCATCAGGACCGCTGGGCACGAAAGGGACTGACTTGGCATACTACGCCGCAGTTACTGGAGTCTATCGAGGCCAACCGACTGCCGGCACATGTGATGATCACCACCCATCCGCAGCGTTGGACGAATGACAACTATGCTTGGTGGAAGGAACGCATCCTGCAAAACATGAAGAATTGTATAAAAAAACTATGGATAAGAAATTGAATTTTGCCTTGATAGGTGCGGCAGGTTACATTGCTCCGCGGCATATCAAAGCTATCTCAGACACGGGAAACAACCTGCTGGTAGCCTATGATAAGTTCGACAGCGTAGGCCGTCTGGATAGTTCGTTTCCCGAGTGCTCTTTCTTTACCGAGAACGAGCAGTTCGATCGTTTCTGCTCTAAACAGATGAGGACAGACAACCCGCTTAACTGGGTATCTATCTGCACGCCGAACTATACGCATGATGCGTTCATCCGTTATGGTCTGCGTCTGGGTTGTGATGTGATCTGTGAGAAACCGCTGGTGCTCAATCCCTACAATATTGATAACCTCGTGGAACTGGAAGCAGAGACGGGACATAAGGCCTATACGATTCTTCAATTGCGTCTGCACGAGAAGATTCGTGAGTTGAAACAGAAAGTGGAGGCCGGACCGAAAGATAAAATATACGACGTGGATTTGACTTATATCACTTCTCGCGGTAAATGGTACTATTCCTCCTGGAAAGGTGATATTCATAAGTCCGGTGGTATAGCTACGAATATCGGTGTGCATTTTTATGATATGTTGCAGTGGGTGTTTGGTCCGGTGAAGAAGAATATCGTTCATGTGATGAGTTTTGACCGCGTGGCGGGTTATCTGGAACTCGAGAAAGCCCGTGTGCGTTATTTCTTATCTATCAATGCGGACTGCTTGCCGGCAAACGCCGTGCAAGGTGAGAAGCGTACCTACCGCACCTTGAGTATCGATGGTGAGGAGTTTGAGTTCTCGGCCGGCTTCACGGAGTTGCATACGGAGAGTTACAGGCATATCCTTTCCGGTAATGGATTCCGCATCTCTGAGGCCCGTCCGTGTATCGAGACCGTGGCGGAGATTCGTCATAGTGAACCTGTGGGACTGGTAGGCGACTATCACCCATTAGCTAAATTACCCTTAAGTCCACACCCCTTTGGATGGGATGAGAGACGCTAAATAAGTATGATGTATAAATTGCGAAATATAGTATTTCTTGTAATGCTCGCTTTTGCGCTGGCATCTTGTGTGACGGCGCGAAAAGTGAACTATATGCAGGAACCGGACCGGTATATCCCGCACTATGCAGACACCCTCAGTTTTGAGGATTATAAACTGCGAATCGGCGACCGGTTGTATGTGTATGTTTATTCGCTGGACGAAAAAGTAACAGCGATGTATAATTCCGGTGGTACAGGCGGTTCTATTCGTCAGCAGATGATGCAAGGTGGAACTAGTGGTTCTTATGACCTCTATACATACCTGATTGACGATGAAGGAAATATAGATTTCCCGACTATCGGTAAGATCTACGTGCGTGGGCTGACAACGCGCGAAGTGAAACTCAAACTCGAGAACGAGTTGAGTACATTGTTAAAGGAGATACCGGGTTATAGTACAGTCTCCGTGGAAGTGAATATCGTCAACCGCTCCTTCTCCGTCATCGGTGCGCAGAGTGGCCGGTATATGATTAATAAGGAGAAGATGACTATCTTTGAGGCGCTGGCTATGATAGGAGACTTAGGAGAGTTTAATAGCCGCAAGGAGATTAAACTGATCCGTGAGATTGAAGGCGTGACGACTATCAAGACCTTTGATGTCCGTTCGGAGGATATTGTGAACTCTGAGTTCTATTATATTGAACCAAATGACATCATCTATATCCGCCAGATACCCGGCTATAGCTTCGGTATCAACTCTGCATCGACCGTCTTGGGTGTGACTGCAACGACGATTTCCTTCGGTGTGTTCATCTATTCAATCGTGCAGACGGGTATCAACCATGTAAATAAACATTATCCAAAAGGAAATTAAGCCATGAGAAAGATTATATTCCTATTCCTCTCGCTCATGGCTATAAGCCTGACGAGTTGTTACAGCCATCGCGTGATAGGGTATCTGCAGGAGCCGACCAAAGCCAACAAGCTTCCGGTATACGACTCTGTGCCGTATGAACCTTACCGTATCCGCATCAACGATGAGATTATTTATCGTCTGATAACTTTGGATGAGACCATCTCCAAGTCGCTTGATGCCAATAATGGTGTAGCGAGTGGTCAGTACGCCAATTCTTATCGCGTGCATCAAGATGGAACGATCGACCTGCCGTTCTTGAAACCGATATCTATTGTCGGTCTAACGGAAGCCGAGGCGCAAGATACCTTACGCGCAGCCTTCAGAGAGATCATCCCCGATGCGGATGTTAAAGTGGCGTTGTATAATAAGTATTTCTCGGTGATTGGAGATGCGCATTCTGGACGTTATTTTATTTACAAAGAGAAGATGAATATCTTCCAGGCTCTGGCGATGACCGGTGATGTCATGAACAGCGGTGATCGTAGGCACATCCGAATCATCCGACCGCGCGACTACGGACAAGAACCCGAGATATTGGAGTTTGATATGCGTACGAATACGATTATTGATTCGAAATACTATTATATCTATCCCAACGACGTGATTTATGTTGCGCGTACGAAGGATAGTTTCTATAAAGTACCAACCTATACAGGCTTCTTGGGACTTATCACGAGCTCTGTGGCCTTGCTGACTACGGTACTGAACTATGTGGCATACTTGTATAAATAACGACTATGAGTAACAACAATCAATATTACGCTCCGGGCGGTAATAACCAGTATTACTCGCCGGGCGGCAACAATGCCTACTATTACCAGGGTGGAGCACAAAACTATTACCAGCAAGACCCACAGCAGAACGATGATGATGACAATGGCATGAACTTCAACCCGATAGAGTGGTTGTTCACGTTCTTGCATTATTGGTATCTGTTCGTCATTGCCTTGATTATCGCTTTAGGTCTGGCTATGCTTAAGAACCGTCGTTGGATCCCTACGTATTACTCACAAGGAACGATCGTCATTAAGGAGAGCGGAACCTACGGAGGTTCGGCTTCGGCCCTGATGAGCGGTTTTGGTGTTGATGCCGGTTATAAGAATGTGAATAACCAGATGATCATGTTGGGTTCGTATGACCTGATGAGCCGTGTGGTTGATTCGCTGCCGTTCATGAATGTAGAGTATATCACCCAAGGTCGTTTTAAGACTCGTTCGCTTTATCGTCAAACGCCGATAGTAGTGGAGACCACGCGTCTTGATGCACGTGCTTATGAGATTCTCTATCAGGTGAATTTCCGCGATGATGGTTCGTTGCATATCTCGTCTACGAATGAGAATGCTCCGTTGGAGATGGATGTGCATTACGGAGAACCGATCCATTGTGCTTATTTCGATGGTGTGATACTTCCTACCGAACTGATGGTAAGCTCCGGCAAAATTTATTTCCGCTTCCGTAGTCATGAGTCGCTGGTAGATGAATTTATGAGTCGCCTGCAATTGTCATTCGTAACGGAGGGATCTACGGTACTGGCGCTTTCTTTAGTCAGCGAGACTCCGCAACGTGACTGCGAGTTTATCGATGAGTTGGCGAGAATATATTTGTTGCAGAATTTGGAGCAGAAGAATGAAGTTGCCGAGAACTCCATCCGCTTTATCAACGAGCAGTTGGATAACCTACAGGCATCGCTGCAAGTAAGCGAAGGCGCAATGACGAACTTCCGCCAGGAGAATAAGTTTGTGGATGTGAATTCGTATGCCGGTCAGCTGATGGGCCGCATCGCCGAGTATGAGCAGCAACAGATGGCGTTGCGCTTGCGTGAGACCTATTTCGACTACCTCATCAAGTATATCCATGATAATATTGAGAAGGATGCCGTCATTGCTCCTACTACCATGGGTGTGAACGAACCCATCCTTGTAGGCCTCGTTCAGCAACTCAACGACCTCCGTATCCAGCGTGGCGAGTTGACGGAGAAAAACGTCTACTATGCGAAATATACCAAGGATATAGAGAACGTGAAGACCGCTATAGAAGAGGTTGTTACCTCTATGCGTGCTTCGCTTGAGATAGAGAAGACAGACCTCACGAATCGCTATAAGGATGTAGAGCGTTCTATCAAGCAGTTACCGGAGAAGGAACTTCAGATGGTGGCTATCGAGCGTAACTATCGTATCGATGATAATTACTATACCTTTTTCCTGCAGAAACGCGCCGAGGCGGAAATTCAGAAGGCTTCGAATACGCCTGATAACTCCATCATGGATAAGGCCCGTACTACGGCTGTCATGAACTCGAAGGCAAAGCGCAAGACGACTTCTACCTATCTGATTATCGGTTTCTTAATTCCGTTAGTGCTGATTATTCTGAGCGAGTTGCTCAATAATAAGATTCGCTCTCCGAAGGACGTAGTCAAACTCAAAGCCTTCCGTCTTATTGGTACGTTACGTCACGCGAAGAGCCAGAATCCGACACTCGTACGCGCTTCGCCTCGCTCCAGTTACGCCGAGATGCTTCGTGCTATCCGTACGCGTATGGAGTTTATCTTACGTCGTAAACAGAAGATGGTCATCTGCGTGACCTCTACGGAATCTGGTGATGGTAAGACTTTCCTTTCTACTAATCTTGCGGCATTGTATGCCATGACTGGTAAAAAAGCCTTGCTGATTGACCTTGACCTTCGTAAACCGAATATCCATACGAAATTAGGTATGGAGAGCGGTAATGGTATGTCTAACTACCTCATCGGTGACTGTGAGTTGAAGGATATATTGGAGACGAATACGCCATTTGGTTTTGATCTTGTGCGTGCAGGTACTATCCCACCGAACCCGGGTGAGTTGGTTCACTCCGATAAACTTGCTAAGTTGATAGAGAGCCTACGTGAGGAATATGACTTCATTGTCATTGATACATCGCCTATCGGTCTGGTACCTGATGCGTATACTATTATCGAGCATAGTGACCTCTGTCTCTATGTTATCCGTTGTATGCAGACCAATAAATCGTTCTGTAAGCAGACCTTGGAGCAGATGATGGAAGTTGTAGCGTCGCCAGAGAAGGTACAAATCGTGCTCTCGGATATTCCTACCGAAGGTCGTCACTCTTATGGCTCCGGCTATGGCTACGGTTATGGTGGCTACGGCGGTTATGGCTACGGTCATTTCGGCTACGGCGGTTACGGTGGCTACGGTTACGGTTATGGTGATAATAACAAGGGCTCCAAACGTTATGGAAAACTGTATGGTAAGATTTACGGAGCGCTTGTAAAGGATGATAAGGCATATCGTTCGTACTACTATTATCATCACGATGAAGATGACGAAGAATCGCAAGAACAAGAGAAAAAGAGTTAATAGGTACAACTATGGCTTTAGCTTTTGATAACGACAAATATATCCGCATTCAGTCGGAGCACATCCGCGAACGCATCGCCCAGTTTGGTAACAAGCTGTACTTGGAGTTAGGCGGTAAGTTATTTGACGACCTGCATGCCAGCCGTGTATTACCGGGTTTTTTGCCCGATAGTAAACTACGCATGTTAGCGCAGTTACGTGATTCTCTGGAGATCATCATCGTCATCTCTGCGGAGGATATTGAGCGAAATAAGATTCGTCAAGACCTGGGTATCACGTATGACGAAGATGTCCTTCGTCTGCGCGAGGCTTTTGCGGAACGTGGATTCCTGGTCTCTTCGGTGGTGATTACCCATTATGCCGGTCAGCGCTCTGCGGACGCTTATAGACAGCGTCTGGAGTGGCTCGGCATTAAGGTCTATTACCATTATATAATTGAGGGTTATCCGCATAATGTGGAACTCATCGCTTCGGAGGATGGTTTTGGCCGCAATGATTATATTGAGACCTCGCGTCCGCTGGTCGTCGTGACTGCTCCGGGGCCGGGGAGCGGTAAGATGGCTGTCTGTCTTAGTCAGTTATACAACGAGCAGGCACGAGGACACGAAGCCGGATATGCGAAGTTTGAGACCTTCCCTGTATGGAATCTGCCGCTCAAGCACCCCTTGAACGTAGCGTACGAAGCAGCTACGGCGGATATCCAGGATGTGAATATGATTGACCCCTTCCATCTGGAGGCTTACGGTAAGACGGCGGTGAACTATAATCGCGATGTAGAGATATATCCGGTGTTAGATGCGCTCTTCACCTCTATCTATGGTCAAAATCCCTATAAGTCACCTACAGATATGGGAGTGAACATGGTAGGTTTCTGTATCAGCGATGATGAGGCAGTGCGAGAAGCCAGCAAACAGGAGATTATCCGTCGTTATTTCCATGCGCTCTGCCGTCTGGCGAATGGTGCATGCAATGATGCCGAGATACAGAAACTTGCCCTCTTGCAAAAGCAGGTAGGCATCAACACCGCATATCGTAAGACTGTAGTGGCTGCTCGTGAACGCAAGGAGCAGAGTGGAGGAGGAATGCGTCCTTTTGCGCACGCCGCGGCAATCGAACTGCCGGACGGACGTATCATTACGGCGGAGGCCAGTCCGTTATTGGGTTCCTCTGCTGCGCTGCTCATCAATGTAATGAAAGAATTAGCGGGTATTGACCATGAGGTCAAACTGATTCCGCAGGAAATGATAGAACCTATTCAGCAAACGAAAATCGAGTACTTGCACGGACGTAACCCGCGTCTGCATACGGATGAAGTGCTAGTAGCCTTATCCGTGCTATCGCTGCACGATGATAACTGCCGCCGTGCCTTGAATACGCTTCCGCTGCTCAAGGGATGCCAGGTGCACTCGACAGTAATGCTGAAAGAAGTGGATTTACGAACATTTACCAAATTAGGCATAGATTTAACATCCGACCCTAGCAGTAAATAGGATAAGAGAACGCGGGTGCGAATCCCGGACTGACCGGCAACTGTGATTACCGCAAGGTATAAGTCAGATCGCTTTCCTTTTTACTTATTGAGAAGTCCTCTTGGATTAGGACGTACCAATGATAAAAAGATTATTCATACTTTGTATATCGCTGTGTGCGTGCTCTGCTTTCGCTACAAACGAGGCAGAGTTAGATTCGTTGTTCCGCCAATTCAATGTAGAAGAGGTCGAGGTGACGGCACGTGCGTTGAACAAAGATATCATCATTCCTCAGACCCTTAAAGGTGCAGAGTTACAGCGCCTCAATGCCCTTAGTGTAGCCGATGCGTTGCGTTATTTCTCGGGTGTCCAACTCAAGGACTATGGTGGAGTAGGAGGTATCAAGACCATCAATATCCGCTCTATGGGCAGTCAGCATACCGCGGTGTATTACAACGGCGTGCAGCTCGGTAATGCCCAAAACGGACAAGTGGATTTAGGTCGTTTCTCGCTCGATAACATGGAGCAGATACAACTTTTCAACGGCCAGAAATCCGATATCTTCCAGTCTGCTCGTGAGTTCGGGGCCGCAGGAAACGTGTATCTCACAACCCGTAGACCATATTTCAAAGAAGGCGAACGCGTACATGTACATGGACAATTGCGCTTTGGTTCTTTTGCATTGGCAAATCCTAACGTAGGTGTAGATATCAAACTTACGGAGACGCTTTCGCTGACGATGGATGCGGAGTATGTCTATTCTAATGGTAAGTATCCTTTTCGATATCGACGCGTCTTGCCTAACGGAGAAACGGCGTATGATACAACAGCTGTGCGCCAGAACGGAGATATTAATGCCGTGCGTGTGGAAGCTGGTCTGCACGATTATTATAGTTCTACGGGCTTTTTCCGCATTCATGCCTATAACTATTGGAGTGAACGTGGAGTGCCAGGGGCTATCGTCAATAATGTGTGGCGTAACGGAGAACGCTTATGGGATAGGAATACATTCGTGCAGGCAGAGTGGAAAGACGAGTGGTTCAATCGTTGGAGCACACGTGTGCTCGCTAAATGGGCGAACGACTACACTCATTACCAGAATTATGACGAACGTCTACTGCCCGCTAATAACGAGTACCTCCAACAGGAACTCTATTTCTCGTTCGCCAATAAGATTCAGGTCTTCAAATGGTGGGATCTCTCGCTCGCGTATGACTACCAATATAATGTGTTAGATAGAGATAATCTCTTAGTGGAGACCGAGACGGAGCATTTCAATCGTCATTCTCATTGGCTCAGTGCCGCTACGGCATTCAATATTAAGGAATACGTGCGCGCGCAAGCGTCTGTACTGATGACTGCCGTGGATAATCATGCACCGCGTGTCACGCCGGCTGTTTTCTTCTCTTTCCGCCCTTATCCGGCTATTGACCTGAGTATCAATGCGTTCTACAAGCAGAGTTATCGATATCCGACCTTCAATGATCTCTATTACACGGACTTAGGCAACGCTTCACTGCGCCCGGAACTGGCGCGCCAGCACTCGATTGAGGTGGCTTATCGCAAGGCTACAGAGCAGTTTGATTTAAGTCTCAACGCTTCTTATTACTACAACCGCGTTACGGATAAGATCATCGCTTATCCAAAAGGACAGCAGTTCCGTTGGACGATGCTCAACCTCGGGACGGTGAAGATCAACGGAGTAGATGCCAAAGCCGATGCCTCCATCTATCTTCCTTTGCGTTTCGTGCTTCGCACGCGACTGAATTACACGTATCAAACGGCGATTGATGTCACGGATCCCAACGACACCTACTACGGTCATCAGATACCTTATATCCCTTGGCATAGTGGCAGTGTGGTGCTTGGGCTGGACTGGCAAAGCCGTAGAGGAGACCATTACGGACTCAATTATTCGTTTATTTATGTCGGTCAACGTTACTGCCAACAAGAAAATACAATATATAACTATGTGCAACCATGGTACACCCATGATCTCTCTGTCTATGCAGAGTGGGCAATCAATCGCTGGTGGCTCAAGGCGAATTTTGAACTCAATAACATGCTCGGACAGGACTACGAAGTAATCCAGAATTATCCGATGCCTAAACAAAACGTACGATGCACACTCGCTTTCAGATATTAATACTCTTGGCTCTTGGCTCTTGGCTCCTCTTCTCTTGCCGAGGTGACGAGATCGTCTATCCAACGATTGGTACGCACGTCACGGATGAAGTGCGTGAGGGTGGGTTATACGTGCTTTGCGAAGGAAATATGGGCTCTAACAAAGCACGACTGGATTATATTAATCTGGAGAATGGCACATATTACAGCAACTGGTATGGAGCACAGAACCCTAAGCAACTCAAAGAATTAGGGGACGTAGGTAATGATATTCAGCAGTATGGTCATCATCTGTATGCAGTCATTAACTGTTCGCATAAAGTGGAGGTTATGGACTTGCAAGCACGCCATATCGGTAAGATAGATATACCTAATTGTCGTTATATGGCTTTTAAGGGCAATAAGATGTATGTCAGCGCGTATGTTGGCTCTATCTCTAACCCTGATTTATTAGGTTCTGTCTACGAAGTAGACACTGCTACGCTGATAGTCACGCGGGAAGTCAAAGTAGGCCATCAGCCCGATGAACTGCTGGTAATGGACAATCAACTCTACGTCTGCAATTCCGGCGGATATCTAATGAACCGTTACGACTCGACGGTTTCTGTCATTGATTTGAGTAGTTTCACGCAGACACAACAGATAGTAGTAGGACTGAACCCCACACGTTTGCGGATGGATGAACAGAAACGGCTTTGGGTGTGCTGTCAAGGTAATTATAATGATGTAGATCCCGAAATAGTGGTGCTGCAGACCAATCAAGTGATCAAACGTATTTCGACTCCTTGCGCGAACATTTCCATACAAGGCGCTACCGCGTATGTGATTGATGGAGATGAGAATAAACTGCGTGCGTTCTCAACCATTGACTTCTCGGAACAAACGTGCCAGATCCATATAGAGCGTTTTGAACATCCTTACGGTCTTTTGGCGACCTCCGATGCGCTCTTCATAACAGACGCCAAAAATTACGTTTCCTCCGGCATACTGTATTGTTACGGCTACGATGGTCACCTGCGTTGGACCGCCAAGACCGGTGACATCCCAGGCCATTTATGCCGCGTGACGGGGGCGTATGATATTTATGAAGACACCACGCATCAGGATACGACCACTTATTCTCCTTATCTATCACGCGTATATGAGTATATGCCCGCTATGGGCCAGTTTGTCAATGAGTTGCCGAAGTACGAGGAAGGAGACGATGCGGAATCGATGTGTCGTAAGTGCGAGGTATCAATAGCCAATAATGCTGGAGGAGTTATTTCCTTAGGAGGCTGGGGTGGCTATGTTACTTTTGGTTTTGACCATGCGATTGAGAATAAGGAGGGACGAGACATCCAAATCTTAGGCAATGCATTCTATATGACGGGTTCTACGGAGTACGGCAGTTCCGAACCGGGCATCGTACTCGTCAGTCACGATGAGAATGGCGATGGGCTGCCTAATGATACTTGGTATGAACTCAAGGGAAGCCTCTATGATGATCCAAATACGCGGCATAATGTTATTAAAACTTATACGCGAGAAGGAGATACACTGCAAAATCCATTCCATAAGCATCCGTACTATCCGCAGTGGTTACAGGCGGAGGAATACATGCTTACGGGTGCTCTGCTGCCGCCGCAGACCGTTACAATAAACAACCAGTATGTGCAGCGTATATTGGACTACGGCTACGTAGATAATAAACCCAATAATGACAAAGAAGGAACATCCTTCGATATATCCTGGGCGGTGGACAAGAATGGAAATCATGTTGAATTGACACAAATTGATTTTATACGCGTGTATAACGCCGTAGATGAGAATATTGAACAAACAGGCGAATTGAGCACCGAAATAAGCGGTGCTATAGATCTGCATTTAAAATAATTAACCCTTTTTATTAACAATTTTAAACAAAAAAAATGAAAAAACAAATTCTTTTTGTAGCCGCATTGGCGCTGGTATTTGCGTCATGCGAGAAAAATGGTGGTGTAGACACCAAGTTCGTTGCTTCCTTTGAAGAGGCTGCAATCAGTCCTGCACAAACGGAAAGCGTCTTCAAAGCTTCCAATGACACCGCTATCTTCTTGGAGAGCGGAATTTTTAAAGCACAACAAATTGTTGCTTACAGTGGTTCCTACGTAGTTGGTGGTGTGGTTTCTAACCATACGACAACTAGTGTGGACAACGGCTATGCTGATGCTTATAAATCTGCAAAGGGCGGCGCTTACGCAGGCCGCAACTACTTGGTCTGGTATGCAGACGCATGGACTCCTGCATCTATCCTTCTGGAGAAAGACACCGTTGTAGCTGGTATGTACGTATGTAATACAGCGCTGGTAGAATACATGATTAAGAATGGTGATGGAATGAGTGATCAGCCCGGAGGCTTTGGTGCAGATGACTGGTTGAAACTGACTGTTAGTGGAAAGTTGAATGGACAGGCCGTTAATGCTAAAGTTGATTTCATGCTGGCTGAAGGTGCGAGCATCGTTACCGAGTGGACGTATGTTGATTTAAGCAAACTCGGTACTATCGATGAGTTGACTTTCTCTATGAGTGGAACCAAGTCAAACACCTATGGCTTGACTACTCCGACTTACTTCTGCATCGACAACCTGGGTGCTAAATAATGAAGTCTCATTATTGGCTTATAGGACTCATGCTACTCTGCTTCGTGGGCTGCGCAAAGCAGCCTGCGGAGCAGGGTAGTATTCCTGCCGGAAATAAATACGCGACGGGCTTTCAGATCACGCCTACGGACAGCGGCATGATCGTTGAGGTCTTCCAGCCTTACCAGCGGCTCTGTATCAACGCCCCCTTGCGCCGCATCGGGACGATGAGCACTGTGCAGGTGGGCTTCCTCTATGCGATTGATGCTATCGATGCTTTGGTTGCCGTTTGCAATCCCGAACTCATCTATACGCCTGTGAAGGGCGATGAGATAGACCTTGGTGACTCGATGAAACCCAGCGCAGAGCGCGTGCTACAAGCCGATCTGGATATCTTACTGGCGGTGAACTACGGCCAGTTTGATAATCTTGAGGCTGCGCGTCTGGAGAAACTCGGAGTGCCGATCATCTATATCAACGAGTGGCAGGAAGGCTCACCTCTGGCGCGTGCGGAGTGGATCCGTGTCCTCGGTGCCCTCACCGGCCGCCTCCACGAAGCCGACTCCGTCTTTAAAGCAGTAGAGACTAAGTATATCAGTCTTACAGCGCAACGCGGTCCTACAGCGCAGCGGTCTATAATGTCTGGAAACAATTTTAGGGGCACTTGGTACGTACCGAGCGGGAAAAACTACTTGGCGTATCTCTTTAAGGACGCAGGCGCGGAGTATCCCTTCTATGACGATGAGCGTGCTACGTCTATCCCGCTTACTATCGAAGATGTCCTGCATTATTTCCACGATGCGGATGTATGGGTAGGCGCGGGCGGAAACAGCTTGGCGGAATTGGCAGAGATGGATGAGAAGCACACCTGGTTTAAGGCGTACCAGAACCGACGCGTCTATAACTGGCGCAAGCAAACAAAGCCGTCTGGGGCGAATAATTTCTGGGAACGTGGGGTAGTGCACCCCGAAGAAATGCTCGAGGACGTTATCAACATGTTGAATAACGCCCCCGATAGTTTACTGCATTTCGCGGTTAAGCTCCAATAAGCATTTCCGGCATAAGCAATCCTTGTAATGCGTGCGCAAATATGCGCGCGCATTTTCTGTTAAGGAGATACCTGCGCACTGACAGATAGCCGGGTTCTCGTGGTGACATATAAAAGGTGCCCCGCAGCGGGGGCACTCTTTATTTATTCCTTCGTTCATTTGCTCAATTTCACGATCAGTGTACTCAAAGCCGGTACCTCAATATCAGTGCGACTGAGGTCCACCTCTTCTTTGGTTAGTGGGTTAATGCCTTTAGCATTATATTTACCGAGGATCTCTACGTACGTCTCCGTAGGGATGACACGCGCTTCTTCGGCGGCATTAGCAAATACAAACACTGCTTCTTCGTCATTGTAGCGGAAATAGGAGTAGGTGTTATTTCGTGCCAGAAAATGCATGGTCTTTCCGAAATGCAGTACCGGCTCGTTCTTACGCCATTGGAAGAGCGCGCTCTGGAAGTCGAACATATCTTGCATCTCTGCGCTTACTTGCTCGCCTTGCGGCAGCGGAGCACGCAGCAGCGAGTGTGCGTTCGGATCGCCGTCCGCCGTCATGGCATACTCATCGCCGTATAATACCTGCGGTATTCCGCGCATTGTTGCTAAGAGTACATAGCCTAACTTCACGCGACGCGGGTCTTTATCCTTCACAACGTCTGTGATGCGCGCCATATCGTGGTTGCCGAGGAAAGTGAGCAGCTTATTCACATCCGCATACATATAATCCATCGTCATCGCATCGTAGACGCGTGTCAGACCGTTGCCCCAACCGCTACCGTCGTTCTCTAATGCCTGACGAATAGACTCCTCAACCGGGAAATCCATAACGGTAGGCAGGTTGCTGTCAAAGCCGTCGAAGTTCTTCGCTCCGCTCTGCCAGTAGGCTACAGCTGGCGCAGGACGCGTCCAGCACTCACCTACGATATTGAGGTTCGGATACTCCTCGCGGATAGCTTTGAGCCATTGGCTGCCCGGTATCTTCTCGATATAAGGGTAGGTATCTACGCGCAGACCGTCGAGGTTAGCAAACTCTACCCACCAGATTGCCCACTGCTGGAAATACTTCAGCAGATCCGGATTCTCAAGGTTCATATCGGGCATCGGCGTGTCAAACCAACCGCGGTTAGACAGCTTACGGTCATACTCTGAAGCATTGATATCATAATTGGCCGTGAAGCAGTTATTAGTATTCGTGAACTGCGGGAATTGGTTGATCCAGTCCTGATAAGGCAGGTCTTTCATCCACCAGTGTGCGGCGCCGCAGTGGTTAGGCACCATATCCATAAGGATCTTCAGCCCTTTCTCATGGGCCTGTTGTACCATCTGCGCATAGAGCACATTATTGCCGTAACGCGGGTCGATGTGGTAGTAATCCGAGCACGCGTAACCATGATAACTCCAAGCCGCCTCATCGTCGCCTAACATCGGGGTCGGCCATATAGCGGTGCAACCGAGTTTAGCAATGTGATCGAAGGAGTTGATGATACCTTGGATATCACCGCCCCAACGGCCGTCAACGTTGCTCTTGTCGGCTTTCTCACGCGTGTTATCAGTAGAGTTATTACTCTCGTCGCCATCTACGAAACGGTCACTCATGATGAGGTACACTACGTCCGATGCATCAAAACTCTTGCGGTCACGGCTACCTTCACGACGCTCGTTTATGACATAGTCATAAGTAGCTTTCTTTTTGCCTTTTTGGAGCGTGATACGATAGATTCCCGGTTGGAAAACTCCGAAGTCCACGAACAGGTAGTTCGGACTTTCGGCATTGTGCTGATTGCGGGGTACGAGACCCAAGCACTCACCGCGCATCACCTTACCGTTGACAATCTGCTGTACACTCACTTTAGCATCTTTCAGATCTTCACCATGGAACATCAGCGTCAGCGGAGTATGCATGTTCGTCCACCAACTTAGCGGTTCCACTTGTTGAATTTTCGGTGCTGCAAAAGCCATTTGACTCATCAGCAGTACTGCCGCAAATAAAAGACTGTGTTTTTTCATATAGGATGTATTTAATTGTTAATCTCACTGACGAGGATGCTGTCTAGGCTGCGGTGACTCTTGTTGATCTCCACATAACGCTTCCAGAATGCGCGCATCTCATCGCTCGGGGCCTGCAGGAAGTGCTCGGTTCCTTGCTGCTCAATGCGGTCGATCACCATGCCGACACTTATCTTATGCGTGTCAAGCGCAGGCTGGTACGTCTTCTCCTCATCGTCTTCTGAAAGGATCTCTGTCAGCACTCCTGTCTCTACCATGCGCCCCAGTAACTGATTGACTAAACGAATAGGCAAATGGTCGCGAACGGCTAATTCGTGTGCTGCATAAGGCGCTTCGTTGTTCTCAAATCGCTGAATAATACTTGACAGCAAATATAGCATCACGAAGTCTTTATAGCGTCTGGACATCCGATTGAGGTCATGCTCGTACTCGAATTCCTCGTTGTTTTGGATGGCGTAACTCATCTCTGCGCCGATGAGAATCAGCAGACTCGTGTATTGCAACCAGGTCATCAGGATAGGTATCGTAGCGAAAGCTCCATATACGATACTTGTGCGACCCAGCAACGCAATCAAGTAGACGGATAACATCTGCAGCAGTTGGAATAGCGTACCCATGAGAATACCAGGGATTAGGGCACTCACGAACCGTACTTTGGTGTTCGGAACTGCAATATACATGACAGTGAAGAGCAACCAACACATCACAAACTGCAGAAATTTCACGCCGCTTGTGCTGAAGAACTCATGTAAGGCCTCGTTATGGAAGGTGCTCTCAACGGTGGAGTGCACGAAAATATTGATACCTGCCGAGCAAACGATCAGCACAGGAATCAGCACAACGATGGCGATGTAGGCCGTCGCCTGTCGAAGCACTGAACGCGATTTCTGTACGTTCCATATACGGTTAAATGCGCTCTCAACGGACTGGAAGAACGAATATACGGCCCAAAGAAGTATTAGGATGCCGATTCCGATGAATACACCGCCTTGCGCGGTCTCCAGATAGCGCTCTACCATCGCCATGATGGTTGGTACCATGTTTGTCTCGCCTAAGAAAGACGCGTTCAGTTGGCTCTCTATCACGTCCACTACGCCAAAACCCTTTGCGACGGCTACTACCATCGCCAAGATCGGCACTACGGCGAAGATAAGAGAGTAGGTGAGGGCTTTCGCTTTGTCGTTGAGGTTCTTACTCGTGAAACCGCGGATCACCAATGCGATAGTCCGCACGATTAGATAGCCCAACCGCTGAGAGAAACCGTCATACTCCGTTGCTGTACGCCGCCACATGTCGTAGCGAAAAAATCGAATGATATCGGAAATCTTGATCATGGTATCTCTAACTCGTTCATTCGTTCACTCGTTATTTCCCCGAAGGGAAGACAGCAAACCTATAAGCCGGGTTCTGTACTGCCGAAGCAGCGTTTATCATTAATCTCGGAAAGCATGTTACCATGCTTCTCTCTCGCTTCCTACCCTCCAACTCACGCGAGCAGCGCTCATACGTTGGTTTACTTGGAATTGCAGCCCGCAGTATGCTCGTTTCACATCACTCGTCTCTGTAGCAGGGACCAAACATTGCTGCCTGACGGCCGTTAACCGCTGCGGTGCTCTGTGCTGCCCGGACTTTCCTCACCTTGCGGCGCGATAAACCGGTTTACTGTCAAGAGCGGTGTACGGGAATCGAACCCGCCTCCTCGGCTTGGGAAGCCGATGCACTACCGATGTGCTAACACCGCGATTTATTAAAATCGACTGCAAAGGTACTACTTTTTTTTGAATTATGCAAATAAAATCTTTGATTTTTCTTTATATACAATAAAAAAAGAGTCTCCTAAGAGACTCCCTTTTATTCTACATCTATGAATCGGACATAGTCTCCGTTTTCGCATTTCCACCTACCGTTGTTCATACTAACTTGGTCGCCGTAAACACCGCTTACTTTATATCCGTCCAGACCTATGCCGTACCATTTGCTACCTTGCTTAACTATCCAGCACTCGTTGGAACATATTCTCGGATTTTCCTCCGAATAGAAGCTGAGTTTCTCCCCGTTACAGCGGTATACATACCAGAGATTTCTGCCTTTTTTACAGGTTACATAGTTGAACGGATAGTAGAGCAATTCCTCTCCATAAACACCGCTTACTATGTCGCCATCGGCATCATAGAGATACCACGTGCTACCATTCTTTACCGTATAGTAACCGTTGTACATCAACCCGATCTCATCTCCGTACACAATAGTACTGCTGCCGCTTTTGACGTACACTCTTCCATTGGTCAGGCGCACATAGCATCCGTTCCAAAGGTCCTGATAGTCCTCCTCGCACCACACGGTTTTGCGGGTCGTCACCTCGTTGTCTGTGCCTTCGAACCAGAGATTATACTTGTCGGAAACTACATACTGCGCCTGCATGCTCATACATGCCATCAGGGCAACCATCAATGTCAGTAAACACTTTTTCATAAGGCGTAATTTTTAAAGGGTTAGTAATTAGGTTTCCATTGTCAATAACCCAAAATCAAATTCCGTGCCAAATTTAGTATATCTCAACAATCTCGCGTTTGACGCGACGGGTGATCTGAGAAGGAGTCAGCGGTTTGACGCCTTGCGTCTTTAGGTCCGTCACGCGTTGCGTAGCTTTGATCTTAAGCGGGATCTCTGCTTTCTTGGAGCCTAATATATGCGCATCCACGAGCATGTTTTTCTCGAGCGTATAGACGTGCCCGTCGCGGCGTTGATAGATCGTGTTCAGGTCCACTGCGCCGTTCAGTTTCTTCAATCGGAATTTCTCTATCTGGCTCTCGCCCATATTCACGAGGTTGAGCATCTGCAGCTGATCGGCATTGAGTTTGATGCCAAACGGGATTGTCACCTTTACGTCTGCATGTTCGGAGAAACGACGTACGGCGTAGGTGCGTGAATCCACGATATAATGGCGCTGGAAGGTCATCTTAAAGCACCCCATATACTTGCTGACCGTCTGCGTGTGGGTGAGTACGAGTTCGGTCTCGGACTCAGTGCTCATGCTCCAGTGCTTGAGGTCCGTCATCGCTTGCTCGAAGTCATACCGCATGTTGCCCATGGCGAATAGCGCTTTATGCACTACTACACCGGAATCCACGGCATTGGCGGCCTTGCGCATGAATTTCTCTTTCTGTTTCTTCTCCAGCCGCTCGATAGCGTTGCCGGCTAAGATGGAGTCTGCTTGTGCTCGCTTCTCTGCAGAGAAGAAACGCTTGCAGAAACGGCCTTGGAACTGTACGCTGTCGCGTCCTTCTTTGCCTGCCTCGGGAAGCACTACGATGTTCGCAATCATCTGCTCCATGCCCCATGTAGCTCCTTCGCTGTTCATCCGCACGTCGCTCACCACCTGATATTGGCTGTTCTCATCCGGGAAGTCCGCTTCTATCTGCAGATACACGGCATAGAGTAGGGATGCTAAGGCCTTGCGTTTATTGCGCTGCTTGCCTGCTTTGGCTGCCACCACGGTTTCTTGCAGCGCGATAGGTTGCTCATTGAGCGTGATAAGCACCGTGTCGCTTTTGCTCAACTGATCCGAAGAGATCGTCTTTTTCTCATAGCCGATAAAGGAGACCATCACGCGGTTGCCGGCTGGCAGGTTTGCCTCAAAGGCAAAATATCCGTCATTATTGGTGGCCGTACCCCATTCTGGTGCAATCTCCGGATAGACAGTGGCATAAGCGATAGGTTGCCCGCTCTGGTCCACTACTCGGCCCTGAAAGACGCTTGCTTGCGCACTAATGCACGCGCATAAAAAGAAATATAGAAGGATTTTTCGCTTCATAACATTTTAGTTTCGACCGCAAAAGTACAAAAATATTTTGATATATGCAAAAAAAAGTGTACCTTTGTGCCCGATTTTGAGTAGAATGAGCAAACCGGTTGTTATATTAGCGATTGAGTCCAGTTGTGATGATACTTCATCTGCGGTCATCGTAGATGGTATCTTGCGTAGTAACGTTATCGCCTCGCAGAAAGTGCATGAGGAATACGGTGGCGTGGTGCCTGAGTTAGCCAGTCGTGCGCATCAGCAGAATATCTTACCCGTTGTGGATACAGCCCTCAAACGTGCAGGAGTGACTAAAGAGGACCTCTCTGCGATTGCTTTCACGCGTGGTCCGGGACTCCTGGGCTCGCTGCTCGTAGGTACGTCTTTCGCCAAAGGCCTGGCGCTGGCGCTGGATATCCCGCTGATTGATGTCAACCATCTCCAGGGCCATGTGCTCGCGCATTTTGTTGAAGATGGTACCGGCCTTCCGCATCCTTCATTCCCCTTCCTCTGCCTCCTCGTCAGCGGAGGTAACAGCCAGATCGTACTCGTCAAGGCATATAATAACATGGAGATTATCGGTCAGACGATCGACGACGCAGCGGGCGAAGCTTTCGATAAATGTGCGAAAGTACTCGGTCTCCCTTATCCGGGTGGCCCATGGATAGACAAACTCGCCAAACTCGGTGATCCTACCCAATATCCGTTTGCCAAGCCGAATATCCCGAACTATGACTACTCGTTCTCGGGTCTCAAGACCTCCTTCCTCTATACTTTGCGCGACTTGCTCAAGGAGCATAGGGTAGAGAGTGTCGATGAACTGGCGCAGCAGATACCGAACCTCCGCGAGAATTTCTGTGCGTCGCTACAAGCGACGGTAGTAGATATTCTTATGCGCAAACTTAAGAAAGCCGCGAAGGACTTAGGTGTTACCCAAGTGGCTGTAGCCGGTGGCGTGAGTGCGAATAGTGCGCTGCGCGAGGCCTTCGTGGACTACGGAAAACGTTATCACTGGACGGTGTTTATCCCGCCCTTCTCCTTTACTACGGATAATGCCGCGATGGTCTGCCAGGCCGGTTATTTCAAGTATTTAGATAATGACTTCTGCGCGATAGATGAAGTGCCTTTCGCTAAAACACAAATTTGAGCCTCTCCGTCCATATTTGGACGTCATCATCTTCATGGTGACGTTGCTGGTGGCGAACTACCTGTGGAAATGGACGGTGTTGGGAGATGAAGACGGAGATGTCGTCACATGGTTGGGCATGGATATCACTGCGCCGTTTGAGTTCATGGCTTGTCACATCGCTTCCGTGGTCTATTGGCTCGTCTCGCTCTTCCGCGACACAGCCGTCATGACCGATACACATACTATCCATTTTGCCTCAGGAGCAGGCACTCGTATCATCTGGGGTTGCACGGCTTTAAAGCAAAGCTTTATATGGCTTTGCCTCATCCTTACGGTGCGCAGTGCGAATAATGGGAAACTGAAGCACTCCCTTTGGTGGCAGAAACTATGGTTTATACCTTTCGGTTGGCTCTGTTGCTACGCGTTTAATATACTTCGTATATTCCTTATTGCGATCTTCATTGAGCATCACCCCGAGTGGTTCCATCTGCTGCACGATCACATCTTCAAATATATGTTCTACGCGATGCTCTTCGGCCTCTGGGTGTGGTTTGTAGAGGGCATCAGAGGTGCTGAATCTTCTCCAGTTTCCGAAGAATCCAACGCTTGAGGGTACTAACGATGTGCCATGTCTTGCTGGTCTGCGTGGTATCGCCAGTCAGCAGGTCAGGTACCGCATTGCCTGTCTCTTGCTCGGGATAGACGATCATGTAACTATGGTCCTTGAAGAAACGACTCAGCATGTTCGGTACTTGCTCGAAGAGCGGGTTATAGGATGGAGTAGAAGGCCGCGCGTTAATCATCACGATCAGGTCATCCTGCGCTTTCTGCTTTGCGATCATCAGTACATCTTCCCAATCTTCCATCTCTCTATACGAAGCCCGCAAGAACTTCCCTTTACGACGGCAGAAAGCCTGTAAGGATTTCTGGGTCTCTTCGTTGGTGAAGAAGACCACGCGCGCACCAATCTGACTGCTCAGACGGCGAACAAATCCGAAGCAGGAGATGAAATCGTGCTCTTTCTCTGCATAACGAGGCACTGCTACCAAGATACGCGAGATGGTGTTGATCGGTTGAGCAGGGTGGTAGATGATCGCCGCCTTGCGCTGACTGTTAATCAGTTGTGCTGCGTCATTCCAATCGGCTTCGTTGGTGAACTCCGGTTGGTGTAACTCACTCAGTTCACTCAACTCCTGTAACTCGTAATGCCTGTTCTCTGCGACGGTCATCAGCAGCCAACTGTCATCTATCTTATCGGCCTCCAGACGCGCTTGCTCTTGCAGCGCCAACTGCTTAGCTGCATATTCGGTAACGAACGAAGCGGAGGTGCAGAGCACCAGAATCATCAGCACAGCGGCATTTAAGATCTCGGCATTGAAGATACCGGTCTCGTAGCCTATGGTCACGATAGCCAGTGTTCCGGCCGCCGTGGCGTGCGTCAAACCGAACATCAACTGCCGCTCTACGGATTGTAATCCGAAACTCTTCTGTCCGGCCCACGACGCTAACCATTTACCGGCTAACTTCGTAGCAATCATTACCACGGCGAGGATGATCGTCATCCATCCGCTCCAAAGCAGCGTCACATCAATCATCATGCCTACGCCAAGCAGGAACAGAGGCACGAAGAGGTTGTTTCCTACGAAGTTGATGCGTTGCATCACAGGACTCAGGTTCGGCACTAATCGGTTCAACGAAGCACCGCACATAAATGCGCCTAAGATACCCTCCAGACCGGCCCATTCAGCCATCCATGCAGAGAATACCATCAGCGTCATCACGATCAAAAAACCGCTCGTGGCATCGGACCAGCGCTTGAAGAAGCGTTGCGCCACTTTCGGGAAGATGACGAGTATATGCAGTAGCGTCAAACCGATGCGGAAAAGTTGCCGCCAGAAACTCAGTTCACCGCTATAGACGTAATGACTTTTCAAATACGCTAACACGAGCAGCGAGAGGGTGATCGTCAGCATGGTTCCACCGATGGCGATGTTCGCCGCGCTGTTCTTCTGCACGCCGTAACGACTGATAATAGGATAGGTCATCAGCGTGTGACTACTGTACATCGCACCGAGCAATGCACTCGTCACCCAGTTGAAACCTAACAATAGGCTGGTACCGAGACCTAATAGGAAGGGGAAGATAAACGAATAGAAACCGAAAACGATGGCGTTATTGCGCTGCTGACGAAAATCATTGACGTCCACCTCGATACCGGCCTGCAGCATGATATAGAGCATTCCGATTTTACCGAGCGTCTGGATAGTTGTGCCGCTGGGGATGAGTTCAAAACCGTAAGGACCGACGAGGATGCCCACCAAGATAAATCCCACAATACTGGGGATACGAATCTTACGGCACACCATCGGCACCAACAGAATGGTCGCTAAGACCAGCGCAATAATTGCAAGCGGGTTCGTTATCATCCTAAATCTTTAATCTTAAATCCTAAATCCTAAATCTCAAATATACCTCCCGGTAATGCTTTTCTTATTTTTGCGGATATCTTCTATTGTCCCTTCCGCAACAATATTTCCTCCTCCGCGGCCGCCTTCGGGACCTAAATCAATGATCCAATCGCAGGCACGGATGATATCCGTATTATGCTCGATAATGACTACTGTGTTGCCTTTGTCCACTAATTGACGCAGCACTCCGATCAGCACGCGGATGTCTTCAAAATGCAGACCTGTCGTCGGTTCATCGAGGATATAGAGCGTCTTGCCGGTACTCGGTCGCGACAGCTCTGTCGCTAACTTGATTCGCTGACTCTCTCCTCCGGAGAGACTGGTGGACGATTGACCGAGTTTGATATATCCCAGGCCAACATCCTGTATGGTCTTTATCTTTCGTAAGATGGTCGGCTGCGCTTCAAAGAACTCCACGGCTTGGTTCACCGTCATATCGAGCACATCGGCGATATTCTTTCCTTTCCATCTCACCTCCAGCGTCTCTCTGTTGTATCGCTGTCCGCCGCACACCTCACATGGCACAAAGACGTCTGGCATGAAATGCATCTGAATCGTCTTATAGCCGTTTCCCATACATTCGTCGCATCGACCGCCATGCATGTTAAACGAGAACCTACCGGCTTTCCATCCGCGGATCTTTGCTTCCGGCAGTTGGGCGAACAGCTCACGGATATCATTGAACACCGTAGTGTACGTCGCTGGGTTTGAACGAGGCATCCTGCCGATAGGCGACTGGTCCACGTTAATCACCTTATCAATGTGTTCCACGCCTTCGATGCTCTTGTACGCTAACGGCTGCGCTTTACTGCGGTAGAAACGCTGACTGAGAATGGGGTAGAGCGTCTGGTTGATCAGACTGCTCTTGCCGCTGCCACTCACGCCCGTCACGCACACCATCTGTCCTAATGGTATCCGCACCGTCACGTTCTTCAGGTTATTGCCTGTGCAACCACTTAATATTAATTCGGTAGTTTGTGCCTGATCAAAACCGTGTGGAGCGTGTTGGGGACGCGGAACCGGAGTATGGGGCAGTACGTTTTTGACAGGCAGCAAACTATCAACTACCGCCTTCTCGCCTTTCAAGTACTGCGCCGTCAGGGTGTCGGTCTTAAGTAACTCCTCCGGAGTGCCGCTAAACAGCACTTTTCCGCCTAATCTACCGGCTTTAGGACCGATATCCACTATCCAGTCCGCCTCGCGCATGATCTGTTCGTCGTGCTCTACAACAATAACAGAGTTATTGAGGTCACGCAACTCCTTCAGACTTTTTATCAAGCGTTGGTTGTCGCGTTGGTGCAAACCGATACTCGGCTCGTCTAAGATATAGAGTACGTTCACCAGACGACTACCAATCTGCGTAGCCAAACGAATACGTTGACTCTCGCCTCCGGAGAGACTCTCGCTGCTGCGGTTCAGACTCAAATAACTCAGTCCTACAGACTGCATGAAGCGAAGCCGCGCCGTAATCTCCTTTAATATAGGCTCTGCGATAGCTTTCTGCTTGTCGGATAAGTCGGATGAACCGGGCAACCCCTCCAAGGTCTTCAGCAACTCATCGAGGTCCATTTCTGCAAGGTCTGAGATGGAGTATTTACCGAGTTTGTAACTCAGCGCCTCTTTGCTCAAACGCTTGCCGTGGCACTCCGGACACTCGATCCACTCCTCCTGATTCTCATCCTCTAATCCGTTCATCCCCTCATCCACTAACCCGGTTAGGGCCTCCCACCCTAGGTGTCCCCCGGTGGGGGAAACCGTAACACGGGAAGGGGTTGTAGTGTATTCGACAAGTTTTTCATACCAATTATCCTCCCGAATTATTTCGTCAATCCTTTCATCCTCTAATCCTTTCTTCACTCGTCCGAGTCCTTTACAACAAGGGCACCAACCCGAAGGGCTGTTAAACGAGAAAGTGTGCGGGGCAGGGTCGGCGTAACTCAGTCCCGTCTCAGGGCACATGAGATTACGGCTCAAGAAGCGAATTTTGGCATCCCCTAATCCACTAACCCTCTCATCCGCTAATCCGATCATCATGATTCCGTTGCCTTGCGTCATCGCTTTATCAACCGACTGCCGCAAACGCCGCAGGTCTTCTTCCTCTAACCTCTCACCTCTAACCTTTAACCGGTCCACAACAAGTTCGATGTTGTGGACTTTATATCGGTCAACTTTCATCCCTTGCGTGAGTTCCTGAATCTCGCCGTCCACGCGCACATAGACAAAGCCTTTCTTACGAACGGTCTCAAAAAGTTCCTTGTAATGACCCTTTCTTCCGCGCACTAATGGAGCCAACAGTTGTATCTTCTTTCCCGCGTATTCACGAACGATCAGTTCAATAATCTGTTCGTCCGTGTAATGCACCATTTTGAGTCCAGACACGTGCGAATAGGGTTCGGCGGCTCTTGCAAATAATAATCGCAGAAAATCATACACTTCCGTGACTGTTCCGACAGTTGAACGAGGATTCTTACTGGTGGTCTTTTGGTCAATGGAAATAACAGGACTCAGACCGGTGATCTTGTCTACGTCCGGCCGTTGCATCTGACCGATGAAGCCGCGGGCGTAAGAAGAGAAGGTCTCCATGTACCTGCGTTGACCTTCCGCGAAGATCGTGTCGAAGGCAAGCGAGGACTTACCCGAACCACTCAGACCGGTAATCACCGTCAGTCGTTTTCGGGGAATAGATACGCTGATGTTCTTTAAGTTATGAACCCGCGCACCAATAACCTCTATGTTGCCTTCGTCAGCCATTTAACGTTTTAACGCACGGATTGCTTCCTCTAAAGAAGAAATACGTGCTTCAGCGTCTGCTTTCTTCTTGCGCTCAAGCTCTACGATCTCGGGTTTAGCGTTCGCTACGAAACGCTCATTGCCGAGTTTAGCCATCACGCCCTTCAAGAATCCTTGTTGGTGAGCGAGGTCGGCCTCGAGTTTCTTGAGTTCCTCATCCACGTTGATGAACGCGTCCATCGGAATAGCGAACTCCGTCGTGCCGACAATAAACTTCGACGCATTTCCACTAATCGCTAATCCCTCATCGCTAATCGTCACATTCGCCAACTTTGCTACCAGCGGGTTCAACTCCACAGGACTGATGAGTTTAAGCACCTCTTTCTGCGGGATATTCTTGCTCGCACGGACGTTACGCACACCGGCGATGATCTGCTTGAGGTCTTCAACCTCGTTGAGGATATCTAGGGTATCTAGGGCTTCTGGGGCCTCTAGTCTGCTCGTCATGATCGACTCACCATCTGCTCTCTCATAGAGGTTCTGCCAGAGTTCCTCTGTGATGAACGGCATGAACGGGTGGAGTACACGCAGCAGACGGTCGAAGAACGCTAACGTTGCCTCATAGGTCGCCTTGTCAATCGGTTGACCGTAAGCAGGCTTGATCATCTCCAGATACCAACCGCTGAACTCATCGCAATAGAGCTTGAAGATCGCCATCAGCGCCTCACTCAGACGATATTTGCTGAACAGGTCCGCGATCTCTGCCTCGGTCTTGGTCAGCATGGCGTCAAACCACTCAATCGCATATTTATTGGGCTCCTTCCCTTCAGGGAGGGTCGGGGTAGGCTTCACCTCTAATCCTTTTATCATTCGGAAGCAGTTCCAGATCTTATTGCAGAAGTTACGTCCCTGCTCGCAGAGGCTATCATCATAGAGAATATCGTTTCCGGCAGGCGCACTCAGCAATATACCCATGCGCACACCATCCGCACCGTAACGCTCAATCAGATCCAGCGGGTCAGGACTGTTGCCCAGACTCTTACTCATCTTGCGACCTAACTTATCACGTACGATGCCTGTGAAATAGACGTGCTTGAACGGCATCTTACCCTGATACTCGTAGCCCGCCATGATCATGCGCGCTACCCAGAAGAAGATGATATCCGGACCCGTCACAAGGTCTGCGGTGGGGTAGTAATAGTTGATCTCTTTGTTGTCGGGATGCTCAATACCGTCAAACAGACTGATTGGCCACAGCCAACTACTAAACCATGTATCCAACGCACCTTCGTCCTGTACGTAGTTGCCTTCGGGCTTTGTCTCGCTGACAATGATCTTATCGTCTGGATAAGCCTCCAGACCGGTCTCTGCCAGCAAGTTTGCGTCGTAATACGCAGGGATGCGATGACCCCACCAGAGTTGACGACTGATACACCAGTCCTTGATATTCTCCAACCAGTTACGGTAGGTATTTTTATACTTCGTCGGATAGAAGACAATCTCGTCGTTCATGACGGGCGGCAGGGCGATGTCTGCGAAATGCTGCATTTTCACGAACCACTGCAGACTCAACCGCGGCTCGATAGGCACGTTTGTGCGCTCCGAGTAACCGACTTTATTGTCGTAATCCTCGATCTTCTCCACGAGGTCCAAGGCCTTCAGGTCTTCCACAATCTGCTTGCGGCAGTCGAAACGGTCCATGCCGTGGTACTTGCGCACGTTCTCCTGCAACTCCTCTTCGATGGTGTCCATGTTCAGATGCGCATCTGGCGTGAAGATATCGATGGTCTTCAGGTTATATTTCTGACCCAAAGCGTAGTCGTTCACGTCGTGTGCAGGCGTCACTTTCAAACAACCCGTACCGAAACCGATCTCTACGTAACGGTCTTCAATAATCGGTATCACGCGTCCTACACCCGGCACAATCACATGCTTGCCTTTCAGCCAGGCATTAGCAGGGTCTTTAGGGTTAATACAAACCGCTATATCTCCGAAAATCGTCTCAGGGCGAGTTGTTGCTACTACAGCATAATAGCCCTTCTCGTCCTTATGAATTATATTCTCCTTCCCTTCAGGGAGGGTTGGGGTAGGCTCGGCAACCCTGTACTTCAAGTAGTACAGGTGGCTGTGTTCCTCGTGATAGATCACTTCTTCATCCGAGAGGGCTGTCTGACGTTCCGGATCCCAGTTCACCATGCGCAGACCGCGGTAGATCAGACCTTTCTTATACAGGTCGCAGAACACCTTAATAACCGCCTTACTACGTGTCTCGTCCATCGTAAACGCCGTGCGGTCCCAGTCGCAAGAGCAACCGAGTTTACGCAACTGTTTCAGGATGATGCCTCCGTGCTCGTCCGTCCATGCCCACGCGTGCTTGAGGAACTCCTCACGCGTCAAGTCGGATTTGTTGATACCTTGCTCTTTGAGACGCTTGATGACCTTGGCCTCCGTGGCTATCGATGCATGGTCTGTACCCGGCACCCAGCAGGCGTTCTTGCCTTCCAACCGCGCACGACGAACGAGGATATCCTGTATCGTCTCGTTCAGCACATGACCCATATGCAAAACACCCGTTACGTTAGGCGGCGGAATAACGATAGTAAACGGCTCACGGCCATCGGGTTCACTGTGAAATAGACCTTTGTCCAACCAGTACTGATACCAGCGGGCTTCAATGTCTGTAGGATTGTACTTTGCTTCCATATATAGTTCAATTTTTATTGCAACGAGTTCATTTTCTTATTTGCAGATAAGAAAAAACATGCAAAGGTACAACATTTTTTTGAATTACGCAAATTTTATTTGCATATTTCTGTCTTTTCTTTATCTTGTCTCGTCTTCATGACCTCATAACGTTGTGCCGTTTGTTTCCAAACTCGCCGCATAGGCGGATTAGCGTCTCGTGTCCGTCCTCTGCGTGCATGACACCATTCACTATCCCTCCTCTGTACCGTCTCGGTACCGGAGATAGGTAAAATAAGGAGCGCATAAGGGGCGTTCCATACGATACCCATAACATATCCATATGATACCCATACGATACTTTGCCATTTTTGCAAAAATCACGCTTATATAGTATTATACATAGTATAATACTGTTTTTGACGTTTTTATGCATAAAAAAGAGCGGCCCAGAAATGGGTCGCTCTTAGTGTGAGTAATCTCACAAGTAATGTGCGAATTACTTCTGAACCTCAGCAGCAACGTCCTCGCCGAGTTCAACTGCGCGCTCGATAAGAGTTTTCTCTTTCTCAGGAGCTGCAGCCTCTTCTGCTGCAGGTGCCGGAGCTTCTTCTGCTGCAGGTGCCGGAGCCTCTTCTACAACCTCTACCGGAGCAGCAGCCTCTTCCTCAGCAGCTTGCTCTGCCTTACTTGCGCAACTGATAGCTGCAAATGCTACAGCTGCAATAAGAATCATCTTTTTCATAACTTTGAAAAAATTAGTTCAGTTAATAAAGCTTTATTACTTACCGATTTACGTCCCATACGGGAAAACGGTGTGGAGTATAGCGGACTCGAACCGCTCACCTCAACACTGCCAGTGTTGCGCTCTAGCCAGATGAGCTAATACCCCGGAGCGTCCTTCCGACGGAACGGAAGGAGCGGCCTCCGCCTAGGATGGTTTAAACGCCAACGATAGACGAAAACCGGTCGCAAAAGTACTGCTTTTTCCTGATATATGCAAATAAATAGTGCAGAAAATGCAAAAAAATGCAAAAATATTTGGTCAATTCAAAAAAAAGTCGTACCTTTGCACGCTTTTTTGCGCGAGTAGGCGCATAAAGGCGCGTAAACAATAAATAATTAATCGCCGCGCTGGGCAGTGGATAGCGTAGGGATTTCCCGTAAAACGAAAGTCATAAAGGATGTCTGTCGGCTCGGCCAAAAACAAACACATTAATGGAATTTAACAGTTACAAAACAGTGTCTGTAAACAAGGCTACCGCAAAGAAAGAGTGGGTGGTAGTAGACGCTGAAGGCCAGATTCTCGGCCGCATGGCTTCCAAGGTAGCAAAACTGCTGCGTGGTAAGTACAAACCGTCCTTCACTCCGAACGTGGATTGTGGAGACAACGTAATCATCGTGAATGCTGCAAAAGTGCAGTTGACAGGTAACAAATGGAACGATCGCGTATATGTACGCTACACCGGTTTCCCGGGTGGCCAGCGCGAGTTCACTCCTGCTGACCTTATGGCAAAGGGCGCAGACAAGCTCGTTCGCCGCGTAGTGAAAGGTATGCTTCCTAAGAACCGCCTCGGTGCTCGTCAGATCACCAATCTGTACATCTTTGAAGGCCCGGAGCACAACATGCAGGCTCAGCAACCGAAAAACATTGATATTAACACCCTCAAATAATAGAAGTACATGGAAACAGTTAATGCATTAGGACGTCGTAAAGAGGCAGTAGCCCGCGTTTACGTAAATGAAGGTGCCGGCAAGATCGTTATCAACGGCCGCGACATCGAGACTTATTTCCCGTCTTCTATTCTGCGCTACATCGTACTGCAGCCGCTGAACAAGCTTGGCGTAGCAGAGAAATACGATATCAAGGCAAACCTTGATGGCGGTGGCTTTAAAGGCCAAGCAGAGGCGCTTCGCCTCGCAATCGCTCGCGCATTGGTGAAGATCAATCCGGAAGACAAAGCTGCGTTGAAGGCAGAAGGCTTCAT
>DBYL01000040.1:0-87539 GCA_002309835.1 Bacteroidales bacterium UBA1187
CCGGGCGGCAAGAAAACGCTTCGCGCGTACTTGTGGAAAATCTGCGGCGATGCGTACGACGCGCAACACGGCAACTAAGCCGGAAAGGGACCCTCACGGGTCTCTTTTTTTGTATAAAAATATACAAACTCTTGCGTAATCCATTTTTTTTTACTACCTTTGCAGCCGCAAAGGTTACTAGCCCTTTTCCCTGTAGCGGTTTTCCCGCTAAACGGGAACACCTAGTCTTTGCAGCCGCAAAGGTGTGCAAGTAACAAAACAATATATGAGCAAAAGAGAAATTCAATTCAGTCTCGTGTACCGCGACATGTGGCAGAGTAGCGGAAAGTATGTGCCGCGCAAGGACCAGTTGGCACGCGTGGCGCCTGTCATCATCGACATGGGTTGCTTCGACCGCGTGGAGACAAACGGTGGTGCGAGCGAGCAGGTGAACCTGTTGTATGGTGAGAACCCGAACCAGGCTGTGCGTACCTTCACCAAGCCGTTCAATGAGGTAGGCATCAAGACGCATATGCTGGACCGCGGTCTGAACGCGTTGCGTATGAATCCCGTGCCTGCGGATGTGCGTAAGTTGATGTATAAGGTAAAGCACGCACAGGGCGTAGATATCACGCGAATCTTCTGCGGTCTGAACGACCCGCGGAATATCATCCCGTCTATCAAATGGGCAAAAGAAGCCGGCATGACGGCGCAAGCGACGATGTGTATGACCTACTCGCCGGTTCACACGGTGGAGTACTACGTCAACCTCGCCGAGCAGCTCATCGAAGGTGGTGCGCAGGAGATCTGCTTGAAAGACATGGCGGGTATTGGTCGTCCGACGATGCTCGGAAAGATCGTAGCTGCTATCAAGGCTAAGCATCCTGATATCATCATCCAGTACCACGGTCATACGGGTCCGGGTTTCAGCGTCGCTTCGATGCTTGAGATCGCCAAAGCCGGTGGTGACGTGTTCGACGTAGCTATCGAACCGCTGAGTTGGGGTATGGTGCACCCGGATGTGATCACCATCCAGGCAATGTTCCGCGAGGCAGGATTCTTGGTGAAAGATATCAACATGAAGGCCTATATGGAGGCACGTAAGCTGACGCAGGAGTTCATCGATGACTTCTTGGGTTATTGGATTGACCCGCGTAACAGTAAGATGACCTCGTTGCTTGTGGGCTGCGGTCTTCCGGGCGGTATGATGGGTTCGCTGATGGCGGATCTCAAGGGTCTGCACGCGGCTATCAACGCCAACCTCAAGAAACGCGGAGAGAAAGAGTTGAGCGAAGATGAACTGCTCGTGGAGTTGTTCCAGGAGGTTCAACGCGTGTGGCCGATGCTCGGTACGCCGTGTCTGGTGACGCCGTTCAGTCAGTACGTGAAGAACGCTGCGCTGATGAATATCTTCTCGCGCTCGATGGGTGAGAAACCGTTCACGCGCATGGATCCCGCTATGTGGGGAATGATCCTCGGTAAGAGCGGTAAGTTGCCCGGTACGTTGGCGCCCGAGATCATCGAGTTGGCCAAAGAGAAGGGGCTGGAGTTCTATACCGACGACCCGCAAGCGCTCTATCCGGACGAGTTGCCGCGTTTCATCAAGGAGATGAAGGAGAACGGCTGGGATAGAGGTCAGGACGACGAGGAGTTGTTCGAGTTNNGAGTTCGCTATGCACGAGAAGCAGTACCGCGAGTATAAGAGCGGTCTGGCAAAAGAGCAGTTTAATAAAGAGCTGGCGCAGAAGAGGGGAGTGAGCGAGCCTACCCCCAGCCCCTTCCTAAAAGGAGGGGAGAAGGCTGAGAGCCAAGAGTCAAGAGCCAAGAGTCAGGACGACGACCTCGCAGCTGTCGCTTATGCACTTTATCTGGCGGGGAAGAAGCCGAAAGAGGGTACGATCGCGCTGCCGCGCATCAAGCCTACTGCATGGAATCATAAATTTTATACACTTAAATAATCATGAAGGTTCGTGCTAATCGAGTGTAAGTTTGCTTATGCAACTCGATGACGCCGAAACTCCATAATGTAATTTTACATCATGAAGAAGTACAATTTTAATGCGGGACCGAGTATTCTCCCGCAAGAAGTAATCAAACAAACGGCTGAAGCTGTTATCGATTTTCAAGGTGAGGGTCTGTCCGTACTGGAGATTTCGCACCGCGCGAAGTATTTCCAGCCCATCATGGACGAGGCGGAAGCACTGGTGAAAGAGCTGCTGAACGTGCCGGAAGGTTATCGTGTACTGTTCCTCGGCGGCGGTGCAAGTCTGCAATTCTGCATGGTGCCGTTTAACCTGCTCGAGAAGAAAGCGGCGTATCTGAACACCGGTGTTTGGAGCAAGAAAGCGCTGAAGGAAGCCAAAGGCTTCGGTGAGGCTGTCGAAGTAGCGGCGAGCACGACAGACATCCCGACGGACTACGAGATCCCGCAGGACGCTGATTATTTCCACATCACGACCAACAACACCATCTTCGGTACCGAGATCAACGATGAGAAACTCGCTGAGATCTACCGCAAGAAAGGTAATGTACCTTTGGTAGCCGACATGAGTTCGGATATCCTGAGCCGTCCGATTGACGTGAGCCAGTACGATATTATCTACGGTGGTGCGCAGAAGAACCTTGCACCGGCCGGTGTGACCTTCGTCATCATCAAAGAGAGTTGCTTGGGTAAGGTAAGCCGTTATATCCCGACGATGCTGAACTACCAGACGCATATCGAAGGTGGTTCGATGTTCAATACGCCTCCTGTACTGCCTGTTTATACGGCGGTGCTGACGCTGCGTTGGCTTAAAGCACACGGTGGCGTGAAATGGATCGAGGAGCGCAATAAAGCGAAAGCAGACCTGCTGTATAAGTGTCTCGATGAGTCGAAACTGTTCATGCCGACGATCTCGAAGAAAGAGGACCGCAGTCGCATGAATATCTGCTTCGTCTTCAAGCCGGGCTTTGAGGATCTGCAGGACGACTTCTTCAAGTTCGCTACAGCCAAGGGCATGGTAGGTATCAAGGGTCACCGTCTGGTGGGCGGTTTCCGTGCTTCCTGCTACAACGCCATGGACCTCGAAGGCGTGCAGGCATTGGTAGATTGCATTAAGGAGTACGAGAAACTGCATTAATATGCCGTACTTCTCTTTTCATCATTCAGAACCAACCAGGAAGAAATCGGCGCAAGCCGAGTTCTTTACAACACTTGTACATAAAATGAAAGTATTAATAGCAACAGAGAAACCCTTTGCGAAAGTGGCCGTAGATGGCATTCGTGAGGTGGTAGAGGGTGCCGGTTATGAACTGGCGCTGCTCGAGAAATATACGGATAAACAGCAGTTGTTGGACGCTGTGGCAGACGCCGAGGCACTCATCATCCGTTCGGATATCGTGGACGCCGCTGTGCTGGACGCAGCGAAAAAGCTGAAGATTGTTGTTCGTGCCGGTGCAGGTTATGATAACATCGACCTTGACGCCGCAACGTCACATGGCGTAGTAGCGATGAACACCCCGGGTCAGAACAGCAATGCCGTGGCTGAGTTAGCGCTCGGTCTGATGGTCTTCGCCGTTCGTAACCTCTATAACGGTACTTCAGGCACGGAGCTGAAGGGTAAGAAACTCGGTATCCATGCCTTCGGTAACGTGGGTCGTAATGTGGCGCGCATCGCGCAAGGTTTCGGTATGGACGTCTATGCGTATGACGCTTATTGTCCGGATGAGGCGATGACGGCTGCTAACGTACACCCGCTGCATAGCGCAGAGGAGTTATACAAGACTTGCGACATCGTCAGCCTGCACATCCCTGCTACCGCAGAGACGAAGAATAGTATCAACCATGACCTCGTGAACCTCATGCCGAAGGGTGGTGTGCTGGTGAACACAGCCCGTAAGGAAGTGATCGACGAGGAGGGTTTGATCACCTTGATGCAGGAGCGCACGGACCTCAAGTATATGACCGATATTATGCCGGTTGCGGATGCGAAGTTCCGTACGCTTTTCGAAGGACGTTACTTCGCAACGCCAAAGAAGATGGGTGCACAGACCGCAGAGGCGAATATCAATGCCGGAATTGCGGCTGCTAAGCAGATCGTGGACTTCATCCAAAACGGCAATACACGCTTCCAGGTAAATAAGTAAAGGTGAAAGGTGATGGGTTACCGGTTAAGGGATATATTCGTCTGTTGTCTCCTGGCTTTAAGCGGAGCGGTTTACGCCCATGATATCGTGTGCGTAGGGCTGGCCACGCAGGTGGTGAGAGGAACGGATACGACGTTCGTCTTCCGCGATGAGATACATCTGAAGTCCACTATCGGTGACGTAGAATGGTACGCCGCCAACGGACAGTGTATCGCGGCCGGCGTAGATGAGATATATCCTGACGAAGGCGTATACCGCATTAAGAAAGGGCAGGCAATGAGCGGTCCTTTCCGCGTGAAGAAGTACACGGACATCGATAATCTCGCTTTTACGATTGAGCCTACCTGCGATGCAACGGTGCTGCACGTGACCGGCGATTTTGACAACACACATACGTTTACTGCGGAGTATAACGCTTTGGCGTGGAATGGAGAAGAGTGGACCGACTCGGCAGCGCAGGTGAGTGGTACGTTAGCGCAGACCTTGTATTTGCCTGCGCTATACGGGCCTACACCTATTAAGCTGTGTTATGACGCAGAGGAAAGGGCAACCTTAGGTTTGGCTCCGGCTTGCGTAGAAGCGGAACTGAAGGAAGCAGATGTCAAAGCGGTGAAGATGGAGCTGACGTCTCTGGCTACAGCTCGCGGTAAGGAAGGGGAGAAGAGCAATGAGCTCAACCGTCCTACACGACAAGACATCATCACGGCTACTACGAGCGAGAGTTACAGTGGTGCGTTAGAAGTTGCGTTCTATAGCAACCCTACGCCCGCAGCGCAGTTCTATCGTTGGACGATATACAAGGCTTCGGTGCCTATCGCTACACGTAATGATAAGGATATCCGTTATTCGTTTGCCGAACCGGGTAACTATCGTGTGGTGTGCGCAGTGAACAACCGAGAGTGCGCATCGGACTCCGCGGAGATGCTTGTGAATATCTCGGAGTCGTACTTGCGCGTGCCGAACTTCTTCACGCCCGGTGGTAGTTGCGGTAACAGCGAGTTCCGCGTGGCCTATCGTTCGCTTAGAGAATTTCATATATGGGTGTATAACCGCTGGGGCAAACTCGTGTATGAGTCCACAGACCCTGCCAAAGGGTGGGACGGAACGATCAACGGCCGCATGGCGGCTGATGGCGCGTATTTCTACGTGGTACGTGCGTTGGGTACCGATGCCGACAAGAATGCCGGTTATATTGGCCTGAAGGCCTCCTATAAGAAGCAGAAAGCCAGCGGCGGAGCTATCGGTGTATATCAGTTATCCGGAGACGTTAATCTTCTACGATGCAGAAGATAATTGGAAATAGTAAATTGTAAATTGAAAATTTAAATGAGAAAAAGGATTCTAACTATGGCATTAGCCACTACCGTAATGGCAGCGACGGCTGCTACGAACCCGTTCTTTGAGTACCAGAATTGGAAGACGCCGCACGGCACCTATCCGTTCAACGAGATCCATGCGGAGCATTATATGCCGGCCTTCGACGAGGCAATGAAGCGTGGTCTGCAGGAGATCGACGATATCGTCAATAACCCTGCTGCGCCTACTTTCGCGAATACCATCGAGGCATACGAGGCTTCGGGCGAGATGTTAGGTATCGTTGCCGGTTGTTTCTACAACCTCACGAGCGCAGAGACCAATGATACTTTGCAGCAGATAGAGATGGAGTTGAGTCCGAAGATGTCGGAGTACAGTTCGACCATTCGTCTCAACGAAGGATTGTTCAAACGTATCAAGGCCGTTTATGACCAGCGCGATAAACTCAAATTGAACAAGGCGCAGCAGAAACTGCTTGAAGACATCTACGACGGTTTTGCTAACAACGGTGCCAACCTCTCGGATGAAGAGAAAGAGACCTATCGTCAGTTAAGCGCTAAACTGAGTAAACTGACCCTGCAGTACGGTCAGAACGTGCTGAAGGCTACCAACGCATGGACGATGCTCATCACGGATGAGGCACTCTTGGCAGGTTTGAATGACGACACCAAGGCTATGCTCAAAGCCAACGCAGAGAAAAAAGGCAAAGAGGGTTGGTTATTGGACCTCAAGCCGACGACGCTGCGTCCGGTTCTACAGGATCTGGACAATCGCGACATCCGTCGTGAGATATATATGGCTTCGGCTACGAAATGCTTAGGTGGTGAGTTTGATAACACCGGAATCATCGTAGAGATCGCAAACACCCGTCTTGCACTGGCGAACCTCTTCGGCAAGAAGAACTACGCAGAGAAGGCGCTGGACAAGCGCATGGCGGAGAATCCTGAGAATGTTTATAAACTGCTGAACGAGTTACGCGACGCGTACATGCCTGCTGCGCAGGAAGAGGTGCGCGAGTTAGAGGAGTACGCGCATGCGCACGGTCTCTATGCCGCTCATCTGCAGCCCTGGGATTGGTCGTATTACAGCAAGAAACTCAAACAAGAGAAGTATTCGATCTCTGATGACGACCTGCGTCCGTACTTCGAGTTGGAGAGCGTGAAGAAAGGTGTGTTTGGTTTGGCAGAGCGCCTCTATGGTATCAAGTTCAAAGAAAACAAGAAGATCCAGGTTTACCACCCGGAGGTAACAGCATACGAGGTATATGACGAGAAGGGTAAGTTCCTGGCCGTTTATTACGCAGACTTCCATCCGCGGGAGGGTAAGCGTGGCGGCGCATGGATGAATGATTTCCAACCTCAGTTCATCCGCAACAAGAAAGATCATCGCCCGCACATCGTGAATGTAATGAATTTCACCCGTCCGACAGCAGACAAGCCGGCGCTCTTCACCTACGATGAGGTACGCACCTTCCTGCATGAGTTCGGTCATGGCTTGCATGGTATGCTCACGCGTTGCCAGTATGAGTCGCAGAGCGGAACGAATGTGCCGCGTGACTTCGTTGAACTGCCGTCTCAGTTCAATGAGAACTTCATTGACGAGAAAGAGTTCCTCGATACATTTGCCAAGCATTACGTAACCGGAGAGGCACTGCCGCAGGAGTTATTGGATAAGATGCATGCTTCGCAGACCTATCACGCCGCTTATGCGTGTGTGCGTCAGTTGAGTTTCGGTTATCTCGATATGGGCTGGCACAGCCTGGAGAAACCGTTTGAGGTCAATGAGGCTATCGGTACCATCGAGTCCGTTATCCGCTTCAGCGACAAGGCGATGGAGCAGGTACAGGTAATGCCGACTGTTCCGGGTACACAGATGGCCGGTTCGTTCACGCACATCTTCTCCGGCGGTTACGCAGCAGGCTACTACAGCTATAAATGGTCTGAGTTATTAGATGCCGATGCCTTCTCCGTCTTCAAAGAAGCACAGAAGAAGAGCGGCACTATCTTCGACAAGAAAGCGGCGAAACGCTTCCGCGAGAATATCTTAGAGAAGGGTGGTACGGAGAAAGCGATGGATCTGTACAAACGTTTCCGTGGCGGAGAACCTACAATCAACGCCCTCTTGGAGCGCGATGGTATCAAAGCAAAGGAGATAAAATAAGGACTAGGGTCCCTATAAAAGCGAAAACAGGCGTCATCCCGACGTCTGTTTTTCTTAGGTATTAGTCTGTTTATTTAAGGTACAAAAAAGATTGGCTTGTTTAATAATGGACTTGTTCTTTTTCAAATCCGCTGCAAAGATACTGCTTTTTTTCGATATGTGCAAATAATTTTTGATGTTTTACAACATATTTTGTAAAGTTGACTTTGCAAAATGCCTATTTTCGTTCCAATTCAATGACTTCGAGGTTGTCAATCTTACTGCCGTCGATGCTAAAACGGAGTAGGGTTTGACAGGGCTGCCAGCCTTGTATTCCGGCCGCTCCAGGGTTCATGGTCAGGAATTTGAACTGAGAATCATATTGTACCTTAAGTATATGGCTGTGCCCGCAAACGAAAAGATCGATGCGATGGTTCGGATCATCGTAGTTTTCTATCGCCTTACGGAATATCGGTAGCAACCATGGGTTATAATGACCGGGATAACCACCGATATGCGTCATGAGGACATTCACATCTTCCACGCGAAAACGATAGAACTCGTCGAGCGTATACCGTACTTCTCCGCCGTCCATATTCCCATAGACGGCGCGGGTGGGTTTGAACTCCCGCAGACGGCGCAGCACATCGTCTGAACCGATATCTCCGGCATGCCAGATCTCATCTACATTCTTGAAATGCTCCAACACACGCTTGTCCAACAGTCCATGCGTGTCACTCAAAACGCCTATACGTGTCATTTACGGGTGAGTTTATCGATGGTGAAGATAGAGGCCACGATCGCCACTACTGCCATGGTAACGAAGAAAAGGACGTCGCGTAGGTCAATCACGCCACGCGAGAGAGAAGAGTAATGATCCTGCAGCAGCACCCAATAGAGGATGAAGCAGGCCAGTGCGCCGGCGATGAAACAGACGATCTGGCTCTTGCTGAATGTAGCGCAGAGCAGACCGATTGCCAGGAAAGTACCGCTAAGCAGGATAAGCCCGATGAATGAGCCTAAGAACGCACCGCTATCGAGGTTTCCCATGGGTTCTGCCATGTATGCCACTACAAAGTAGTGAACGAAGCACGGAAGCAGTCCAATAAGGACTAACGTCCATGCTGCGAAATACTTACCAAGCATAATGCGCGTAAGCGAGATAGGTTTGGTGCGTATCAAGTCCCATATACCTGTCTGCCGTTCCTCCGCCAGCAGACGCATCGTCAGGGCAGGGCAGAGCAGCATAAAGAGCCAAGGGCTTAGTTGAAAGAGTCCGTCCACTTGGGCATACCCCGAGTCAATGATATTCCATTGACCGGGGATTACCCAAAGGAAGAGACTGATTGCCAATTGATACAATCCGATAACGATGTACGCAATCGGCGTAGAGAAATAATATGCGAGTTCCTTACGGAACATGTTTAGCGTTTAGTGTTTAGCGATTAGTGCTTAATCTCGATATCTTTGCTCACCGGAGTCTTCGGGAAGAAGATCCAGAAGGCGATGGAAACGACGAGGGCAAAGCCTGCGAAGATATACCATGCTTCTTGCCAACCAGCCCACATCTGACCTGCGGCTTCTTGAATCTTAAGTAACGCGTCAGAAGGAATATTGGCCCAGTCTATTTGGCCTTGTGCATCGCGGATCACACCGAGTGCTCCTTCGTTCGTCTTATCAATCAAAGGCACTGTCAGGTTCACAATTCTTTGTGCTGCCAGCGTACCAATCGTAGCACCAAGACCGTTCGTCATAACCATGAACAGACCTTGTGCGGAAGAACGCTGTGCTTCATCTGTCTCCTGATCTACGTAAAGTGCACCGGAGATATTGAAAAAGTCAAAAGCAAAGCCATAAACGATACAGCTGAGTACGAACAACAGTACGCCCGGGAAGCCAGGATTACCGGCTCCGAAGAAGCCGAAACGGAAGACCCAAGCAAACATTGCCATGAGCATTACATTCTTAATACCAAAGCGTTTCAAGAAGAACGGGATAGCGAGGATACAGAGTGCTTCACAGATCTGCGAGATAGAGATAAGGATACCGGAATGCTGCACACCGAAGGTGTTCGTCCAGTTGCTGAAATATTCAAAACTACCAAGGAAGGGGTTCGCAAAGCCGTTCGTCACCTGCAGACACATACCAAGAAGCATGGAGAAGATGAAGAACAACGCCATCTTCTTCTGCTTGAAGAGCGTGAAGGCCTTCAATCCGAGTGCTTCTACAAGGTCTACGTTTCCTTCTACTTTCTTGATCTCGCAATTCGGGAGCGTCAGCGAATAAACGGCGAGTATGAGGCTCAGGCCAC
This sequence comes from Bacteroidales bacterium UBA1187, assembly GCA_002309835.1. Lineage (GTDB taxonomy): Bacteria > Bacteroidota > Bacteroidia > Bacteroidales > Paludibacteraceae > Colicola. The sequence continues at coordinate 9,869 of DBYL01000040.1, forward strand.
CGCTGATAACGAATTGTGCCGGAGTATCCATAGCACCTACGAGGTCAACTACCCACATAGTAGCAATGAAACCGACAGTACCGAATACACGGATAGGCGGGAAGTCCTTTACGGTATCCATGCCGGCTTTCACCAGGGCATTGAATGCCACCGAGTTCGTCAACGCGATGGTCGGCATGAAGAAGGCAACGGAAATCGTGTAGAGACTGAAGAGCGGTCCAAAGGCAACGTCTGCGCCTGCTGAGAACGCATAGATACCGGCAGCTGCCATAAAGATACCGGCCAGGCCATGACAAAGACTGAGTGCCTTCTGCGCAGGAAGCCAACGATCAGCCACAATACCCATCAGGGCAGGCATGAAGAGACTTACGATACCCTGAATAGAGTAGAACCAACCAATTTGACTACCAAAGCCATGAGCGCCTAAATAGCGCCCCATAGAGGTTAAGTACGCACCCCAAACGGCGAACTCCAAGAAGTTCATGATGATGAGGCGAACTTGAAGAGATCTGTTTTTCATAATGATTAAAATTCAGATGTGAAATGAAAAGTTATATGTTTGTAATCTTGTTGAGCCATGTTAAGCACGTAAGCGCTGTCGGCCATAAAGACATCTCTGCCTTCCTTATCGTAAGCCATATACTGCGCTTTACGCTTCTTGAAGGTGTCGAGTTCGGCATCGTCGTCGGATTCTATCCAGCAGGCCTTGTACATCTGTAGCGGTTGCCACTTGCATTTGGCTTGGTATTCATGCTCCAGGCGATATTGGATGACCTCAAACTGCAACTGACCTACGGTACCGATGATCTTACGGCCATTGAGTTGGCTGACAAAGAGCTGCGCTACACCTTCGTCCATGAGTTGGTTAACGCCTTTCTCGAGTTGCTTCTGCTTCATCGGGTCGGCGTTGTCGATATATTTGAACATCTCCGGAGAGAAGGAAGGAAGTCCGCGGAAATGCAGTTTCTCACCAGAGGTGAGAGTGTCTCCGATCTTAAAGTTTCCGGTATCCGGCAGACCTACTACGTCGCCAGCAAAAGCCTCATCGACCGTCTCTTTCTTCTGCGCCATGAAGCAGGTCGGCGCCGCAAAACGCATCTGTTGGTCTTTGCGTACGTGATAGTAATAGGTGTTACGCAAGAACTTACCGCTGCATATCTTAAAGAACGCGATACACGAGCGATGGTTCGGGTCCATGTTCGCGTGGATCTTAAAGCAGAAAGCCGTGAACTTCTCCTCCATCGGTTCAACGGTGCGTTCCTCTGCGCCTACAGGTCGTGGGGCAGGGGCGTTGGTAACCAGGAAGTCCAGCAACTCCTGTACACCAATCGTTTTATATGCCGAACCGAAGAAAACCGGCGCTAACTCTCCGCGGAGGTACGCCTCTTTATCGAATTCCGGGTATACACCATCCACCATCTCCAGATCATCGGCCAACTTACCGCTAACGTTCTTTGGACGTTTGTCGAGCGCGAAGACAGACTCAAATTTCAGACCTTGTCCGTTCGCCCAGGAAACAGGCGTTACTCGTATCTGCAACTCACGCTCTACTTCGTCCATCAGATCGAAGGGATCTTTACCCTCACGGTCCATCTTGTTCATGAACACCATGACGGGTGTCTTACGCATTCGGCAGACTTCCATCAGACGTCGCGTCTGCGTCTCCACACCTTTGGCGGAGTCGATGACGACGATGGCGGAGTCTACTGCCGTGAGGGTACGGAAAGTATCTTCCGCGAAGTCCTGGTGACCCGGAGTATCGAGGATGTTAATGTGATAACCGCTGTAGTCAAAGCCCATGACGGACGTCGCCACAGAGATGCCACGCTGTTTCTCTATCTCCATCCAGTCGGAGGTAGCTGTCTTGCGGATCTTGTTCGACTTCACAGCACCCGCCACGTGGATCGCTCCTCCGTAGAGGAGGAGTTTCTCCGTGAGAGTCGTCTTACCGGCATCCGGGTGCGAGATGATCGCAAACGTGCGGCGTCTTAATATCTCTTGTTGATCAGCGGAGGGTAGCATTGAATTTCTCTTCAAAGGTTGCCTTCAGGCGGTTCATGATATTCTCAATCTGCGTGTCTTTGAGCGTGTTCTCTGCATCTTGAAGAATGAACGAGAGGGCATAGGATTTCTTGCCTGCCTCGAGATTCTTGCCCTCGTATACGTCGAACAGGAACACATTCTTGAGCAGTTTCTTTTCTGTACTGAACGCTGCGCGCGCCAGATCCACGAACTCTACGCTCTTATCCACGAGCAACGCGAAGTCACGTTTCACCTCCGGATATTTCGGCAGGTCGGTGATGACGGCCTTGTATTGCTTGTTCTGCTTGAGCAGTTGGTTCCAATCGAGGTCGGCATAGAAGACGTCTTGCTCGATGTCGAAGCCCTTGAGCACTTTGCGTGCAACAATACCGATATAACCGAGTGCCTTGCCGTTCGCGGCTTTGAGCACCAGTCCGTCTGCAAATAGTTCGTTGTCCAAGCGCTCAACGGTGGATTTAGACATGTCTATGCCAAGGCGCACAAGAATATTGTTTACGTACGCATGGAGTTCATAGAACGAACTCTTCTCTTCTTTACGCACCCAACTCTGTGCGGTCTTATTACCCGTCAGCCAGAGACCGAAATGCGGTTCCTCGCTGTATTCAATAAGCGAGTTCTCCGGATTATGTTCACGCGCTGCAGGGTTAGCTTTGTAGTGATAACAATTACCGAACTCATACAGACGCAGGTCGCTATTCTTACGGTTGGCGTTGCGAGCAATGGACTCCAGGCCACCGAAGAGTAGGGTCTGACGCATCACGCCGAGGTCGCTACTGAGCGGGTTCATGATCTTCACGCATTGCTCTAACGGCAGTTGTTGCAGCGGCTCGTAATAGGACACTTTGGTCAACGAGTTATTGAGGATCTCATAGAAACCCTGTGCCGTTAACTGTTCCGCAATGCGGCGACGTAATTGCTCAGGATTCGGCTTCACGCCATAGGCGAGACTCGTGTTCAGTTTCTCCGGGAACTCGACGTTGTCGTAACCGTATATACGAAGTATATCTTCTACTACGTCGCACTCGCGCTGTACATCCACGCGGTAACGCGGAACAGCCAACTCCCATTTATCGCCGTTCTTGCTCTTGATCTCAATCTCGAGCGCCTTGAGGATGGTCTCAATCTTGTCCTCGCCAATCTCCTTACCGATCAGGCTGTTCACACGACTGATCTCGATGGTCACAGGCCAGGGACTAAAATCTGCGGACTTGGTGTCCGTCACCTCCATCGCTACCTCGCCGCCTGCTACTTCTTGGATGAGAAGGGCCGCGCGTTTAAGCACGTAGAGGGTGTTATTGGGGTCGCAGCCACGCTCGTAACGGAACGAAGCGTCCGTCTGGAGTTGGTGACGACGACTGGTCTTACGGATGGTCACAGGGTCGAAATACGCGCTCTCGAGGAACACGTTCTTGGTGTTCTCCGTCACGCCGCTCTCCAGACCACCGAAGACACCGGCGATACACATGGATTCCTTGGCGTTGGCGATCATCAAGTCACACGCACACATCTCACGTTCCTCGCCGTCCAGCGTAACGAATTTCTCGCCCTGCTCAGCAAAACGCACATGGATCTCATTGCCCTTGATCTTGTCGGCATCGAACGCATGAAGCGCCTGGCCGCACTCGTGAAGCACGAAGTTCGTGACATCCACGATATTATTGATTGGCCTCAAACCAATCGCCAGCAGGCTGTTCTTAAGCCAATCCGGACTTTCTTTGATGGTCACCCCTTTGATACTTACGCCCGTATAACGCGGACAAGCCTCAGGTGCTTCAACAACCACGCGGATAGGTAATTCCTTATTGTCAATCTTAAAGGCATCAACCGAAGGTTTCGTGAGCGCCACTTCCTGTCCATGCGCCTTGTAATACGCATAAAGGTCACGCGCCACGCCGTAATGGGAAGCTGCGTCCGAGCGGTTAGGAGTGATATCCACCTCAATAATCGTGTCGTCCTGTACGTGGTAGTACTCACGCGCCGTCATGCCTACAGGCGTGTCTTCCGGAAGGACGATGATACCGGCATGGTCAGTACCTACGCCGATCTCATCTTCTGCGCAGATCATACCAAACGAGTCCTCGCCGCGCAACTTACCTTTCTTGATCGTAAACGACTGATCGCCGTCATAGAGGACGGTACCGATGGTAGCCACTACCACTTTCTGGCCCGCTGCTACGTTCGGCGCACCGCACACGATCGGCAGAGGTTCGCCCTCACCGATGTTGACGGTCGTCAGATGTAAATGGTCGGAATTAGGGTGGGGAACACACGTTAGCACTTCACCTATTACGAGGCCTCTCAACCCACCGCGGATGGTCTCTACAGTCTCTACAGTTCCTACCTCGAGACCAATAGAGGTAAGAATCTTAGCTACAGTCTCCGCGTCGTCCTTCAGGGCGATATAACGCTTCAACCAATTGTACGAAATATTCATTGTTTAAATCATTAAATACAAAATCGGGCACAAATTTACTACTTTTTTTGCATTTATGCAAATATTTGAAGAAATAAAAATTTTAAAATCACTGGATATATACATAGTATATATAAGTATAGGATGATACGATAATGGACCGATGTTGGACCGAGGTTGATTCGAGAATGGACCGATAACGGAGCAAAAACGGCACGGTATTTGTAGTATAAAACGCGTGTTGAAAAATAGATTTGGAATAATTTTGTTGCTTTTGCTCTCACTGCCTATGGTAGCGAGGGATAAACGCGTGGTACCGGACTCGTTGCAACGCTTAGAGATAGATGTAATGGGTGCGACGATTGTGATGCAACGCGTTGAGGGCGGTTCGTTCATGATGGGTAGCACGGTAGAGCAGGTTGACCGAGACATCTATACTGACAAACCTGCGCACCTCGTTTTTCTCTCTCCTTATTATATAGCGACCACGGAGGTGACGAATGCCTTGTGGCAGAAAGTGATGCCAGAGAAGGAGACCTTGGCGCCCAAAGGTTATCCCACCAATCCTGTTTCGTATATCAGTTGGAATGACGCACAGGAGTTTGTGCGTCGTCTGGACAGTATAACGGGGCTTCCTTTCCGTTTGCCGACCGAGGCACAGTGGGAATATGCAGCGCGCGGAGGTGGCAAGTCGGAGCGTTTTCGTTTTGCCGGAGATATGATTGCTGACAGCGTAGGGTGGTTGTATCCTTATGCGGGCAACTGGACGCATCCTGTAGCACGTAAGAAACCTAATGAGTTGGGGCTGTTCGATATGACGGGAAATGTAGCGGAGTGGTGTCAGGACCGTTTTGGGGCATATACACTGAACACCTTACCGGATCCGTGCGGTCCGGATACCGGTAGTTACCGAGTAGCACGTGGCGGCAGTTACGATAACTGCGTGGCGAACAGTCATATATCTGTTCGAAAATGGTATAAGCCGGAGACTTCAGCTGGATATTTGGGTATACGTGTGGCGCTAACTTTACCGAACGATCCGATGATGCAACCGATACCGGAAGAACCGCCGTTGACAAAGACTATTCGCGTCAAAGGACGTAAGTTGAAATTCTATTATGTGCCGGCTGAGCAACCGTATTATATCTCCGATGAGTTAAGTCGTTCAACATGGGAGAAATACCGCGATTTATACTGGCAGCAGGAGGCAAGTGCAGCCACGAAAGTAGAAGTGGCAAAAGCTATCCATCTTGGTGTGATTGTTCCGCCTAAGCCGAAAAAGAAGAACTGGGAACGCGATGTACACAGTATACAACAACGCCGAAAGACGAATAAACGTGCGTCGGCATTTACGGAACTCTTTGGCGTTAAGCTAAAAGAGGTGGACGACCCTGTTCTGCAGCAGTACGAAACGGAGCAATCGGACAAGAAGATGCTCCGTCTGGCAATTCGCGTGCGGTAATGCGCGCGTGAGGTGCAAAAATAGCCATAAAGGGCATTTATTTGCGTTCTAAGCGCATTTGTAATTTCCATCGACATCCCCTCGATTTTAAAGAAAAATGCAAAAATATGCAAAATTATTTGCGTATTTCATTTTTTTTGTGTAATTTTGCACCGCAAAATGTGTGGAACGTTTTTGACTGAGTACTTACTTCGCTAAGAAAATATAATTAAACAATTTATAACCAATGGAAGAAAACAACGATTTGATTAAGAACGATCACATTATTCCTGTGAAGATTGAAGAGGAAATGAAGACCTCTTACATCGACTACTCGATGTCTGTGATCGTAAGCCGTGCGCTGCCTGACGTGCGTGACGGTTTCAAGCCTGTTCATCGCCGCGTACTATTCGGAATGAACGAGTTAGGTAACACCTCCGACAAGCCGACCAAGAAGAGTGCTCGTATTGTCGGTGAGGTAATGGGTAAGTATCACCCGCATGGTGACAGTTCTATCTACGGAACGCTCGTACGTATGGCACAGCCGTGGGCGATGCGTTATTGCCTTGTAGACGGCCAAGGTAACTTCGGTTCTGTCGATGGTGATGGCGCAGCTGCTATGCGTTATACCGAGGCACGTCTGTCGAAGTTGGCAGAGGAGATGCTTCGTGACATCGAGAAGGACACCGTCGACATGGTTCCTAACTTCGATGACTCGCTGCTTGAGCCGGCTGTGCTGCCTTGTCGTTTCCCGAACCTGCTCGTGAACGGTGCGAGCGGTATTGCCGTTGGTATGGCAACGAACATGCCGACGCATAACTTGAGTGAGGTGATTGACGGTTGCTGCGCGTACATTGATAATATTAAGGCGCGCATGCATGACGCGAGCGTAGAGGAGATCACTGTTGAGGACTTGATGGAGTACGTAAAGGCTCCGGACTTCCCGACCGGTGGTACGATCTATGGTTACCAGGGCGTCAAAGACGCTTTTGAGACCGGTCGCGGACGTATTGTGATTCGTTCGAACGCAGAGATCGAGACCGATGATAACGGTCGTGAGCGCATCATCATCACCGAGTTGCCTTACGGCGTTGTAAAGAGCGACTTGGTAAAGAATATCGCCGAGCTGGTTAACGACAAGAAGATTGAAGGCATCGCAGATATCTGTGACCACTCGAAACGTGATATCCGTATCGTGGTAGAGGTTAAACGTGACGCAAACGCACAGGTAGTGCTGAACAAGCTCTATAAGTTCACGGCGCTGCAGTCGAGCTTTGCGGTGAATAACATCGCCCTTGTGAAAGGTCGCCCGATGCTCTTGAACCTCAAGCAACTGCTTGGTAACTTCATCGAGCACCGTATGGATGTTGTAACGCGTCGTACGCGCTTTGAGCTCAAGAAAGCTGAGGAGAAAGCACACATCTTAGAGGGCTTGATCATCGCTGTAGATAATATCGACGAGGTGGTTCGTATCATCCGCGCAAGCCGCACTCCGGCAGACGCACAGGCTAACCTCGAGCAGCGTTTCAATCTCGACAACCTACAGTCGAAGGCAATCGTCGATATGCGTCTTAGCGCCCTCACAGGCCTGCGCATCGATGAGTTGAAGAACGAGTACGAGGAGATTGAGAAGCTCATTGCTCACCTCAACGAGTTACTCGCGAGTGAGGAGATGCGTTATGATCTGATTAACAGCGAGTTAGTCGAGATCAAAGAGAAATACGGAGACGAGCGTAAGACGCAGATCGTGAAGATGGCGACCGAGTTCAATCCGGAGGATATGTACGCAGACGACGAGATGGTTATTACCATTTCTCACCTCGGATATATCAAGCGTACTCCGCTGGCTGACTTCCGTCAGCAGACCCGTGGCGGTATTGGTTCGAAGGCCGGTAGCGCGCGTGATCAGGACTTCATCGAGTACGTTTACCAGGCTTCGATGCACTCGACGATGATGTTCTTCACCGAGATGGGTCGTCTGTACTGGCAGAAAGTCTATGATCTGCCGGAGGGCAACAAGCAGTCCAAGGGCCGTGCTATCCAGAATATGATCAACCTGCAGAAGGGTGATAAGGTTCGTACTTGTATCAACGTAAAGGGTCTGAACGACCAAGAGTACGTAGAGAACCACTTCCTGATCTTCATCACCAAGAACGGTTTGATGAAGAAGACCACTCTTGAGGCTTATTCTCGTCCTCGCGCCAACGGTATTATCGCCCTTGGTCTGCGTGACGGCGATGAGTTGATCGGTGTTACGCTGACCGATGGACAGAGCGAGATGTTAGTCGCTTCGTACAACGGTAAAGTGGTTCGTTTCAACGAGGCTGGCGTTCGTCCGATGGGCCGTGGAGCAAGCGGTGTAAAGGCCATTACTTTGGAAAATGATGGCGAAGATCGCGTGATTGGCACGGTTTGTGTAGAGAAGGGTACTGAGAAGACTATTCTCGTGATCTCTGAAAACGGCTTCGGCAAGCGTACGCCGGTGGATGATGAGGAAGGCAACCCGATCTATCGTGTAACAAATCGTGGCGGTAAGGGTGTCAAGACCATCGAAATCACCGAGAAGACCGGTCACCTGATTGGTATCGAGGCTGTTACCGATGCAGACGACCTGATGCTCATGACCAAGTCCGGAACGGCTATCCGCATGGATATCTCGACCATCCGTCAGACCGGTCGCGCGGCACAAGGCGTTAAACTGATCGAACTCCAGAAGCGTAACGACACCCTCGTAAGCGGATGTATCGTTCCGAAAGAGGAGGAAGAGAATGGTGAAATGAGCGCGGCAGAGCCGCTCAATGATGAGCCGGAAGCTCTTAATGAGGAAAATAATAACGAAAATCAAGAATAGTATGAAAAAAGGATTGATTTTGGCAGCCCTTGTGCTGATAAGTACAGGCTGTTTCGCACAGAAAAACCCGTTAGTAAAGAAAGCTAAGAGTCTGATGAACGCTGAGACTCCTGATTTCTCGGCTGCTCGTTCGGCTATCGAAGAGGCTTTGCAAGCAGAGCCTACGGCGGACAACTACTACTGGGCAGGTATGATCGGTTACAAAGAGGTTCAACGTGAGCTTTACAACCAGATGATGGGGCAAGGCGCGGATGTAACCGCTTCCGGTACCGGTTGTATTGAAAGTTACAACTACTGGTTGAAAGCGGATGAGTTGGCTCAAGTGCCTGTTCTGGATAAGAAGGGCAATGAGGTTCCGACCGATCCGAAGATGCGCGGTAAGATCTCGAAGATGATGCTCGAGTACTACAAGAACCAGGAATTGGTGAAGTACGGTATTCATCTGAATGATAGTCGTGACTATCTGGGCGCATACAAGGCCTTCAAGATGCACATTGACATCCCTGATCTGGCAATGATGCAGAATGATAAGTTGCAGAAGGAAATGCCACGTGATACCACTTATATCCAGTATAAGTACTACGCAGGTATCTTCGCTGTTCAGGCTGAATTGCACGAAGAGGCAATTGCTATCCTCGAGGACCTCAAGGACGGTGACTACGAAGCTATCGCTGTGAACCAGTTCTTGTATCAGGAGTATGTAGCGCTGAAAGATACCGCTAAGTTCGTAGCTACGCTGCAGGCGGCTGTAGCTCGTTTCCCGCAGGAGCCGTGGTTCCTCCAGAACTTGATCAACTACTACATCTTCTCCGGTCAGGAGCAGACGGCTATCGACTATCTGGCTACCGCTATCGAGCGTGAGCCGAATGTAGCGCAGTACCACTTGATCAAGGGTAACCTCGATGAGAACCAAGGTAACTATGAGGCTGCTATGCAGGATTTCGACAACGCTTTGGCACTCGATCCTACGTTGGCTGACGCTGAAGCCGGTAAGGGTCGTGTATATTACAACCAGGCTGTTAAGCTGAACGAGGCAGCTGCTATGATCTCCGATAACCGCGAGTACAAGAAAGCGCTGGAGGAGATGAACGCTGTATTTAAGAAATCACTGCCGTTCTTTGAGAAAGCACATGAGATGGCTCCGGAGGATCGCAGTTATCTGCAGACACTCAAAGCGCTCTACTATCGCTTCGGCATGGACGATAAGTACAACGAGGTGGCAGAGAAGTTGCATAACCTCTAATGGGACGCATTCTCGCTATAGACTACGGTCGTAAACGCACAGGATTAGCCGTTACGGATACTCTCCGCATAACGGCTAATCCGCTGCTTACGATTGAGACGAAGGATATTATCCCTTGGCTGACTGACTACTTCTCGCATGAACCGGTGGACGAGGTGGTCATTGGTCATCCTACCCAGATGAACGGACAGGACTCGGAAAGTATGAATTATATACGTCCGTTCATGGGCTTGTTTAAAAAGCATTTTCCTGAAAAACCGATAACTATGTATGACGAGCGCTTTACTTCGGTATTGGCGCACCAAGCAATGCTGGCCGGTGGTATGAAGAAGAAGGACCGGCAAAACAAAGCCGTGGTAGATAAGATCGCCGCGTGCATCATTTTAGAAGATTATTTGCAAAGCAAACTATGATATTACCTATTTATTTATATGGTCAACCGGTACTGCGCAAGCAGGCGGAAGAGGTAGAGAACACTCCGGAACTGAGGCAATTCATCGCTGACATGTACGAGACGTTGACGCAAGCCGAAGGCTGTGGTTTGGCCGCTCCGCAGGTAGGGAAGCCCTGGCGCATGTTCGTTGTGGATGGTACTGAGTTGGCGGAAGACTATCCGGAGTGCAAGGATTTCAAGCGCACATTCATCAATCCAGAGTTGATTGAAGAGAGTGAGGAGACTTGTACGTACTCCGAAGGTTGCCTCTCGTTACCGGGTATCAGCGAGAATGTCGTTCGCCCAAAGACGATTGTCTTGCGGTATCTGGACGAGGCTTTCAAGGAACACGAAGAAACCTTTACGGGTTTCTGTGCACGAATCGTGCAACATGAATATGACCATCTTGAGGGGCATGTATTTACGGATCGTATTTCACCTATTCGTAAGACCTTTGTACGCAATAAATTACTATCTATTGCCAAAGGCAAAACAGGCGCACGGTATAAATATAAGCGTCAATAAATGGATTGGTTAAACGTTATCGTAATGAGTGTCGGGTTGGCGATGGACTGCTGTGCGGTTTCTGCGGTGCAGGGTCTTAACCAACATTCTTGGCATCCTCGGGCATTGCTGATGGCAACTATCTTCGGTTGCTTTCACATGGGCATGCCTGTTATCGGTTATTATGCCGGAAATCTGTTTGTGAACTTCATGAAGGTCTATGCGCCGTGGATTGCGCTAATATTGTTAGGCTTTCTAGGCATTAAGATGATCTGGGAGTCCTTTGAAAAGAAGGATGAAACCGAGAAGAAGGTTAACTGGCACGTACGTTATCTGCTCATGTTAGCGCTAGCGACGAGTATAGACGTGTTGGCGACAGGGCTGCTCTTTGTGCCTTATCCCAATTGGTTGCTCCCGTCTGTGCTAACAATAGGCGGCATTACAGCGCTGTTCTCGTTAGGCGGTTATCTGTTAGGCGTTTTCGTAGGGCGACTGAAGATCAGCATGGAACTCATCGGAGGCCTGGTTCTCTTGGGTTTGGGTATCAAGATTTGGGCGGAAGGTTTCTTTGCGTGATAAGCGATGTTTCTGATACAGAACACATTAGTTAGTCTGGACGTACTCGAGAAGGAGTTTTGCTGCGACTTGGATATCTGTCGCGGTTGTTGCTGTATTGAGGGCGACGCAGGCGCACCGCTGACTGCGGAAGAGGAAGCGAAGATCAAGGAGATTCTGCCAATCTTACTGCCTGAGATGACCAAAGAGGCGAAAGCCGTAGTAGAGGAGCAAGGGATAGCCTATAATGACCCATCAGACGAACGCGTGACGTCTATCGTCAATAACAAAGACTGCGTCTTTGCCCGCACGGATCATAACGGATGGTGTTACTGCCTGATAGAGAAAGCGTACAACGCCGGTAAGATTGATTTTAAGAAACCGATCTCGTGCCACCTATATCCGATCCGATTGACTCAAGTAGGGGAATATATCGGTTTGGAATACCATCGATGGGATATCTGTCATTGTGCCCGTCAGAAGGGAAAGAAATTGCATCTTCCTCTGTATCAGTTCCTTAAGGAGCCGCTGATACGCCGTTTCGGGGAAGATTGGTATAACGAATTAGAATTAACCGCCACAGAGTGGCACAAGCAATGCGCGCAGAAATAATTACGATAGGAGATGAGTTGCTGATTGGTCAGGTAGTGGATACCAATTCCGCTTGGATGGCCGAGCGACTGAACGAGATTGGTATAGAATTATACCAAATAACCTCTGTACACGACCAGCGTGAACAGATTATCAAGGCGCTGGATGAAGCTTTCGGTAGAGCGGATATTGTCTTGACTACCGGCGGCTTGGGTCCTACTAACGACGATATCACCAAACATGTGTTATGCGAGTATTTCGGTACACACCTTATTGAAGATGAGCGCGTGCGTGCGCATATATACGACCTGTACCGCGAGCGGCCGGATGTGTTGAATAAACTGACGGCTACGCAGTGGTTAGTGCCTGAAAGCGCAGAAATATTAGAGAACAGAGTAGGGAGCGCTCCGCTGATGATCTTCCATCACAGCAAACAGATCCTTGCTTCCATGCCCGGAGTGCCGTATGAGATGAAGATCGCGATGGAGGAACAGATCCTTCCATACATCGGACGTCAGACTGCAAGTATTATTCATAAAACGCTACAAGTCAGCGGAATACCAGAGAGCGCGTTAGCTATTCTCTTGGAGCAATATGAAGCATCTATGCCTGCTGCATTGCATTTAGCATACCTGCCCAAAGACGGCATTATCCGTCTGCGTCTCTCCTGTTATGGCGAGATGAGAGAAACGGAGGTAAATAAATGGTTTGAAGACCTTAAGACACTGGTCGCGGACTATCTGATTGCTGATACCGATGAACCGCTGGAGGTTATCTTAGGTAAAATACTGACCGCTAAAGGACAAACGATTGCTACTGCCGAGTCCTGCACGGGCGGAAAACTGGCATCTCTATTGAGCAAACATCCGGGCAGTTCGGCCTTCTATTACGGTTCGATTATCAGTTATGATAATAGCGTCAAGGAGCACTTGTTGGACGTTCCTGTCGAAATGATAAAAACGCACGGAGTGGTGAGCGAAGAGGTTGTGCGCAGAATGGCAGAAACCGTTCGCAAACAACTCAATACTGATCTCAGTATTGCTACGTCCGGCATCGCAGGACCTTCCGGAGGTTCAGAAAAGAAGCCTGTAGGCACCGTTTGGATAGCTTGGGCGACACCAGCAGGAACGACGGCTGAGTGCTTCCATCTCGGTAAGTTACGCGAGCAAGTCACCGACCGCGCTTGTATGAAAGCGCTTCTTAAAATGATACAGTTATGTCGGCGGTAGAGCAATTCCTTTTTGAACCCTCCATCACGCAGTCGTTGTTGTGGTTGACGATCGTGATGACGATTGGCCTGTGGTTAGGCGAGAAGGCGAAAATCCGTCAGTTCTCGTTAAGTGTGACCTGGGTGCTCTTCATCGGCATCGCTTTAGCTTCGCTGGGTGTGAAGATAGACCACTCCGTGGCGCAATTTGCTAAGGATTTCGGTCTTATTCTCTTCGTCTATTCGATCGGTCTGCAGGTAGGACCGTCTTTCTCTCCTTTTAAAAAAGGAGTATTGCGGTTGAATATGCTTGCCGCGGCTACGGTGCTATTAGCATGCGTCTGCACGATCGTTCTGCATTACGTCACGGGAATAAATATGTCTACTTTAGCCGGCGTGATGTCCGGTGCCACAACCTCTACGCCTTCCTTGGCTGCCGCGCAGCAGGCGTATTTTGATCTCAAAGGCACTTCCGACCCGACGATTGCTACTGGTTATGCCGTGGCTTATCCCCTGAGTATTGTGGGCCTTATATTGGCTATAGAACTCGTGCGTCGGGCATTTAGAGTCCGTCTGCCGGAAGAAGAGAAAAAACTAAGGGAAGAGGCGAAAAAGGCCACAGAAGAGCCTATCTGCGTAGATATCACGCTTAATAACCCGCAGATAGACGTGCTGACGATGAACGAACTGCTACAAATCTGTCCTGTGAAGGAGATGATTATCAGTCGTGTCATCCGTCCGGACGGTTCGGATGAGTTGGTGAATGAGATGACTACCTTCCGAAACGGCGATACCCTGCGTATTTTAACGGATAAGCGGCACATAGATGGCTTGAGACTATTGGGAAAGATGAAGGATTATGACCTGCGTGTACAGAGCGAGAAATCAGATCATCTCATCTCGCGCCGCATCGCTGTCACGCGACCGGAGTGTAACGGAAAACGTATCCGTTCATTCAACTTGCGCCAGCAGTACCACGCTACCATCACGCGTGTCAGTCGAGCCGGCATCGACCTCTTGGCAACGCCTGATCTGATCCTTCAGTTAGGTGACCGACTGATGGTGGTAGGCGATAAAGAAGACGTAGGCCGCGTAGCGGAGACCTTCGGAAATGAGTTGAAACGTCTGGATGTCCCGCATCTTTTGCCGGTCTTCTTCGGCATGGTGCTGGGTATTTGCGTAGGCCTATTGCCGATTCCTATTCCTGGCTTGGCGAGTACGTTTAAGTTGGGTCTGGTAGGCGGCTGTTTGATCGTTGCCATCCTCATCGGTCATTATGGTCCGTACTATAACATGGTTACGTTCTCGACCACTTCGGCGAACATGATGTTACGTCAAGTGGGCCTGACGCTCTTCTTGGCGGCGCTTGGTCTCTCCGCAGGAGAGGATTTTGTTCCGACGCTGGTTAATGGTGGTTATCTTTGGATTGGGTATGGTTTCTTAATCACGCTTATACCTCTGCTGATTATCGGTGCTATCGCTTATAAATGGCTACACATGAATTATTTCAACGTCGTCGGTTTGATGGTAGGCTCAATGACCTGCGCGATGGCGCTGCCGTATGCGCAGTCGCTCTCCAATGAGAACAACCAGGCGGCAGTGTGCTACGCCACGCTTAGCCCGTTCACGACTTTCCTGCGCGTGATGGCTGCGGAACTGTTAGTGCTTATCTTCTGTTCTTTTACCACGCCGGATAGCATACAACCGCAACCGCTGCCATATACCGTCAATACTGCGATAGGCGAGGAGTACGGACCGGTACTGACGGTAGATGATAATACCCTTTATTTCGTTGGACTCAATCGCATTGAAACGAATATCTCTGAAGATATCTTTGTCTCGCGTCGCGATAAGAAGACAGGAGAGTGGAGCAGTGCGCAGATTGTTCCCGGGCTCTGTAATCCGTATAAGAACGAAGCGCCGACCTCTATCAGCGGTGACGGCAAGACGATGATGGTGTTTGTAGAAGGAAGAATGTGCTTCTCGCAACGCACAGGAAACGGCTGGACGGACCCTCGTCCGCTGCCTCGTTCGTTGCAGTTAGGAAACTGGCAGGCGGATGCGCAGATCAGTGCCGACGGTTCGGTGCTGCTTTTTGCTGCCAATTATCCGGCGGAGGGAGAAGAAAAAGCGTCCCTAAATATCTTTATCTCAGAGCGCAATGCGGAAGGCCGTTGGGCCGAACCGCATTCTATTGGTGCAACTATCAACACCGCTGGCATGGAGCGTTCGCCGTTCTTGCACCCCGACATGAAGACCCTCTATTTCTCATCGGATAGAGAAGGCTCTTTAGGAGACCTCGATATTTGGGTTAGTCGTCGCTTAAGTGACAATTGTTGGAACTGCTGGTCGGAACCGGAGAACCTCGGAGCACCGATCAACACAACTGCACGCGACTGTTGGTTCACCATCTCTACGGATGGTACCACAGCCTACTACGCCCAGAAAAACGGACGTCGACACGACATCTATAGTGTAACCTTACCATCCGACAAACGACCGGAATCTATTACCGTTTTGGCTACGAATGAGGCGGTGGCTATCAATCATTTACTTTTCGAGACCGCCAGTGATGTTATCTTACCTGCTTCGCTGCCGGAATTGAAACGCATTGCGACCTTCGTACAGACTTACGGCTATGCCGTACGCCTTGCCGGACATACTGATAACGTCGGAAAACACGACGAAAACATGGACCTCTCTCGTCGCCGTGCCGAGGCTGTTAGACAACAACTGATCGCCTTCGGTTGTGCTCCGGAACGCATCAAAGCTTTTGGCTACGGAGATACCAAACCTGTAGCGACGAACGATACCGAAGAAGGACGGCAACAAAACCGCCGCGTAGAAATCACTTTAGAGGTAAGAAAATAATGAGATAAGCAAAAAAATCGCGCATGTACTTGCACATGTGCGATTTTTTGTGTAACTTTGCCGCAAAATTTCGTACATACATAAAAAATCTAGTATATGAATCTTTCTGAATTAACTGACAAGATCTACGC
Source organism: Bacteroidales bacterium UBA1187 (assembly GCA_002309835.1). Classification (GTDB taxonomy): domain Bacteria; phylum Bacteroidota; class Bacteroidia; order Bacteroidales; family Paludibacteraceae; genus Colicola. The sequence continues at coordinate 26,152 of DBYL01000040.1, forward strand.
AGAAGGCGTAGAGAAAGGAAATGCCGAAGCGCAACAAATCGTTGAGCAAGCGCAAGCAAAAGCTGCTCAAATTATCGCCGAGGCGGAGAAGAAAGCCGCTGCGTTAGTTGCTGATGCCGAGAGCAAATCTGCTGATTTGGACAAGAAGACGCGCGCGGAGTTGAAGTTGTATGCGGAGCAGAGCGTGAATGCCGTGAAGACGGAAGTAACCAACTTGCTGGCGGATACAATCGCTGCCGACAGCGTGAAGGCAGCTACTGCTGATCCGAAATTCATGCAGGGCTTGATTGCTAAACTTGCGGAGCAGTTGGCGAAAGACGGCGAGGTGCTTATTGAGGCTAAGGATGCCGAGGCGCTGCGCAAATACTTTGCTGCTAACGCAAAGGGTCTTCTGGACAAAGGTGTAAAAATCGCTGAAGTCAAGGGTATCAAGACCGACTTCACGATTCAGCCGGCGAAGGGTGGGTACAAGCTCGCCTTCGGTGAGGCAGAGTTCATTGCCTATTTCAAAGAAATGCTTCGTCCGCAATTAGTAGAGATGCTATTCTAATATGACTTACGAGTATTTACTTGCCGGACTTCCCGAACTGAAAGCGGGTGCAGACGTGCCTGTCAGTCTCGATAAACTCAACGAACTGCTCGATGAGCACTTGAGCGAGAAAGACAAAGCGCTGCTGGACTTGCTGCGCGTGCCTATCGATGAAGAAACGCTCGCGGCAGGCCTCAAAGCCGATAACCGCTTCGTGCAAGCCTGGTTCACGTTTAACCAGAATATGAATAATGTGCTCGTGGCGCAGATCTGCCGTAAGCATGGTTTTGACGTGAAGCAGAAGATAGTAGGTGAGGGAGAAGTAGCGGAGCAGTTACGCACCCATACGACGCAGAAAGACTTCGGTCTGAACGAAGTGATGGATGATGCGCAGGAACTGCTGGCTCTGGCGCAGATAGAGGACCTCATGGCCCGCGAGAAAGCTATGGATGCCATCCGCTTTGAGTGGTTGCAGGCCCGCACGGAATTCGACTATTTCTCCGCAGAAATGGTCTTTGCGTACTATCTCGAGGCCGTCATGCTCCATCGCTGGTCGTTTCTGACCATCGAAGAAGGTGAAAAGGTATTTAGAGCCTTAGTGGCTGATATGAAAAAAGGTGTGAACCTTTAATACTGCATAAAATTAGACTAATATATGACAACAGGAAAAGTAAAAGGTATCATCGCAAACCTGGTAACGGTGCAAGTCGATGGTCCTGTAGCGCAAAATGAGATCTGCTACATCTTTGTAGGAGAAACGAGACTGATGGCGGAGGTGATTAAGGTCATCGGCGCAAACGTATATGCGCAGGTGTTCGAATCAACTCGTGGCCTGAAAGTGGGCAACAAAGTGGAGTTCACCGGGCATATGCTCGAGGTGACGCTCGGCCCGGGTCTGCTCAGCCGTAACTACGACGGTCTGCAGAATGACTTGGATAAGCTGACCGGTGTGTTCCTTAAACGCGGTGAGTATAACTTCCCGCTGGATACCGAGAAGAAATGGGCCTTCAAGCCAATCGCTAAAGTGGGCGACAAGGTAGAAGCAGCCGCTTGGCTCGGAGAAGTGGATGAGAATCACCAGCCGCACAAGATTATGGTGCCCTTCGTATTTGATGGCACGTATACCGTCAAGTCGATTGCCAAAGCCGGCGATTACACTATTAACGAAGTGATGGCCGTGCTGACCGACGCCGATGGCGTTGACCACGAGGTGACGATGGTGCAGAAATGGCCGGTGAAAAAAGCTATCCTCGCTTATCGCGAGAAACCGCGTCCTTTCAAACTCCTTGAGACAGGTGTACGTACGATCGATACCGCCAACCCGCTCTGCGAGGGTGGTACGGGCTTTATCCCGGGGCCGTTCGGTACCGGTAAGACCGTCCTCCAGCATGCTATCTCCAAGCAGGCCGAGGCCGACATCGTAATCATCGCTGCCTGCGGTGAACGTGCGAATGAGGTTGTAGAGACCTTCACGGAGTTCCCGGAACTCGAAGATCCGCACACGGGCCGTAAACTCATGGAGCGTACGATCATCATCGCAAACACTTCTAACATGCCTGTTGCCTCTCGTGAGGCCTCGGTATATACCTCTATGACCATTGCCGAGTACTACCGTTCCATGGGCCTGCGTGTGTTGCTCATGGCGGACTCGACGTCCCGTTGGGCACAAGCGCTCCGTGAGATGTCTAACCGTCTGGAGGAGCTGCCCGGCCAGGATGCCTTCCCAATGGACCTCTCCGCCATCATCGGTGCTTTCTATTCCCGCGCAGGTTATGTATACCTCAATAATGGCGCGACGGGCTCGGTTACCTTCCTCGGTACCGTTTCGCCGGCAGGTGGTAACCTCAAGGAGCCGGTTACCGAAGGTACGAAGAAAGTGGCGCGTTGTTTCTATGCCCTTGAGCAGGCGCGTGCCGACCGTAAGCGCTACCCGGCGGTGAACCCGATTGACTCCTATTCCAAATACGTAGAATATCCTGAGTTTGAGGAGTATATCAGTCAACTCATAGATAAAGACTGGCTGCCTATGGTCAATAACATGAAGACCTATCTGCAGCGCGGAAAAGAGATCCAGGAGCAGATTAACATCCTCGGTGATGACGGTGTACCTGTAGATTATCATGAGACTTTCTGGAAATCCGAAGTCATCGACTTCGTCATCCTCCAGCAGGACGCTTTCGATAAGATTGACGCCGTTTGTCCGCTGGAGCGTCAGCAGTACATGCTCCATCTCGTGATGGATATCTGCGAGCATGATTACGACTTCGATACCTTCCTTGACGTCATCGATTATTTCAAGCGCGTCATCAACCTCTGCAAACAGATGAACTACTGTGAGTTCAAGTCCAAAGACTTTGAGGACTACCGCAAGAAAATCGATGAACTGTTGGCAGAAAAACAAATTGCAGCATGAGAAAAATAGTTTCCATACTATTGTTTTTAGCCTGTACATGTGCGTCGTGGGCTTCGTCTAACGGTGGCGTACGGCATTTGCAACCCAAACGTGTGCCGGTGATCCTCACCAATTATGTGGATGTGACGTTCAAGAGCACGGATTACGCGTCGTATAAGACTTCTCTGGAGAAATACTTTGCGGACAACTCATTCGGCCTTTATACGCCTATTTTTGAGTTCATCGGTCCGGTTACGCTCACCGGCGTGCGCCGTGACTACGGAGCTAACGATGAGGAAGGGGAAGATGTAGCGGCAGAAGAGATGGTGGCGCAGGCTTGCAACCTGGCGGAGGATCTTGCGGACTTCACGCAGTATGACCAGGACGGCGACGGACGCATCGATGCCTTAGTCGTCATCTATGCCGGTGAAGGCGAACGCATGGATAATAACCTGCCGGACGCCGTCTGGGAGTTCACGGATGATCTGGAGACGACATACGCACTCGACTATTATGTCAATCTCGACGGCAAAATGGTCACCGCCTGCTGCGCCGTGCCGGAACTGCAAAACAAGACCAAACGCGACGGAATAGGTACGCTTATCCATGAGTTTGCGCACATCCTCGGTCTGCCGAACTTCAGTTCTACGGTAGGCTCATTGGTGAAGACGCTGGGTGACTGGTCTGTCATGGACCATGGTTGCTATAACAACAGTGCCAACACGCCTGCTGCTTTCAGCGCCTACGAGCGTTTCTATCTCGGTTGGGTAGAACCCATCCTCCTGGACGGACCAATGAACGTGCGCCTGCGTGATTTTAATACGACGGGCGATTGCGCAATCATCACGGCTACTGGACAATCAAACCTCAGTGGTATCAGTCCGGACCCGAAGGAGTTCTATATCCTCGAGAACCGCCAGCAGAGCGGCTGGGACGAGTATTTACCGGGACACGGACTCATGCTCACCAAGATCGACTACGTGAAGAATAAATGGGAGTCGGATGAAGTGAATAACGTAGATAACCATCCTTGTGTAGACCTTATAGAGGCCGACGGCAGTGCGCCCAAATACAAGGCAGACAACCTGACTAACGGCTATTTCGGAAAGCAAGGAGACCTCTTCCCTGCAGGCGCTACCTCTAAGTACATGTTCAGCAATAAGATGTATTTCACCAATGTCAAAGAGCAGGGTGGAGTCATCCTCTTTGATTTCAACGGAGGCGTGGACAAATGTACAGTCAACTTCTCGGTAAGTAATGGTACGTGTGCCACCAAGTCATCGACGGAATCGAAAAAGAACGGCGGAGTAGTGCTACCTTCCGTTACCGCCAACAGCGGTTATACCTTCCTTGGCTGGGCAACGCGCAAGAACAGCAACGTGGCTGACGCAGGTCAACCCGGTGACACCTTCTATCCGATGAGCGACTGCTCCGTCTTTGCCATCATGCAGGATAACACCCGTTATTGGTTTGACTACGATATAAAAGGCGTTACGATTGGTGATTATATCAATTATAACGGAGCGTATGTAAAAACCACGGATAATAAAGACGTAGCTGTAACCTTCATCAAGAAAGAGGGTTATCAAACTCCTACGGCAGAGAACTGCTTGGTACGCGTAAAGTGCGGAGGCAAACAACTGGCTAACGCCGCTACTTTCATCGATGATACAATCCGCGTGGATATCCCTGCTTCTGCCCTCATCAACGACGTATATATTACCATCATCAACGTGCGTGAGCAGAAAGAAGAAGGTTGTGACACGTACACGCACACCTTCACCTCCTCTTGTAGAGTAGATGATCATGCAGATCTGAGCGGCTATGATTGGCAAGTATCCATTGCCAACGACAATACGGTGGAGTACGATAAGAACAAAGGCGCCGTCTTTGGTTCAAACGCATACCCAGCAGGCCTCGTACGTCTTTATACCGAAGAGACCATGGGCTGTGCACCTGCGGTGATCCGCGTCAAAGCAGCGGCTAACGGAGACGGCGTATTAAGCGTCTTTGTAGCAGGCAACGCTGTCGGAGAAGAGGAGTTGGATGAGACCGTGACGGAATATACGTTCAATGTAGAGAACCCGCAATCTGGAGCCGTAGAAATCCGCTTGACGAATACTACCAAAGCGATGTATCTCAAGCAGATAACGATTGAGTTTACGAAACTCGAAGACCCGGAAGGTATCGAGAATATCATCGTTTCGGAGGAGTCTAACGGACGCAAGATCCTCATGGACGGACAGTTATACATCATCCATAACGGACGCATCTATAACGTCGTAGGAACGCGAGTTAAATAGAATATTTAAATACACTATATTATGGCAAAAGCATTTCAAAAAATCTACACGCAGATTACGGCAATCACCAAAGCCACCTGTTCCCTCAAGGCCGAAGGAGTAGGTAATGATGAGTTGGCATTGGTGAACGGCAAGTTAGCGCAGGTAGTAAAAATCATCGGTGATGAAGTGACGCTGCAGGTGTTCCAGGGTACCGAAGGTATTCCGACGAACGCAGAGGTGGTGTTCCTTGGTAAGTCGCCGAGCCTCAAGGTATCTGACCAACTGGCCGGCCGTTTCTTCAACGCCTACGGCGATCCTATCGATGGCGGACCTGCTATCGAAGGAAAAGAAGTAGAGATCGGTGGTCCTTCTGTTAACCCTGTTCGTCGTAAACAGCCGTCAGAGCTCATCGCAACGGGTATCGCAGGTATTGACCTCAACAACACGCTCGTGTCCGGTCAGAAGATTCCTTTCTTCGCCGATCCGGACCAGCCGTACAACCAGGTTATGGCGAATGTGGCCCTGCGTGCCGAGGCAGATAAGATCATCCTCGGTGGTATGGGTCTGACCAATGACGACTACCTCTATTTCAAGAATGTGTTTAATAACGCTGGTGTGCTCGATCACATCGTCTCGTTCGTCAATACAACGGAGAACCCGCCGGTAGAGCGTCTTCTGATTCCCGACATGGCATTGACCGCTGCTGAGTATTTCGCCGTTGAGAAGCACGAGAAAGTGCTCGTCCTTCTTACCGACATGACGCTCTACGCCGATGCACTCGCCATCGTCTCCAACCGTATGGACCAGATCCCGTCCAAAGACTCGATGCCGGGTTCGCTCTATTCCGACCTCGCTAAGATCTACGAGAAGGCCGTTCAGTTCCCGCCCGAGATTGGTGGCGGTTCGATCACCATCATCGCCGTAACGACGCTGTCCGGTGGTGACATCACCCACGCTATTCCGGATAACACCGGTTATATCACAGAGGGTCAGTTATACCTCCGCCGTGACTCCGAGATCGGTAAAGTCATCGTCGATCCGTTCCGTTCACTCTCTCGTCTGAAACAACTCGTAGCAGGCAAGAAGACCCGCGAAGACCATCCGCAGGTAATGAACGCTGCCGTTCGTCTATACGCAGACGCCGCAAACGCCAAGACCAAGAAAGAGAATGGTTTCGACCTTACAGACTACGATCTGCGTTGTCTCGACTTCGCCCGTGAGTACAGCCGTGAGATCCTCGCCATCGACGTGAACATCAACACGGTACAGATGCTCGATGTTGCATGGACGCTCTTCGGCAAGTACTTCAAACCCGAAGAGGTAAATATCAAAGCTGCTTTAGTAGAGAAATATTGGCCAAAAGCATAATATATGGCTATTACGTATCAATTCAATAAAACATCGCTGCAAGGTCTGGAGAAGGATCTAAAGATGCGCCAACGTACGCTTCCTACGCTGCAAAGCAAGGAGACGGCGCTTCGCCTGGAGGTGAAGAATGCAAAGAAGGAGTTGGACGAACTGGACAAAGAAGTCGAGCGCCGCATCAAGGATTACGATCAGATGATTGCGCTTTGGGGAGAGTTCGACACCTCTCTCATCCACGTAGACGATGTACGTATGTCGATTAAGAAGATCGCAGGCGTACGCGTGCCTGTCTTAGATGAGGTCGTCTATTCCACCAAAGAGTTCTCGCTCTTCTCCTGCCCGAAATGGTTCGCAGACGGGTTTGAGCAACTCAAAACCATTGCCGATGTAGGCATCCGACAGGAGTTTGTACGCCGCAAAGTGGAACTGCTCGAGTATGCGCGTAAGAAGACGACGCAGAAAGTGAACCTCTTTGAGAAAGTACAGATCCCCGGTTATCAGGATGCTATTCGTAAAATCAAACGCTTCATGGAGGACGAAGAGAACCTATCTAAGTCCAGCCAGAAGATAGTTAAAAGCAAACGCGAGAAAGAGGCGCGCGAGGAAGAAGAAAGGAGGGCGCAAGCATGATTACACGCATGAAGAAATATACCTTCTTGGTATTCCATCGTGACTACGATACCTTCCTCACGCAGTTGCGCGATCTGGGCGTAGTGGATATCACTACGAAAGCCGCAGGACTCATTGAGAACGACGAGGCACTGCAGGCAGCCCTTCAGCACGAAGATGAACTGCGTAAGCTGATTGCGCAAGGAGCTCCGGACCAACTGCTTCAGGAGCGCGCAGCCGTTGAGCAGCGCATCGCCGACACCCGTCAGCTGGCTTCGCAAGCCGCTGTATGGGGGGATTTCGATGCCTCTCGTCTCGCCGCACTCAAGGATGCCGGTTATACGTTGCGTTTCTTCGTCTGCCCGACCGCTAACTATAAGGAGGAGTGGGGTATTGCCGTCTCTCAAGCGGAAGGAAAGACCTATTTCGTCCAAGTGCTCGGCGCTGACGATGTAGCAACGGACCTCAGTGAGACGGCGGCAAACGAACTGCCGGCACCTGAGAAATCCGAAACGCAGTGGAACCAGGAGATCGAGCATCTCAACGGCCTCCTCGCCGCTGTGAACACACGTATTGAGGTGTGGCAGAAGGCGAACCTCGAGAACTTGCAAAAAGAGCTCGTAGAGACGCGTCAACACATCGATTGGACTCGTGTCCACCTCTCGACCGATAAGCTCGCAGAAGGCGCGTTATGCCTCTTAGAGGGCTTCTGCCCGATAGATAAGGCTCCCGAACTGAACACCATGCTCGAGAAAGCACAGGCGTACTACGAGGAATCCGACCCTGCGAAAGAAGATAATATCCCTATCGAACTGAAGAATAACTTCTTCACGCGGCTCTTTGAACCCATCACGCGGCTCTATTCCTTGCCGAACTACGCGGAGCTAGACCCGACGCCGTTCTTTGCGCCGTTCTTCATGCTCTTCTTCGGTCTCTGTCTGGGTGACGGAGGCTACGGTCTGGTGGTTCTTCTCGCCGGTCTGGCAGTCGTCCTCAAAGCGCCGAAACTGAAGGAGTGGGGTTGGTTAGGCGTCTTTATGGGCCTTACGACGATGATCGTCGGCATCCTCACAGGTATGTTCTTCGGAATTAACCTCGAGGAGGTGGCTATCCTCGCGCCTGTCAAGCAGTATTTCATCACCGAGACGAACGCTACTGTTCATTTCATGGGAGGAGCCTACCATCCGATGATGGTATTTGCTATCCTCATAGGTATCTTCCAGATTCTGTTTGCCATGGGCTTTAAGGTAGTGAAGATCACCCTCCGCGACGGCTTCAAGTATGCGGCTTATGACTGCGCATGGCTCGTGGCGCTGGTAACGCTTATCGTATGGTTCGCGTTGTCCGGTTCGCTCTCCGCTGTCGGACTTTATAGCATATATGCTATATTAGGCCTCTGCGCACTGGTCATCCTGTTCTATAGCAACCCGGATCGTAAGATACTCTTGGTCAATATCGGTGGCGGTCTATGGGGCACGTATAACATGGTCAGCGGACTCCTGGGCGACGTGCTCAGTTATATTCGTCTGTTTGCCCTTGGTCTGGCCGGAGGTATCCTCGGTAATGTCTTCAACGCCTTAGCATTGCAGGCCGGAGGAGCACTGCCTTCATGGATAGGATGGTTACCGACGCTGCTGATCCTCGTGTTCGGTCATACGCTGAACTTCGCTCTGTGTCTCATCTCCTCGGTGGTACACCCGATGCGTCTTACCTTCGTCGAGTTCTACAAGAACGCCGGCTTCGAAGGCGGTGGTCGTGAGTACAAGCCGTTTAAGAAATAAATCAAAAATCTAAAATATTATCATTATGACATTAAATTTGATTATTGCCTTTATTGGCATCGCTTTTATGGTCGGATTGTCCGGCGTAGGTAGTGTGTATGGACTGACGATGTGCGGTAACGCCGTTGTTGGTGCGTTGAAAAAACGTCCGGACGCAATGGGTGTGTACATTCTTCTGTCCGCTCTGCCTTCTACGCAAGGTATCTACGGCTTCGTAGGTTTCTTCATGGTTCAGAAATACCTGACGGCAGGTATCTCAACGCTGCAGGCAGCTGCTATCCTCGGTGGTGGTATCGCGCTGGGTCTCGTGGCTCTGTTGTCAGCTATCCGTCAAGGCCAGGTGTGCGCTAATGGTGTTGCTGCTACCGGTAGCGGTCATAACGTTACCGCAGGTACGATGATCATGGCGGCTTTCCCTGAGTTCTACGCTATTCTTGCCCTCCTCGTTGTCATCCTCATGGGTGGTTTGATGGGCGAACCCGTAGTCCTTTAACTCCAATCCCCTAAACGAAAATGCTGAAAGCATTTGTCTTTCCGGGCCAGGGTAGTCAATTCCCGGGGATGTGCAAAGACCTATACGATGCATATCCCGAAGCACGCGAGATGTGTCAGGCAGCTGATAGGCTGCTTGGCTTCTCGCTCACGGGTGTGATGTTCGAAGGTACAGCGGACGACCTCAAGCAGACGAAAGTCACCCAACCGGCCGTCTTCCTGCATTCTGTGGTAGCGCAGCGTCTGATGAATATCGAGACGCCCGCCATGGTAGCGGGACACAGCCTCGGTGAGTTCAGCGCCCTTGTGGCCTGCGGTGCACTCCGTTTCGAAGACGCACTGCTCCTAGTCTCCGCCCGCGCACAAGCGATGCAGGCTGCCTGTGAGGCTAACCCCGGCACCATGGCCGCCGTCCTCGGCCTTCCCGATGAGAAAGTGGCGGAAGTTTGTGCGGCGCAGAGTGGAGTAGTTGTTGCAGCTAACTTCAACTGCCCCGGACAAATCGTCATCTCCGGAGAAATAGAGGCTATCGACGCTGCCTGTGTGGCGATGAAGGAAGCCGGCGCACGCCGTGCCTTACGCTTACCTGTCGGAGGTGCTTTCCATTCTCCGCTCATGCAACCCGCCGCCGAGGCGCTGCAAGAGGCAATCCTCAAGACCGAGTTCAGAAAACCCTTCTGCCCGATCTATCAGAATGTCTCTGCTAAAGCAGAGGTCGAACCGGAAATCATCCGCGAAAACCTACTCAAACAACTTACGGCACCCGTTCGCTGGACGCAGTCGGTACAAAATATGATTGCCGACGGAGCTACGGAGTTCTATGAGTTTGGTCCGGGGGATGTACTCAAGAATCTCATTCGTAAAATCAACCCCGACGTACAAGTCGGATAAAATACTGTTATTATGGTAGGAACGATTATTTATATCTTAGGTATTGTTTGCGCCGTTTGGTGTGTACTGGATATCTTCAAAACGGCTAAATGCGGCCTTATCGGTAAGATCATCGCCAGTGTACTGGTATTACTCTGCAGCTGGATCGGCTTTGCAGTGTACTACTTCCTCGTCCGCGGCAAGATCTAATCTATCCGCCCACTTATCTCATCAAGCACCTCTCTCTGGGTGCTTTTTTTTGTATAATATTTGCATATATGCAATTTTTGTAGTAAATTTGCACCCGAAATAGGATAGAGTATGATGAAGAGAGAAACGAAATACAAGATGAACATCATCATTGGTGCCGTTATCGCGCTTATTTACGTGATTGTGCCCTTTGATCTCTCGCCGGACGCAGTGCCTGTGATGGGGTGGGTGGATGACCTTATTGCCATCTTATTAGCCGTTTCTAACGGGATGATTTTCGCTTCTAAACTGAAGAAAAAAAGGAAGGAATAATGACCTTTGTTTTTGACTTAGGTGGGGTATTGATCAATCTCAATGTGAGCCGCTGTATGCGGGCTTTTGAGACTTTAATGGGCGAAGAAAACATGCGCACCGTACTGGGCATGGATAGCAACGGAGAAGGCGTAAATGCAGTGAGCGTCGCCTCCAAACAACTCATGGTCGATTTTGAACGAGGCCTGATATCCACCGAGCGATTTATCGCAGAAGTACAGAAATACTGCCGTCCCGGAACAACGGAACAAGAAGTCATCGATGCATGGATGGCGATGCTTGGCGACCTGCCTGCGGAACGCCTCGCGTTCATCGATGAGTTGCGCGCACAAGGACATCCTGTGTATCTGCTGTCCAACGGCAACGATCTGCATTTCAACTTCATCAACCGCAAGTACGCGCTGGATACGCATTTCGACGGGCTGTTCCTGTCGCAAAGAATGCACATGGCTAAACCCGAAGTACAGATCTTTCAATCCGTACAACAAGCCATTAAGGACACAGACGTCATCTTCATTGATGATATACAAACCAACCGTCAAGCAGCAGAACAAAGCGTACACTGGAAAACCTATGCTACTATAAATGACTTAAAGAAGCCTAATCGGCATTATGTAAAATAGCGTATTTTTGTTTATGGAAGAGAACTATACTATCGAGCAGAAATTTTACAAGGTACTCCCTATTAAGAACAATGTTGTTTTCCCGGGAGTGATGATGCCTATTGCCGTTTCGCAAAAGAAAAGCCAGAAGCTCATCCGTGAGGCCGAGAAACAAGGTTCGCCGATCATCCTGCTGACGCGCAAGAATAATTCCAATGCCGATCCTACGGGCGACGAACTCTATGCCGTTGGTACGTTTGCGCACGTCGTGCAGAATATCCCTGTTCCTGAAATGGGTAAAGACACGATGATGACCATCTTTGAAGGTCTGCATCGCGTCAAAGTGGTTGAATATCAGAACAATAACGGCAATCTCGAGGCCCTCGTGCAACCGATGGACGAGATCATGCCTGCCACGAACGACAAGCATTTTCATGCCACGGTAGATGCCATCAAAGAGGCCGTCGAGAATATCCTGGATAAAAAAGACGGTGCTGCCGGCCTACAGGCCTCGCTCAAGAACCTCAAATCCTCCCCTTCTTTCCTTAACTACGTTTGCGGCATCTATCAAATGCCGACAGCTACCAAGCAAGGCCTGCTGGAGATACATGACCTAAACGAGCGTGCTACTGCCCTGCTGGCCATCCTCGAGAAAGACCTGGAGGAGCTGAATATCAAGGAAGATATCCGTCGTCGTACCCACGAAGCGATGGATAAGCAGCAACGCGAGTATTTCCTCCAGCAAGAGATAGAGACCATCAAGAAAGACCTCGGTGACACGGGGGCGCAGACCATCAAAGAGCTGCGTGAACGCGCCGAACACAAGCAGTGGTCGGAGGCTACCGCGCAGGTCTTCAATAAGGAACTTCAGCGTCTCGAGCATATGCCTACGCACTCGCCTGACTACTCCACTCAACTCAGTTATCTGGAGGTCATGCTTGAGTTGCCGTGGAATACCTACAGCGAGGATAATTTCGAGATGACGCACGCCCAAGAAGTGCTTAATCGCGATCATTTCGGATTAGATAAAGTGAAGGAACGGATTGTCGAATATCTTGCGGTACAACGCCAATTATCCCTTCGCAGCGCAAAAGAGAAAGAAAATAACCCTGTCAAGTCCCCTATCCTATGCCTCTACGGCCCTCCGGGAGTCGGTAAGACGAGTCTCGGAAAGAGCATCGCAGAAGCGCTGGGACGTAAGTACGCACGCGTCTCTTTAGGTGGTCTGCATGACGAAGCAGAGATCCGCGGTCATCGTCGAACGTACATCGGTGCGCTGCCCGGACGCATCATCGACAGCATTAAGAAATGCGGCACATCGAACCCTGTCTTTGTGCTCGATGAGGTGGATAAAGTGGGTGCGGATTATAAAGGTGATCCTACGTCCGCCTTGCTCGAAGTTCTCGATCCGGAGCAGAACAGCACCTTCCATGATAACTATCTGGATGTAGACTACGACTTGAGCCATGTGCTCTTCATCGCTACTGCCAACAGTCTCGATACCATCCCTCGGCCGCTGCTTGACCGAATGGAACTGATTGAAATGACCGGATACCTGCAGGAAGAGAAGATAGAGATCGCCAAACGTCACCTAATTCCAAAGGAATTAAAGAACCATGGTCTCAAATCAACGCAGTTACGTTTCTCAAAGGAGATCTTGGGGCACATCATCGATGACTACACCCGTGAGTCCGGTGTCCGCAGCCTGGAACGTCAGATAGCTACTATCTGCAGAAAGATTGATACCAAACTCGCGCTCAACGAGGAATATAACGTCTCGCCTACCCTTGAGGACGTGCGTGCTTACCTCGGTCAAGCGCGTTTCAGCCGCGATATATGGGAGACGAACAAGTACGTAGGTGTTGTCACAGGCCTAGCTTGGACGCAAGTAGGCGGAGAGATCCTTTTCATCGAGACCAGTCTCTCGGCTGCCAAAGCGCCAACCCTTACCCTTACGGGTAACTTAGGCGACGTGATGAAGGAATCCGCCACTCTGGCGCTCGGCTACGTCAAGGCCCACGCTAAGGAATTAGGCATCAAACCGGAAATCTTCGAGAAGACCGCGGTACATATACATGTACCGGAAGGCGCTATTCCTAAGGATGGTCCTTCGGCCGGTATCACGATGACTACGGCCCTCGTGAGCGCTTTCACGCATCGACTCGTCAAACCACGCATTGCGATGACAGGCGAGATGACGCTGCGCGGCAAGGTGCTGCCTATCGGTGGAGTAAAAGAAAAACTGCTCGCGGCAAAACGAGCAGGTATCACGGATATCATCCTCTGTGAGGATAACCGCAAAGATGTAGCAGAGATAGCACCGATATACCTCAAAGGCCTGAAACTGCACTACGTGCATGACATCAGCGAGGTGCTGGCTTTCGCTTTGGTTTAGCGGGTTAGAGGATTAGAGGAAAACTCCTCAAACGTATTATCCGAGTAATAAACGACGATCTTTGTGATCTGTTTAGAAGGAGCTGCAACGACTTGTTGCGGCTCTTCTTTTTCTGCTGCGCGCACCGCTTTATTCTTAGGATCAGGCGCTAACGAATCAAAAAGACCCGGATCTTCTCCTGGTACTGTACGCCACATTTCTCCTTTGCCCAATATCAACCACTCCGGATTAAGCGTCTGATAACGCGCTAAAGTGCGTTTCATCACGTCTAAACTGGGATTATTGCGTCCGGACATCATGTTACTGATCGTTCCCGGCTGCGCACCGATTTGTTCAGCAAATTGACGAGCAGATAAGCCTAAAGACTTAATCAATTGCTCAATGCGTTCTTTTTCATTCATATTAGTATTGTTCACAAATATTCAATTCTCAGCAATCTGTTCAAAAATCGCTGCAAAGGTACAAAAAATATTTGAAATTCACAAATCTGTGCAAACATTTTCGTGAAATATTTTTCATACTTTGTGAATATGCTGCACAAATATAGGCTTTAACATTTCTTAATAATTATACCGTGGAACAATTTCGCCCCTCTTCCACTTCCCTCCGGCCCTCTATACGGCCTTATGTCTACTGTAGCCTTGTTATCGAATTGCAACTAAACGTCATAAACGCCACATTTTGTGCATTTTACAACTATTAGCATCGATAATCAAGTCGGTTTGTACCACTAAGCCTTAAATCGCTTCAAACAGAATACTATTTTATTTTAAGTAATCCTTGTAACTGCTGATTTATAGATAGTTACAAAATGATTTATATCGTGTTAAACATTATTTCCCCTACCCTTCGGTTTTGGCTCATGGACCTTATAGTTGGAAATCATCGACTACTCTACTCCACTGAGACTTTCTGCATTTTGCATACATTCTGTGCACTTTTGCTGTAGTTTGTGTGCAGCAGAAATGTGTGCAAATGATGCGTTTTCTGTGTTCACCTTTTCTGCCCCTATTTTTCGGATAAAAATATTCTCCTCTTGCACAGATAAAAATATTTTTGTACTTTTGCAGTCGGAAATGAAACAAAAGAGTTCGATAGTAATTCCGGAAGGATGTACACGTGTATTGTTGCACGCGTGCTGTGCACCCTGCTCCAGCGCCATCGTAGAATGGTTGCTCGCCCGCGGAGTAGAACCTGTGATATACTATTTTAATCCGAATATATACCCTCTGGAAGAATACGAGAAACGAAAAAACGAGTCAAAACGCCATGCAGAAAGCCTTGGCATCCAATGGATAGACGATGACCGGAGAGCCTCCGGAGGCGAACAGCCATGCGGTTACGGCCACGAAGAGTGGCGCTGTGCAGTGAAAGGTTTAGAGCAAGAACCTGAACGCGGAAAACGCTGTGAGGCGTGTTTCTACTATCGATTATTGGCTACAGCGAAGAAAGCCCAAGAATTAGGCATTCCTTTCTTTGCTACTACCCTCGCCTCCTCGCGTTGGAAGAACTTAGAGCAGGTGAATGCAGCAGGCAAAGCTGCTGCAAATACTGTAATGAGCCGCACTAACGTGCTAAATGATGCGACTGCGTCGCTTATTGATGCACCCAAGGTGCAGTTCTGGGCGCAGAATTGGCGAAAGGACGGCCTACAAGACCGTCGCAATGCCTTAATCAAAGAATATGATTTCTACAACCAGCAGTACTGCGGTTGCGAGTTTTCCTTTAGAGTTTAAGTGCTAACCCTGCGAAATAGGTGCGTGGCACAGAAGGACCGTAGATGTAGTTCGCATCGCGGTTCTCGCCTTTGTCTATATCCCGCTGAAATTGATCCAGTACGTTCTTCACACCACAGCTGACCTCCAGGCAATAATGCTTATACAGATGAATATCATACGCTAAGCGTATGCCGAGGTCCCAGAAAGCAGGTGTCTTCACCTCTTCGTCCTGCGGGATATACCCTACTAAATGCGAGATAAGCATGTTTCCTGTCGCTTTGGCATTGACAGAGATCGTGAAGTCATGAACAGGATGCACGTCCAGCAACAGATATCCGTAGTTATCCGGCGTGTGCAACATACGCGTCTGAGGAGCTACAGAAGCACTCCACTGCTGCGCCACGGTATAACGGCTCTGCTGGAAGGTATAACCTATCTGCAGCGTGAACCATTGCGCATAGGAGAGTTTGCCTTCGAGGTTCATTCCTCCTACCCAAGCTCCGGGGGCATTGGTACGCGTGAAGAGGATGTTGCCTACTGCATCCGTGCCTTCTTCACGTAAGAAGAATACATCCTGCAGATACGTAAAGAAGCCTTCTCCGGTCAGGTTCACCTCCCATTTACCGAACTGCTTATACCAGTCTACACTCAGCGTGGCGCTGTGCGAATACTCGGGTTTGAGGTTTGGGTCAAGCGTTATCAGTGATACATTTCCGCCTACGGCGGCTACATGCAAGTCCTCGTCATACGCCTGCGGCGCACGATAACCGCTGCTATAACCGGCACGGAAGACCAGTCCTTCTATAGGTGTATAGCGGAACGTAGCACGCGGATTGACTACTACGCGCTTGAGCAGGTTGTGCTTCTCTAATCGCGCCCCCAGCAATATACTCCATTGGTCGTTCTTCCACTCATTCTGCGCATAGCCACCAACGATGTGCACCTGCTGTGAGAGATCGCGGTTATAGCCTAACATGCGATCATGCAACCCGTTATAGTTATACTCCGCCCCCACCGTCAAGTCGCCTTTCATGAGGCCGCAGGGATACGAGAAACGGTACTGCATACCTACGTTGGCCGTCAGGTCTTTACTGCGCCCATAGGCCGCTGTGTCTCGTCCGGCACCGAAATAACTCTCTCGACCGATGTGCTGAAGTGCTGAATAAGCAGACACAAAATGTCTGTTATCCTCTGAGAACCAATCAAAAGCTAATGAACCCGCATCGATATTATGGCGTAACTGCTCTGCAATATCGGCCTTATGGGGTTCCTCATCGCGGTTGTTTCCTCCGCGACGGTAGTCCGTCGTATGATGATATTCCGCAGTGATCTTACTATAAGCACTGGTCTTGAAGAAGATACGCGCACCCGCTGTCGTAGCCCGTAACTGCGGCGATTCACTGAAACCATCATTGTCGCGGTCATACGCACTACGCGTACGGTGCGTGGCAAATAGATAGGCACCTATCTTGCGGTTCTCACTCATCACCGAAGCGTTTAGATCCGTGTGGATGTCGTAACCTGCGTGCTCGTTGATATTGGAGATATTCGCGATATTCACGAAGTTACGTACCGGCTCTTTGGTAATGATATTCACTACTCCGCCGATGGCGTTAGCGCCATACACGGCCGAACCACCTCCGCGCATCACCTCGATGCGGTCAATCATCGCTGCCGGCACTTGCTCCAAACCATATACGGAGGCCATGGACGAGAACACCGGACGCGAGTCCATGAGTATCTGGGTGTATTGACCTTGCAAACCATTGATACGCAGGTCTGTCTTACCACAGTTCGAGCAGGTGTTCTCAACCCGCAGACCAGGTTGAAAACACAATGCATCAGCTACACAACTGACGGCAGTCGTCTCGAATAACTGCGGCGAGAGTACATTGACAATCGCAGCCGCTTCCTGTCGTTTGGTAGCATAACGGTTCGCCGTTACCACAACGCTGTTCAGCTGCTGCGACATCTCGCGAATAACGGCTTTTAGCTCCGTTGTCTTATCTTCGACAATATTTACGGGCAACTCCAAGGTCTCGTAACCTACATAACTGAAGATGATTGTTTGCTTTCCTACAGGCACATCTTTGAGAAAATAGTGGCCTGACTCATCGGTGACTGTACCGACATTCGTGCCCTTCAATTGAACATTTACAAAAGGCAAGTGCTCTCCTGTTTTCTCATCCAACACGTGTCCCGTAAGGTGCGCGTCATACTGCGCCAAAACAGGAAAACAAACAGCACTTAAAATACAGACTAAAATACTTCTTAAATCCTTCATTCTTACTCTTCTTTCTTCTCCAAATCATATCTAAAGCCCACATATACCTTCCAACCCATCGTAGGCCCGCAGACCATCGAGGCGTCGAAATCTGCACCGTAGGGATTGAAACTATCGATAATGGGCGAGTCTTGTTTGAAATTCGTCATATTCTCCGCACCTACGTACAGACTGCATGTACGCCAGTATTTAGTGATCTGCGCCATGAGTTGCGGATACCACGTAAGCGGTTTCGGAGTTCCGTAACCACCTGCCAAATCGCCGTAAGCAGTGAAACCATCCGGCATACGGCCTACTCCATTGAACTGCGCCGTTACATCGAATTGCCATTTCTTGAGCGGCGTCTGATAACTGGTAGATATAATACCCTTGAAGCGGTTCGTCAATGCTTTCGGGCGCAGCTGAGCTTTGCCGGCAGCATTGAAAGTGGTCTGCTCTACGTCGGTATAACGGAAAGCTGCTGTCCAGGTCCAACCGCGTAGCACCTCTATCGATGCCTCTATTTGTGCGCTATGCGCAAAAGACTTTGCTCCGGGGATATCCGACTGATTATAAATAAGCACGGCGTGCGGGTCATTATCCAGGTCCACAATCAGTGAATTCAAGAAGTGGGTGTAGTAATACTCGGCGGAGAGTTGCAGTTCCTTGCTCCCTAACGGGATATAGAATGTAGTACTCAGACCCGCATTGACGGCCCGCTCCTGCTTGGCAGGATTATCCAGGTGAATATTCCTACTGGATGGTAAGATAAAGGCATTATCGGCTATTGTATTCGGGCTTCTATACCCCATCCCTACACTTCCGCGCAGCGTCCACCATTCAAAAGGTGTATAGCGGATATTCATACGCGGAGTAACAAAGAAACCGTAACGCGTGGAATAGTCGGCACGTACACCGGCTACCAGCGAAAGCATCTCATCGTATTTGAAACTATATTCCGCAAAGATACCTGGCGTAATCTCCAAACGATCTAAAGGTTGCGCCCAGAGACTTAGCGTCTCGTGATAATTATCGATATTAAGGCTCACACCGGCACTGAGTCGATGGTCGTTGTCCACTTCACCCGAACCCTCAAAATTACCTTGATAGATAGCATTGAAGTAAGCATTCAATTGGTCCGCCTTCCAATTGCGCACCCCGTAGGTGTTATTCAGGTTATGGTAACTGACAGCAGTGATAAGGGCTACTGACGAACCACTCTCTTCATCGAAGACATAACCGTTCTTCAAGAAACCTTCTATGCGCCAGGTATCGAGGTTGATGCGGTAAGGATTAGCAATAGTATCTGCCATTTGTCCTCCTCTGCGGCGGTCATAGAGACCACGTACGAAGGCCTGGAACGTATAATTGCCGTTTTTATAGAACCAGCGGTTAGCAAGGTTCGCATTCTGCACTTTCGGGACATCCAGAAAACTGTCATGGTTCTCATCCATCCCCATATAACTGCCTGTATAATGCGCTAGAATGCCCGTGTATAAGTGATCCTTGATCTGCCAACCACCCATGATATTCGCCTCTGCCATAATCTCGGAGTTGAACATAAGGTTGACGGACAGCGGATTTTGGGTCTGCGGCTTGAGCAGTTCTACATTAATCTGACCGGAAGTGGCTTCGTAGCCGTTGATGACGGAGGAGGTACCTTTGCTCACCTGTATCGAATTCATCCACGGTCCCGGGATATACTCCAGACCAAAGGTCTGCGCCAAGCCACGTACGGCCGGTGTATTCTCTTGGATGAGTTGCACATACGTGCCACTCAGACCTAACAAACGGATCTGTTTGGCGCCTGTAGCAGCGTCCGCGTATGCGACATCCACAGAAGCACTGGTCTCAAAGGCCTCACTGAGGTTACAACAAGCAGCACGGCACAGTTCCTCGGAGTTGATCTTCTCTGTATCGAAGGCCTCTGTGCGGCTTTTCACTTTACCTTTCTTGCGCTGCACGACGGTGACCTCTTCTATCTCGAAGTCACTCGCCTCCTGCGCCAGCACAGGCGCACAAGTGCCTATACCTACTAATAAGGATAATATTGTCTTTTGCCAATTCATTTTAGTACACTCTTTCAAAATCGAGTGCAAAATTACTGCTTTTTGCGAAACCGTGCAATCCCTAAAAATGGGGAAAAAGCGCGCAAAGTTACGAAAAATCTTGCATATATGCAAAAAAATGAGTACTTTTGCAGTCGTTATGCGAATAATCTATACCATTATAGCCCTTCTTCTATGGTGCGTGAGCGTCTTCGCGCTGCCGCATTATGAATTAGCCTACAAGATTACCGGTAATGCAGGCATGATGAT
Source organism: Bacteroidales bacterium UBA1187 (assembly GCA_002309835.1). Lineage (GTDB taxonomy): Bacteria > Bacteroidota > Bacteroidia > Bacteroidales > Paludibacteraceae > Colicola. The sequence continues at coordinate 46,293 of DBYL01000040.1, forward strand.
GCCAGACGGCAAGGTAGACCAGTTCGTTGGCCGCCCTATCTTAGGTGGTTCTTTTGCCGTGGAATTTCTGCCTACGGGTAGATGGCATTGCTTACGGCAATGGAATAACGCTTCTATCGGTGTCGGCGTCAGTTATCTGAACTTAGGTAATGAGAAATTCTTGGGTTCGGCTTTTGCGGCCTATGGATACATGAACCAGCCTTTCTATAATGGAACTCATTTCCGCATCGGTGTACGACCTACGGTGGGTTTAGCCGCAGTTACGAAGACTTATCGGAATACTCTTCCGGCAGAATACCAACCCTATTCCATTGCGCAAGGGCCTGATGGTAAATACTTAGCCAACTGGTCAATCGGTTCTATCCTCAATGCCTACTTGGCGCTGGACTTGTATATGGACTTCCCTATTAAGGACGGATGGGAGATCACTCTCGCCGGCGGATGGCATCATATCAGCAACGGCTCCGTCATGCACCCGAATGCGGGCTATAATATGTTCGGAGGAGAGTTAGGCGTGAGGTACAGGCCTACCCCCGACCCCTCCCTGAAGGGAAGGGAGGATCCTAAACCCGATGTACCGCGCAAGCTCTACGATGGCGTGGAGAAGAAATGGGCTGTGGAGATCAGTGCCACAGGAGGAATGAAGCAGAACTACTACAAGGATAATAAGGACGGAATGCGGTTCTATGGCGTAGCTACGCTGAAGGCAGCGGCATACTGGGTACCGGTAAGTATTTTCCGCCTCGGAGCAGGTGTAGATGCGTTCTATGACGGGTATTATGCAGCCGTCAGTCACAATGTACCCGGAGCAGAAGCAGCATATCCGAATGCTCCTGTCACCTATTTCGGGAAGACCTATCTAAAGGAAAGCAATGTAACGAACTGTTTCCGCGTAGGTATTAGTATCCAACCGGAGTTCATCATCGGTAAGTTAACCGCAGGTATTCACGTAGGATTCTATGTCTTTGACCCGATTAAGAACTTAGAGCCGTACGCCGAAGCGAAGGCCGCAGATGATGCGGGAACGCCGTTGAACAGAGGTGTATTCTATGCATACGACTTCAAAGAAGCAAGCAACAAAGCGGATGGTTGGTGCTACATGCAGTTCGTGCTCAAGTACCATGTACTGAACAATCTATTCGTGCAATTAGGATTGAAGACGCACGGCGTACGCGCAGAATTCATTGACGCCGGTTTAGGTGTAGCTTTCTAACTACTCTGATTTCAATAACTGATCTTCGATCAGATATACTTGTTCGATGGGCACTCCGTGGTCCACCAGCGCACGTCTGTCCGGACGGAAGAGATTATTGAATTCCTTCGCGTTCTTGCATAACTGCCGCGCCTGACGATAGTTCTCAAAAGCCATCACGCGGTCGCCTTGCAGCAACATACAGTGCCCGTAATTGATATAATCCTGCGGGGTGTTAGCGCCTTTACGGAGGTGCTCCAGGAGCCATTGAGAAGCCAATTCGATATTATCCCACATCATGTCCATACGTCCTATCGTCAGATAGGTCAGTGCCATCTGGTTCTGCCGCTCATAGGCCTCGCCTACTATCACGCTATATACCCAGGTATCCGGCAGTATATCGATGATGCTCCGCATGTATTCCTGTTCGGAATTGGTAATGAGCGATTGTACGCCCGGGAAGTCCTTGCTGGCGCCCGTCATCTCCAATAGGCTCTGTAACTCTTCCGGCAGGTCGTTGACCTGTATCTCTTTGATGGAAGCCCGCTTGAGCCACTCGTTACTGGTGGACAAAACCAACGAACACAGGATCTGGAAAGCCTGCTCGCCATCATCGTTCATCTCCGCCAAAGCGTTCGCGAAGGCATTTTGTATCTCAGGGAAGAAATCAATTCGCACGTCATAATGCGCCAAAAGCAAGATGATATTCGATAAGCACTGCTCACCTACGACTCCGTCGCCATTGTTGATTCCGTCGATGAGCGTGAGCACCGATTCCTCCGAGAAACACTGTCTCAGTCCGCGGGAGATAGAGGAGATGGCCATCAGTGCACGTGCCCCTTTCTTCGGGTCCCGCATCGTCTTGCGCAACCATGCCAAGTCCTCCTCCATCGGATGCACATGATTAGAGAAATAATGCATGATAGACTGCACACTCTCTTCGTTAAAGCCACGCATGAGAGGCGAGAGGCCGCGCTGGATACGCAACGCCGCATAGACGGCATCGACCAGACGGTAGGTATTACCGGTTAAGGTATCCAGATCTTTGTCTAAACCGGTATCGTTGGCGCTGATCCAATTGGAGAAGAGGTCCTGATAATCCTGCTGAATGGTGAAGAAACTCTTTTCAAAGGGATTACTCTCCCCTATCTCATTCAGCCATTGACGCACGATAGCCAACGCATGCTCAATCATGCGTTCGCCTAACGCCCGTTCGATAATCTCTATTTGCTCCTCCAGTGCTTGCGCCATCAGATCTCTTCTTTGATGAGATAATCGTTACGACTAGGACTATTACGGATGATGAGTTCCGCCAGGAAACCGGCGAGGAACAGCATACAACCGAGGATCATCATCAGTATAGCGATGTGGAAATACGGGTTCACGCCTACCAGCATTGCCGGTACATGGTTCGACAGGGCGTAGAGCTTCATGCTACCTACAACGATGACGGCGATAAAACCGATGAAGAACATCAGGCTACCTACGAGACCGAAGAAATGCATCGGTTGCTTGCCAAATTTATTGAGGAACCACAGCGTCATGAGGTCCAGATAACCGTTTATAAAACGGTTGATGCCGAACTTAGACGTACCGAACTCGCGTTTGCGATGCTGTACTACCTTCTCGCCGATCTTGTTGAACCCGGCATTCTTCGCCAGATACGGGATATAACGGTGCATCTCGCTGAAGACCTCTATGTTCTTCACCACCTCACGGCGATAAGCCTTCAGACCGCAGTTCATGTCATGCAGTTGAATACCCGTCACGCGGCGGGCCGTGGCGTTGAAGAGTTTGGATGGCAGGTTCTTGGTGAGCTTGTTATCATAGCGTTTCTGCTTCCATCCGCTGACGAGGTCAAAGCCGTCCTCTTTTATCATGCGGAATAACTCCGGTATCTCGTCCGGACTGTCCTGCAGGTCGGCATCCATGGTGATGACTACATCGCCCTGCGCGGCCTTGAAACCGCAGTACAGCGCCGCACTCTTTCCGTAGTTTCTACGGAAGCATATACCGTGAACCGCCTTGTCTTTACTCAGTTCACGGATAACATCCCACGACTCATCCGTCGAGCCATCATTGACAAAAATAACCTCATAGGAGAACTTATTCTCCTTCATCACACGCGCTATCCACTCATAAAGTTTCGGCAGCGACTCCGCCTCATTAAAGAGAGGCACTATAATTGAAATATCCATATTCAAAAACTTTTGCGGGTGCAAAAGTACTACAAAAATTGCATATATGCAAGATTTTCAAAGAAAATAATCGTTTGAGCCTGCGAAATAAGACGTTTTGAGTGATTTTTTTGCATGAGCGGAGTGCTACTCCGCGATTATAGAGAGCCTAAGAGCCATGCGGATAGCGTATGCTACCCCTCGGCGACGACCTAGAAAGGTATTCCTCGAGAGGGTATATACTATCTACGTTAACGTAGGCATTCCCACAATCTTATATATTATATAAAATATAATATAGTTTCGCATATATAAAAAAAACAACGATTTTTTTAGAAATTTAGTACGTGATAAGTGCGTCATAAGTTGGTTATAAGTACGTGATAAGTGCGTGATAATTAGAGAAATCACGGTTATTTATATACTATAATGCTCTAATCATCAGCCACCTCGCAAATGGTCACAAAATCCGAGTCATTTTAGGCTTGGATTTTTCTTTTTTAGGTCATTTGCTCAGAGCATCAGAAGAATCGGGTTTCCGGGTAATCTGCTAATCTGCCCAAATCAGACTGTTTTTTCGGTCTGATTGTTCCAATACACACGCACGATGGAAGGGAAAAACAGGTTCAAATAGTATATAATTGACGAAATCACGGTGACGAGACGGAGACGACACGAGACGGTAATCCGCCTATGCGGCGAGTTACAAAGGGCGGTGAACAGAGAAACCCAAATAAAAATAATGAAAAAACGCGCGCGGGCTTGCGTATGTGATTTTTTTTCACTATCTTTGCAGCCGATTTAAAATAAGATACGTGGGAACGAGTAAATTGAGGACATTATTACGCGGTCAGTGCGCGAGTTTGGATAAAGAGCACTTGCCTGTATTAGAGCGGCTTCGCGGAGCTGTATGGTTTCATGCAGCGTCGGTAGGTGAGTTTGAGCAGGCACGTACGCTGATTGAGCGTCTGAAGCGAGAGCAACCGCAACGCAAGGTAGTAGTCACCTTCTTTAGTCCTTCGGGTTATGAGGCGCGTAAGAACTACGAGCACGCCGATGCGGTGATCTACCTACCCTTCGCTACGCGGCGCAACGCCAAGCGTTTCTTAGACGCGTTGCAGCCGAGCATGGCGATATTCATCAAGTATGAGTTTTGGCCGGCGTACCTGCGTGAGTTGAAGAAACGCGGGATTGCGACCTATAGTATCTCTGCTATCTTCCGTCCGGACCAGGTTTTCTTCCGCTGGTACGGCAAGAGTCAACTGAGACTGCTGCATTGCTTCACGCATATTTACGTGCAGGACGAAGATTCGCGGCGGCTGTTAGCCGAGCACGGCGTGCATGAGTGCTCTGTAGCCGGAGATACCCGTTTTGACCGTGTGAACGAGATCGTGGGTAATGTCCGCAAGAAAGTAGATACACTGTTAGGCAATGATAAGTTAGTTCCGATCATCCAATTCACCGAAGACTGCGAGCGCGTGATCGTAGCCGGCAGTACATGGCCGGAGGACGAGGTACTGCTAAAGCAGTATATGGAAGATTTAAGATGGAAGATGGAAGATGGTAAACGGACGAAGCTTATTCTTGTGCCGCATGAGATCAATGAGGAGCATCTGCACTCTATCTTCCAGCTTTTCCAGGGACGATATACTACGTATAGTGCGATCAGCGGTCCTGTGCCGGCTATCAGCCGCAGGAACATCTTGCAGCATGCGGATGTATTAGTGATGGACACGATCGGCCTACTCTCCTCGGTATATAATTTCGGTCATGCGGCATATATAGGTGGCGGTTTCGGCGTAGGTATTCATAACACCATTGAGGCTGCCGTATATGGTCTGCCGGTGGTTTTCGGACCGAACTATCAGCATTTCCGTGAGGCGAAAGGACTGATTGAGGCAGGAGCTGCACGAAGTATTAAGAATTATGAGGAATTAGAGGCAGCGCTGGAGACTGCGCTCGACCAACATGAGATAATCGGCGCCAAGGCGGCTGCATACGTGCAGTCCGAACTCGGCGCAACAGATAAAATATTTAAAGATTTATTTTAATGGCACAAAAACCAAGTATACCTAAAGGCACGCGGGATTTCGGACAAGTGGAGATGGCGCGCCGCAATTATATCTTCGATACTATCAAGAGTGTCTTCTGTTTGTATGGTTTTCAGCAGATAGAGACACCGGCGATGGAGAACCTCTCTACCCTTATGGGTAAATACGGAGAGGAAGGTGATAAACTGCTCTTCCGCATTCAGAACAGCGGCGAGAAAGCTGCATTGGCGCCGGAGAAGGGTCTTCGTTATGATTTGACCGTTCCTTTCGCCCGTTACGTAGTACAGCACCGCGAGGAGATCAGTTTTCCTTTCAAGCGCTTCCAGATACAACCGGTTTGGCGTGCGGACCGTCCGCAGAAAGGCCGTTACCGCGAGTTCTATCAATGCGACGTAGATGTCATCGGCAGCAACAGTCTGCTGGGTGAGTTGGAGTTGGTGCAGATCGTAGAAGAGGTGTACCGCCGTCTGGGTATCCGCGTCTGTCTGCACATCAACAACCGTAAGATACTTGCCGGCATTGCTGAAGTCATCGGTGCGCCGGATAAGATCATTGACATCACTGTCGCTATTGACAAACTCGATAAGATTGGTGTAGAGGCCGTGAATGCTGAATTGGCGGAACGCGGACTGAGTGAGAAAGCTGTGAAAGCACTCCAGCCTATCCTCAATCTAGCCGGCACGACTGCCGAGAAACTCACGGCGCTGCGTACTATCCTCGTTAATAGTGAGATAGGTCTGAAGGGTGTTGCGGAATTGGAGGAGTTATTCGGATTGATTGAGGCCACCGGTGTACAACTGAATATCGAGTTGGATTTATGTCTTGCTCGCGGACTGAATTACTACACGGGTGCTATCTTTGAAGTGAAAGCGCTGGACGCCCAAATCGGATCTATCACCGGTGGCGGACGTTACGATAACCTGACCGGAATCTTCGGTATGCCGGATGTCTCGGGTGTCGGAATCTCGTTCGGTGCCGACCGCATCTATGATGTGCTGACGGAGCTGGATTTATTCCCGAAGGAGTTACAATCTGCCACGCGAGTGCTATTCGCAACCTTCGGCGACGCAGAATTGCATTATGCGCTCGGTTGGGCAAAAGCGCTGCGTGCGCAGAAAATAGCGGTTGAAGTGTATCCTGAGCCGACGAAGATGAAGAAGCAGATGGGTTATGCGGATGCCAAACAGATCCCTTACGTAGCTATCGTCGGTGGCGATGAGATGGCGCAGAACAAAGTGATGCTCAAAGAAATGGCATCGGGTGAACAAAAGCTTGCAACATTAGAAGAGTTATGCACGATACTATAAAACAATTTGACCATGTGACGGCAAAATGCCGGACGATCTTCGTGGATAAGATGAGTGACTACGGTCCTTCGTGGCGCATCTTCCGTCTGCATGGCATTACAGACCAGTTATATATCAAAGCTTGTAACATCCGTCAGCGTCAGGAGACAGGTGTAAGTCTGGTGGGTGATGATATAGAGGGCAATCTGCGCGCTATCGTGAACTATGGCATCATGGCGATCATCCAGGAGCGTAAGGGCTATGCGGATGCGACCGATATGAGTAGTGAAGAAGCTACGAAGTTATACGACGGAGTGCTGCAGGAAGCGAAAGAACTGATGGTGCGCAAGAACCACGATTACGGCGAGGCCTGGCGGGAGATGAGCAAAGAAGGTATCGTAGATATGATCCTCGCGAAGATTATTCGTATCAAGAATATACTCGCCAATAATGGTAAGACCATCGCTTCTGAAGGAACCGAAGGTAATTATTTCGATATCATCAATTATGCTATTTTTGACCTGATTCATTATGAAGAAGATTGATAAAGCACTCCATATAACGGGTTCTATCACCCGCACGCTGTTAGGTGTGACGTTTCTCTTCTCGAGTTTCGTAAAGGCCGTTGACCCGCTGGGTACAGTCTATAAGATAGAAGACTATCTGAAAGCTTTCGGCGGTTTTGCTACTGACCTGCTTCCTTTAGCTGGAACTGCAGCAGTGTGTCTTATTGCTGTTGAATGGATGTTGGGCATATGCATGTTAGCAAATATCCGCACGCATTGGACGAGTTGGTTAGCTCTTGCTTTCTACCTTGTCATGACACCCCTTACGCTTTGGATTGCGTTAACCAATCCTATCAGCGACTGCGGTTGTTTTGGTGATGCATTGGTACTGACGAATTGGCAGACTTTCTGGAAGAATATAGTGCTGCTTAGTCTTGTCGTCATCCTATTGGTATGCCGCAAAGCTATTCCACAGACCTTTACGTGGCCGGCAGAGATAATCATTGCCGGTATCGGTTTAGGTGCGTTAATCAATATCATGTGTTACAGTTATAACCACCTGCCGCCTATGGATTTCCGTCCGTATAAAGTAGGCAATCATATCCCTACTCTCATGGAAATACCGGAAGATGCGGAGGCCGATGTCTATGAGACAACGCTGATCTATGAGAAAGATGGCGTACAACAGGAGTTCACGCTCGACAACTACCCCAAAGGCGACAGTACATGGACCTTCGTAGACCAGAAATCGAAACTCATCAAGAAAGGCTATGAAGCTCCTATTCATGACTTTGAAATCCTAACCATGGACTTCGATGATATCACGTATGATGTATTGGAATCCGAAGAACCCATCACGCTTGTAATCATTTATGAGATTAAGAAGATGAATCGCTCGCAAATGGATAAACTACGCTCTATCATTCACGAACGGAGTAAGGTGTATGTACTTACCGGTTCCGGAGAAGACGAAGTTATCGAACTGGCCGAGGAGTTAGGCTGGGACGAAGAGACCACATGGGCAACCTTCTGTTATACTGATCCCGTCACGCTGAAGACTATCGTGCGTGCGAACCCGGGACTGATTGTTGTACAGAACGGTACTATTATTGAGAAAAAGAATTTTAAACAACTATAGAATATGGCAAGAATTAAAATGGTTGCAGGTAACTGGAAGATGAACAAGAACCTGCAGGAAGGTGTAGCTTTAGCTACCGAATTGAAAGAAGCAGTAAAAGATCCTAAATGCGCCGTCGTTATCGGTACGCCGTTTATCCACTTGGCTACCGTGGCTGAGTTGCTCAAGGGTTCGCCGATCAAGGTAGCTGCAGAGAACTGCGCAGACCACGAGAAAGGTGCTTACACCGGTGAGGTAAGCGCAGAGATGGTGAAGAGCACGGGTGCTGAATACGTCATCCTCGGTCACTCGGAGCGCCGTCAGTACTACGCTGAGAGCTACGAGATGCTGGCAGAGAAGACCCGTCTGGCACTGGCTAACGGTCTGAAAGTCATCTTCTGTATCGGTGAGGTAAAAGAGGAGCGCGAGGCAGGCAAGCAGAACGAGGTAGTGAAAGCACAACTCGAAGGATCTGTCTTCGGTCTGAGCGCTGAGGAGTGGAAGAATATCACCCTGGCTTACGAACCAGTTTGGGCAATCGGTACGGGTCTTACGGCCACGCCGGAGCAGGCACAGGAGATCCATGCATACATCCGCAGCCTCGTGGCTGAGAAGTTCGGTAAGGCTGCTGCAGACGACACCACCATCCTCTATGGCGGTAGCTGCAACGATAAGAACGCAGCAGAGCTCTTCGCGTGCCCGGATATCGACGGTGGCCTCATCGGTGGCGCTGCCCTCGTAGCAGAGAAATTCTTAGCGATTATTGCAGCTAGATAACTAGATAACTAGACGACTAGTCGACTAGACAACTAGTAACATGGCCTTGGTTAAATCTATTAATAGAAACGGAGAGATCCTTACCCCGCACATCGCTGACGACGTCTTCATGGCGGAGAACGCCACGGTGGTTGGCGATGTGACGGTGGGTGAAGGAAGCAGCTTATGGTTCAATTCTGTGCTGCGCGGAGACGTGAATACCATCGTCGTCGGGAAACACTGTAACATACAGGATGGCGCAGTGCTCCATACGCTCTACCAGAAATCGACCATCACCCTCGGCGACTACGTGTCTGTAGGACACAACGTCACCATCCACGGTGCAGATGTCGATGACTACGCCCTGATAGGTATGGGTGCTACTCTACTCGACGGTGCCCACGTAGGCGAAGGAGCCATCGTAGCGGCGAACGCGCTGGTGCTCAAAGGCACACAGATAGGTCCGCACGAGATCTGGGGCGGCGTGCCGGCGAAATTCATCAAGAAAGCCGATCCCGCCCAGACAGAAGAGATCAATAAGAAAATAGCGAACAACTACGCCATGTACGCTAGTTGGTACCGGTGAGTCACCGGAGACAAACATAACAACGCTACTACTATGTATAAACGAATATTATTAAAACTTTCCGGCGAGAGTTTGGCCGGAGAGAGCAAGCAAGGTATTGATACCCAGCGCTTGACTGAGTACGCTCAGCAAGTTAAAGCCATCGCTCAGAAGGGCGTGCAGATTGGTATCGTCATCGGTGGCGGGAATATCTTCCGCGGTCTGAGTGGTGCCCAGAGAGGTTTTGATCGCGTCAAAGGTGACCAGATGGGTATGCTTGCAACCGTCATTAACGCTTTAGCGTTACAGTCCGCTCTCGAAGCTATCGGTCAACCTGTACGTGTACTGACCTCCATCCGTATGGAACCCGTAGGAGACTTTTACAGCCCTGCGAAAGCTATCCGTCTGTTAGAAGGCGGTAACGTAGTCATCCTTGCCGGCGGCACCGGAGCACCCTACTTCACTACCGATACAGGATCGAGTCTGCGTGCACTGGAGATCAAAGCCGAGGTGATGCTCAAGGGTACCCGCGTGGACGGTATTTACACTGCTGACCCCGAGAAAGACCCGAAGGCTACGAAGTTCGATGAGATCACGTATGACGAAGTCATCCGTCGCGGACTAAAAGTGATGGACCTCACGGCTACAGCCATGGCCAAAGAGAACGGTCTGCCCATCTATGTATTTAACATGGATATCCCGGGTAACCTGGAGAAAGTTATCAACGGAGATAAAATAGGAACACTTGTAAAACCCTAATAGTATGGAAGACGAACTTGAATTGTATCAATCTGCAGCCGAAGAACAAATGCAGAACTCTGTCGCTCACTTGGACGACACCCTTCAGCACATCCGTGCCGGCAAAGCCAACCCACGTATCTTAGACCCTATCAAGGTAGATTACTATGGCACTCTGTCGCCGCTTAGTAGCTGTGCTACTATCGTGACGCCGGATGCACGAACGATCGCTATCACGCCGTGGGAGAAGAAACTCATCGGTGACATTGAGCGCGCGATCATCAACTCGAATATCGGTCTGGCTCCGTCGAATAACGGAGAGACCATCCGTCTGGTGTTACCACCGTTGACCGAAGAGCGTCGTCGTGAACTCTGCAAGCAATGTAAAGCCGAAGCTGAGAGCGCTAAGATGTCCATCCGTAATGCCCGCCGTGACGCCATCGAGGAGTTTAAGAAACTCGTGAAGAACGGTCTGAGCGAAGACATCGAGAAAGATGCCGAAGAGGACATCCAAAAGGTGCACGACAAATATATCGCTAAGGTTGACGCCCTCTACGCCGCCAAAGAGAAAGAGATTATGACGGTTTAACCGTTTAGCGATTAGCGTTGAGCGTTGAGAGGTTTAGTCATCAAATCTACGGGTAGCAGTTACATCGTTCGTATGGACGATGGTACGAATGCGGAATGTCGAATCAAAGGCAACTTCCGCATTCGTGGTATTCGTAGTACCAATCCGATTGCTGTTGGCGATTATGTGATGGTGCAGACGCTTGCGGATGGCACCAATTGGATTGCGGAAATCGAGGAGCGGAAGAATTATATCATCCGTCGTTCGACGAACCTAAGCAAAGAGAGCCATATACTCGCCTCCAATATCGACCAGGTGGCGCTTATCGTCACAGTGAACCACCCGGTGACGAGTACCACATTCATCGATCGTTTCTTAGCTACATGCGAGGCTTACCGCGTGCAAACGACCTTGATTTTCAATAAGATAGATTTGCTCACAGACGAAGAGATCGCGCAGTTGGAGGAGTTGCGAGCGCTCTATGAAGGTTTAGGTTACCCTACCCTCGCCATCAGTGCCAAGAGCGGAGATTGCAAAGCAGTCCAAAGGGCTCTGGCAGGAAAAGTGACCTTGCTAAGCGGTAACTCCGGTGTAGGCAAAAGCACCCTTCTCAATGCCCTTTTCGGGAAAGAACTCACGCGTACAGGTAAGATCTCCGATGCACATGACAAAGGAATGCATACGACGACTTTCAGCGAGATGTATTTCCTACCGGATGGCGGCGCCGTGATTGACACTCCGGGTATCAAAGGTTTCGGATCTATAGACATGAAACGCGAGGAGGTAGGGCATTATTTCCGCGAGATCTTCCGCATCGGTCGTGACTGCCGTTTCGGAAACTGCACCCATACGGGTGAACCCGGTTGCGCCGTACATGACGCACTAATAACGGGAGACGTTGCCATCTCCCGTTACGAATCGTATCTATCAATGTTAGACGATACTACAGAAGGAAAGTATCGAGTGTAGCCGTCAGTTCGTCAAAGGTCTTCGCTTTGGCTTTCTCACGTACTTCTTTTATCTGATCATTCACCGCCTGGTCATATGTCTGCGCTTCTACATCGCGGATGACGCCTAAGGCTACAGGCAGGCTGAAGTCTGCATTCTGCTCACTGACGTCCGTGAAACGCTCCTGCCCCATCAATGCTAATAAGCGATGGAGCGTCGGATCCTGCTGACGGGCGTCGTGCGTGAGTACACGCGAGTCATCAGCGGCCACTACAATAATACGCGGAACGAAGGTCTGCGGGTCGATTTCTACAGCAAGTCCTTTATCTTTATTCGCTCCGAAAATCATCTTCTCGCCGTGCTTAAGCACAATCGAGTGCTCAGCGCGTTGCTCGCGGTCCGCTATCCACGCGTGCGTACCATTATTAAATATAACGCAATTCACGAGGCATTCTACGATTGAACAACCCTTATGTTGCTGCGCCGCCACGAGGCAGTCCACCGTCGTCGGTACATCAACATCCAGCGTGCGGGCGAAGAAAGTGCCGCGTGCGCCTAACACCAGTTCAGCAGGGATGAACGGCCGCTCAACCGTACCGAACGGACTTGATTTGGATACAAAGCCCTTGGGACTCGTAGGCGAGTACTGACCTTTGGTCAGTCCGTAGATGCGGTTATTAAACATACAGACATTCAAGTCCACATTTCTACGTATCTCATGAATGAAATGGTTCCCTCCGATAGCCAGACAGTCGCCGTCACCACTCATCTGCCATACAGTTAGTTCCGGGTGACTCGTTTTCACACCTGTGGCAACCGCACCTCCACGACCGTGGATTGTATTAAATCCGTAGGTATTCAGATAATGCGGCATACGACTCGAACAACCGATACCGGAGATGACTGCTACGTTATGAGGTTCGATACCTATCTGCGCCATGGCTTTCTGAAGCGCCATACATATCGCATGATCACCACAACCGGGACAGAAACGTACGTATTGATCTGATTTAAATTGAGAAGCTTCCATAATCGATTAGCGTTTAGGGTTTAGCGTTCAGCGGATTTCACGAAGTTAACGATGCGTTCTACAGCGAACGGTTGTCCTTGTATCTCGTTATACTGCTCTATCGGCAGGCTAGGTATTTGCGCGCGAAGATACGCCGCAAATTGTCCGGTATTTAATTCGCACACAACAATGCGCTTATATTGACTAAGCACCTCGCGGGTGTTTTTCGGCAGCGGATGGATATAATTGAACTGCGCCAGATCGCAATGCAGTGCATCGGCAGCCGCATGCAGATGGCCCTCCGTACTACCCCAGCCGACTAAGAGTGTGTCGCTCTTTGCTGCGTCTACTGCATGAACGACTTTCAGTTCGGGAATCTGGTTCGCTATCTGCTCAATCTTATGTTTGCGGGCAAGCACCATCTTCTCGTGGTTCGCAGGATTGGTAGAGATCGTACCGCGTTCGGCATCGCGCTCCAGACCGATGTTACGGTGCTGGAAACCCTCCATACCCGGGAAGGCCCAGTAGCGTACGCCACGTTCGTCGCGCAACGCAGGGTTATATTGTCCTTTCAGTTCCTGAGGTACGCTTTGCGGATGGATAGCAGGCAGTTCCGCCAGTTGAGGTACGCGCCAGAGAGCGGTACCGTTCGCCAGATATGTATCAGTAAGCAGGATCACCGGCGTCATGTTTTCCAAGGCCAGACGACAAGCCTCATACGCGAAATCAAAGCAGTTAGCGGATGTAGAAGCTGCGATGACTACCGCCGGACACTCTCCGTTACGTCCGTAGAGCGCCTGCAGCAGGTCCGTCTGCTCGGTCTTGGTAGGAAGACCTGTACTCGGTCCACCGCGCTGCACATCGATAACTACTAACGGTAACTCCGCCATGACGGCTAAGCCTATGGCTTCGGACTTCAGACTCAGACCCGGACCGGAAGTAGAGGTACATGCGAGGTCTCCGGCAAAAGCCGCACCGATAGCGGTACATACACCGGCTATCTCATCCTCCGCCTGCACAACCATCACATTCACATCCTTACGGCCCGCTAACTCATGCATGATATCCGTAGCCGGCGTGATCGGATACGAACCGAGGAACAGACGCTTGCCTGCTTTCTCTGCCGCTGCTATCAGTCCCCACGCTGTAGCTTTATTTCCGGCAATAGACGTATAGCGACCACTTTGCTTAGTAGGACTTGTCGGACTCGTCAGACGAATCTGATTGACGGAGAGCGCCAAATTCTGGCCGTAGTTATAACCATCCACCATTACCTTGGTGTTCGGCGCGATGAGAGCGGGTTTCTTCTTGAATTTATCTTCCAACAGATGAATCGCTTCATCCATCGGTTCATCGAACAACCAGCACACCAGACCGAGGGCGAACATGTTACGGCTCTTGAGCATGGCTTTGTTATCCAAGCCCGAGTCTTTCAATGCCTCTTTGGTAAGCGTGGTCAGGGCCACAGGCACGATCTGCACACTCTCAGGAATACCGAGCTCCGTAAACGGATTATCGGTCTTATACTGTGCTTTCTCCAAGTCCTTCTCCGTAAGTGCATCGGTATCCACGATGATGATGGCGTGGTCGTGATAATGCTTATTCAACGCACTCACTTTCAACGCCGCGGCATTCATCGCTACGATGACATCCGCTTTGTCTCCGGGCGTATAGACACCTGAACCCAACTGAACTTGGAAACCACTCACGCCGCCTATGGTACCTTGCGGCGCACGAATTTCTGCAGGAAAATCCGGCAAAGTAGAGATCTCATGACCAAGAATGGCGCTTAAAGACGAGAATAGATTACCCGTCAATTGCATTCCATCGCCCGAGTCTCCACAAAATCGAATAACTACGTTTCTCACGATAAATTGATTATTGTTAAATTTTGCGCAAAATTACAAATAATTTTTCATATGTGCAAATAATACAGGATTTTTTGTCAATAATGAAGAAAAACGCGGGTGCGCTTGCGTATTCGAAAAAAATGTAGTAACTTTGCAGCCGATTTATGGATAAGATACGTAATTTCTGTATTATAGCGCATATAGACCATGGTAAAAGTACCTTGGCCGACCGAATGCTGGAGATCACCGGCACCGTAGATGTTCGCCAGATGGAGAACCAGGTGCTGGATGACATGGAGTTGGAGAAAGAGCGCGGTATCACCATTAAGAGCCACGCTATTCAGATGGATCATAAGGGTTATACCCTTAACCTCATCGACACTCCGGGGCACGTGGATTTCAGTTATGAGGTAAGCCGTAGTATCGCGGCATGCGAGGGTGCGGTGCTGGTAGTAGATGCTACGCAAGGCGTACAGGCGCAGACGATCAGCAATCTATACATGGCTATCGAGCATGATCTGGAGATCATCCCTGTGCTCAATAAATGCGACATGGACAATGCCATGCCTGAGCGCGTAGAGGACGAGATCGTAGAGCTGTTAGGTTGCAAGCGCGAGGAGATTCTTCGCTGCTCCGCCAAGACGGGAGAAGGTGTGCCGGAGATATTAGACGCCATCATCGAGCGCATCCCTGCGCCAGTAGGTGATCCGAATGCACCGCTTCAGTGCCTGGTCTTCGATAGCGTTTTCAATTCTTTCCGCGGTATTATCGCGTATTTCAAGGTTGTCAACGGAACGATGCATTCCGGTGACCGCGTGCGATTTGTGAATACCGGTAAGGAGTACGACGCCGATGAGATAGGTATCCTCAAGCTCGACATGAGTCCGCGTAAATCCATCAGTGCCGGAAACGTAGGATATATCATCTCGGGTATTAAGACGAGTACGGAAGTGAAAGTGGGCGACACCATTACCCACGTAGCACGGCCATGCGACAAGGCGATTGACGGCTTCGAAGAAGCCAAGCCGATGGTCTTCGCGGGTGTGTACCCTATTGAGAGTGAGGATTACGAGGATCTGCGCGCAAGTCTGGAAAAATTGCAACTCAATGACGCGAGTCTCACGTTCCAGCCGGAGAGTTCGATGGCGCTGGGTTTCGGTTTCCGCTGCGGATTCTTAGGTCTGCTGCACATGGAGATCGTGCAGGAGCGTCTGGACCGCGAGTTCGACATGGATGTCATCACGACAGTGCCGAACGTAAGTTATAATGTCTATACCAAAGACGGAGGCATGGTAGAGGTGCATAATCCTGCCGGCATGCCGGACCTCACGGAGATAGATCGCATCGAGGAACCGTATATCCGCGCGAGCGTGATTACCACGGCGGACTATATCGGTCCGATTATGACGCTTTGCCTCAGCAAACGCGGCGAATTGGTTAAGCAGGAATATATCAGTGGTAATCGCATGGAATTACTCTTCGATATGCCACTGGGCGAGATCGTTATTGACTTCTACGACAAACTTAAATCAATCTCCAAAGGGTATGCTTCTTTCGACTGGCATATGAATGGTTTCAGGCCGTCCAACCTCGTGAAATTGGATATACTGCTCAATGGCGAGCAGGTCGATGCGCTCTCTACCCTCACCCATCGCGACAATGCCGTTGATTTCGGTCGTCGTATGTGCGAGAAGCTCAAAGAGCTTTTGCCGCGGCAGCAGTTCGATATCGCTATTCAAGCGGCTATCGGCGCCAAGATTATCGCCCGCGAGACTGTTAAACAGGTACGTAAGGATGTATTGGCGAAATGTTACGGCGGTGATGTAAGCCGTAAGCGTAAGTTACTCGAGAAGCAGAAACGCGGTAAGAAGCGTATGAAGCAGATCGGTAATGTGGAAGTGCCGCAAAAAGCCTTCCTGGCAGTGTTGAAACTGGACTAATAACGATATAACAAAACAATCTTATTATGCTTGAGCATTTAATTCCTGCGTGGATGTTAATCCCGTTTGTAGTGATGCTATTATGCATCGCTGTACTGCCGCTCATCCCTCACGTAGGCGAGTGGTGGGAAGAAAATCTGCACAAGTTGTATGTGTCTCTGATCCTCGGTGTACCGGTAGGTATCTGGCTGTGCGTGAACGGCATGAGCCATGAACTCGAACATCAGATGATTTACGACTACGTGCCGTTTATTTTACTGCTGATGGCGCTCTTTGTGACCACCGGAGGTATCTGTATTCGCGGTGACCTCAAAGCTACTCCGACGACCAACACCATCATCTTAGCCATTGGTTGGGTGCTGGCTTCGTTTATGGGTACGACGGGTGCAGCGATGTTACTTATCCGTCTGTTACTCAGCACGATACAGCAGCGTAAGTACCGCGTTCACACGGTGCTTTTCTTCATCGCCATCGTCGCTAACTGCGGTGGTCTGTTGTCGCCGCTGGGTGATCCTCCTTTGTTCCTGCTCTTCCAAAAAGGCACGCCGTTCATGTGGTGGATGCAAAACATGCTGCCGGAGTGGCTTGTGACGGGTGTATTACTGCTGGGTATCTATTATGTCGTTGACTGGTATTTCTATCGCAAGGAGCCGACGGAGAACCTGATGGCAGATGTTCGCGAAGCGAAGAAACTGCAAGTGAGCGGACTGATCAACATCGTTTGGTTGCTTTGCGTGATTGCCAGCACGATGTTCATCAACTCCACGTATATCCCAGCTATGGGTGAGCACGATGCTCCGTGGTATCTGAAACTGCTGCGCGAATGGTGCTTCATCGCTATCATCGCCGCTTCCTGGCTGACGACTCCGAAGGAGACGCGCGTGAAGAACAACTACTCCTGGACACCTATCCTCGAGGTGGCTTGCGTCTTCTTGGGTATTTTCGCTACAATGACACCGGCCTTGATGTTCCTGCAGCAGAACCCGCTGCCGGTAGATGCGCCTTGGCAGTTCGTTTATTGTACGGGTGCATTGAGTGCATTCCTGGATAATGCGCCTACGGCGATGGTCTTCCATGCTACGGCTACTACCCTGCCCGTTGACGCCGCTACTGCCGTAGCAGGTATCGCGCCGGAGTTCATGAAGGCAATCTCTATGGGTGCCGTATTCTTTGGAGCACTGACGTATATCGGTAATGGACCTAACTTCATGGTGAAGTCGATTGCTGAGCAAGAAGGAATCGAGATGCCGAGTTTCTTCGGATATATGATTAAGTTCAGTCTCATCATCCTCTTGCCGGTTTACATCATCGTTCAATTGTTGTTTATCTAATGAGTCTGATAGATAATCTTATCACGTGGTATTCGGCGCATATGAACTATGCGTCGATTACTGCGTTGATGGCCGTCGAGTCATCGTTTATTCCGTTCCCGAGTGAAGTAGTCATCCCGCCTGCAGCCTTCGTTGCCGGTCAACCTGACAGTGTATTGTGCGCAACGGGCAACTACCCTCTGGATGTACTGTTCATCGTCCTTTTCGGCACTTTAGGTGCTATGATCGGCGCGATCATCAACTACGGTCTGTCGGTATGGTTGGGACGCATCATCATCTATAAGTTCGCGGACAGCAAACTCGGGCATCTATGCCTGCTCTCGAGCGAGAAGATAGAGCGCGCAGAGGCTTATTTCCGCGAGAAAGGCAATGTATCTACCTTCATCGGACGTTTCATCCCGGGTATCCGTCAGTTGATATCTATCCCTGCCGGACTGAGCAGAATGCATTTCGGCGCATTCCTCTGGTGGACGTTCCTGGGTGCGTTTATATGGAATTGCATCCTCGCTGCTTTAGGATACGTGGCAGCAGGTCAGATGGACCTGATAAAAGAATATAGCCACGAACTAAGCGTGGCTATACTGATCTTGGTTGGCGTGGTTATCGCCTATTTTGTGGTGAAACATTTTATCGTTTCAGCCAAGCGCAAATAGCTTTTCTCTGGTCGATAAGTTCGGCCACTCCACAACCGGCAATCCATCCGATAAGGAGGAAAACCAATACGCATAGAAGGCGACCGTTAAGGGGTCTCGAATACACTGCAAAGTGATTTTCAAGCACTACCGGAGCGGTCGCTAACTGCATTCTATAGTCGCCTAACTGCAGATGTTTCTGCTGCTCGTATATCTCTTCGAGGAACAAGCGCACTTTACGATCTCCATAGAAATTAACGCCATTTCCGTTGTAGTTAGCGGGTTGTGCAGGCGAAGAAGCATAGAAATAATAGGCGCTTGTCAGGCTGTCAAGTTTCTGGGCCTGACGATGGTTAAACGCCACCTCTTCGCGCAGGTTTGTGATATACGTAGCATACGACTGCTGCATGGCTTCATTGCTATTGAGGTATTCAAGCAACGCCTGCTCTATCTGCGGCACCTGATGGAAATCACGCGCTTTGAGGCGGAACTGCAGACACAGGCGATCCTGCATCTGCACGTTGATAGTGTCCGTTGGACGCGATTTATGACGAAAATCGATGTAGTCCGCTACGCCATCACCTAAGCCGTCCACGACGCGATAGGTAGTAAACCGCTTGGCTACTTTATCTGCGAGGAACGGATTGATAGCTGCGTCTGCAGGCAACAGACGGCCTGTACGCAGCGGAGCATAAGCTTGCTCGAACTGCTGGATAGACGGACCGTTGAGCAGCGCTACGGCATTGAGGCGGTATATCTGGTTCTCGCTGCGCGAGTAATAGAGTGCAGCAGCCACAGCCAGCACTAACAGCGTGATCACTACCCACCAATAGCGGAAGGTAAGCCGAGTCATGTGCGCGAGAAGGCAACCGAGCGCCTTGCAGCCGCGACCAAAACTACGACCTATCGCCACGCACAAATCTATAAAAGTCATCTCCTTTTCCATAACTATAACCTATAACCTTTTTCCTATCACCTATTTCCGACGGATCCATCCGAAAGCACTACGGTGCTCCTCGGGTTTCTCTTCTACTTTCGCTTCCTCTTCGATGGTGATCACTACGTCTTCGGCTGAAGTAGAAGCCGTGTGCTCACGCGGTTGATGCGGAGCTGGCGTCGTTTCTTCGGCAAAGAGTGTATCACTCAGG
The DNA here is from genome assembly GCA_002309835.1 of Bacteroidales bacterium UBA1187. Lineage (GTDB taxonomy): Bacteria > Bacteroidota > Bacteroidia > Bacteroidales > Paludibacteraceae > Colicola. Next base: position 66,107 of record DBYL01000040.1, read on the forward strand.
TCGATGGTCTGCATATGCTCGTCCTCCATCGGTTTAGCGGTCTGCGGAGGATAGTTATCGTCGATAGCTTCGGCGATGGTTTTCTTTCCTTCCTCTTCATCTTCCGAAGGAAGACCATCTACCTTATAGCCGGTAGCAATGACAGTCACGCGTACCTCTTCGCCGAGTGTCTCGTCGATAGACGCACCCCATTGTACCTCAATATCGTCGCCTACCTCTTGTACGAAATCGTTGATCTGGTCAATCTCTTCCATAACGATGGCGTGCTCCGTAGAGCAGTAGAACTGCAGCAAGATACGCTCCGCACCATGGACGTCGTTGGTGTTCACGAGCGGACTATTCAACGCATCGTTGATGGCATTGGTGATACGTTTCTCACCGGAGGCGCGACCGATATTCATGATCGCTACACCACCCTTGCGAAGCGTGTTACGCACATCAGCGAAGTCGGTATTGATATATCCCGGTACGGTAATGATCTCCGCGATGGCACGTGCGGCATTTGCTACAACATCATCGGACTTACTGAAGGCATTGAGCAGGTTGAGTTCCGGATATATCTGCTTGAGTTTCTCATTATTGATAATGAGCAGCGCATCTACATGCTTAGCCAGACGGGCTACACCGGTCATTGCTTTCTCTATCTTCTTCTTACCCTCGAAGGCGAACGGGATGGTCACGATACCTACAGTAAGGATACCCATCTCCTGCGCCACTTCGGCTACAATAGAGGACGCTCCGGTACCTGTACCGCCACCCATACCGGCCGTGATGAACAACATCTGGGTGCCGTCGTTGAGGGCTTCGCGTATATGGTCTCTACTCTCCTCCGCGTATTGACGGGCGGTCTCAGGATCACCTCCGGCGCCGAGACCCGGACCAAGTTGTAACTTACTGGGTACCGATGATTTGACGAGTACCTGACGATCGGTATTACAAACCAGGAACGAGACGTCGTTCAGTCCCTGACGATACATGTAGTTAACTGCGTTGCAACCACCTCCACCGACGCCAATCACCTTGATGATCGTGTCTTCCGTGAGGTTGTCCAAAGGCAGAGTAATTAAATTTTCATCCATAATTGTATTATTGTTGATCTATAAACATATCGAGTGTGGTTTCTTTGAATCGGTCGAGGAAACCGGGTTTGCGCACCAGCTGGTCCTTATGGCTGTCGCGGTAGTCCTGTCCAAGCAGGATAGTACCCACCAGCGAGGTGTATTGCGGTGAAAGGAACTTATCATCCGTATCGCGATGGAGCAGCAGGTTATGCGCTCCGTAACGTACGCGAACAGGTGTCTGCTCTTGGATATAATCCGCGATACCTTGCAGCATGCTGGCGCCACCCGTGATATACAGGGTCGTGATGCGGTTCTCCACTTTCTTGAGTTCCTCCATCAGCGGCGCGAGTATCTCTTGCAGCTTTATCTCGATGGCCTCCGCCAACTCCTGCGAGGAGATGACGATGTCACCGCCTATCTCCGGCGCAGCCGGTACACGCAAGCGCACATTCTTCTCTACGAATTGCGGTGCTGCGCAACCGAACTTCTTCTTAAGCACCTCAGCAGTATTGAAACTCAGGCCCTGCTGCTCGAGCATACGCGTAATGTGATATCCGCCTTTGGGCACCACTTTATTGAGCAAGTACTGCCCGCCCTTATAGACGGTGAGCGTCGTGGTCTGCGCACCAAGGTCAAGCACGGCACATCCGTCGGTCAGCACCTGATTGCCGTCGCAGGTAGCGAAAGCAGAGAGCAAGGCCTCCGGACGCACGAACGACTGCTCGATGCTTCTGCCTGCTTGCGAGAAGGCTTTCTGCATCTGCACATCAATAGCTTTGCGTCCGCAGAAAGCGATATAATAGGCTTCTACGAGTGCAGCGCGCTGCTCAGACGTAGGCACCTCGTCCTGCTCCACTCCATCTAAGCGGAAATAACTCGGCACGAGGCCCAGCACCGCTACATCGGGATTATGGGACTCTATCTTCACTTTGCATTCCTGCTGCATCTCATCCAGCAGCGCCTGACTGATCTCTTTCTTACGCGCCTGGTCACGACGGGAATGCACCGCCACTATCTGCATCGAATAGCCGCCAATAGCGAGGAATGCCGTAGGCAGTTCATCTACACCTATACGGTTCGCCAGCAGCTTGAGCACCTCGGCGATCACATAACCTGCGTTACTCGACTGCGTCACAACGCCCTGCTCCACACATACATTGCCAAATTTCTGGGGGCGTTCCTCTACTCCGAGTATCTGAAACAGGTCTGCCGCCACGCGCCGTGCCGCCAAGGCACGCACGCTGTCGCTACCTAAATCGATAGCCACCAACGGAAGCGAGTCTGCTTTTTTTGTCTGTCTTTTTGCCATTATCGTCCTACCACTTGTCCGCGGAAGCGGATGTCTAACTCTGTATAGTGTTTATCTTTGAGCGCATCTTTCCCGTTCTCCAGGAAGATACGCAGCTTATGCAATTTACGTTCGTAGTCCCGTATCGGCCCCATCATTACGCGCGGCTGATTCTCTCCGCGCAGATATAGATAGACCATCTGCGGGTTTTGCACATGTATATGATGGATGTGCGCCCGCCAGTATTCGTCCTGCTGCAACCATAGCGCGAAGTCCGACAACGAATGCGAGGCCATCTGTACGCCTACGTTTCCTGTCACCACCGGTACCTTATCGCGCACCGTCTCACGGGCCTGCATCACACGACGGTCCGTATCAATGAGATAGGTCTCTACAGCAGTCTGCACACGCAGTAAAGGCACGCGCTGGGTCAGACGAATACGCACCTCGTTACGGGGCGTGATGTAACACTCGGCCGTGCGTACCATCGGATGGTGAGCTATCGTCTTCTCAATACGGTGCAAGTCCGCAGGCGCTAAACTGCGGCCTACGGGATAGAGGTCGTTAGCGCGCAGTAACTGCGTGAGCTCAACCTCCGTGAGGTAAGCGCGCTCTGCCCTATCCTCGATTGTATAGCTCAGCGCTGTGCATGCCTCGCCTTGCGGCGTCATCCGATAACCGCTCACCACCGCTGCGATAAGCAGTCCCGCCATGATTGCCACGCCGATACTCTGCAGCACTATGTGTACCGTCCTACTCATTCAAGGCTTCCGTTATCGGTTGTACGAATCGATCTATATCTCCGGCACCTACGGTGAGGATAACCAGCGGCTGTGTAGTCTCCGCTACGCGTTTCTTCAACTCCGCAATCAGGTCCGCTTTCTGCACTACCTGTCCGCCAAGTATCTCACTCGTCACACCCGGTATCGGTTCTTCCCGCGCCGGATAGATCGGCAGCAAGATACACTCGTCTAAGGTACCAAGCACGTGTCGGAAACCATCTGCGAAATCACGGGTTCGGGTGTATAAGTGTGGTTGGAAGACACCTATCAACTTACGCTCCGGATAGAGTTTGCGTATCGAATCGATGGAGGTAGCTATCTCTTCAGGGTGATGCGCGTAGTCGTCTATATACGCGATGCGCGGAGTGTTAATATGGATATTAAAGCGCCGCTGCACACCTCTGAAGGACGCCATTCCGGCACGTAACTCCTCCTCCGTCACTCCATTCAACCAAGCTACGGTCATCGCCGCCACTGCATTCTCAATGTTTACCCAAACGGGCACACCCAACAACATCTGCGTTATTGTTTTAGCGGGCGTATGGAAGTCGAAGAATATCTGTCCGTCTTTTATTTGTATATTCGCAGCATAAAAGTCCGCATCGGGTGTGCCGTATGTGTAACACTTCACACCCGGCTGTAGACGCGGCTGCAACGCAATACCGTGCTTCATCACCAGTGCTCCGGAGATGAGACTTGTATAATGCGCAAACGCATCGCGGTAGGCTTCGGCAGTGCCATAGATATCCAGATGGTCGGCATCAACGGCCGTCACTACTGACATATACGGCGTCAGATGATGGAACGAGCGATCGTACTCATCGGCCTCTACCACCACAAACTCGCTTTGCTTGTCCAACAGCAGGTTCGTATCATAATTCATACTGATTCCACCGAGGAAGGCATTCGCGCCTTTCTTCGACTGATGCATCAGATGGGCGAGCATAGTGCTGGTCGTCGTCTTCCCATGGGTACCGGCCACGCACAGCGCCTTCATCTGACGCGTCACGATGCCTAATACCTCTGCGCGCTTGAGGATCTCGAAATGCTGCTCACGCAGATAAGTGAATATCGCATTGTCCTCCGGCACCGCCGGCGTCCGCACTACAAGCGTATGAGAATTACTCAATGTCCACTTACCAATTACCGACGGATTGTCTTCATAGACAATCTCTATCCCTTCTCTCTCCAACTCCCGCGTCAGCGCAGAAGGCGTACGGTCATACCCACAGATACGATACCCGCGGCTATGGAAATAGCGCGCCAGCGCGCTCATTCCTATGCCTCCTATTCCTAAGAAAAATATACTGTCGAAATGCTGCATTTGCTTCGTACATATTTTGCGTTGCAAAATTACTACAAATTTTTGATATATGCAAGAGTTGAACGATATTTATTTTTTAGGCAAAAAATCAACAAAATATGTATATATACTACGTATATATACAGTGTAAGCGTGTTTTTTGCAAAAAATGCAAAGTATCATATGGGTAACATATGGATATGGTATGGGTATGCTTTGGAACGCCCCTTATGCGATCCTTATGCGCTATGCATTTTATACCGACAGGGTATGGACAGAGGAAAATGAAATCATCTTTTTTTATAAAAAAAACATACGATTTCTTGCATATATCAATTATTTGTCGTATCTTTGCGCCGAAATCTATACCATCCCGTGTTATGCGAGAGGCAAAGACATATCTATTGGCTGCAACGTGTCTTATGATAGGTGTTCTTCTGTATGCCACTTGCCGCACGGATATCTGGTTTGTTCAGCAGTTACATTTAGACCTTCTCCCACACACTACGATGAACACACAGAATGCGTTCATCTATTGGCTCGTGTTCTGCCTTCCGGACGGATTATGGTATATGGCGCTGCTGATTCTCCAGCAGCAGTTGACTCAACGCGAATCGGTACTCAGTCGGATGTGTATGTACGCCGCCGTAGCTTTGCCCTTCCTATTGGAAGGGATGCAGGCCGCAGGATGGCTGATTGGCACATTTGACTACCGTGACATACTCACCTATTTATTCACTTTAATTCTATTCCTATGTCTAAGAAAAAAACTTTATTCATCGGATTGCAAGTGCTGGCTATCGCCGTCTTTGTAGGCATGGCCTTAGCATGCAAGACTTCCGCGCCCGTAACGGAAACCATAGAGCGCCAATCCCGTAGTGCTTGTGGCAGTCCCGACTACGTTTTCATGGGTCAGCATGGCGACTTATCGGCATGCACCAGTGCCTGCCGTGCAGCCGGCTTGGGTTCCCCGTGTGTTGCTAACGGTAACTGTTTCTGCAAATAATCCGAATTGAAAAAGACAGTTCACATAGTATCCATCATCCTCGGAGCAGTACTGGTCGTTTCCGGTATAGGCAAGGCGCTGAACGTGCTGGCATTCCAGCAGTTGATTCATAGTTACGGTCTGCCCTACCTCGACCTGATAGCCCCGGTTATCGTGCTCGCAGAGTTGATACTCGGCGCACTGCTCATAGCGCGTCATCGCGTGAAGAGTCTATCGCTGCTGACGGGTCTGCTTCTGTTGCTTTTCACCGGAATCTATACCTTCGGTTACGCCCGACAAGGCATCACCGACTGCGGTTGCTTCGGTGCTGCACAGCCGTGGGAATTGCCTGTATGGGCGGTATATGTACGAAATATACTCCTTATCGCGCTCGCTAACGTGCTCTATTTCACCGCTGATGACGAGTCGGCCAAGTGGAGCAAGGGTCATCGCATCGCATTAGGTGTATTCCTCGGTACAGGCATCTTCCTTACCGGGATGAGTTTCCGTCCCGCCGCCTACCTGCCGCAGAAAGCCCATCCGCTGGCCGGTCAAGCCGTAGCTGACACGCCGATAGGCGAATATGTGCCGCATGAGGGTTCGGTTTGGGTGCTCTGCTATTCCTACAGTTGCACACATTGCCTCAATACGATGGAGAACTATCTGGCTATGCAGCGATACCACCGCGTGGATACCATTCTCGCTATCGCTGTCGTCTCTTCGGATCAGCCTTCCGACTCGCTCCGCCAACACTTCAGTACGATGTATCCGCAAGTGGTTGGGTTGGAGATTGAGCGTGAACAGCTGCCGCAAATAGAGCTTTTCCCTACTTCGTTACTCATTGAGAAGGATACTATCCGCCAAGTATGGGTAGGAGAAATGCCCAACCCCTATGTAATTGAAACTAACAAAACAAAACATCTGACACAATGAAAAAGATTAAATTTGCCCTTTTGGCTTTAAGCGCAGCCGGACTAATGTCCTGTGCAACCCAGCAGTTCTATCAGGTAGCGCAAACCAAGCCGCTGGACCAGTCGATCATCAAGACCGCTAACGACAACAACGGTTATTTCTACGAGGACCAAAACTGCCTTATCGAATATGATTTCTGGGCAGAGAAAGGTGATGCCGGTTTTATGGTATTCAACAAGACCGACCAGATCCTCTATATCCTAAAGGATAAGACATTCTTCGTAAAGAACGGCATTTCCCATCCATACTTTGAGGGACATATATGGGTAGACGCCTCTTATACGCAAACGATGAAACCCGTTCAGACGCAGACACAGACGCAAACCGTAGAGCAACCGCTTATCGCCATTGCTCCGCATACTCGCGTTCATGTAGGTGTGTTCATCATTGATAAACATATATTCGTAGATTGCGACCTGACACGTAAGCCGCAGAAGAACAACCCTGCTACGATGGCCTTCACCGCAGAGACCAGTCCTGTTACCTTTGGCAACATTATCACTTATCGCGTTGGTGATAAGGGGCAGGAGAAGATGGTTGAGCATATGTTCTACACCTCTCGCGTGACCAATTATCAGAAGGATGATCTCATTTTTAATGAGAACCGCGAGAATTGCGCGAATATATCCGATATCAAGAAAGTGGCAGTACCCGTTATCCGCTTCGCTCCGCCTACCGGATACTACAATCCATATGTAAAATAAGTATATACTTTTTTACAAAATTCAAAAAAATCGCACATAAATTTGCATATGTGCGATTTTTATTGTACCTTTGCGGCGGATTTGGGAAAAGGGTCTTTTTCCTGAAGTTATTTCCAAGCAAATACATTATCTTATTTTATGCAATACGAATTACAAAAACTCGAGCGTATGTCGCTCGACGAAGTGCGTGAGATTGCCGTGAGCATGGGTCTTACCCCGCGTCGCAGCCAATCGATACGCGAGATCAGTTATGCTATCCTCGATGCGCAGGCCGACAACCGCGCTGCCGTCGTTCAGGCCAAAGAAGAAGCCCGCGCTGCTGCCGGTAAGCCTGCTAAACGCGAGCGGACACGTGTCAAACGTGCTGCAGCGAAAGTGAGCACCGACAATCTCAAAGGTGACCGCGTGCTGGCTACCGTAGGTAGCGAGAAAGAGCAGTTGGCTGAGATGCAGGAGCAGCTGAAGGCCAACAACCACAAGCCAAACCGCACCGTGGAGAAAGCAGGAGGGATATTAGGCGAGGCGCCGGAGGCGGCGAAAGCCGATACCGCTGCGTTGACAGACCGTTCCACTGACAGACCGGCTACGCCTGACGGAGTACAGACTGAAAAAGTTGAAGAACCAAAGGCGGCAGAGCCGAAGAAGAGAGGACGGAAGAAGAAAAGTGAAGTGACCGCTGCGCTGACAGAAGACAGACCGGCTGCGCCTGACAAAGTACAGACCGAATTAGTGTTTGAGCAGCCGAAGCCTCATAATGAGCCAAAGGCTCCTAATGATGCGGAAAAGCCGCAGGAGGCGTTGGCATTGCCGGACCTCGGTGAGCATGTAGTGGCTATGGGTACGCTGGAGTGCGCACCCGACGGATACGGGTTCCTGCGTTCCGCAGATTATAACTATTTATCCAGTCCGGACGATGTCTATGTGAGCAAGGATCAAGTGCGTCAGTACGGTCTGAAGCCCGGCGACACCGTAGAATGCTCGATACGCGTCAACCCGCAGCCGGATAAGTTCTTCCCGATGGATAAGGTGATCCGCATCAACGGTCTGGCACCTGAGTTGGCTAAGAACCGCGTGGCATTTGAGAACCTTACTCCACTCTTCCCGGATCAGAAATTCAAGCTCTGTACGGGTCACGGTGACTCGTTGAGCGTACGTATGATTGACCTCTTTGCCCCGATCGGAAAGGGTCAACGTGGTCTGATTGTAGCCCAACCGAAGACCGGTAAGACGGTGCTACTCAAGGAGTTAGCCAACGCTATTTTGAAGAATAACCCTGAGGTATATATGATCGTGCTGCTCATCGACGAGCGTCCGGAAGAGGTGACCGACATGGCCCGTAGCGTCAATGCCGAAGTCATCGCATCGACCTTTGACGAGCCGGCGGAGAACCACGTGAAGGTGGCGAATATCGTGCATGAGAAAGCAAAACGACTGGTGGAGAGCGGTCATGACGTAGTCATCCTACTCGACTCCATCACCCGTCTGGCACGTGCGTATAACACCGTAGCTCCGAGTAGCGGTAAGGTGTTGTCCGGAGGTGTGGAAGCGCAGGCGCTGCATAAGCCCAAACGTTTCTTCGGTGCGGCACGAAACATCGAGAACGGCGGTTCGTTGACCATCATCGCTACGGCGCTGACGGAGACCGGCAGTAAGATGGATGACCTGATCTTTGAGGAATTCAAGGGAACGGGTAACATGGAGTTGCAACTCGATCGCAAACTCGCTAACCGTCGTATCTTCCCTGCCGTAGATATCCCTGCGTCCAGCACGCGCCGCGAAGATCTGCTGCTGCCACCTGACGTCGTCAGTCGTATGTGGCAGATACGCAAACAGTTGAGCGACATGAACGGTCAGGAAGCGATGGAGAAGTTGCGCACGTATATGGAGCGCACCGAAGATAATGACGAGTTTTTATTAGCGGTCAATGGTGCTCGATAAGTACTCTTCGGAGTAACTCGCCCCCTGCTCGACGTATTTTTCCGTACCCCTTCGAAAAAATACGCCTCCGAGAGAGCACTTATCTCGCAAAGAGAAAAAATGAAAATTTTAATTCTAAACGGACCGAATTTAAATCGTCTGGGAATACGGAAGCCGGAGATATACGGCACGAAGACGATGGCACAGATTTTGTTGGAGATCCAGCAGAAATGGCCGGACGTACACTTTGTGTACCGCCAATCCAATCATGAGGGAGACCTCATCGATTGGTTGCAGGAAGCGAATGATGTATGTGGCATCGTGCTCAATGCAGGCGGATATACGCATACCAGTGTGGCATTACGCGATGCCGTTGAGGATTGCGCTGTGCCGGTGGTGGAGGTGCATATAAGTGATATAACAAAGCGGGAACCATTCCGCGGTATTAGTCTATTAACAGAAGTGTGTGCCCGCACGATAATGGGGCAAGGAACAAATGGATACAAAGAAGCTGTGGAGTATCTTATTGCTCTTAATAATTAGCATCGGATTATTCGCTAATAGTGCGGTGACCGGTAAAGTGATTGACGCAGGAACGAAGAACCCTATCGATTTCGCCAACGTCAGTGTGCTCAAAGCCGATGCCGCTGACGGAGTGCCGGTAACCGGTACAGTAACCGATGAGAAAGGTGACTTCACGCTTGAGGTTGCAGACGGCAGTTATGTGCTGGTCGTTTCTTTTGTGGGTTACAGCGAGCAACGCAAAGAATTGACAGTAGCCGGTAAGCCGGTGAATGTCGGTCGTATTGCCCTCAAAGAAGACTCGAAAGTGCTGCAAGACGTAGAAGTAGTCGGACAAGGCAGTTCGATGAAATTTGAGTTGGATAAGAAAGTGTTCACCGTGGACCAGAATATCGCTTCAGCAGGTGCCAGCGTGACGGATATTCTTGAGAATATCCCTTCCGTAGATGTGGATCAGGAAGGAAACATCAGCTTGCGTAACTCCGAAGATGTAGAGATCTGGATTAATGGTAAGCCGGCCGGTCTGAACAGCGAGAACCGCGCTCAGGTATTGCAACAGATGCCTGCCGGTACGATTGAGAAGATCGAACTCATCACCAACCCTTCCGCGAAGTTCTCTCCGGAAGGTACATCGGGTATCATCAACCTCGTGATGAAAAAAGACCGCAAGGCAGGTTTCTACGGTTCTATTCAAGCCGGTATCAACTACGCCTTAGCGCATCCTTGGACCACTCCTCCTGGTGCTAACGTTGGCTTCAATATCAATTTCAATGCCGGTCCTGTGGACGGTTATTTCAACGTAGGTTACCGTTATCACACCAGTAACGGCGGTAGCGTAACCGACCGCTATAACCTCTCCGGCTCAGGCAGCAGTAAGCTCGACAGTTCGCTTATCCAGAGCCATCTGTTGCAAGAAGGAACGCAGAGCCACCGCGGCGGAGGTATGTTCGCCCGTGGAGGATTGAATTTCCGTCTGGCAGAAGGTCACACCCTCGGTGTTTCCGGTTTCGGTATGGTCAGCGACCCGAAGGCCTTTAAGATGACCAATCTCAATAATCGTACGTTCCTGCTGACGAATCCCGCAGGCGATACAACGCGTTACTACACACGTAATCAGAATGGTACGGGTTATCACCCGGGCGGTAACGTGACGCTGGATTATACGTTTAAGATGGATAACCATCAGTTGATGGTAAGCGGTACGTATAACCATTTCGGATTTAACATGCTGACAGATTATACGCAGACCGAGGACAGCGTCGTCACCTATCAGGACCAGCAGACGCTCAACACCGATCAAGGCATCGAGATCAAAGCCGATTACGAATGGAAACCGACGCCCTCGAGTCGTCTGGAAGCCGGTTATGACTACACCCGCAGTTGGGGTCACAGCTATGCTGACGCGCATAATAACAATGCCAACGGTTCGCACATAGAGGAGTTATTCCCCTATTTCACGGATTATCACAGCCTCAAGCAGAACCACGCTTTCTACGTGACGTACGGCAACCGGTTCTGGGATAAGTTATCCATCCAGATCGGTCTGCGCGGCGAGTACTACATGCGTCATATAGAATCTACCTATAAGGACGCCGCGGGTAACGAGCGCGATGCGTACGCAGGCATGGAGCACAAGAAAGACACAGCGTATTTCCAAGTCTTCCCGAGTGCGTATATCAGTTATGACTTCGGTAACGGCCATGAGTTGCAACTCAACTACACGCGTCGCGTCAACCGTCCGTGGGGACACCAGATCAACCCGCGTATGGACTTCAGCGATTCTACGAACATCAGTTACGGTAACGTAGACTTGTTGCCTGCTTACTCGAATAACCTGGAGTTGAACTACCTCAAGACCTGGGAGCGCCATACGCTGAGTGCAGGTGTATTCTGGAAATACCGCGAGGGCGCTGTACAGAATGTTAAGTATATGGACGGCGACGTAATGAAGAACACCTATCTGAACGTAGCTACACGTCAGGAGTTAGGTGTAGAGGTAGTAGCGAAGAACCGTCTTTTCGGCGACCTGCTGCAATTGACGACCAGCGCTAACTTCTATTGGAATAACATCTCTCCGGTGGACCAAGTGATGTATCACCAGGGCGATACGATCCCTGTAGTGCTAGCAGGTCAGAATATTTTCGCTGGTTCAGTACGCGTCAATGCACAGTTCCTTTTCACGAAGAATTTCACGGGTCAGATCAGTGCTAACTACCGCTCTCCGCGCGTCGTAGCACAAGGAACGACGAGTCACTCCTACTCCATCGATATCGGTTTGCGTCACACCTTCCTTAATAAGCAGTTGGCACTGGCGCTCAACGTACGTGACCTGCTCGACAGTCGTGCACGTAGGAATACCACATGGGGCGAAGGTTTCTGGCAGTTCAGCGAGAACAGATGGCATAGCCGTAGCATCAGTCTTACGGTCACCTATAACTTCGGTAACCAGCAACCTCGTCGTAGAGGTCGTCCAGACGGCGATATGGGAGGCGGAGGCGATGACTTCGACGATAGCGGAAACAGCAATACGGATAGCGGATTCTAATTGAAGATTGAAGATTGAAGATTGAAAAGTTCATATTGAGTGTGTGCGCTGTGGTCTGTGTACTGTGCTCGGCACAGGCGCAGACGGGCATGAACAGGCCGTACATAGACGATAAGATCGTGCACATCGGTTTTCAACTGGGTGTTAACTTCTCTACCTTCCAAGTGACGGATAGCGAGGTGCCTATTCAAAACCCACTGACCGGTGAGTACGAGACTTACCATGCACGCGTAAGTTCTATCCTACCCGGTTTTCATGTCGGATTTGTGAGCGACGTGCGTATATGTAAGTTCCTCAATCTGCGTTTCTGTCCGGGGCTACTCTTCTCCAGCCGTACCATCAGTTATAAGACCGAGAGCGGTGCTCCTGTGGTGGGTTTCAACCGCCGTGGCGCTAATGTAGATGTATTGGCGATGCCAGTGTATCTGCCGCTTTACCTCAAATGGAGTGCGGAGCGCGAAGGCAACTACCGACCGTATGTGCTTGCCGGTGGTGGCGTTAGTTTTAATGTCAGCCGAGACCGCGAGAAGCCAGTGTTGCTGAACCTGATGGACTATTTCTGCGAAGTAGGTTTCGGTGTGGATCTCTACCTGAGATGGTTTAAGTTATGTCCAGAGATCACCTACCGCATCGGTTTTGCGAACCAGATAGCACCGACTGACGGACGTATGGAATTGCCGGTACAGGACTTCTTCTATACCGAAGCCATCACCCGCATGACCAGTCACTCCGTTTGTCTCACCTTTAATTTTGAGTAAAGGTTATGGGTTATAGGTTAAAGGTTATAGGATTTGTGCTTGTTTTTTTGCTCCTTGCTATGACAGGATGCAAAGAGTACCATGCCAGCGATGATCCGACGCTTCGGTTGGAGTTCTCTACCGACACGTTGAGTTTCGATACCGTTTTTACGGAGCAAGGCAGCGCGACAGCGCAGATCATGGTGTATAACCGCAATGCCAATGCCCTTATTATTGACCGCGTATGGATGGAGAACGGCAGTGCCTTTAAGGCCAATGTAGATGGCGAGCCGGACTTAGCACGCCTGACGCATCTGCAGCTCAACGGCGGCGACAGCTTGTTTGTCTTCGTGCGCGTAGAGATCGATCCTACCAACCAACGCAACCCTGTTCTCGTAACCGATCAGCTCCATTTCCATTTAGTATCCGGCACGACGCAAGATGTCGAACTGGAGGCGTATGGTCAAGACGTTATCCGTCTGGGTAAGAAAGGCGGTGTACATAAGGAGGACAGTTATCATTTCACGACCGACAGACCCTACTTGATCTTCGATACCTTAGTCATCTTAGGTCAGATGACGATAGATGCCGGCGCAGTGCTATACATGCATAACGGCGCCAGCATTCACGTAGGCGGCGATGTGAGTGCAAAAGGCACACGTGCGCAGCCAATCCTCATCCGTGGCGACCGCTTGGACCGCCTCTTCGACAGCGTGCCTTACCATTACGCAGGCGGCGGTTGGGACGGTATCTATCTGGAGGCAGGAGCCAACCAACGGACCTATTCGTTCAGTTATGTTGACATCCTCTCAGGCAACATCGGTATATACTGCTATGGAGAGAAGAAGACAGACTTACCAACCCTGACGATGGAGGGCTGCCGCATTCATAACCATACACAGTATGGTTTGGTGCTTATTCATACCAACGCTACGGTCGTCAATACAGAGATCAGCAACTGCGCTTCGTATTGCGTCTATTGTTCCGGAGGTAAGCAGGATTTCATCCATTCGACGATTGCCTCGTATTTCGGATACACGAACATCCGCATTCAATCTGCAGCCAAAGAAGATGTAGCGGCGGTCTTTATCGATAACCTCAGCAAAGGCGAACCGCAAACGACTACATCGTTCTACAACAGTATTATCACGGGCTATCTGCGCAACCAACTGGTGGTCGCTACGCCTTTTGACCAATACTACCCCGGGCAGTTCATCGGCAACTACCTGAAGACCGACACGCTGGATGTTCCGCATGCGCGTGACAATGCCTATTGGCAGAAGAGTGACAGCGCTGAGGTCTTCCGCAACACCTTCTATAAATATAAGGAATACGTCTATTACGACTTCCATCTTGATAGTCTGAGTCCTGCGATAGGTGCAGCCGACAGTCTTATCGCTATTCCCTATCCAAAGGATAGAGACGGTATATCACGAGAGTTTATCAATCCGGACGCCGGATGTTACCAACACGAGAAATAACGAAACGGATAATCACTATATTTTTGAGCACCTGTCTGTTCACTTCCGCTTTTGCGCAGCATACGATAACGGGTAAGGTAGTCTCCGATGCCGATGGAACGGCATTAGAGATGACAACTATCCGTCTTTTCCGCTACGCCAATAACGACAGCACCTTAGTACAAGGTGCACAGACAGGCATGGAAGGCACCTATGTACTCTCCGGCATTGCTGCAGGAGAATATAAGTTATATATCTCGAATGTAGGTTTTAAAGAACAAAGCAAGTATATTCGCGTAGCTGCAAAGGACGTAACCGTCCCTACCGTACGATTGAAAGAAGACGTACAGGCGCTGAGTGAAGTGCAGGTACAGGGTCATGCGGCAGAGATGATTGTCAAAGGCGACACCATTGAGTATAACACCGCGGCATATAAGGTAGGCGAGAACGCCATGGTTGAAGATCTGCTCAAGAAGATGAACGGCGTGACCGTGGACAAAGAAGGAAACGTAACCGTCAACGGCGAGAGTATTACGGCCGTGCGTATCGACGGAAAGAAATTCTTCGGCAACGACGTACAGTCCGCTACCAAGAACATCCCTGCAGACATGATTGAAAAGGTACAGGTGATTGACGAGAAGTCCGAAATGGCCAAGTTGACCGGTTTTGACGACGACGAGAGTGAACACATTATCAACCTCACGCTCAAGAAAGACCGTAAGAAAGGCGTCTTCGGCAAATACACCGGAGGCCTTGGCGCCGACATGGTAACGGATAACGGCGGATGGTTCGACTACGGCAACCCTGCGTATGGAGCTACGGCATTGGACCGCACCCGTCATTTCTTTAAGAACGATTTCCGCTACAACGCGAATATATTCACGAATATATTGCTGGGCGAGAGCCAGACGACGATCTTAGGCGGCGCCAATAACACCAATGAGGTGCGTATGGGTCGCGGCAGACGGGGATTCTTCGGTCAGGACGCTAACTCGGGTATAACCAGGTCAGAGAACTTAGGCGTGAATACCAATATTGATTTAAATAGCAAGATCACGCCAAAAGACGGCAAGACAAGTCTGCTTTTCGGTGGCGACGTGGCCGTTAACCACTCCTCCAATGACACGCGGACGGAGCAGCAGAAGACCGAGTATGCCGGAGAGACCACCTATCACAGCAATGATACCTCAAAGAAGTTGTCGCGCGTATGGGATGTCAACCTGCGTCTGGAATTAGAGTATCAGATCGACTCGGCCAACAAAGTGCTGATCCAACCTAACCTATCCTACACCGGTTCATCATCCGCTTCAGCCGAGGAATACGACTATTGGAAAGACTCGGTGCTTATCAACCAAGGAACGCAGCAGAAAGTGGACTCCTCGCGGGCTATCAGTGCCGGTACGAAGATCACGTATAACCATAAGTTCACGCGTCCGGGACGGTCTATTACCCTTATGGGTAACTACAGCTTTGATAACACCGTAGGATTTAATCAGACCTTTGCTACCGGAACGAACAAAGTGGACCAATACACGCGTTCCGGCAACAACAGTCATGCCTACTCGCTCAAAGCGGCGTATGTAGAACCGATCTACAAGACCAATCATTTCTTAGAGATAGCAGCGACCTTCAGCGGCCGTAACCGCGCCAGTCATAAAGCCCAGTACTCGATGGATAGCGTCAGCGGCAGTTATGCCTATGACTCCACCTATTCGAATGCGCTGCGTAACAACTACTATTCCGAGCAGTTGGAGTTGAACTACCGCTGGGTGAGCGAGAAGACCGACCTGACGGTAGGTGTACGCGGATTAGCGACACAGACACACAGCATGACATATTACGGAGGTGTGCTGCTGCGCGACACGACGGTCTATTCGTATAATATAGCGCCGAGCGTCAACTTCAAGTATAAATTCGGTAAGAAAGAGTTTGCACGTATCAGTTATAACGGAAAAGCGACGCAACCGACCATAACGCAGATGGAGCCTGTGCGCAATAACTCGAATGCGATGAACGAGACCGTGGGAAACTTAGGTCTGAACCCATCCTTTGCGCATAACCTGCGATTCATGTACAGCCGCTTCAATCAGGATAACTTCTCGTCTATCATGACCGGCATTCAAGGCTCGCTGACCCAGAAGGCGTTAGTCAACAACTCCATCTATGATGAGACGGGTAAGTTATACCAGCAGACGGTGAATGCTGATGCGCTTCCGTGGAGCATCGGAGGCGATTTGATGTATAACACACCATTCTGCAAGAAGATGTTCCAGTTCAACTCGCGTACCTCTATCAATTATAACCAACGCATAGCGTATATCAGTCGCGATAAGACGGCGGCAGAGATAGCGGAAATGATTGCGAACAACAGTTTCATGCTCGGTAACCGCTCGCTGACCGGTAATCTCCGCGTATCGGAAGACGCCAGTCTGCGTTTCACGCACTCAATCGTAGACATAGGTGTACGCGGGAATGTCACCTACAGCCGCACCACCAACAGTCTGACGAGGAACAGCACCTCAAATGTATTTAACTGGGGTGTGACAGGCGATGTAGAATTCCATCTACCCAAGTCCTGGACCATCAGTGCCGACTGCGGTTATACTGCCCGCTACGGCTATAATCTGAGCGACGTGAATGAGGTGATCCTCAATGCCTCTATTGAGAAATCATGGAGCAATGCTACGTTAGCGCTCTATGTATATGATATCCTCCATCAGAAGAAGAATATCGTACAAGTGGTCAGCGATAATGCGGTCACGTACGCCAAATACAATACTCTCCCCACGTATTTCATGCTCACCTGTACCATCAAACTCAATAAGATGGGTGATTTGAAAGCCAAAGGAGCGGCCGGATTTATGCAAGAGATGATGGAGTCCGGTTTTGACCCGTCAAAAGGTCCGAAACCCGGCACTCCCCCGCCCTCGGGTCCTCCTCCAGGAATGTAATGAAGCGCATTGCGACTATAGGATTTTTTGACGGAGTGCATAAGGGGCATTGCTTCCTTTTCGAGCATCTCCGTACGCTTGCAGCCCAACGCGGATTGCAACCGCTTATTGTCACTTTTGACAGTCATCCGCGTACGGTGCTGCAGAGCGATTATACACCGCAACTGCTGACCTCGTTAGAGGAACGCGTGGAGTTGCTAAAGACTTTCGGAGAGGTGCTTATTCTGCCCTTTGCGGATATCCAACCGCTGACGGCCGCGGAGTTTATACTGCAACTCAAAGCCCAATACGAAGTGGAAGTGCTGCTAATGGGTTATGACCATACGTTTGGTTCCGACAGGCTGCGTCATACGCAAGACTACAAGCGCATCGGAGCAGAGGCAGGCATAGAAATTATCAGCATGGGTGAGTTCGTCGATGGCGAGTGGCACGTCTCGTCCACTGAGATCCGTCAGACTCTTCAAAGCGGGAATATAGCAGTAGCAAATGACCTTTTAGGTCGAGCATACAGTATTAGCGGCACCGTAGTACACGGTAACGGCATCGGTCGCACGATTGGTTTTCCTACCGCTAATATCCAACCGGATCAGGCGGATAAGATTATTCCGCGCAACGGCGTATATGAGGTGGAGGTAAAAGGGGACAAAATACAGGAGAAAGGGGTGTGCAACATCGGCACCAATCCTACGATAGGTAATGCTACGCGCACTATCGAGGTATACATACCTCGTTTTCATGGCAATCTATACGAGCAACATCTCACCCTACTTTTCACGCGCTTCATCCGTGAGGAGCGTAAGTTCGAGTCGCTGGAGAACCTAAAAAAACAAATAATGGAGGACCTCGCCTCCATTACCTGCTAAGTATTACTCTTCGCTATAATAGCCTTTGGAGATGCCGTACTGCAATTCGGCATCCTGGATGAGTTGAATCTGCGCAGAGGTGATGGCGCGGTTCTCTTTCTTCACCGCATCCAGCACGAAATTCAACTGCTCCGTCTCATCTACATCGCCGTCGAGGTACTCCACTTCGCCCGTCTGCGGGTCCTCACGCAGCAATCCTTCCTTCTCCAGATAATCATCCATGCGATCCAGCACATAGAGGATGTCGTCCGTCGTCAGATTTTGCTTGTCTTGCGCGGGAATTGCATCGTAGATAAAGGTTACCAACTCGCGTTCTTCGGGGTCCATTAAGGACAATTCAATCGTACTATTTTCCATAAAAATTCAAAATTATTTGCAAAGGTAGTATTTTTTTTGTAATTTTGCAAAAATTTTTGAATAAAAATGACAGAATTTGTTAAACGGACCATTAGTGGCGCTGTATTTGTAGGCTGCGTCGTAGGTAGCATTCTTTGGAATCAATGGGCCATTGCGGGCTTATTGCTGTTCATAAATGTGCTGGCGGTAGATGAGTTTCATCGGTTAGTCAAATCCCCTACGACCTTGCGTGTCTGTGCGTTCTTAGGGGCCATTATGATCTGGCTGACCGCCATCTGCGTGGCATATAAACCCATGGGCGAAGACTATTATCGCGCCTTTAGCATCTCTTTAGCGATCTCGTATCTGCCGATTTTGGTGCTTAGTCTGATGGACGAAATCTGGAACCACTCCGGTAAACCGCTACAGAATTGGGGAAACATGCTTATCTCCCAAGTGATGATTGCTATACCGCTGTGTTGTATGTGTCTGTTGTACAGTTTAGACAAATGGCTGTTATTAGCGCTCTTTGTATTGATTTGGATCAATGATACGGGAGCTTATTGCGTAGGTAGTTTGACTGCTAAGCGCCCGCAGGGAAATCATAAGATGACTCCGCACATCAGTCCCAAGAAAAGTTGGGAAGGATTGCTCGGAGGTGTATTCTTTGCAATGGTTGCAGCCGTCATCTTATACAAGTGCGGTTGGTTTGATTCTATCTCTGCGAATGGATACGGACTTGCCGTAGCATTGGGCTTCGCGGCGACCACGAGTTTGTTTGGCACCTTGGGCGATTTGGAGGAAAGTCTCTTCAAACGCTCAATTGGGGTGAAAGATTCCGGTAATTTCCTACCCGGTCACGGAGGTGTATTAGACCGTTTTGACAGTATATTATTAGCAGCTCCGATACTTACTTCGTACAGTTGGTTATGCTACTTCATTGTACCGCTTCTTTAAGTAAGTTACCGCTTGGCGTACATTATTGGTTCGCCGATTGGTTACTTTATCCGATGATGTACTACGTGGTACGTTATCGGAGGCGGATTACCGCGAAGAACTTAGCCGCGGCGTTCCCTGACAAGAGCGAGAAAGAGCGCACGTTAATAGAGAAAGACTTCTACCATCAGTTCTGCTATACGATGGTGGAGAACATTTACGGCTATCGGGCGAGCGACGAAGAGATGCGGCAACGCGTGATCTTCGGTAACATGGAGGAAGTGAACCGTCTGGTGGACGCTGCAGGAGGCGGAATATTTATGTTAGCACACATGGGCAACTGGGAATGGCAAGCCAGTGTGCAGCAGTGGGTAAGCGAAGGAGTGACGGAATTGAATGTCTATCGGCAGCTGAAGAACAAGAGGATGGACAGACTCATGCTGGCGCTCCGCGCCAAAAGAGGTGGCGAATGCGTGGAGAAGAACCGGATCTTACGCGAGATGGTACGATATAAGGCGGAAAAGAAACCGGTGACGATAGGTTTGCTCAGCGACCAGAAACCAAGGCCCGAAGTGACCCGTACATGGGTGGAGTTCTTGCATCAGGAGACAGGTTTTCTGGATGGCGGAGAGGTATTAGGCAAGAAATTCGGTTATCCGGTGTTCTACGCTTTTATTACGCGTCCTCAACGCGGGTATTATCACACAGATATGCGTCTGATAGCGGCTGAGCCGCAGAAGACAGCAGAAGGCGAGATCACGAAGGCGTATGCGCGGATGCTTGAAGAGAATATACAAGCGCAGCCGGCATTATGGCTATGGACGCATAATCGGTTTAAATGGAAAAAGGGATGAAATGTAGCGTAATCATATTAAACTGGAACGGCGCAGAAATGCTGCGTCGGTATTTGCCGTCGGTGGTTAAGAGTCAAGAGTCAATAGCTAAGAGTCAAGAGTTTGAGGTTATTGTAGCGGACAACGGCAGTACAGACAATAGTTTGGAAGTGTTGGCACAGGAGTTCCCGAGCGTCAAGACTATTGTACTGGATAAGAACTACGGCTTTGCAGAAGGATATAATAGGGCTATAGAGCAGGTAGATAGCGAGTACGTCGTGCTACTGAACAGCGATGTAGAGGTGACGGATGGTTGGTTAGCGCCCCTACTCCGATATATGGACGAGCACCCGGACGTAGCAGCCGTACAACCGAAAGTAAGGAGTTGGGTACGGCGTAATTTCTTTGAGCACGCAGGTGCAGCAGGCGGCTATCTGAGCAAGTTGTATTTCCCTTACTGCCGCGGACGTGTATTATGGCACGTGGAAGAAGACAAGGGGCAATACGACAGCACGGTAGATGTAGATTGGACGTCAGGCGCGTGTATGTGTGTGCGTACAAAAGTATATAAGGAGTGCGGAGGATTAGATGCAGCGTTCTTTGCGCACATGGAGGAGATTGATTTATGCTGGCGGATGCGTAATAAAGGTTGGCGATTGGTTTGTCTTCCAGAGAGTGTGGTATTTCACCTCGGCGGCGGTGCTCTGAGTTATGAGAGTCCGCGCAAGACATATCTGAACCATCGTAATAACCTGCTGATGATTTATAAAAACAAACAACACCCCGGTGGAGTGCTGTTTGTAAGAGGTTTATTGGATTACGCCGCTGCGCTATTCTATCTGCTGCAAGGCCGTTGGGGCGCCTTCAAAGCGGTTTTCCAAGCCCGCAAAGACTATCGCAAGATGCGGAAAACGTACCGATAACTATCTCAAGAGATATTTATGCCCCTCCTGTATAACGACGCCTCTATAGGTGTCGTTTACTTTTCGTCCGAAGAGGTCGAACATAGGCGCATTGCTATCGAGCGCAGGAACGGTCTCAATACCTTGTCCCTCATCGTAATATTCGGTGTCGGTATAGAACGGCATAGCACCCGTGAAGGAGAAGTTATAGGTGTTTCCGTCATCGCAATCCAGATAGCCGGAGAAGGAATAGATATCCCCGTCTTTACTGATTGCCAGTTGACCGTCGGTCTCCATCCATACGCGGTCCAATTGACTCTCTCCAGACTGGTACCA
>DBYL01000040.1:87639-130443 GCA_002309835.1 Bacteroidales bacterium UBA1187
GTAGTTAATCTTACCTTCGTCTGCAGATATTTCTGACTCATATACTGCGTCTGCCGTATCGAATGTGAGGTTAAATACCTCGCCTCCGCTTGAAGAGCCACCACAACTTTCTACGGTAGCCGTAGGATTGGCTTCGAAGTAGAAATAGATACTATAGCAACGGAGTTGCTTATCGCAGGAAAGCGTGACTTTTGTATCATCGATATTCTTGACTACGATTGCTGTCTCACACTCCTGCATATTATCGTCATTTACATCAAACTCCCCTGGAGACAAATATGCTATTTCTCCTTTGTCAACAGAGGCTGTAAACGCTTTGCGCACTGCACCGTTGATAACAAATCCTTTGATGGGTTGAGTAGCTTCAAATGTCAGTGTATTCGCCTCATTACAGTTGAAATAATATGCTTCCTCCGTGTTCATAATCGTACCATACGAACAGGAGACACGAATATTGCTCTGCACAAAAATATATTGCTTCTTGTAAAAAGTAGTGTCCGGTACGATTATAGCAGTAGGTTCACTATACCAAATAAAATCCGGATCCCACTCCGCCGTATCGATAGCTACAACATCCGATTGGGGATTAAGATCTATCGGGTCGCCATTCACAACAATCTGTATCAGATGACGCTGACCTGAACCCATAGTGAATTTAACAGACGTTGCACTACCCTCCCACTTATCAATCGTTTGAGCATTCTCTTTAGTAGGAACGGTTCCCGGAGTATATTTATCGACCGAACAGGTGAGCTGTGCAAATGCTTTACCGGTTTTAGAGCACAACAATTGAATAGAGGTCAAGTTCTCTCCGGTAACGGTAATCGTATTATTCGCATATAAACGCATCGCCTTCGTATATCCGTTGTCCAGGAACGTAGGGCCGTTTTGCGTGTTAGTGCCTGCTGCCAAAACTACAGTTATACCATCAATAGTTTGGGTCTGGGTGCTGTCTGCTTTGTACTCGAAGGTAGTTGCCGAGAGGGTCAGCGTAAGGCTGAGTGCTGCAAAAAGGCTTAGAAGCCGAAACTTAGTCCACATGTAAATGTAAATTTAGAACCCTGCAAATAGACAGGGGTGTATTTGTTTAAATAATATTCTTTGAGTTCATCTCCCGCGAGTTCCATTGAGGTGCCATCGGTATTCCATCCGCGGTCTTCGCTCGGTATGCGCGCTGAAGTAGGTGCATAAGCACGCGTATTGGAGTATGCGAAGTCCACGTGTGCATAGCAGTTATTGAATACTTCGTACACCGCGCGAAAACTGAGAATATCGCTTCTCCAGATCTTCTCGCTGAAGGGTTTCTGCGCCAGAACCGGGTGCTCCGTTCCTCCGGTACTGATGATGTAATCACGGAGGTAATCGTATGCGCGATACTTTGTATCGCAGGTGTAGTCGAGCATGAGACGCAGGCTACGTGTTGGACGATAGGAAACCTGCACAAAGATCGATTGCGCGTTATCGCCCAGATAATGGCCCATACCGGTGGAATTAGAGGTATAATCCAACACCTTAATCGAATGCGAGTAACAACCTATATACGATCGCATGAACTCTCCGCGCAGCGCCAGTCCCTTCACCGGCCATCCGCTCCAGTTGAAGCCAACGAGATACGAAATAGGATTACGTTCCGGGTTGGAGCGTTTGAGGCGCGCGAACTTAAACTCATCCAAGAAGAAAGATCCGTAAAGACGCAGGTGATCGGTCGGCCTTACAGAGATCGTAGCAAAGACTTGCGAGTTTTGGTTCTCCGAGCCTAATCCTTTGGTCAAGAGGTGATCCAAAGACTTGAAGAAGGCGATAGGAATGAAGTACGCCGCTTGCACATTACGCTCTGCGTAAACAATCGAGTTTCCGAAGGAGAACTGGATATATTTGCAGGGCATAAAGGTGAACATATTGGCCGCCATAAATTTGTTGGCGGGGCGGTACTGACGCGTCTCTACACCTTCTTTATCGCGCTCTACATAATAATAAGTAGAATCAATCACATTACTCGGCAGCCAGGCGTGGAAATAGTCAAATTGGAACCATTTACAAGGCGTGAGTTGGAGCGTGACCATCGGAACTGCGGGATTATGGGCAGAAAGGATGTTCGAACAATGCTGTGCGTCACCCCAGGTGATACGTTCGCGTTGGATGCCAATAGATCCCCACCATGCATAGAGCGATAAACCGCCACGCGAGTCAGAGAAATCGCCGCCGTATGTAGCCTCCTTGTATTGCACACCGGGCAGGTTATTCAGGGCAGGCGACGGCACATATACGAGATTCGCAGGATCGGACTTGTCAACCAAACTCCATCCCGTATGAATCTTCGAATTACGCATCCCTTGGCCTCCCCATGAGTTATCACGGAAAGATCCCCAAATGGATACGTGTTTCGCGATGTCCATTTGGATCTCGAGTCCGTACCAGCGGTGCTGCAGAATGCCGTTTTGGTTGGCATACAGATCCATGCCTAAGATAGGCCGAACGCGCATCTTAAAGACTTTATCTTTAGTAAGGATGTGAAGTGAGGGATCTGCCAGCGAGAGGTTGGATACAGGCGTTATCCATTGGGTGACGTGACGATGGCCGTAGCTGTAGTATACGGGGAGCGTGTCGAGTTCCAGCGCGTAGTCTTGGAGATAAAACTGCAGGTCGTCCTTCTGACGCTTGTTCAGGAGGGAGTCCTTGCTCTGCGCTTCGGCCAAAAGACGCGCAATGTGATCACGCGTATACGGCTTTATCGCTGCGTTCGAACGAATGACGCCATCCGTGGTCAGTTCCTCCAAGAAATCATAGATTTCTGTGTACTCGATTGCCTGTGGAATACGCTGGGCGTAAACAGAGCCTACCCCGTCCCTCCCTAAAGGGAGAGCGAGGAGAACAATCAATGCCCAAACTATATTACTTCGAGTAGCGTGCATTGAGGGCTTCGATTACTTCATTAGTGATGTCGTAGCCAGCCACCTTATTCATCAATACAGCGTCATTGAGCACGAGATGATAGTGACCATCGGCATTGAACTCACGCAGATAAGCCTGTACGGAGTCCTGGAGTTGCTGGGTCAACGCAGCCTGCTCGTTCATGAAATCTGCACTAAGTTTCTGGCGCAGGTTCTCAAGATCTTGCTGCTTTGCCATAAGTTGCTGCTCTTTCTTCTGTAGACGAGCTTGCTCACTCTCTGCACGCTCACGGCTAAGGAAAGCGTTTGCCTCAAGTTTGCGCTGGAAATCAAGTACCTCACGTTGGAAAGTCTCTGCCTCTTTCTGGAGCGATTTAGCCTTGGTATCAAGTTTGACGGTCGATTCCTCGTAGCGAGACATGAGTTTGTCAGAAGCCTCTACGGCAAGGGTGTAATTTTTGAGGATAGAATCAGTGTTAATGACCGCGATCGGAAGAAGTTCTCCAGCCGCCTCAACATCTTGATTTACAGTCTTTTTCGAACCAGGAGTTACAGTAAAGAAAAGGATAAACAGGGCAACAATTCCAGCTGCCAAAATCGACTCTACGATAATAGAAATTTTGTTCATAATGATTATAAATTTTTTGTTTCAATTTTGTTCTTTTTTTCTCGTCTCATTTCGCGGTCTTGGGCCGTGGAGCAATGTATATTATCCTGCTTCATTCGATCGTTCTGATGTATATGTTGGGAACGAAACGAATGATCCTTGCGGAAGATAACCCCCACGCAAAGGAGCAAGATCGCTGCTGCAACAAACGCTATGACGAGTATTATTTTCATAAATGCGCACAAAATGCATGCAAAGGTACGAAGAAAAGTTGAAAGCGGAAAGTGAACAGTAGAAAGTTTTTGATTTTTTGGTATAAAATGCACTTTTTACGAAATATTATGCGCGCGCACTTGCATATATGAAAATCTTTTCGTATCTTTGCACGCTAATTTTGTGAAATCAATTAAAAACAAATAGAATTATGGCAAACGAGAAACCACAAGGCGGTTCTTTATTCAATTCATTAACCGCAGGAAGTAAGATTGTAGGAACTATCACTGCAGACAGCGATTATCGTATTGACGGTCTGATTGAAGGTGATTTGAATTGTAGCGGTAAGGTCGTTATCGGTGAGGCCGGTCGCGTCAAAGGTACGATTGTATGTCAGCAGGCTGAAATTATGGGTTTGCTGGAAGGCAAGATCAATTGTCACCAGCAGTTGTCGCTTCGTTCCAGCGGTAAGATTACCGGTGATGTACAGACGAAGACGCTGATTGTAGAGCCGGGTGCAGTATTCAACGGAACTTGCAGTATGGGCGGCGCTGAGAAAGTGGCAGAGAAGAAGTAATTTCAAAATCACGGGATATATACAAAGTATATATATGGTATAGGAGGATACGTTTATCTCTCGATGTTGGACCGACAATGGACCGAGAACGACTCGATAACGGAAAGGAAATTACTGGTATGAAGATTAAACCATTTCGCGGAATACGTCCACCGAAGGAGTTGGTGGAAGAAGTGAGTAGTCGCCCTTATGACGTGCTGAACAGCGAAGAAGCGCGTAAGGAGGCGGAAGGCAATCCCAAGAGTCTTTATCACATTATCAAGCCTGAGATCAATTTTGAGCCGGGCACAGACGAGCACGACGAGCGCGTCTATGCGGCTGCTGTGGAGCAGTTTAAGAAGTTCAAGGCGGAAGGATGGCTTGTGCAAGACAAGGAGGAGAAGTACTACGTCTATGCGCAGACGATCTTAGCAGACAATCCGCTTTCGGGCGGCAAGGAGAAGACACAGTACGGTCTGGTGGTCGGTGCGTGGGTAGATGACTACCTAGAGGGGCGAATCAAGAAGCACGAGTTGACGCGTCGCGATAAAGAAGAGGACCGCATGAAGCACGTGCGTGTACTGAACGCGAACATGGAGCCTGTTTTCTTTGCGTATCCGCATCGCGAGGACTTGGATGAGATCGTAGCGGGCGTGACAAGGAATGCACCGGAATACGATTTTGTGGCTGCGCCTGAGGGTTTTCGACACACTTTCTGGGTGATTGACGACAAGGAGACGATTAAGCGGATCACGGAGATCTTCGCTCAGATTCCGGCTATGTATATCGCGGATGGGCATCATAGATCCGCTGCTGCAGCGGGCGTTGGGCTTGAGCGAAAACGGATGAGGGGATTAAAGGATGAGAGGATTAGTGGTCTTCCCGAGTACGAGTTTTTCCTGGCTGTCTGTTTCCCGGATAATCAGTTGAAAATTATTGATTATAACCGCGTAGTAAAGGACCTGAACGGGTTGACGGAAGAGGAGTTCCTGGAAGCCATCAAAGATGACTTCATTGTTGAATGTTATAATGGTGACGCTTTGCTTAATGATGTAAAACCCAAAGCGTTGCATAATTTCTCGTTGTATTTAGGCGGACGTTGGTATTCGTTGACGGCCAAGGCCGGTAGGTACGATGATAATGATCCTATTGGAGTGCTGGATGTAACGATCTCGAGTAACCTGATTTTGGATAAGATACTCGGTATCAAGGACTTACGGAGCGACAAACGGATTGATTTCGTGGGCGGTATTCGTGGACTTGGTGAGTTGAAACGGAGAGTGGATAGCGGTGAGATGAAAGTCGCGCTGGCACTCTACCCTGTTACGATGCAACAGATCATCGACATCGCTGATAGCGGGAATATCATGCCACCGAAGACTACATGGTTTGAGCCGAAGTTACGCTCTGGATTGGTAGTTCATGAATTAAAATAAGTGTTCGGAATGCTACTCATCAAAGAACGCGGTGCCCCCCGCTCGTGCTTTTGCGGGTCCCATCCGCAAAAGAACGTTTTTGATTGAGTACATTCCTCACTAAGAAAAGGGACGAAAAGAGAAGAAAAGAGGAATAATATTGAAAAGTAAAATATTCATATTAGCGGCAATGCTGGTGTTGAGTGGGTGCTCGATACAGCAGCGGATAAAGAGGGCGGATAAGAAGTTCGCTATCGGTGAGTATTACACTGCTGCGGATATCTATAAGCAATGCTACAGCCGTTTAAGCACGAAGAAAGATCGTGAGATGAAGGGCTATGTAGCATTTAAGCAAGGCGAGTGTTATCGAATCTTGAATAACCCTCGTGCTGTGAACTGTTATCAGAGTGCGTTGCGTTGCAAGTATCACTTGCAGGACTCGACAATCTTCTTGAATGCGGGCTTGGCGCTGCAGTACCAAGGTAAGTATAAAGATGCGGCTAAGAGTTATGAGTTGTACCTGGAGAAGCACCCGGATAACTACGTTGCGCAGGCCGGCAAGTATGCATGTGGGAAGATTGATGAGTGGAAGAAAGAAGGTAGTAGATACAAGGTGACAGAAGCGAAGGAGCTTAATCAAAAGCGCACAAGCAACTTCGCGCCGATGTTTGTAGGTTCGCAAGCAGATGTACTGATGTTTACCAGTAACCGTCAGGAGAAGCAAACGGGCACGAAGAAGTTGAAGAGGCCGAGTAACGTAACAGGTCAGCAGTTGTTCCAATTATATCAAACGAAGAAGAATGCGGCTGGTGAATGGGGTGAGATCGCGTTGGCGGAAGGATTGTATGAGTCTTCTGATAGCGAGCAGCAGAACGACTCCACCGGCAAACAAGCAGGTACGGCGGAAATGGGTGTGAGTTGCTTCAGTCGTGACGGCAGAACCATGTATTTCACCTATTCGAAGCCTATTAATGGCAAGGACTTAGGTGCCAAGATATGCCGAAGCGAGCGTGCGAGTGGTGAGTGGGGAGAGCCGCAAGAGGTGAAGATTTTTGCGGATAGTTCCATTACTGTCGGCCATCCTGCGTTGAATACTACGGGTGACACCTTGTATTTTGCGAGTGATGCACCAGGAGGCGAAGGAGGAAAAGATATCTGGATGGCAGAGTTAGATGGCGGGGAATGGAAGAATGCACAGCCATTAGGTAAAGGCATCAATACAGCTGCGGATGAGATGTATCCGTACGTACATGAGGACGGGACGCTGTATTTCTCCAGTAACGGTCACCCCGGATACGGAGGTTTGGATATCTACAAGGCCCAACGCGACTCAACACAGAAAGACAGTGTGGTTTGGGTGCTTTACAACATGGGCCCGCAGTTCAACGGCATCGGTGATGATTTCGGAATCACGTTTGAGGGGAACACACAGGACGGTTTCTTCTCTTCGAACAAGGGAGACAAGAAAGGCTTTGATAAGATTTATCGTTTCTGGTTACCGGAGATGGAGTTTATTGCGGAAGGTGTAGTCAATGACGAACAAGGCAACCCTATTTCGGACGCCAAGTTACGTTTGGTAGGTAGTGACGGCACGAACAGTAAGGTCAGTGCACGGCGTGACGGAACGTATAAGATCAAGTTGAAGAAGGATGTGAAGTACGTGATGTTAGTGACGGCGAGAGGTTACCTTAACTCAAAAGAGCAATGGAACACCAAGGACCTAAAGGACAGCAAGACGTATACGATGAACTTCACGCTAAGTCCGATCAGCAGACCGGTGAAGATGGAGAATATCTTCTATGAGTTCGGTCGCTGGGAGTTGACGAAGGCTTCTGAAGAGGAATTAGAGAAATTAGTGAAATTGCTGCAAGACAACCCGAATATCACAATTGAGTTGAGTGCACACACAGACTTGAAGGGTAATGAAGATTTCAATCAGGAGTTGAGTCAGAAACGTGCACAGAGTTGTTGCGATTATTTGATTAAGCACGGTATAGAGAGTGAGCGCTTGACGCCTGTCGGGTACGGTAAGAGTAAGCCTGTAGTGGCAGATAAGGCGCTACACGACAAGTATCCGTTTATCCCGCAGGAGCAGGTGTTAGATGAGAGATTCATCTTGGCGCTGCCGGCGGACAAACAGGAGATCTGCAATCAGATCAATCGTAGAACCGAGTTTAAGGTTCTCAAAACAACGTACAAATTGTATTAACCTGAGAGCCTCCGGAGGCAAACATACATCGAATAATGAAACAGTATTTAGATTTATGCAGACGTGTGCTGGAAGAAGGCACCGTCAAACACGACCGCACAGGAACGGGTACGATCTCTGTTTTCGGTCATCAGATGCGCTTTAACATGGAGGAAGGTTTTCCTCTGTTGACGACGAAGAAGTTGCATCTGAAGTCGATTATATATGAGTTGCTGTGGTTCTTGCAGGGCGACACAAATGTGAAGTATCTGCAGGAGCACGGCGTGAGAATCTGGAACGAGTGGGCCGATGAGAATGGAGAGTTGGGTCCTGTTTACGGTCATCAATGGCGCAGTTGGCCGGATTATAACGGTGGCACGATAGATCAGATCGCCAACGTGGTGAAGATGATCAAGGAGAACCCGGACAGCCGTCGCATGATCGTGAGTGCCTGGAACGTAGCGGAAGTGGAGAAGATGGCATTACCGCCTTGCCACAGTTTGTTCCAATTCTATGTAGCGGACGGAAGACTGAGTTTGCAGTTGTATCAACGCAGCGCGGATATTTTCTTAGGCGTGCCGTTTAATATCGCCAGTTACGCCTTGTTGCTTCAGATGATGGCGCAAGTGACTGGTCTTAAATGCGGTGATTTCGTGCACACTTTCGGTGACGCACATATTTATCTGAACCACTTGGAGCAAGTGAAATTGCAGTTGACGCGTGAGCCGAGACCACTACCGAAGATGATTATTAACCCGGAGGTGAAGGACTTGTTTAGCTTCCAATTTGAAGATTTCCAGTTGGAAGGCTATGATCCGCATCCTCACATTGCAGGAGTTGTTA
Organism: Bacteroidales bacterium UBA1187; assembly: GCA_002309835.1. GTDB lineage: Bacteria > Bacteroidota > Bacteroidia > Bacteroidales > Paludibacteraceae > Colicola. The sequence continues at coordinate 96,353 of DBYL01000040.1, forward strand.
GTGTATGATTTCGATAATCGTTGCAATAGCAGAGAATTACGCCATCGGTAAGAAAGGTGATTTATTGTGTCACATGCCGGCGGACCTAAAACATTTCAAGGAGATCACGAGTGGAAAGACCGTGTTAATGGGTGAGCGGACCTTCTTCTCGCTGCCCAAGCATCCCCTACCCAACCGTAGAAATATCGTGCTGACGGACGTACAAGGCAAGACATTTGAAGGCGCGGAGGCGGTGTACTCGTTGGATGAATTATGCGCCAAAGTGCAGGGCGAAGAAGAGGCTTTTGTTATCGGCGGAGGCATGGTGTATCGCCAGATGATGGAGCGTGCGGATAAGCTGTATATCACGCATATTCATCACAGTTGGGAAGACGCGGACACGTTCTTCCCTGAGATTGATGCAAAAGTTTGGAAACAGCTGAGTGCAGAACGTCACGAAGCAGACGATAAGAACCCTTACGATTATACTTTCGCTGAGTATGGCAGACGATAAGAAGATTATATTCTCGATGGTGGGACTGAGTAAGAATTTCGGTCCTCAGAAACAGGTGTTGAAAAATATCTACCTGAGTTTTTTCTATGGCGCCAAGATCGGTATCATCGGTCTAAACGGTGCGGGTAAATCGACGCTCTTGAAGATTATTGCCGGCATCGAGAAAGAGTATCAGGGCGAGGTTGTTTGGAGCCCAGGATACAGCGTTGGATATCTCGAGCAGGATCCGAAACTGGATCCGAGCAAGACGGTAAGAGAGGTGGCACAGGAAGGTGTACAGCCGATCATGGACATGTTGAAGGAATACGATGACATCAACATGGCTTTTGCTGAGCCTGACGCGGATTTCGATAAGTTATTAGCTCGTCAAGCAGAGTTGCAGGATAAGTTGGACGCTGCGGACGCATGGAATATCGACCAGAAGTTAGACAGAGCGATGGACGCACTGCGTTGTCCGCCGGATGATGCGAGTGTCACTACCCTCTCCGGAGGTGAGAGAAGACGCGTAGCTTTGTGTCGATTGCTGCTGCAACAACCGGATGTACTGCTGTTGGACGAGCCGACGAACCACTTGGATGCAGAAAGTATCGACTGGTTAGAGCAACACTTACAGCAATATGCGGGAACGGTGATCTGCATCACGCACGATCGTTACTTCCTAGATAACGTAGCAGGTTGGATTCTTGAGTTGGACCGCGGAGAAGGTATACCATGGAAAGGTAACTACTCGAGTTGGTTGGACCAGAAGACCGCCCGCATGGCGCAAGAGGAGAAACAGGCGAGCAAGCGGAGAAAGACCCTTGAGCGCGAGTTAGAATGGATCCGGATGGCCCCGAAGGCACGTCATGCAAAGCAGAAAGCGCGTTTGGAGTCTTATGACCGCATGTTAAACGAGGAGCAGAAAGAACGTGAGGAGAAGCTTGAGATCTTCATTCCCAACGGTCCTCGTCTGGGAAATAAGGTGATTAATGCGGAAGGTGTAGCTAAGTCGTTTGGTGACCGCCTGCTGTTTGAGGATATGAACTTCATGTTACCGCCCAACGGCATTGTGGGCGTTATCGGTCCAAACGGAGCGGGTAAGACGACTTTGTTTCGAATGATTATCGGAAGCGAGAAAGCGGATAAGGGCACATTCAGCGTCGGTGAGACCGTAAAGATCGGCTACGTGGACCAGCAGCACACGGATATCGACCCGAACAAGACTGTTTTTGAAACTATCAGCGGTGGTACGGAGTTTATCCGCGTGGCAGGCAGAGATATCAATGCACGTGCGTATCTGAGTCGTTTTAACTTTACGGGGGCAGACCAAGAGAAGAAATGCGGTGTACTGAGTGGCGGTGAGCGCAACAGATTACATCTGGCGTTGACGCTGAAGAGTGAGGCGAATGTGCTGCTATTAGACGAGCCGACGAACGATATAGATGTGAATACCTTACGTGCGTTGGAGGAAGGTCTGGAGAACTTCGCGGGCTGCGCCGTAGTTATCAGTCACGACCGTTGGTTCCTGGATCGTATTTGCACGCATATACTGGCGTACGAAGGTGACGGAAAGGTATTCTGGTTTGAAGGCAGTTATTCTGAGTACGAAGAGAATAAGAAAATGCGCTTAGGCGAAGAAGCTTGTGAGCCCAAACGCGTGAAATACAGAGGATTAGGAGATTAAGATGTATAAAGCGCAGGACAAGATGTGCGACCTGATGGCGCACGAGGAAGAGGCCATCCAGATCATCAGCCGTTTTGGTTTGAATATGGGTGTGGGTGAACAGACTATTGAAGAAGTCTGTGAGGCGCATGATGTGCACACCCCTACTTTCTTGTCCGTTGTAAACTATAAGGTTTTCCGTCAGCGTGCTTTACCAGCCAATATTGACATAGAGACACTGCATCGCTACCTGCGCAACGCCCATACTTACTTCTTGGAATTCCGTCTGCCGCGTTTGCGAGCCGCACTGATTGATGCCATTCAATTGGAGCAAGCGAGCAATCGGATACCTGCGCTTATCGTGAGATGTTATGATGAGTTTGTAGAGGAGATTAAGACGCACATTGAGCATGAGAATGCAGGTCAATATGAGGAACACGAGCATGACGATCAACGTATAACGGATAAGTTGAGTGAGATCAAGAACCTGATTATCAAGTATTACCCTGCTGATGTGAACTTTCCGCTGATTAGTGTGATGAGTGACCTATGGCACACCGAACAGGATTTTGCGGATCACTGCGCCATTGAAGACGATATATTACGTCCTTCTATAGAAACCAGTCGTCATGCGCGCAGACACGCGGAAGAAGAGGAAACAGAAGAGTTGAGTGAGCGCGAGAGAGATGTATTGGTTCAGGTTGTTAAAGGACTGAGTAACAAGGAGATAGCGGATGTATTATGCATCTCTACGCACACCGTCATCTCGCATAGAAAGAATATAACACGTAAACTGAAAATACACTCTACTGCAGGTTTAACTATTTATGCGATTGTCAATAAGTTGGTAGATTTGAAGAGTTTGGAAAATGCTTAGACGCGTCAATACATACATCCGTCAGCGCGGGTTGCTGGACAAAGCAAAGCCTGTGTTAGTTGCCTTAAGTGGCGGCGCTGACAGCGTAGCACTGCTGGACGTGCTGACACGTGCCGGATATACATGTATAGCGGCGCACTGCAATTTCCAGTTACGAGGGACTGAGAGTGACCGAGACGAGGCTTTTGTACGTGAGTTATGCGATAAAATGCATATTGAGTTAGTGGTCACAAAGTTCGACACACAAGTTTACGCCAAGGCGCATCAAATAAGCATTGAGATGGCGGCAAGGGAGTTACGCTACGCATGGTTTGATGAAGTGGCACGTGAGAAAGGTTGTCAAGCGATTGCTGTAGCACATCACCAAAACGACCAAGCAGAGACACTGCTGTTGAATCTGAAGCGTGGTGCAGGTTTGCGAGGATTGGCAGGAATGCGTCCGATAAGCGCAAATCCCATGGCACCAGAAAGTGTACAGGTTGTACGTCCATTACTATGCACCACGCGAGACTATATTGAACATTATCTGCGAGACAAAAGGGGCTTGAAATGGGTTAACGATAGCACGAACTCGGATGTCTCCATTACCCGAAACGCCATCCGTGAACAGTTAAAGAATTACAGCAAGGCAGAGATTGAGCACATGGCTCAGACGGCAGAATTCATGCAAGGATATGCCGATATACTAGACGGCAAAAATACGCGCGAAGCGGGGATTGCGCGATTGTATGAAAACATTCGCGAATACGGATTCGCAGAAATAGATAAGATATACGATGCGTTGCAACGCGGTGAAGGAGGCAAAAAATTCACTTCAAAGACTCACCAAGCAACTATTAAAAAAGGAAAATTATGCGTCACTACGGTATCATAGGGTTTCCTCTGTTGCACTCTTTTTCTGCTCGTTATTTCAACGAGAAATTTGCAACAGAAAAAATAGATGCGGAATACTCACTCTACCCGATTGCGGAGACTGAGTTGGACCGGATTAAGGAGTATATTGCACATTTGGACGGAATGAACGTGACCTTTCCTTATAAGCAAACCGTTATCCCTTATCTGAATCGTCTGGACGAAACGGCAGAAGCTATCGGTGCGGTAAATGTCGTATACAAGAAGGTAGGATATAACACCGACTGCCTTGGGTTTATTGAGTCCATTCGTCCGCTATTGCGCGACTACGACCATAAAGCGCTCGTGTTGGGAACAGGCGGCGCATCAAAAGCAGCGTGCTACGGTTTACGTAAGTTAGGTGTGACACCGACGTTAGTCAGTCGTCATCCGCAAGAAGGTATATTGGGGTATACAGAATTGAACGAGGAAGTGATGAAAGCGCACACGGTGATCGTCAATTGCACGCCGCTCGGTATGCTGCCGGACGTAGACAGTTGTCCTGCCATCCCCTACGAGTTCATTTCGGAGCGCCATTTACTGTTCGACTGCGTATATAACCCGGAAGAGACGCTATTCTTACGAAAAGGCAAAGCACAAGGAGCCTCAATCCGTAATGGAATGGAGATGTTAGTCGGTCAAGCGAAGGCTGCATGGCGTATTTGGAACGAAGAATAAAAAGACAAACTATATGAAACGATTTTTTGTACTGCTCGTAGGAGCGATGATGGTAAGTGCCGTAAGTGCACAAGTGTTAGAAAAAGATGAAGCCGCTTTGGTCTATTACAGCCCGAAGACGGTAGTCGTAGTAGATTTCTGCTACACGGTTGAGACTCAGGAGAAAGGTCTGTATGCCGAGTTCGCAGAAGCTATGCTTGGTACGAACGATGCAATCATGGAGACCAAGACCACTTACACGCTGAAAGATGCACAAATCGGCACAAGAACGATTGCCGACAATGCGCGTCCGCATAAAGTGGATGCGACGGGTGGTATTCCTATGCTCTTGAGCATTAACGAGAAAGGCTTATTAACCGGATACAATGCACCTCAAGCTGCTGCAAAGCAAGTTCCTACTAAGTCGCACGAGAACAAACAAGGCGCCAAAACACATAAACCGAACAAAGGCGTTGCTCCGCTTCCAGAGGAAGTATTGAAAGCCGCCACACCGGAGGCACAGGCTTTTGAAGTAGCAAAACAAATCTTCCGCATTCGCGAGACACGTATGTACCTGCTGAGCGGAGAGGTTGAACACGCTCCTGCTGACGGAACGGCGATGCGTTTGGTATTAGATGAGTTGGACAAGCAAGAGCAAGCGTTAACGGAACTTTTCATCGGTAAGAAGAGCAAGAAAACGGAGCATAAGATAGTGGACTACAAGCATATTGACTACGGTCGTAATGCAGATGAACCGCAAGGCAAACGCGGAGGATACACCTACCCTCTCTTCTTCTCTGATGAGAACGGATTTACGCGGGCAGAGAACGTAGAAGCTGATACTATCTTAACGAAAGTGAATTTGAAAGTTGACCCGTTCTACAAAAACTCGTCAGAAGACGCTAAGACCAAGAAGAAAAAAGAAGCGGAATTATCGCAAATCGTATATAATCTGCCGGGAAGCGCGGAGGTAGAGGTGGTCTTCAAAGGCCAACGCATCGCATCCAAAACGGTGCCGATGGCTCAACTGGGCATTGATGTATCCTTACCCAAATCCCTATTCACGGACAAAGAATTGCCGGTAATTGTATTCAGCGAGAAGACCGGAAATATTATTTCTATATCGAAATGAGAAAAATATTATTGATAGCTGCCTTATGTATGGTTTCTTGGGTCTCGGCGCAAGAGATCAATTGCACAGTGACCGTCAATTCCGACCTCATTGAGGGCTCAAACAAGCAGATTTTTGAGACGCTGAAGAAGAGCATTGAGGAATATATGAACCATAACCGATGGACCAATATGACGTACGCCGAGCAGGAGAAGATCGAATGCAGCATGATGTTAGTCGTTAAGCAGGTTAGCGGTAATGCTTTCACTTGCGAGATGACACTTCAGAGTCGTCGTCCTGTATATGGTTCGACCTATACGACTCCTCTGCTTAACTTTAAAGATAACGCATTTAACTTCACGTACCAGGAGTTCGATCGTATTGAATACCAGCAGAATCAATTCACGACTAACCTGACGGCGATGCTTGCGTATTACTGCTACCTGATTATTGGTCATGACCAAGATAGTTTTCAACGACTTGGCGGCACTCCATTCTTCCAACAATGTGAGGAGATTGTCAATGCCTGTCAGTCCGCAAGCATGGATGGTTCGGAGCAGAAAGGATGGTTGGCTTTTGACAGCAACCGCAACCGTTACGCGCTGATTAACAACCTGTTAGACGAGGCATTTAAGAAATATCGCAATTACTATTATGAATACCACCGTTTGGGTTTAGATGAGATGATCAATAATGTGACGAACGGAAGAGCACGTATTGCCAACGGTCTGCCGGTACTTAAGGAGGCATACCGCGCCCGTCCTGCCACGTATGTCATCAATACTTTCTTAGACGCCAAAGCGGACGAGTTAGTGGATATCTTCAGCAAGGGAACGGATAACGAAAAGAAAGAGGTGTACGAACTACTGATGGATATTGACCCGACGCGTCAAACAACCTACGACAAGATTACAAACAACTGATGTTAAAGCATTTACACATACAAAACTACGCATTAATCAGTCATTTGGATATCGATTTCGGTGCCGGTTTCTCTGTCCTAACAGGTGAAACTGGTGCAGGTAAGAGTATAATCCTCGGAGCGCTAGCGCTTGTACTTGGTGCGCGTGCGGATAGCAAAGCCATCACGGATGGTGAAGACAAATGCATCATCGAGGCGGAATTTGACGAAGGTATCATCCGTCGCGAGTTATATAGCAACGGAAAGAGTCGTTCGTTTGTGGATGACAGTGTCGTGACGCTGCAGGAACTCAAAGTGCTGGCTAATCGGCTGATAGATATCCATTCGCAACACGCGAACCTGCTGATTGAGAATGCAGATTTCCAATTGGAGGTAGTGGATGCAGTTGCATGCAATGAGGCGTTGTTAGCTGATTATAGCACGCATTTTGAGAGTTATACAGCAGCCGTGGAGCGACTACGCGAACTACAGGCTTTGGCCAAGAAAAGTCAACAAGACGCGGATTATATCCAATATCGCTATCAACTCTTGGATGAGGCAGGATTGCAATCCGGTGAATTGGAGGAGTTGGAGCAAGAGCAATATCGATTAAGTCATGCAGAAGAGATACGAATGGCTTTGGAAACGGCTGTAGCGGCACTCAACGGTGAGCAAAGTAGTGCGTTAGAGGCATTGCGTGCGTGCCGTTTAGATGAGGCTGCGCCGGAGTTGCAAGAACGTCTTGACAGTGCGCGGATTGAGCTACAAGACATCGCACAGGAGGCAGAACGCATGGCGGCACACGTAGAGATGGATCCGCAGCGGTTGCAATGGATTGAAGAACGAATGGACACGCTCAATGGCCTTTTGCATAAGTTCAGTGCCGCAACTATAGATGAGTTGATTGCAATGCGCGATGAGTTGGCAGAACAAGTGAACCGGCTCGACAGTTTTGATTTCGACATCGCTCAGGCACAGAAAGTGGTAGAGGCAAAGAAAAGCACATTGACTAAAGCAGCTGCTGCGCTGACCAAGAGTCGTCAAGCCGTAGTACCGCAGATATGTGAACGGTTGATGAACGGGCTGAAACGCTTGGGCGTAGCTCATGCCAAAGTGGAGATTCCTTTCTTCCCTACTCCGGACTTTACGCCCCGCGGCTGTGATGAAGTGCAGTTACTTTTCGCTGCCAACCTCAATCAGAGCTTGCGCAACGTGAGTGAAGTAGCTTCGGGCGGTGAGATCAGTCGATTGATGCTATGCGTGAAAGCGCTTATTGCGAGCACAAAGGGTCTGCCGACCATTATTTTTGATGAGATTGACACCGGTGTAAGTGGTGATATAGCCACTCAGATGGCGGCTATCATGCGTGAGATGGCCACTCATCGTCAGATCATCGCCATCACCCATTTACCACAAATCGCGGCGCTTGGGCAGACACATTATAAGGTCTATAAGGCGGATACAGAAACACGCACAGAGACACATATCCGTCTCTTGAATAACGATGAACGAATAACCGAAATCGCTTCTATGCTGAGTGGTAAGAACCCCTCTCCTGAAGCGCTTGCTAACGCCAAACAATTACTATGTTGCCATTAGCGGAAAGAATGCGTCCGAAGACGCTGGATGAATATATCGGCCAAAAGCATTTGGTTGGCGAAGGAGCCATCTTACGCCAGATGATAGAGAGCGGCAATATTGCCAGCTTTATCCTCTGGGGACCTCCGGGTGTAGGTAAAACGACTCTGGCACGCATCATCGCACACCAGTTGCAGCGGCCTTTCTATACGTTGAGTGCAGTGACCAGTGGTGTGAAAGAGGTGCGTGATGTGATTGATAAGGCCAAACGTAATGCAAGTCTTAATAGCGGGCTCTTTGCTCCGGCAGACAGCCGTAGTCCGATTCTTTTTATCGACGAGATCCACCGGTTCAGCAAGAGCCAGCAAGACAGCCTGTTGGGAGCTGTAGAAGAAGGAACGATAACGCTGATTGGTGCTACGACAGAGAACCCGAGTTTTGAAGTGATCACGCCGCTACTTAGTCGTTGTCAGGTATATGTACTGAAATCACTGGATAAAGACGACTTGATGGAGTTGCTGAATCGCGTGTTGACCAAAGATGAGTATATCCGTTCACTGGGGCTGCAGATTAAGGATACCGAAGCGCTCTTGCGATACAGCGGAGGAGATGCACGTAAGTTGCTTAATATCATCGAGTTAGTCAGCAATAGCGGAGCGAAAGTGATTGATAACGAGACGGTTACCAAGCAGCTGCAGCAAAATCCCGTGGCGTACGACAAGGACGGTGAGATGCACTATGACATCATCTCTGCCTTCATCAAATCGGTGCGCGGCAGTGACCCGCAAGCGGCTATCTACTGGTTGGCGCGCATGATAGCAGGAGGCGAAGACCCGAAGTTTATTGCGCGACGTTTGGTTATTTTGGCTAGCGAAGATATCGGGTTGGCGAACCCCAACGCGATGTTACTCGCCAACACCTGTTTTGATGTAGTGAATAAGATAGGATGGCCGGAAGGACGTATTCCGCTCGCAGAAACAACAATTTATCTGGCTACCTGCAAGAAAGACAACTCGGCTTATTTAGCGATAGACGCGGCGTTGGAGAAAGTGCAACAGACGGGCAACCTACCTGTGCCTTTGCATTTGCGCAACGCCCCGACAAGTCTCATGAAAGAATTGGGATATTCGGACGGATACAAGTACCCGCACGATTTCCCCGGACATTGGACAGAACAACAATACTTGCCGGACGAGTTGATCGGAATGACATTTTGGAAGAAAGACTGATGGCCGGCATCTACGTACATATCCCCTTTTGCAAGAAACGCTGCCTATATTGCGATTTCTTCTCCACTACCCTTTGGGAGCTTAGGAAAGAATATGTAGAAGCTGTTTTGCAGGAGATTCAATCACGTAGAGACGAGGCGCACGAAGCGATTCGCACCATTTACCTCGGCGGAGGAACACCAAGCACATTGGAGGCGACAGACATACAACGTATTATAGCGGCTATTGGGACAGAGGACGCAGAAGAGATAACGATGGAACTCAATCCCGGTGATGCGACACCGGAATACCTTAGGCAAATACGAGAAGCGGGCATCAACCGATTGTCCATGGGCGTACAATCCTTTAACGACCACTTACTTCAAATCATTGGTCGCCGACATAATGCTGCGCAAGCGATTGATGCCGTGCACATGGCACAAGAAGCAGGCTTTGACAATATATCGATTGACCTCATGTACGCATTGCCCACCCAGACAATGACACAATGGGAGGCGGACATAGAGACGGCATTGCAATTAGAGGTGCAACATATCTCTTGCTACGGACTGATGTACGAAGAAGGTACAGCGCTGTCCCGTCAAGTAGAACAAGGGCTCCTACAACCGATTGACGAAGAGACCGAGAATGAGATGTATGACTTCCTATGTAAACGACTTGAAGAAGCAGAGCTTGTACATTATGAAGTAAGTAATTTTGCGTTGCCCGGCTACGAGGCGAAACATAACAGTCGTTATTGGGACGGGACGCCGTATATAGGCATCGGTGCAGGCGCCCATAGTTATATAGGCACTGTTCGTAGTTGGAATCCGAACGATCTTGGAGCGTACATAAAAGGCATCAGCGCGGGGACACTGATGCGAGAAGAAGAGACATTGACGGAGAGAGACCTATATAACGAACAAATTATGTTGGGGCTGAGGACTTGTCGGGGCATTCCCGAGTCAATGTCGGTCCAATGTCGGTCCAATGTCGAGAGATTAGTGCAAAATAACTTGTTGCGACGCACAGACGATCACCGCCTCATTGCCACCCAACAAGGCCTGCATATATTGAATAGAATAATTGAAGACCTGATGGTCGATTAAATAAAGACAGTATGGAAAAGAAAGCATGGTACAAGCCATTTCTGATTTGGTTTTGGAGTCTTTTTCTGGGAGGCTTATGTGTAGCCTTCCTCGTTATCTGGTTGATAACTAAAGGTGCGTTAGGTTATCTTCCTCCTTTGGAGGAATTGCAAAACCCTAAGAATAGTTTTGCGAGTGAGGTAATCTCGTCGGATATGCAGTCGTTAGGCCGCTATTACCGCTATGAGAACCGCATTGGTGTACAATACACAGACCTCTCTCCAAATCTCATTCACGCATTGGTAGCAACCGAGGATGTACGTTTCTATGAGCATACAGGCGTGGATTTCAAGTCCATGTTTCGCGCCATCCTCAAATTAGGTCGTGCCGGAGGTGGTTCTACCCTTACCCAGCAGCTTGCCAAGCAATTATGGTCTCCGCGGGCGAACAATATTTTTGAACGCGCCATGCAGAAGCCTATTGAGTGGGTGATTGCCACGAAACTGGAACGTCTCTATTCCAAAGACGAAATTCTGCTGATGTACTTGAATCAATTTGACTTTCTCTACAATGCTGTAGGCATTCAGTCAGCTTCGCAGGTCTATTTCTCCACGACCCCGCAGGCTCTTAAGATGGAAGAGGCAGCCATGCTGGTAGGTATGTGTAAGAACCCTTCGCTCTATAATCCAGTGCGTCGTCCAGAGAGAGCTATCAACCGCCGAAACACAGTGCTCAGTCAGATGGAGAAATACGGCTATATTGACGAAGCAACACGTGATTCTTTGGCTGCTTTGCCCCTCGAGTTGCATTATAGTTCCGTAGATCACAAGCAAGGTATTGCACCCTATTTCCGTGAGTACCTGCGTGGCGTACTGACGGCCAAAGAGCCTAAACAAAGCGACTACGCCGAATGGAACAAGCAGCAATACGAATTGGATAAATGGCAGTGGGATAATGATCCTTTGTATGGTTTCTGCGAGAAAAACAAAAAACCTGATGGCAGCAAATACGACATCTATCAAGACGGCTTGAAGATCTATACCACTATTGACTCGAGAATGCAGCGTTATGCAGAAGAGGCGGTCAGTGAACACATGCAGGAGCAACAAGTATCGTTCTTTAAAGAATTGAAGCGTAAGCGCAATGCTCCCTTCTCATGGAAACTCACACAGGCTGAGATTGACGGCATAATGACTCGTTCAATGCGTCAAACCGACCGTTACCGCAATATGAAGAATGCAGGTGCAAGTCAAGATTCCATCACTGCAGCCTTTATGACCCCCCGTGAGATGCAAGTCTTCACTTATGATCGCGGCCTGATTGATACAGTTCTCAGTCCTTATGACTCTATCAAGTGGCAAAAGAGTTATCTACGCTGCGGATTTATGTCGATGGATCCGCATTCCGGACATGTAAAGGCATATGTCGGTGGACCTAACTTCACCCATTTCCAGTACGATATGACGACTAAAGGTCGTCGTCAGGTAGGTTCTACTATCAAACCTTATCTCTATACTTTAGCCATGGACGAAGGAATGTGGCCATGTGAGAAAGCGGTGAATGAACCTATTACTCTATTCGACGCCAACGGCAATGAATGGTCTCCGCGCGACACGCATGACAAATACAAAGGAGATACCGTTTCACTCACCTGGGGTTTGATGAACTCTTCTAACTGGATTGCGGCATACCTTATGTCACTCTTTACACCAGAGCAATTAGTTAAGATGATGCGTTCCTTCGGCATCAAGGGCCAACTGGATCCTGTTATCTCGCTTTGCTTGGGTCCATGTGAAGTAAGCGTAGAAGAGATGGTGGATGCATATACTACTTTTGCTAACAAAGGTATCCGTACCGAACCGCTCTACGTCACCCGTATCGAGGACAGTAACGGAAATGTTATCGGTATGTTCTCTCCTCGCACACATGAAGTTATCAGTGAGACAACGGCGTATAAGATGATCTACATGCTACGCGCCGTAATGGATCATGGTACAGGTGTACGCGTGCGATATAAATACGGCATAAGTGCGCCTATGGGTGGTAAAACCGGTACGACTAATAACAACTCTGACGGTTGGTTTATGTGTTTCACGCCTTCGCTTGTCAGTGGAACATGGGTCGGCGGAGAAGACCGTGGCATACATTTTGATAACATGGCAGAGGGACAAGGGGCGTCTATGGCGCTGCCTATCTGCGCATTGTACATGCAGAAAGTATTAGCAGATCCTGAATTGGGGTATGATCCTAACGAACAATTCGACGTCCCAAAATGGTTTAATCCAAATGAAGGTTGTAGATAATCGTGAGAGTTAAACTATTCATAGTCCTCGCACTATGCTCTTTGCTGCTTGTTCCAGCAAAGGCACAGTTGAATACTGACCGCATTACGGCCATTGGTCGCAATGCGCTGTATTTTGAGGATTACGTACTCTCTATCCAGTATTTTAATCAGGTCATTCATCTCAAGCCATACCTGAGTGAACCCTATTTCTATAGAGCTATCGCAAAGATTCAATTGGAGGACTACCAAGGTGCGTTACGCGATTGCAATGCCGCTATTGAACGTAATCCTTTCTCGCCCGGATGTTACTATGCCCGTGGCTATGTATATCGCCAGATAGGAGAATGGCAGAAGGCAGAGGATGACTATACACAAGCGCTTCATTTCTCTCCTGAGAACCGCACGTATATGCTGCTTCGAGCAGATACACGGGCGCAGATGAAGCATTACGATCAAGCCTTAGATGATATCGACCAATTGCTTCGGCGCGAACCACAGTCCGCTTCTGTATGGAGCGAACGAGGACGTGTTTCTATCCTACGGGAAGATACGCTCTCTGCGCTTGAGGCTTTTGAAAAAGCGGCACAGTATGATAAGACAAACCCGGCCGTGTGGTCTGCGCTCGGCGTCACCAACCTTATGCTAAACCGAGAAGATGAAGCGTACGTTCAACTCACGCAAGCCATCAACCTTGGTTCCAAATGGGCGGGAGACTATATCAACCGTGGTATTATTCATTATCGCCGCCATAACTACCGTGGAGCCATCAGTGACTATGAGCAAGCGGTAAAGATTGCTCCTCGGGACGCGGAATGTTATTATAACCGAGGAATGATGCGCCAGGAGGTGGGTGATTATAACCGCGCTTTAGAAGATTTCAACAAAGCTATCGACTTGGCTCCGGAGCGCATAGAGATGCGTTATCAGCGCGGCATGGTACAAATGCAACTTAAGCAATGGAAAGCAGCAGAGGAAGATATGAAAGCCCTTATCGCGCGCTATCCGTATTTCTTGCCTGCCTACTATGTTGCCGCGCAAGCAAAGTTACAACAAGGTAACCAAGCAGCCGCCTACCGCTACCGTCAGCAGGCCCATGACTTGGAGCAACGCAAGGAGAACTTACAGGCACAGCAAGCTAATCAACCTAACACAGACTTGCTTGTTGCTGACGCACAGCCACAGAAACGAGATTATCGTAAAGAGTTCTCTCCCAATGCAGCACAAAATCAGTCCGAGCCAAGCGAAGAGGAACAGAAGTATGCGTCTAAGAGTAGAGGCACTGTACAAAACAAACGTCAGGAGGTAGTGAATGAACCAGACATTCTCCTTTCGTATTACAGTGCAGACATGAGTCTGAGACGAACCAACTACTATCATCCGTTAGTAGAGGATCTCAACCGCAAGGAGATATTGCCGTCTACCCTGCGTTTTACCAGCCAAGAGATTGCTCTCACGGCAGAGATGGTAGATTTCCATTTCTCGGAAATCAAACGTCTCACCCAACTGATGGATAATGCTCCGACGGCAGAACTCTATTTCGCTAGAGCCATGGAGTTCGCCATTATCAAAGATTACGCGAGTGCCGTGGATGACTGCTCTAAAGCTATCCCTATCGCAGATAAAGACTTGGAAACCATTATATGTTTTTGCCGTGCAACTTGGCGCAGTCGTATGACGGATGCAGACTATTCGCTCGTTATTCTGGATTACGACCAAGTGCTTCGTTTACAGCCCTCCTTCGTCTTTGCACTCTACAACAAGGCCAATACACTGTGTATCCAACGTGCATGGGCCGAAGCACTGGATTGCTATACACGCGCTATTGCGCTCGATAATGATTTCGCAGAGGCATATTTTAACCGCGGATTAACGTATATATACAATGGTGAACGAGACAAGGGGCTCACAGACTTATCGAAAGCAGGCGAACTCGGGATCTATCAAGCCTATAACATGATTAGTCGATTTAAATGAAAAGATATACGTACATAGTCATCTGCGTGCTGTGTTTGGTTTGCACTCCGATCAAAGCCCAACTACTATACGAGGTAGGTGGTATTCTGAGTAAGCATAAATCGTATATTCTGGCGACCAATCGGTTGGTAGATATGCAATTTTTGGATACTATTCCTAATGTGTTCAAGTGCTTCAGCAAATGCAATAAAGTCGTTACGGAATTCGCGATGCAAGACTACGAAGCGATTGCTGCATTACGTCAAGCGGCAGTGTTGCCAGACTCTGTAAAATTGAGTAATTTCTATAGCGAAACGGAATATGAATACATTGACAACTCTCTTCGCATAAACTTAGGCATGGGATTAGACCAGTTATGTCGGATGAAACCATCCTACCTTACGGAGATGTTTCGAGTGGAATTATTCAAGCAATGGTTAAATTATGACGAGGAACGATCGATGGAGAGTTTCTTTGAAGTTGTTGCTGCAGAGCGAGATATACCTGTTATCGGTTTGGATAATATCGGTGAGACGATGTATATGCTTTTCGACCGCGAACCATTTCATTGGCAATGCCAGGAGTTACTGAAGGTCATCGAATACCCGGAGAATGAGGTAAAACAAGAGCGGGCTATCAAAGAGATGTATCTTAACGGTCGCCTAACAGACATCGCTTATCAGGTAGAAGGCCCTAATAACACCTCATCTATCTCATATTCCGATTATAAGGTCTATTGCCAGCGAAACACAGAGTGGGTCAAACGTCTCCAACCACTGCTGGCAAAAGGAGACTGTTTCATCACCCTCAATGCAATCTATCTGGGGGGAGAGAAAGGACTATTAGAAAAACTACGCGCTGCCGGATATCGCGTAAGACCGGTAAATAGGACTATACATATTAAAAAACAATAACAATGAGAAAATCTTTTATGATCTGCGCATTGGCTCTTATGTCTGCGCTCACAATGGGACTCCAAGCCGCAGAACGCGGTAAGTTTATTCACGTAGACGGTTCGGTTAACAAGAACCTCAAACCGCAAATTGCTTTCTGTCAGGAGCATAAAGACGGGAAAGACATCACTACCCTGCTCGTTCAGACCGTCAATGTGAATGCTTTCAATGAGTTCAATGATGCATCGCGTGTACTGATCCGATTTGCTGATGGTAAGGCCGTGAGACTTAATCGCGTGCCTGGTTCGGATGTAAAGAAGGACAAAAACACCGAGAAAAAAGGCAATGCCACCCTTTCTTTCTATCGCACTACGACCACCTATGAAGTGCTGCCGGAGGTGATTGAGAAACTCAAAGACGGAGTAGCCATCATCAAAGTGCGTATAGTCTTCAAGGAGAATGATGCTAAAGATTACGACATCGCAGAAGGCTACCAAGAGAAGATGGCAGCAGACCTGCTCAAGTCGTATCTAGAAGCTGAACAAAAGAACCGCGCTGCTAATGGCGATTTAAGTGATGATGATTTCTAAGACGAAATACAAGTACTTCGTACTTGCGCTGCTCTTACTAACTCTTCCCGCTCATGCAGATATCGGCATGCGGGCGTTAGGGGACTCGCTCATGGCCTTCACGGGTTTCTCTCGTGTATGGTCTCCTACCGTGCGCATTAAGCAACTTCGCGTGAACGATAATAAGGTGACTCTTTATACGAATAATACCCTTAGAGATGTACGCTGGACCCCAGAGAACGTAGAGGAATTGAAACTAAAGGTAAGCAACTGGGTTCTTGGTCAGGAAGATGGTATTGTCACCATCTACAGCGGAAATACGAATATAGAAACTCTTATCACTGATTGCGCCCGAACGAAGAAGACCACCTCTAAATGTAAACTATCCGCAGATCGCAACTGTGACCTAACGGATCGTACGATTGCTTTATGGCCAAGCCACGGACTTTATTATAATCCCGAACGAGGTGGATGGATCTGGCAGCGCGCCACATTATGGACGACAGTTGAAGATCTTTACAGTCAAGAGTACGTACGATTGCTACGCCAAATGTTGGAGAACGCCGGTGCTACAGTCGTCATGCCACGCGCGGGGTTGGAGCACTCTGAACCTGGTGTCTCTGGCATGCCGCAATGGACCGAAGGAGCACGCTATTGGTTACAGCACGAGAAAGTGAATTCGTCTTTGTGGAATCTCTATGAAGGCAATGAATACAAAGACGACATGAAATGTCGGCCGTTATGGGTAAACTCTTTAGACACACCTGTTGACCTCTGTTTAGCATTACATACAGATGGTCAAGATAGCGGAAATGACACCACTATCATCGGTACACTCTGTATATATACCGCAAAAGATGACGATGGAAAGACTGTGCTACAAGACGGACAAGATCGCGAGACTGTCAATCGAAATCTCGCCGATTGGATACAGACACAACTGACGGAGGATCTGCGTCACATAGCACCGGAATGGACCCGCCGCCAGCTTAAAGAAGCCAATTATTGCGAGAGTCGTGTTCCGGTTGTCCCTTCTGTATTGGTTGAGATCTTGAGCCATAAAAACTTAGCGGATATGAAGTACGGTCTTGACCCGAATTTCCGCTTTACAGCAGCTCGCGCACTATACAAAGGAATGCTGCGTTTCCTCAAAGGTTATAACACTATCGTACAACCGCTGCCAGTACAGCAACTGGGAATCTCTCCTGACGGATTATTAAGATGGACGCCTACCAAAGATGAGGTGGAACCAACAGCTAAACCGACCTATTACATGGTTTATGTACAGGCCGATGAAGGCGAGTGGGATGTACAGCAGGTGGAGAAAAAATGCGAGCTACAGATGGATCTCAAACGCGGTGTGAGGTATACAATCTATGTAGTGGCCGGCAATGACGGAGGTCTAAGTATGCCAAGTCCTGTGATCAGTGCATATCTCAGCGATCGTGAAAAAGCGCCTATGGCGCTCATCGTAGATGCTTTCGATGATGTCTATGGTCCTGAGTGGTTTACCGACTCACTTTACGCTGGTATCGTGCCTGGTAGTTATGCGTGCGAGGACCGTTTCTCCTGTGCATATATAGGAGAGCAATGGGATTATATACGTTCGCATCCGTGGGTGAATGATGATAACTGTGGTTGGGGTGCTTGTTACCGCGACCATGCAGGTACGATTACTATCGGTAACACGCGCGACTGGTCTGCACAGCACGGACGTGTGCTTCGTGAACTCGGTATCAGTTATGTCTCTACTACAGCGCGACAAATGACCAATGATTGGCCCTTGAGTAAAGGGAAATACGATATTTTAGATATCGTTTGCGGTCGTCAGCGCCAACCGATAGATACAACTTTGCAGGCGATGGTAAGTTCTTATCTGGATACAGGAGGTAGACTACTGCTGAGTACTGATCATTTCAGTGCTCTGGACCAAGAATGGGCGAAACAGTATTTACATGCCTATTTCTATGCGTCACACGCTTCGCGCAGCGGACGGGTTCTAAGTTCCCGTCGCAGACATTACCAGTTGCAACTTGCGCCTAATGAAGAGCAGTTATTCTCTCCGATGCCGGAAGGTCTGAAAGCAGAAGGAGAAGGTACTACATTGCTGGCAAACTATGCAGACATGCGTTGCCCTGCTGCTGTGGGTTATCAATCTCCGCAAACGGAAGAACCGACGTCAGAGACGAAGACCTTAGTCTTCGGTTTCCCATTAGAAGCCGTCACAGACTTCTCGCGTATCTATCGTCACGCCATTAATTGGTTATTGGATAAAAGTGAATAACAAACATGAGTAAGAAGAAAAATCTACCGATATTTGAGAACGTGGAGATTACCGGCGTAGCCGCAGAAGGTAAGGCCTTGGTGCGCATTGATGATATCGTCACTTTTGTGCCGAATTGCGTACCTGGCGATATTGTGAATCTGCAGATCACCAAGAAAAAACACTCCTTTATGGAGGCAAAAGTGCTGCGGGTTGTTCAACCAAGTAATGTGCGGTGCGAAGCACGTTGCAAGCATTTCGGCGTGTGCGGAGGATGTAAATGGCAAATTCTGCCCTACAAGGAGCAGTTGAAATACAAGCAGCAGCAGATTGTAGACAACCTCACACGTATTGGAAAGATTGCATTGCCTGAGATTAGTCCTATTTTAGGTAGTAAGCACATCTACGAATATAGGAATAAATTAGAGTTCACTTGTGCGGACCGTAAGTGGTTTCCTTGGGAGGTTATTGAGGCTGCAGGTGGATTAGACAAGGTGGATAGTACGTACGGACTTGGATTTCATATCCCTAACTGTTTTGACAAAGTGCTGGATATCGAGGAATGCCATCTCATGCCGGATATCAATAACCGAATACGCAATGGAGTGCGTGAATATGCGCGGGCGCACGGACTCACGTTCTATAACGAACACACCCACGAGGGGCAACTTCGTACACTTATTCTAAGGAATAATCATAAAGGCGAGTTAATGCTCGTTGTCTCTTTCGGTCAAAAGGTGGATGAGGCATGTATAGGATTGTTGGAATATCTGCACACCCAATTCCCGGAGATTATATCCCTACTCTACGTAGAGAACCTCAAGTATAACGATACTATCGGTGATTTGGAAATAAAGACCTATTTCGGGCAAGACCATATAATAGAAGAGATGGAGGGATTGCAGTTCAAAGTTGGTCCTAAGTCCTTCTATCAGACGAACACCGAACAGGCGTACGAGTTATACAAAGTGGCAAGATCGTTTGCAGAACTAACGGGACATGAACGGGTCTATGACCTGTATACAGGTACCGGAACAATCGCTAATTTCGTTGCCCGACAGGCCAAACAAGTCATCGGCATCGAATACGTGCCCGAAGCGATTGAGGATGCGAAAGTTAATTCGAAGATAAATAAAATTGAGAATACGCTCTTCTTCGCAGGCGACATGAAGGATATTTTAAATGATGATTTTGTAGCACAGTACGGACGTCCTGATATCATTATTACTGATCCTCCACGGGCAGGAATGCATGAAGATGTAGTGAATGTAATTTTGAATGCAGCGCCGAAACGAGTTGTATATGTCAGTTGTAATCCTGCTACGCAGGCAAGAGACTTGCAGTTGCTGGATGCCAAATACAAAGTGACGAAAGTGCAGCCTGTGGATATGTTCCCACACACCCAACATGTAGAAAATGTCGTACAATTAGAATTGAAATGATAACACTTTTTATTCTCTTAAACATTTATTTCGTGTCCTTTACGGACAAGCCAGAAAAGACTGCTCCGCAGTTATCTCCGCGTGCCTTTGAACAACGTGCCAAATGGAATATCCCTACGGATGAGATGGATTATCCGGTAAGCGCTATGTACCTAAGCGAGGTTAAACAAGCCGGAGGTAAGATTTATCACGTGAGCCGTTGGTTTAATGGTGCTACGGTTGAGATGGACGAGACTACAGCTGCAAAAGTGGAGGATTTCTCATTTGTTACCGCTGTAGAGATGACACGCGATGATGAGATCGTGCATTCAGGGCCACACAAGCAGAAGAAGATGCCTGCATGGCAAGCAGAGGAACCGATTAATGACGATACTTACGACCAGTTGAAATTATATAATCTCTTGTCTTTACATAATGAGGGCTTTGAAGGGCAAGGCATTATGATGACCATATGTGACGGAGGGTTTTATAACGCAAATACACTTAGTTGTTTCCGTCATGATCAGGAACTCGGGCATTTCGATTTCACGGATGACGATAAATACGGTTATACATTCTATGGCAAAGAAGGCGCTCATGGCACAGAATGCCTGAGTACCATCTCCGGATATACTACCGGCTTCCGCGGTGCGGCTATGCAGGCGGACTATTACCTCATGCGTTCGGAAGAAGAAGACACGGAGAGTCCGAAAGAGATGGATAACCTTGTGGCTGCGTTGGAGAAAGCGGATTCGTTAGGCGTGAATATCTTCTCCGTTTCGTTGGGTTACGCTAGGTTTGATAACGACGCTTGGACGCTGGATAAGACTACGGATTTGGACGGCAAGACCACACGTTCTTCGCGTGCGGCAACTATTGCTGCGCGAAAAGGAATGTTGGTCTGTGCAGCGGCAGGAAATGAAGGCAATGATGAATGGGGCACAATCTCTTCTCCAGCCGATGCCGATAGTATTTTGACGGTAGGAGCAGTGGATGTGAACGGCGTCATCGCTAATTTCTCCAGTTACGGTCCCTCGTCCGACGGACGCATCAAACCAGAAGTTTGTGCAGTAGGCAAACAAACCACTTTGATTTATCCGAACGGATCAATTACTAGAAGTAATGGCACCAGTTTCGCTACACCTTTGATAGCAGGACTTGCGGCTTGTTTATGGTCCGCTCTGCCAAATGAGAACGCCATGCAGATACGTGAACGTATTATTCGTTCCGCGGACAGCTATAACAATCCTGACATAGCGAACTACAAATACGGCTACGGCATTCCTGATGCTTGGAAAGCCTATACCATGGATATTCCTGCAGGCATAGAAAATACGGACATCAATGTCCGTGCAACCAAACTCATTCGCGATGGACAAGTGCTAATCATCCGCGGCAAAGAGACCTATACGATAATGGGCGTGAAGATTGAAGATTAACAAAAGGGCACAAAAAAAGGGAAAGCTTACTCTATCGCACCGCTACAACCTCCTACCCTTGCTCCGGTCAAGGCCTGGGGGAGTTCAGAGGGAGCTGGTCGTAAAGGACTTTCCCGGTGCAAAAGTACTGCTTTTTTTTGATATACGCAAATTATTTGAAAGATATTTTTTAAAAAATCACGGAATAATATACTATTTGTATATTATAGGGTATAGGAGGATACGATAAACCCTCGATGCGCATCCGTGATTCAATAGAGAATGCTTGAAGATTTCATCATAGGACGGATTAAAGCAGAATTGCCGTTTGAGCCGAATGAGGAAAAGGACGGTTTATTCAAAGCTTTAGGAGCTTTCTTGGTGTCGCGAGACGCTCGGAAAGTTTTCCTTTTACGTGGCTATGCAGGTACGGGCAAGACCAGTGTGGTAAGTGCATTAGTGCGCGCATTAGAGAGTTTGAAACAGCCCTGCGTTTTACTCGCTCCTACCGGTCGCGCCGCGAAAGTATTGAGCAAATACTCCGGTGCACCTGCGTACACCATCCATAAGAAGATCTACAGGCAAAACAAATTAGGCCAAGAAGTCTTCTCGCTTTCTGATAACCGTCATGTGCGCACGTTGTTTATCGTGGATGAGGCTTCAATGCTAAGCGGGAGTAGAGATAATAGCACATTCGGTAGCGGCTGTCTGTTGGATGATTTGGTAAAGTATGTTTACAATGGTCAGGGGTGTAGTATGTTGCTGCTCGGTGACGATGCACAGTTACCACCCGTAGGAAGTACATTAAGTCCTGCGTTGAATGAGGACTTCATGAGTGGATACGGACTGACGGTTACCGGTTACGCATTGCAGGAAGTAGCACGACAGGCTTTAGACAGTGGCATTCTCGCCGAAGCGACGCGTTTAAGACGGGCTTTAGAAACTATAGATACAGAGTCTTTGAAAATCAAGGATAATGGTGCCGATATCATTAAAGTGCCCGGGGCGGAAATTGTGGAGTATCTTGAGAATAGTTGGCGCGAGGTTGGAGCGGAGGATACACTTGTCATCACCCGTAGCAATAAGATGACGAACCTTTATAATCAGGGTGTGCGAGCGCGCGTATTATGGAAAGAGGACCTGCTCTCCAACGGCGACCGCATCATGGTGAGCAAAAACAACTATTTCTGGGCACAGGAGTACGAAGATTTGGAATTTATCGCAAACGGAGACATGTTCGAGATTCAACGTCTATATCATGAGCATGAGATGTACGGATTTCATTTCGCCAAAGCGGAACTACGTGCGGTGGATTACAACTGGGAGATTGAAGCGTTGGTTTGGTTGGACACCTTGACGACCGACAGCCCGGATGCCAATTATGCACTGCAGAAAGAGCTCTTTGCCCGTGTAGCGGAAGATTATCCGGAAATCAGGAATAAAAAGGAACTTATTAAAAAGATTTACGACTCGCCATATTATAACGCTTTGCAGATACGCTACGCGTACGCTGTTACCTGCCATAAAGCGCAAGGCGGACAATGGAAACACGTGTATATAGATTCCGGATTAGGGGAAGAAGGGATAAGCGGATTAGAGGGAGCCGAACGCACGGAATTCTTACGCTGGCTCTACACTGCTCTCACTCGTTCTACGGAAAAAGTATATATTTTACGATAAAAATATCGTATTCTCTTGCATATATGAAAAAAAAGTAGTAAATTTGCACCGCAAATTAGGTGTATCCTTGTAATAACAAACAACTACTCTATATCACATGAAAAAGTCAGTATTGATTGTATTTATTGCCAGCTTGTTGGTAGCGTGCCATTCGGACATTAATCTGAAGGATATCGATACCACTTCTGAGTTGGAAATGGGCTTGGCGCTCCCAGTAGGTAGTGTACGTGCTAAATTAGGCGATTTCGTCAACCAGGTACGCGGTCTGTATGTAGACTCAGCAAATGGTGGAGTCATCACTTGGCGAGACACTTTCCCTGATCAACGTGAGTACCACAAGTTCGACATGAAGGATCACATTTCAGAGAAGGACTTGGAGTTGAAAGTGTACGAGAATGCCAAAGCGGCACAACTTATTGGTGATAACGGCAAGGTAAACCCCTACGCGTATGACCACCAAGTAACGCTGACCTTCGAGTTGCCGCTCCGCCTTAAAGATATCAACAAGGAGTTAGGTAAAGAGCGTTTGGATAGTGCGCTGATTGAAGAGGCGCGCTTCTCCTCCATCATCGACACCACTCATCTGCCTCTTAAATGGGAATGGATAGATGAGGTAGAACTGGTGCTGGGTGAGCAGGTGTATCGCCAGAAGGGCAACGTGATGACGGTGTATAGCAAGGCAAAAGGTGATACCGGTGGCTATGGGCAGAAATTCAACACGACGGTAGATGATTTCTCTATCAGTTTGATGAAAAACAAAAACCTGAGCATCGAGCACAACACGTATTTTGAGTATGAGCAAAACGTAATTGATTCCTGCGTTTTCGCAGTGAATTTCAAGTTCACCATTCCTTCCGGTTCGGGTGATATCTATATTAAGGAAGATGCGAAAATCAACTACCACTTGGAGGTAGAGTTTATCGATTATTTGGCGATTTGGGGTTTCTTCAATCCTTCGAAAGACATGATCTCCAAGAATGTTGAAATAGACCTGAGCGAGAGTTGGGGTGACATAAGTTTCTTAGAGCGCGCCAGTGTTCCGTTCACCGATCCTTCTGTCGATGTACAGGTGACCACCAAGATTGCCGGTGCGATGATGATGAAGGGTAATCACCTCTACGTCATCAATAAGAACAACGACACCACTTACGCCACTTTCAACGGTCAAAGAAGTCGTCCTGCTGTTCCGATGATGCCTTACATGCATCCGGATCCCAGGAAACCGGGTAGCGCTATCAATGATTCTGTAACCACCTCCGTCATCTTCAACAAAGATGCGGATAAAGGATGTATTGATAAGCTCTTTGTGAACATGCCTCAAAAAATGGGCTATAATTTTGAGGTTTATTTCAACGATAAAGAGACCCCGCAAATTCGTATCACCCCGGATACGAAGGTATCTATCAATGCGGTTTGCAAACTGCCTCTTAAGTTCCGCGACGGTTTGTTCGTTGATTACGCAGATACCATCAAGGATGTGGACCTGAGCTCAGTAGATATCGATTCTCTATTGCGCGAAGTAGACTATGTGGATACCCTTAAGGCCAGCGACATCAACCTGTACGTGACAGCTCTAAGCGAGATTCCTATTACAGTCAAAGGAGTCTTCAAATTCCTTGACGCGGCAGGACAGCCATTGAAGGACCCGAAAGACCCGACCAAAGATTTCAATCCGTTCTTAGAAGATACCATCCGTATCGTGCCGCCTCGTTATGAGCGGAGTAGTATGGGAACCTGGGCTCCAACAGACGGAGGTAAAGGCAAATCGATTCTCACGGCTTCCATGACCAAAGAGAAACTCGATATGCTGCCCAAAGTCAAGAAGATCGCATACAAGGTCATCATTGACAATGAAGCATTGACAGAAGCATTTAAGAAAGGTCTAAACGAAGTAGCACTCACCGAGCAACAGCGTCTCGAGCTGAATATCGGATTGACGGCACACTTGGATGCTATCATGAATTTTAATAAGGATAAAAAATAAGGAGGGCTGAACAATGAAAACTATTCAGAAATATTTCGTAGTAGCCCTCGTGGCTCTGATCAGCCTTTCGGCGAGCGCACAACAAGTGACGACGCTCTACTTCTTAGAGAACGCACCGATGCGCCACACGATCAACCCTGCTTTCCAACCCGTTAGTGCCGGATACATTAACTTTACTCCGCTGGGTTGGATGAGTATTGGTGTGGGTAACAACTCGCTCACGGTTAGAGATGTACTCTATGTTGATCCTACCACAGGTCGCACCATTACTCCGCTCCACCCTAATGGCGACAAACAGGCGTTCTTACGCACCTTGCATAGCATGACTCTTGCCAATGGCGAGTTGACACTCGGATTATTGAACATGGGTTTCCGTATCAAAGAAAACGGATTTTTGACCATCGGCATCAACGAGCGTATTGACTTAGGAGGAACCGTTCCAAAACCATTGTTAAACTTCCTTATCGGCGGTGGTATGACAAATCTTGCGCCGGGTGCGATAAACTCGTTCAATCTCTCCGGTTTTGGAGCACACGGGATGGCTTATACCGAGATTGGCGCAGGCTACAGTTATAAGCTCAATGAGCAATGGACCATCGGTGGTAAGCTAAAATTCCTCTTGGGGCAAATGCACATGTCCGGTCGTGCGAGACACTTAGGTTTGGAGACCTGTACGGATATGTGGCAGATCAACGGCGACTTAGCATTAGAAATGGCCGGTCCTATCAATTTCAATGCGCTGCCGGATATGAACAATCGCCGTTTGACCGACGTCATCAAGGATTTCGACGGCTCAGGCGGCGGCACACCTATTGACATCAATCAAGTGATCGATACGAAGAATATCGCCGGTTTGCTCAAACCAAACGGCTACGGTGCTGCTATCGACTTCGGTTTTGCATGGAAACCTATTGAGAACCTGCAGGTAACTGCTGCGCTCAATGACCTCGGTTTTATCTATTGGACGAACGCGAAGCGTTACTCCGCATCGCTCGATACCATTTATAATGGTGTGGGAGTGATTGATTATAGCGATCCTGCATTTAAAGACAAAGATGGAAATTTTGACCCTCAACTGGTTTTGGATTCCGTGGTAAACGGCCTTAAAGGTTTGGCAGACGCAGTCATCCTTCATCCTTCCGGAAACGGATACGCAAAGATGATCTCTGCGCGTTTTAACATCGGCTTGGATGCCAATTTCTGGGACAACCGCGTGGGTCTAGGTATCGTATCTGCAACGCGTTTATATAACGCACGACTGTACGAAGAGGTGACGATCGGTCTCTCCTTCCGCCCTGTGAATTGGTTTAACATCGCGGCAACCTACTCGCTCATGAATAACGGTAAGTACAGTAATATCGGTGCAGGTTTGAGTTTCATGCCGTACGATGGTATTAACATGACTCTCGCGATGGATTATATCCCGACGAGTTATGCTGCAGTGGATGTCAAGGGCACTCCTAAATACCTACTGCCGGACAAAGCGAAGATGGTGAACGTAGCCCTTGGCTTCTCTATCTGCTGGGGAACCAACCATCGTGATAAAGATAAAGACGGTGTCTGGGATAAGATCGATATGTGTCCGAATACGCCGCGTGGCGTGGCTGTAGATAGCGTCGGTTGTCCGTTGGATGAGGATCATGACGGTGTACCAGATTACCTTGACCACTGCTTAGGCACTCCGGCAGCTGCTATCGGATTCGTTGATAGCGTAGGTTGTATGCTGGATACCGATGGCGATGGCGTAGAAGACTACCGCGATATGTGTCCGAACACTCCGCAAGCAGCCTGGGGCAAAGTAGATAGCGTTGGTTGTCCGCTCGATACCGATGGCGATGGTGTGCCTGACTACCTCGATGAGTGTCCGGAAACACCGGAGGCTGCCTATGGCATGATTGATGCCAAAGGTTGTCCTATTGATACCGACGGAGACGGAGTGCCTGACTATATTGACGAGTGCCCGGGAACGCCAGAAGCCGCTCGTGGTCACGTAGACGAGAAAGGTTGTCCGCTCGATAGCGATGGAGACGGAGTACCTGATTATCTTGACGAGTGCCCGAATACGCCGGAGAAAGCCCGTGGCTTCGTAGACGCTAAGGGATGTGAACTCGATAGCGATGGCGATGAAGTACCAGACTACAAGGACGAGTGTCCTACCGTTCCCGGTCTGAAGATTAACAAGGGCTGTCCGGAAATCAAACGTGAAGTACGTCAACTACTCCAGAAGGCAATGCAAGGTATTGAGTTCGAGACCGGTAAGGCAACGATTAAGCCGAAGTCTTTCCCGCTGCTTGACCAAATAGCACAGACCTTCATTGAGAACAGCAGTTATATCATCGAGGTACAAGGCCACACCGATAACACCGGTAAGGCAGACCTGAATAAGAAACTGTCTGACAAGCGTGCACACGCTGTAATGGATTATCTGGTGAAGAAGGGTGTTCCTGCTGACCGCATGTCTGCTCATGGCTACGGTCCGGATGTTCCTATCGCAGACAACAAGACCAAAGCCGGTCGCGCTAAGAACCGCCGCGTAGAATTCAAGATTGACTTCGAAGAAGTGCACTACGAGACGATCTTGGATCACGCAGATCCGACTGAGAATGCTGAATAATCATTTAAAAACAATATTTTATGGGACGCGCATTTGAATATCGCAAAGCGACAAAACTGAAAAGATGGGGACACATGTCCCGCACATTTACCAAATTAGGAAAAGAAATCACCATTGCTGCCCGTGAGGGTGGTCCGGATCCTGACTCCAACCCGCGTCTGCGTGCATTGATTCAGCAATGCAAACGCGAAAACATGCCGAAGGATAATATCGACCGCGCCATCAAGAAAGCGACCGACAAATCGTCTGAAGGTTATAAGGAGATTAACTACGAGGGATACGGACCACATGGCATCGCCATCTTCGTGGAGACCGCCACGGACAATCACATGCGTACGGTTGCGAATATCCGCTCGTATTTCACGAAGTTCGGTGGTACGCTGGGTACACAGGGTAGCCTCCAGTTCCTCTTTGACCGCAAGGCCTGTTTCACCGTAACGATGAAGGATGGCATTGACCTCGATGAACTTGAACTCGAGTTGATTGATTTTGGTGTAGAGGAACTCGGTGTAGACGAGGAGGAGAACACCATCGTCATTTATTCCGACTTCAACGAGGCAATCAACATGCAGAAATACCTCGAGGACAACGGCTTTGAGATTCAGTCTATGGAGTTCGTTCGTATCCCGAACGACACCAAAGAGTTGCCGGAAGACCAGCGTGAGTCGGTTCAGAAACTTATTGACAAGATTGAAGAGGACGAAGACGTACAAAACGTATTCACCAACATGGCAGAGTAATGCTGATTGCTGATTATTTTAAACTAACAAATCGTCAGGCTGAGCAATTCGCTCAGCTTGACGCGCTGTATAAAGACTGGAACAGTAAGATTAACGTCATCTCCCGCAAGGACATTAACAATCTCTACGAGCACCATGTGCTCCACTCTCTCGCTATCGCCAAGTTACTGCCTTTCCAACCAAGTACAACAATCATGGATGTTGGTACCGGAGGTGGTTTTCCAGGTATCCCCTTGGCAATTCTGTTCCCAGAGTGTCAGTTTTTGTTGATAGACTCTATCGGCAAGAAAATCAAGGTGGCATATGAAGTGGCGCAAGCGCTGGGCTTGACGAATGTGGTATGCAAGCAGGAGCGCGCGGAGGAAGAGAAACAGAAATTCGACTTCGTCGTCTCTCGCGCCGTAATGCCCCTACCCGACCTTGTCAAACTGGTGCGCAAGAATATATCCAATAAGCATCGCAATGCCGTACCGAATGGTCTAGTGGTGCTCAAAGGAGGAGACCTCGCGACTGAATTGGCGCCTTATCAAAAAACTGCAGAGGTTACCCCCTGCAGTCAATGGTTTAAAGGCGAATGGTTCGAGACCAAACAAGTTATCTATCTGCCTCTTTAGTATTGCTAAGGAGGCTTTTTTCTATATACGCCCTTAGTTCATGAATATCTGCGAACGCATCGGTGAGCTCGCGGAGATTCACCACACGTTGCCTTACGGACGCTACACCGTGCTTCGCCAGTTTATCCGCCGTAGGCGTGATGGCCTCGATCATGCGCGTAATATTCACCTCATAGAGCATAGTGCCGTGTACAATCGTGCCTGTAGGCGCTGTATAACAGGCCCATCCGGACACTTTACGACCGTCGATAAGAATATCATTATGCGCCGTAGTGACAGCCGGAAGCCCTTTGGATTGTAGCACCTTAGCAACCTCTGTCAGAAAATCAGAGAACACTTGTTCGCTATGCGTACTCGGCGTAACAACACTTATCATCAGGTTCCCTTCATCCGCATACACGCATCCTCCTCCGCTCTTGCGTTGCACGACGGCTACGCCATTCTCGCGGCAAAAGGCTTCATTGACCTCTGCAGCCGCACTCTGATGCTTACCATAGATCACCGTAGGGGATACAATCCATGTAAAGAGCGTGGGTTCTTCCACGCTCTTTAGCAAATCCTGCTCTTTCTGCAGATATTCCGTCAGAGGCAGGCCTTCCGGGAAATGAACGAGTCTCATTCTATCTTCGGAGCCTTGATTTCCTTCCCTTGACAGAAGCGATGTTTCAGTTGACGATCGTCACCCAAGTAGATATATCGCTCCAAGCGGTGCTGGATCGTATAGTTATCAAAATTCAGATCGCTATCATCTACTACCAGTGCATCAAAAGCGTACCCCGGCTCAAACGAGCCTACCTTTCCGAAGAACGAACCACCCGACTTGGTAGCCAGCCAGAAGGCTTCACTCAGGCTCAGGAATTGGTCCTTATGCTGGGTGCGCACCCACTGCATCTTCGCCATCTGCAAGGTATAATGAATCACGCGGAAGATAGAGAAACCGCTACCTCCGGAGACATCCGAACCTAAAGCCACAGGTATACCAGCCTCTAAGAAACGACGGATTGGTGCGATACCGGAACCGAGGTTGCAGTTCGATGTCGGACAATGCACAGCAAAGACGTGATTCTTACGCATCAGTTCGAACTCCTCGCCATCCGTATAGCAGCAATGCGCCATGAGCGTAGGCGTTTGACCGAACATCCCGTAACAGCGATACGCATCGCCATAACACGTAGACTCAGGCTCCAGTTCCGCTACCCACGCTATCTCAGACTGATTCTCACTTAAGTGAGACTGCACCGGCAGGTTATACTCGTTCGCCAACAGTCCTAGAGCGGTCATCATGCGCGGCGTACAACTGGGTACAAAACGCGGCGTGACAATAGCGGATACCAGCGGCATAGAAGCAGTGTGCTCCATGACGCGTTTCGTACCCTCTACCGCCTCTTCTACGGTGTTACTGAGCGTTGCGGGACCATTTCTATCCATGCCCACCAAACCTATCATGCCGCCCATACCAGCCTCATTCAGCAGGTCCGCCAGCAGACAGGTAGCATCCGGATGAATAGTGGCGAAGATAGCCGCACGCATCGTGCCTAATTTCCATAAGTCGCGTACGAAACGGCGGTACATGCGCTCCGCGTACTTGATATCTTTGTATTTCGACTCCTCCGGGAAGGTATACGTGTTCAGCCACGGCAGCAACTCCATGTCCATCGCGATACCGAGATTACGGTACTGCGGCGCATGTACATGCAGGTCGTTCATAGCCGGCATTAGCAACTGGTCGCCGAAATCGACGACCGGTTGCTTTGCGTACTTTTCGGGCAAGGTCAGATAAGTATCTATCACATTGCCGTCATCGCCCACCACCACATAACCGTGCTCTAGCACGATGAATTGGTCTGGCGTAGGAGTGAAAAGGATGTTCGCTCTATAGATTTTCATAATGTTATAGCAAATGGTAGGTTACAGTCAAGCCTGCCATGACGATGGATACCATCGACATCAGTTTGATAAGGATGTTCAGACTCGGTCCCGATGTGTCTTTGAACGGATCACCTACGGTGTCACCCACTACGGTAGCCTTATGGCAGTCAGAGCCTTTGCCGCCGAAATGACCTTCCTCGACATATTTCTTTGCGTTATCCCACGCGCCACCGGCATTAGCCATGAAGACTGCGAGAACGAAGCCTGTTGCCAGGCCGCCGATGAGCAAACCGAGTACACCGGCTACGCCGAGTACGAGACCCGTGATAATCGGAACAATGATAGCGAGGATAGACGGGAGTAACATCTCATGTTGCGCACCCTTGGTGGAGATTTCCACGCAGCGTGCGTAGTCAGGGTCAGCCTTGCCTTCGAGGATGCCCTTGATGGTCTGGAACTGACGACGTACCTCTTCAACCATCTTCTGAGCAGCACGACCGACAGCGTTCATCGTAAGACCGCAGAACAGGAAGGCCATCATCGAACCGATAAAGATACCTACGAGTACGATCGGGTTCATCAGGTTCACATTATATGCGTCCATGAAGTCCACGAGCGTCGCTTTCGCAGCCTCTACTCCGTTCGGCAGAGCTTCGCCCGTACGGATGAGCGCGATCTTAATCTCTTCCACATAAGAAGCCAAGAGCGCCAGTGCGGTCAATGCGGCCGAACCGATGGCGAAACCTTTACCGGTTGCTGCGGTGGTGTTTCCGAGTGCGTCGAGCGCATCAGTACGCTGACGCACCTCTGCAGGCAGACCGCTCATCTCTGCATTACCGCCGGCATTGTCTGCAATAGGACCGTAAGCATCGGTAGCCAAGGTGATACCCAGCGTCGAGAGCATACCGACAGCCGCGATACCGATACCGTACAGACCCATCGAGAGGTTAGCAGCGCTGAACTCTACATGGAAGCCATTAGCACACAGATAAGCCAGCACAATAGCTACGCCTACGGTGACTACCGGGATGGCCGTTGAGAGCATACCAAGACCCAGACCGCTGATAATGACGGTAGCCGGACCTGTCTGCGAACTCTCAGATACCTTCTGCGTCGGCTTATAACTCTGCGAGGTGTAGTACTCGGTGGACTGACCGATGATCACGCCCGCCAGCAGACCTACTACTACGGAGAGGCTCACTTGCCACCATTGGTTGGTCTCCGTGCCGAAGAGCCATGCGAAGATACCGAAGGTCACCAAGGCGATCAGCACCGCGGCGGTGTTCGTACCGATTGCCAGCGCGCGGAGCAATTCCTTCATGCCTGCGCCCTCTTTGGTCTTCACCAAATAGATACCGATGATCGACAGCAGCACGCCGCACGCCGCGATGAGCGACGGAGCGAGGACTGCCTTCATCTGAAGACCTGCAACCGCCGAACCCGCAAAGGCCGAAGCGCCTAAAGCCATAGTAGCCAAGATAGAACCGGCGTACGACTCATACAAGTCAGCACCCATACCGGCTACGTCACCTACGTTATCACCTACGTTATCGGCAATAGTAGCAGGGTTACGCGGGTCATCCTCCGGGATGTTATACTCCGTCTTACCAACGAGGTCAGCACCTACGTCAGCTGCCTTGGTGTATATACCTCCGCCTACACGGGCGAACAAAGCCTGCGTCGAAGCACCCATACCAAAGGTCAACATCGTTGTGGTAATGGTAATTAAGTCCGCATCAGCACCTACGAGCGCCAACAGGCCAGTCTTCTGAAGTACCAGGAACCAACCGGCGATGTCGAGCAATGCCAGACCAACTACCGTCAGACCCATTACGGCTCCAGAGCGGAAAGCTACCTGCAGACCGGCATTCAAGCTCTGACGAGCTGCGTTAGCCGTACGAGCAGAAGCGTAGGTTGCCGTCTTCATACCGAAGAAACCAGCCAAGCCAGAGAAGAAACCACCGGTCAGGAAGGCGAACCAAACGATACCGTTCTGGAGTTTGAAATAAGCCATGATAGCAAATACGGCAGCGAGGATAACAAATACGATCGTTACCACTTTGTACTGCTGTTTCAGATACGCCATTGCACCTTTACGAACGTGCGATGCGATGGTCTTCATCAACTCTGTACCTTCCTCCTTGCCCAACATTGAGCGATAGAAGTAATAGGCAAAACTCAGAGCTAAGATTGATGCCGCCAGTACGACGTACATCAGTACAGTTAAATCAGTCATAAATTTTGTGTTTTAAAGAAAATTGGTATTATTAATTGGTTTACACGCATTTTCCGTTGCAAAATTACTAAAAATATTTTATATGCGCAAATAATTTGATGTTTTTTACACAAATTTACAAATAATTACGTGCGCGCTTGCACATATAAAAATTATTTTGTATCTTTGCACCGCAATTTATGCGATAAACTATTTCACAAAAAACTTAATATAACACACATGGAAAAGAAGAAAAGAGTTTACACCTTCGGTAATGGTAAGGCTGAAGGTAACGCACAGATGCGTGAGCTGCTTGGCGGTAAGGGCGCTAACTGTGCTGAGATGAACCTTGTTGGCGTTCCTGTTCCTCCCGGATTTACTATCACGACGGAGGTCTGCAACGAGTACTACCAAGTTGGTCAGGACAAGATTGTTGAGGAGTTGACGGAAGAGGTGAACGCTGCCGTGAAACACGTAGAGGAGTTGATGAACTGCAAGTTCGGAGACCCGAAAAACCCGTTGCTCGTATCCGTTCGTTCGGGCGCACGCGCATCTATGCCGGGTATGATGGACACGATCCTCAACCTGGGTCTGAACGACGTAGTAGCAGAGGGTATGGTAGCTAAGACCAACAACCCGCACTTCGTGTATGACAGTTATCGCCGTTTCGTACAGATGTACGGTGANNGGTATGAAGCCGGTGAACAAGACCGATATTGATCCGTTCGAGGCTATCATCGACGAAGTAAAAGAGATCCGCGGCGTGAAGCTGGACAAGGACCTCAACGTAGAGGAACTCAAACTCCTCGTAGCTCGTTTCAAGACCGCTATCAAAGAGCGTACCGGTAAGGACTTCCCGGATGATCCGATGGAGCAACTCTGGGGCGCTATTTGCGCTGTCTTCCGCAGTTGGATGAATGAGCGTGCTATCCTTTATCGTAAGATGGAAGGCATTCCTGATGAGTGGGGAACGGCTGTTTCGGTTATGGCGATGGTATTCGGTAACATGGGCGACACTTCTGCAACGGGTGTTTGCTTCAGCCGTGACGCCGGTAACGGTGAGAACCTGTTCAATGGTGAGTATCTTGTGAATGCACAAGGCGAGGACGTTGTAGCAGGTATCCGTAC
>DBYL01000040.1:130472-130648 GCA_002309835.1 Bacteroidales bacterium UBA1187
TGGGCAGAGCGCGCTGGTATCAGCGAAGCTGAGCGTCTGGCTAAGTATCCTTCTATGGAGGAGGCGATGCCGGAGATGTACGCTGAGCTGAACGCCATCCAACAGAAACTCGAGGACCATTACCGCGACATGCAGGATATGGAGTTCACAGTACAGGAAGGCAAACTCTGGTTCCT
>DBYL01000040.1:130687-131209 GCA_002309835.1 Bacteroidales bacterium UBA1187
GCTATGGATATGGTTCGTGAGGGTAAGATCACCGAGAAAGAGGCAATCATGCGCTGCGAGCCGCAGAAGCTCGATGAACTGCTCCACCCTGTCTTCGACAAGGAAGCTCTCAAGAAAGCCAAGGTCATCACGCAAGGTCTGCCCGCNNCCGGGTGCTGCTTGCGGACAAATCGTATTCCACGCAGACGACGCACAAGAGTGGCATGCCAACGGTCATAAGGTTGTCATGGTTCGTATTGAGACCTCGCCTGAAGACCTCGCCGGTATGAGCGCAGCTGAAGGTATTCTCACTGCACGCGGTGGTATGACCAGTCACGCAGCTGTGGTAGCCCGCGGTATGGGTAAATGCTGCGTTTCGGGTGCAGGCGCTATCCAGGTGGATTATAAGGCTAAGACCGTGAAGATCGAGGGTGTGACTTATAAAGAGGGTGACTACCTGTCGCTGAACGGTACGACGGGTCAAGTGTATGCCGGTGAGATCCCGACGAAGGCTGCAGAGCTGAGCGGTGACTTCAAGGCATT
>DBYL01000040.1:131230-131493 GCA_002309835.1 Bacteroidales bacterium UBA1187
ACCAAACTGCAAGTTCGTACGAACGCCGACACTCCGCACGATGCACGCGTAGCACGCGCCTTCGGTGCCAAAGGTATCGGTTTGACCCGTACGGAGCATATGTTCTTCGAGGACAAGAAGATTCTCGCTATGCGTGAGATGATTCTCGCCAAGGACAGCGCAGGACGCGAAAAAGCACTGGCTAAACTGCTGCCGTACCAAAAGGCTGACTTCAAAGGTATCTTGGACGCTATGGACGGACTGCCTGTGAACATCCGTCTGCT
>DBYL01000040.1:131499-131768 GCA_002309835.1 Bacteroidales bacterium UBA1187
CCTTTGCACGAGTTCGTACCTCATGATCTGAAGGGTCAGGAGCAAATGGCGAAGGAGATGAACGTGAGCGTAGAAGAGATTCAGGCACGTGTGGCTTCTCTCGCAGAGAACAACCCGATGCTGGGTCACCGCGGATGCCGTCTGGGTATCACCTTCCCGGAGATCACCGCTATGCAGACCCGCGCTATCCTCGGCGCTGCTTGCGAACTCAAGAAAGAGGGCAAGAATCCGATGCCGGAGATTATGGTTCCGCTGATCGGTATCCTCTA
>DBYL01000040.1:131916-145920 GCA_002309835.1 Bacteroidales bacterium UBA1187
TTCGGTTACAGCCGTGACGATATCGCATCCTTCTTGCCAGCATACTTAGAGAAGAAGATCCTGAAAGTGGATCCGTTCCAAGTACTCGACCAAAACGGTGTAGGTCAACTCATCAAGATGGCCGTAGAGAAAGGTCGCGCCGTTCGTCCGGGATTGCGCACCGGTATCTGCGGTGAGCACGGTGGTGAGCCGAGCTCCGTTAAGTTCTGCGCTCGCGTGGGTATGAACTACGCTTCCTGCTCGCCGTTCCGCGTACCTATCGCACGCCTCGCTGCTGCACAAGCTGCTGTAGAAGATGAGAAGTAATTCTTCCCATACATTTGCAATAGTAACCGGTGCCTCTTCGGGCATCGGTTACGCTTTTGCAGAAGCCTTAGCCCAACGCGGGTATAACCTGCTGATTGTCAGTAATGTGCCGGAGATTCATGAGGCAGCCAAAAAACTGAAGGGATTAGAAGATGAGAGGATTAGTGGATTAGAAGTCGTTCCTCTTCAGATGGATTTAGGCCAACAGTCCTCTGCGCGGGAGTTATACGAATACACGAAGGCGCATAACATGGAGGTGGAGGTATTAGTAAACAACGCCGGCGTCTATCACGACAAGGACATCCTCGACGACAGCGAGGCTTTCACGAGTCTTATCATGAACCTCCATATGTACACGCCTGCCATGCTCTGTTACCTCTTCGGTCAGGAGATGAAGGCGCGCGGGAAAGGATACATCCTCAATGTATGCTCGGTGACGAGTAAGATGGCTGCGCAGCGCTTAGGCACCTATGGCGGCACGAAAGCGTTCCTCAGTCATTTCACGCGGGCACTACATATCGAGTTACGCAAATACGGCATACATGTGACGGACGTGAGTCCAGGTGCCGTAGATACAGGACTCTACTCTATCAAACCGGGTCTGACTAAACTCGGAAAGGCCTTAGGCATCATTGTCAGCCCGCAGACACTTGCTCGTCGTGGGTTACGTGCGCTCTTCCGAGGACGGGCAAAAACAACAGTACCCACCGTTTTCTGGCGAGTACTGTGTTTCCTTATCCTATTAGCACCCACGTGGATGCTTAGGTTGATCAGGCGATTCGGATGGTTCTAAACCATCCTTTTTTTATTCCAGGAAATAATCCACGGTGGTGACTACGCGTACGTGTTTCACCCACGGCTGATATTGGTCGCTCTCTACGGAGAATTGACCTTGACTGGCGCGACGTATTGAGCCTAACGAGCACTGCGCATCATCCGCAAATTTCTGGGCCACGGCGCGTGCATTCTGTGTAGCCTCTTCGATCATCGACGGCTTGAGTTCCGGCAGACCGTTGAACTGATAATCGAGATTCCAATTCTCTGTTTTGACGATGATGCCTTCCTTGAGCAACGAGGCCTCTTTACCTTGACTGGCAACAACCAGCTTCACTTTGTCCGTGGAGACGATGAGCGAAGTGCTGAGCGTGTATTTATACTCAGGACGGTTGCCGTAGTAGTTCTCCCAATTGTTGTTCACAGAGATAGACCCCTGACGGATGTCTGCTTCCTCAAAGCCCAGCGAAAGCAGATGTTTCTTCACGCGTGCTGTAACACGTTCTACTTGCTCATAGAGAGCCGGCAGGTCGTTGCCGTTCCATGCGTACGAAAGCGGCCATACTGCGTAGTCTGCTTCCACTTCACGCGTACTCAAGCCCTTCACGCTTACTGCGCGGTCCTTGTTAGCGAACTTGTTGAAACCCAGAAAGATAAACATGCCTCCAAGGCATAAACCTAAGGCGATCAATGCGCCTGCAAAAATGTTGTTCTTCATACTATTTATTTATCATGTTTGTGCTCATAAACTGCCTCTTCTACATTAATAATGTAGTCACCCATCTTCTCGAGTTCGAGGATGATATCCATGTAGTTGACACCTACAGAATAGTCGTATAACTTATCCGTAATATTCTGCATGTTCTGGTTCTTGAGTTCGTCACGGAAGTTATTGATCTCATTCTCCATGTTCGTCATCTCATAGAACTCATCCTGCGAAATGTTCACTCGCTCAAGGGCTTCAACCATCTTCGCCTGTGCGCCGGTCAGCAGGTAAATCATCTGCTCGATATTCTTCTCCTGCTGCTCGGTATAGATGATTTGACCGTCATGCTTATGCTTGATATAGCGCGAGAGGTTGAAGTTCGCATCGCCTACCGACTCGAGCTCACTGACAATACGAAGCATCTTATGCACCTCATGCTTGGACTGGTCAGACAGACGACCATCCGCTACATTATTCAAATACTGCGCGATCTCATATTCCATACGGTCGCATATGCCTTCGTATTTCTCGATACGCGAGTATATCTTTGTGAATTGCGTGTTATCTTGTTCATAGAACAAGTCATGCACCATTCCGATCATGCGCTGCGCACGTACGGCAAACACATGCACCTCTTTCCATGCCTGAAGGATAGACAACTCAGAGGTAGACATAAGACCACCGGAGATGAACTTGAGTTGGCTGTCGGTATCCTTCTGCTCGGGTTTGGACGGGATGATGAGCATCACTAGTTTCTCCAATAGCGGAATAAATCCGATAAGGATACAGGTGTTCAGCACGTTAAACGTGGTGTGGAAAGTAGCCAATATCGCATTCAGCTTATCCGGCGATACATCACTCGGCACACCCGGTTTAAACTCTACGCCCCACAACTCGCAAACCATGCCTACAAACCAACGGAAGACGCAGAGCACCCAGATCACACCGAAAAGGTTGAATACCAAGTGGGCCATAGCAGCACGTCTGGCCTGCACGGAGGCAGAGAGCGCCACAATATTCGAGGTGATGGTCGTACCGATGTTCTCGCCAAGGACGAGAGATATTCCCATGTCAATAGGTAATACGTGCGTAGAGCACAAAGTCATGGTGATGGCCATGATAGCGGCAGACGACTGCACGGCGAACGTCAATATACCGCCGACTAATAGATACAGGAAATAGCTGCCGTAACCCCAACTGGAGGTAGCTACAAAGAAATTACGTACCGCGCTAATCTGGTCGAGATGCATCTCCGTGGCATTGATCTTCAGGGTCGTCAGACCTAACAAGAGCAGGGACAAACCCATCAGGAAATCACCGAGGTTCGCGTTCTTCTTGGTGTAGATAAGTGCTACGGCCAGCACGATAGTCGTATACACGACCAATCGCAAGTCAAAACTACCGCCACCGAGCACCATGATCCAGGCCGTGAACGTCGTTCCGATATTCGCACCCATGATCACCGAGATAGCTTGCGCCAGCGAGAGGATGCCCGCCGATACGAAGCTCACAGTCATCACCGTAGTTGCCGTAGAAGACTGTACAGCTGCCGTGATAAAGGCACCCGTAAGCACACCCGTGAAGCGGTTCGTCGTTGCTGTACCGAGTACATTACTCAACTTACTACCCGCCATCTTCTGCAGGCCTTCCGACATCACTTTCAGTCCGTACATCAGCATTGCTACGGAACCGATAAGCGTAATAATTTGTAATACTAGTTGCATATGGTATTATTTGATTAATGCTTTATTGGCAAAGCCGTCGATATACATCTCCAGCGGTTTTTCCAGTCTCACGTGCCGCACCAACTCCGTTTCTTCCACTGCTGGCAGAGCATTGAGCACTTCTTCGTCATACAGATCTTCGGTACGTGCCCACGGATCGACATTAATGTATCCTACATTAAACGACGTGAGATTCTGGAAGAAATGGCTACCCTGCGAAGGTTCAATACGGAAGTTCTCAAGGCTACATTCGGCAATCGCTTTCGCCTCGCTGATATCGCTCCATTGCACAGGCACGCCGAGCGAGGATATCTGCGAGCCCCAACGACCGTAACCGATAAGCAAGTACTGCTTGCCTTCCTTACGCATCACGTTGTTCCATTCGCGGATAGTAGCCGCCATCTCACGGGTCTTGAGCACATCGAAAGCGTCCTTACGCAGATAGATGATGTCGCGTACATCGTCTATCTGACCGATACCTAAGGCATTGCCGGATTTGAGGAAAGCGCCGCTCTCGTTGATCGTCTCCCACTCCACCTTCGCATTTAGGCTATCAGCCGAGATAGGACGTATCTGCAGCACATGGAAGATCTGCGGTTCACGTTCAAGGTTAGCCGCAAACTCTATCTCCACCGGACATTTGATCTCCTCTTGCGCCATCGCCAGCAATTGACGGATGATATCCGCCAACGGGAACGTATTGAATTTCAACTGCGGCGCAAAAGTCACAATTCGCGGACCGTCCGGATAACAGGAGTCCACGATGCGCATGTTCTCGCGGTCGTACGTGGAAGCGATCATCTTCAGGCTCTCGAACTGGTCACAGGCATGAATAGGAATACGCTCCAGGTTCACCGCGTCGTCTATCGAAGTCTTGAATCGCTCCGGGTTCAGCGAGAGGGCTAACATCGATTGCTGCGTCTCTCGCATAGCAAGATCTACGGTCGAAGTCTGCAGTACATTCTTCGGATATTTGGGACTGAAGCGCAACACTTGTTCACCATCTACCACCACTTTGCCCAAACCGTAGGCAACCTTCACAATGCCGTCCTCGGGTTTCTCCTTACCCACCGGATAGAAATTGACGCTGCGCGCCACACCGGAGATGACGGGGAAGAAATAATTACCTTCCTGCTCACCGCAAACCTCCTGCAGCACAATCGCCATTTTCTCTTCACTCAGCACATTACCCGTGGACGTAATATATCCACGCGCAGCGGCATAATAAACACTGGCGTACACGGATTTGATCGCTTTGCTCAGCAGTCGCAACTCCTGGTCCTCGTTCTCCGTATGCGGGATCATATACGTGCTGTACACACCCGCGAACGGTTGATAATAGGAGTCCTCCAGTTTAGACGATGAACGCACGGCCAGCGGCCTATTCGTCACTTGGATGAAATGGCGCAAGGCCTGACGTAACTCTATCGGTAAGGCGGCCGCCACGAACTCCGAGAGGATCTCTTCGTCAGTCAGGTCGGAATTGATGACGTATTGCAGTCCGTTCTCATGGATGAAGCGGTCGAAATAATCGGTGGTGATGACCATCGTGCGGGGCACGAAGATGCGGATGTTCTCCCATCGGTCGTAGAGGTCGTTTTTCTGCAGCACATGGTTGAGGAACGCGAGTCCTCTACCCTTACCTCCCATCGCTCCGTCACCGCAACGCGCGAACCAGATAGTATCGTTATACGTCTCCGGCGAGTACTTGGCCACCACACCTAAAGCCTGATGGATTCGATAATCGTGAATGAGGCGTATATTCGTCTGACGCACGTTCTCAATATCGGTCTCATCCTTGATCTGCAACGCACTCACAGGGATGCCCACTGAGAACAAACCGCGGGCGAAGAGCCATTTGGACAGGTAGTTATTATCACTCAACCGGCGGAAAGCAGCCGGCGAGATAGTAGATATCACGCGTTCAAATGCCTCCAGATCACTCGCGCG
The DNA here is from genome assembly GCA_002309835.1 of Bacteroidales bacterium UBA1187. Classification (GTDB taxonomy): domain Bacteria; phylum Bacteroidota; class Bacteroidia; order Bacteroidales; family Paludibacteraceae; genus Colicola. The sequence continues at coordinate 137,377 of DBYL01000040.1, forward strand.
GGCAATCTCCTTACCCGTACGCGGGTCTTTGGCGATGAAATCACCAAAACCGAACTCACTCTCGATATATTCGCTTACCTCTTGCGTCAAGGTCTTCGAACTCTTCACCACAAAGCCTACTTTCAATTGCTTGGCTATCGAGCGCATCGACTCCTGCGAACTCTGCATGAGGAAAGGCATCGTCGGGTTATCCTCGCGTATCAGTTTGCATAGGTCGACACCCGCATCGAGTTTCTCAGACGAAGACGGGTCGCCCTTATGCAATACAAAACCGATATCGGAGATCACGCCGATGACATTCTTACTATAGCGGTTGTATAACTCCACCGCCTCATCGTAACAGGTTGCCAGCAGTACTTTCGGACGCGCACGCTTACGAAGTAACTGCAGCTTCTCGTTGAGCGCATCGCGGATAGCAATACTATTCTGATGCAGGACGAGTTTATATAGCAGCGGCAAGTAGGTGGAATAATAACGCACGGAATCCTCTACGAGGATGATCGCTCTCACACCCGCCTCGAGAATGTCGTGCGCAGCGTTCATGCGGTCCTCAATCAACTTGATAATCGCGATGATGAGGTCCGTAGAGTTATTCCAATTGAAGAAATAATCGATGTCGGAGCGATCGTGCTGCTCGATGCGGTTGTATATCTCCTTGCTGAAAGCCGATAGCAGCACTATCGGGCATCCCAGCAGCAACTGTTTGGCTTGTTTGGCGAACTCAAACACATCGAGTTCTCCGACGCTATACATCGTCAATATCAGGTCGAAGGCCTCGCCCTGCTCAATCAGCGTCAGCGCTTCGCGCGTCGTCTCCGCACGTGTGATAGCCGGCGGGTTACTCAGGTTCAACTCTGCGTACTCCTGCGCAATCTGCACCTCGATACGCCCGTCTTCCTCTAACGCGAAGCTATCATAGTTATTGCACACGAGCAGAATTTTCCGCACGCGCTTCGCCATTAACGATGTATAGTTGGTCTCCATTATACCAATCCTTGCTCTACCATCGCATTGGCCACCTTCATAAAGCCGGCGATGTTAGCACCTTTGACATAATTGATATATCCGTCTTCCTCTGTACCGTACTTGAGACAAGCAGCATGGATATCAGCCATGATGGTACGCAGACGCTGGTCTACTTCTTCGGCCGTCCATTTCAGACGCATACTATTCTGACTCATCTCCAGACCGCTGGTAGCTACACCACCGGCATTGGATGCCTTACCCGGGCTATAGAGGATCTTCGCGCCCTGGAAGATAGCGATAGCTTCCGGCGTACTCGGCATGTTCGCTCCTTCGGTAACGCAGAAGCAACCGTTAGCAATCAGACGCTCTGCATCTACTTTCTCTATCTCATTCTGCGTAGCACATGGCATCGCGATATCGCAGGTAATCTTCCAAGGACGCTCGCCCGGGAAATACTGCGCTTGCGGGAACTTGGCGGCGTACTCTTTGATACGTCCGCGACGTACGTTCTTGAGTTCAAATACAAACGCCATCTTCTCTTCGTTCAGCCCTTCGGGATCGTAGATGAATCCGTCGGAGTCGCTGAGCGTCAGCACTTTCGCACCCAGACGCATCGCTTTCTGCGCCGCGTATTGAGCTACATTACCGGAACCGGAGATGCACACTCTCTTGCCCTCAAAGCTCTCTCCTCGCGTAGCGAGCATCGCCTCCGCAAAATAGCAAGCGCCATAACCGGTAGCCTCCGGACGCATGAGCGAACCACCCCAGTTCTGACCCTTACCGGTCAGCGTACCCGTGAACTCATCGCGCAGACGTTTATACTGACCGAACATAAAGCCGATCTCACGACCACCGACACCGATATCTCCGGCAGGCACGTCGGTGTCCGCTCCGATATGACGCTGCAACTCTGTCATGAAGCTCTGGCAGAAACGCATCACCTCGGCATCACTCTTGCCACGCGGCATAAAGTCCGAACCACCCTTTGCACCACCCATCGGTAATGTAGTTAACGCGTTTTTAAAAGTCTGCTCGAAAGCCAGGAACTTCATGATTGACAGATTGACCGAAGCGTGGAAACGAATACCACCTTTGTACGGACCGATGGCGCTATTCATCTGAATACGGAATCCGCGGTTGATCTGCACCTCACCCTGATCATCCATCCATGGCACACGGAACATGATCACGCGTTCCGGCTCAACCATGCGCTCCAGCACTTTCTGTTCACGCAAATACGGATATTGGAATACTACGGGAGCTACACTCTCGATCACCTCACGAACGGCTTGATGAAACTCATTCTCGCCCGGATTTTTCTTAATGAGGTCCGCCATGAAGGCGTCCACATAAGCCTTAACTTGTTTATCCATTGTTGTACCTATTTTTTGTTTTCAACAAAATCAGCATGCAAAGATACAGATAATTTTTCACATATGCAAGCGCGCGAACAATATTTTTATTTTTTTTCTTAATTATTTGCGTATATAAAATATTTGTTGTACCTTTGTAGCCGAATTTGAAATCATTAACATTAAATCCTATAAATTTCAAGAATTATGCGTACAACATTTAATCGCCTTCGTGCCGTAAAGGACAGCCTTCCTCATGGTAGTATGGATGCTATTGCCGCTGAATTGGGTATTTCCGGAGAGGAAGTACGTGCTTATTTCAATGGAGAGGGAACGGCTGATTACCATTTAGAGCCCGGCTTTGACGGCGGTATCGTTGACTTCAGCAGTACTCGCATTTTAGAGATTGCCCTGCGCCGCGCGTGGGAAGCACAAAATGCTCTTTAAACGGTTATCTGAATTCACGAAGAAAGGTATAGCTCTGGCGATTTTCGTCGGAGCGTTACCTTTTTTAGTTTGCGCGAGCGCGTACGCACAAGACTCGTCTGCGGTAAAGAACAAGTGGCTCGATGATTATCATCAGCACGTCGGTCTCACCTATGGCGTAGAGGGGACACTGAACGCCAATTACCTATGGCGCGCACTCTATTGCGGAGGATTGAGTATGCAGGTGGACGCCAACGTAGGTTACGGAGGATTGTACGTAGACATGTGGTGGAATATAGGTGCAACGGACTGGACCTTCACGCATTTCTTGCCGGAGTTGGACCTGTCTCTGGGCTTTAACCGCTGGGGAGTAGATGTCCATTTGCTCTACATTCATAATTTCAACTGCGGTTTCTTCGATTTCAGCAATTATACCTCACGCGGCAACCGCTTAGAGTTGGATGTGCGCTACACCATCAGCAGCAAACTCCCTCTGAGTTTCCTTTGGGCAACACGCGTTTCTGCCGCGGATGGTTATCTCGATGAGCACGGGAATGTCGTACGGGCATGGTCCAGTTATGCGGAGATCAGCTACAAACATCGCTTTGCATATGACATCTCGCTTTACGGCGCGATAGGTATCACCCCATGGCGTAGTTGCTACACCGGCTTCCAGCGCGGGTTTGCCGTACAGACGCTCGAACTGCGTTTGCGCAAAGACTGGAGCCTGAGCACGCACTGCGGCATGATGTTACAAGGAGTCTTTGTCATCAATCCTTCCGCCTTGGCGGCCGATAAGACCACCGCAGAGTGGCATCCTTCCGACCCGGCAAGGCAGAGCATCAATGCCAATATAGCATTAGGATTTTATCTCAAATAATATAACAAACAACTGAAATGAAAAAAAGAGTATTAGTTCTTGTTGCCGCTGTCATGGCGGTTGTTTTTTCTGCTAAAGCAGAAGTAGAGTTCGCTTACGAAGCGGGCGCAGAGGTTGTTAGCGCCTATATCTGGCGTGGACAATATAATGGTAGTCTGAGTTTTCAGCCGACGGCCAGCGTGGGTCTGAATGCCTTGGATGAGGCGGTGCAGTTCCGCGCAGGCGTATGGGGAAATATCGGTGCCAGCGACTGGAAATTCCAGCGCGACAAAGGTGACGGAACCGGTTTCACGCGTTTCATGCCGGAGTTAGATGTTATGCTCTCCGCTACGGCGTACGGCGCCAGCGTCGGTTTTAACCATTATTACTACTGCGACGGCTCGAATTTCTTCTCTTGGCAGAGCGTAGCCGACCTCGATACATACGGTAACACCAGTACGACGGAATTCTGGTTCGGTTATAACTTCGATCATTTCTTCGGCGTAGGTGCGTATATCAACTGGTACACGACGATCGCAGGTCAGGACCTCGTCTATGACGAGAATGATGATCCGCACCGTGCTTGGAGTACCTATATCGAGTTGGGTTATGACTACACCTGGGAGAAGATCGGTCTGACGCTCGGCGGTCAGTTAGGTCTCTCGCCGTGGGCCAGCGACCTCTATGGCAACTCGAAATTCGCTGTTACGAATATCAGCGTGAAACTCAATAAAGAGTTCGAAATCGGTCCGTGTACCATCGATATCTTCGCACAAGGATCGCTTAACCCGGACGGTGTGACGACGCAGAACGCAGTCATCCCGGGTGCCGGTGATGACAAGCTCTACAAGCAGAAATTGAACGCTGTTCTGGGCTGCGGTTTCTGGTTCTAAGTCGAGAGGCTTGACACCCGCTTATCTATGCAGGGCGTAAACAAACAGCACACGATTGGTGCGCTTATCGGTCTGGCCGTGGCAGCACTACTCATTTGGGGGTGGGAAACCGACTCCAAGTTGAGTTATTATCGCAACGAAGGCAAAGTCTTCGGCACGTATTATAATATTCGCTACGAAGCCAAAACCGACTTACAAGACAGCATAAATGCTGCCTTGCAGGCCTTCGATAACAGTCTGAGCATGTTCAACCCCCACTCTGTTCTCTCGGCGATTAACGACAATCGTGATACGACGACTGACGCAGCCTTTGAGAGCATGTGGGCCGAAGCAGAACAAGTGTACGCCCTCTCCAACGGAGCCTTTGATATCACCGTCGCGCCCCTCGTCAAAGCATTCGGATTCGGACGAAAGAGCGATCAGTATGCAACCATCAGTATGCAACTCATCGACTCGCTACGCGAGTTCGTAGGCTTTGAGAAAGTCCAACTCATCGACCATAAGGTCATCAAATCCGATGCACGTGTGCAACTGGACGCAGGCGCTGTGGCCAAAGGTCAGGCATGTGATATGATTGCAGACGTGTTGCGGCGCCAAGGATGCGAGAACTACCTCGTGGATATCGGAGGTGAAGTGGTGGCGCATGGAGTGAACGACAAGAAAGAGCCGTGGCATATCGGTATCACCAAACCGAATATCAATAACGAAGGAGCACAAGAGGACCTGCAGGAGATACTTGCCGTCAGCGACATTTGCATGGCTACCAGCGGCAATTATCGTAATTATTATTACGATGGAGAGCAGCGGCGCAGTCATACAATCGACCCGCGTACCGGCTATCCGGTGCAGCACTCCGTGCTTAGCGCTACGGTGGTCAGCAGCTCCTGTATGCGTGCCGATGCGTTCGCAACCGCATGTATGGTGTTAGGAGCCGACGAAGCACTGAAGATGATGGAGCGTGCCGGAGACGCAGCTTGCTACCTCATCGTGGCGCAAAACGACAGTTTAGTGGTCGTACAATCGCCAAAATGGGCGAAAATGATAGAAAAATAACTATTTTTCTTGCATATATCAGAAAAAAGCAGTACTTTTGCAGGCTAATTTGGATAAATGCGCAAAAAAGGCTTATTCATATTACTCTTAATGGTGGTCCTCACGAGTTGTGGGGAGTACCAGCGTTTGTTGAAGTCGCGTGACCCTGAGGAGAAATATCAGGCAGCGCTGCAGTATTTCAACCAACAACAGTATGTGAAGGCCCAAACGCTGCTGGATGACGTGACGGCATATTACCGCGGTTCAGAGCGTTCGGAGGACATCCTCGCCTATCTGGCGCGTTGCTATATGGGTCAGAAGAGCTATGAGCCCGCTACCGATTATTACCAAGCCTATGTGCGCAATTACCCAAAGGGTAAATATGCTACCGAAGCCTATTTCCAAGTAGGTCACTGCCAGTATTTGGACTCGCCGGACGCCCGTCTAGACCAGGCGACAACCAAAAAAGCCATCGAGGCCTTTGAGGTCTTTGTGGAACTCTTCCCGGAGAGCCCGTACGCAGAGCAGGCCTATCAGGAGATGGCGGAGTTATACGATAAGCTGGCATACAAAGAGCTCAAGAGTGCGCAGTTGTATTATAATCTCGGTACCTATCTGGGCAATAACTACCTCAGTTGCGAGATCGTTTGCAAGAATGCGCTCAAGAACTACCCCAGCAATAAATACCAAGAGGACTTCTGTTGGTTGATCTTGCAGTCCAAGTATCAACAACTGGTGAACTCTTTCGAAGAAAGAAAGATGGAGCGTGCCCGCGATGCGCAGGATGAGTACTATAATTTCATCACCGAGTACCCCGACTCCAAGCACCGCAAAGACGCCGATAAAATGCTGGCATATATTCGCAAAGTAACAAAAGAATAACATATGGATTACAAGAATTCTAAAGCACCGAAGAACACGGTTACCCGTGACATCAACCAGCTCACCGAGCCGGTTGGTAACGTATACGAGACCGTGGCTATCATCGCTAAACGCGCTAATCAGATTAGCGCAGGCATCAAGAAAGAGTTAGACGCCAAACTGCAGGATTTCTCTATCCCGCAGGATAACCTCGAAGAGACTTTCGAGAACAAAGAGCAAATCGAGATCAGCCGCCAGTACGAGCGCCTGCCGAAGCCGTCGTTGATGGCTACCCAGGAGTTCATCGATGGCGAACTCGTTTACCGTTCCGGTAACCGCGACGAGGCATTAAAGTAATGTCTTTGCGCGGCAAGCACATATTAGTCGGCATCAGCGGCGGTATAGCTGCGTATAAGATACCCGAACTCATCCGTTCGTTAGTCAAAGCGGGCGCGGAGGTAAGGGTGGCGACGACGAAGAATGCGCTGCATTTTGTAACCGAATTGACCCTGCAGACCGTTTCCGGAAGCAGGGTTTATTCGGATGTGTTTGCTGCGATTAATGAGCATTCAACCGAGCATATCTCCCTACCCGACTGGTGCGATGCGATGATCGTAGCGCCCGCTACGGCGAATGTGGTGGCGAAGATGGCGGTCGGCATTGCCGATGATGCCTTAACCACTACGATCTGCTCTTGCGTGGCACGCAAACCCATCCTCGTAGCACCAGCTATGAATGATAAGATGTGGGAGAACCCTGCTACGCAGAAAGCTATCGAGACCATCCGCGGATGGGAGAACGTGCGCGTGATTGAACCCGCCGAAGGACCGCTTGCATGCGGTACGTGCGGCAAAGGACGAATGCCGGAGATAGAGGACTTGCAGGAAGCGCTCGAATATGCGTTCGCTCCGCAAGACCTCGTAGGGCAACAGATCCTCATCACGGCAGGCGGAACGCAGGAGAAGATAGACCCTGTGCGCTTTATCAGCAATTATTCTACGGGTAAGATGGGCATTGCATTGGCGCATGAGTGCGCACGCCGTGGCGCGAACGTGACGCTGGTCTGCGGAGCCGTCTCTGCCCCGCTCTATGATCCTTTCGGACGTATTCATCGCATCGATGCCCTTTCCGCGCAAGCGATGTACGAAGCCTGTGTGGCCGCATGGCCGAACATGGACAGCGCGATCTTATGCGCCGCCGTAGCAGACTTCGCCCCTGCCGAATACGCCTCTGAGAAAATCAAGAAAGAGGCGCTCACCCCTAATCCTCTAACCTCTAATCCTCTAACCCTTTCCCTGCGGGAAACGCAAGACATCGCTCGCGCCCTCGGCGAGAGCAAGCAGGCGCATCAGCGACTCATCGGCTTTGCGCTCGAGACGACGAATGAAAAAGAAAATGCGCTCCATAAACTGGAACGCAAACATATGAACGCCATCGTGCTCAACTCGCTTCGCGAGGCAGGCGCCGGCTTTGGCGTGGATACCAATCGCGTGACGCTGCTTATGGATAACGGCAACTCTATCGAACTACCGTTGAGCAGTAAGGCGCAGATAGCAGAGGGCATCATCAACGCCCTCATTGCTAATCGCTAAGCGCACGCGTTTTACTTAAAGATACCGAAGATGCCTTTCTTCTTAGGCTCCTCGCTCTCCTCTGCTGCTTTCTCCTCTTTTTCCTCCGGAGTCCATTCCGGACGCTCTTCGATGGCACCCAGCTGCTTCTGGATATAACCGATCACATCCTGCAGACCCTCCGTGAAGTGCGCAAAATCCTCTTTGTAGAGGAACAGCTTGTGCTTCTCAAACGAAGGAGCTTCTTCTCCCTCAGCCTGACGACGCTTGCTCTCCGTGATACACAGATAGAGGTCCTCGTTACGCGCTTTGCGGACGTCTAAGTAATAGATTCGCTTCCCTGCTTTCACCGAACGACTGTATACAATCTCCGGCTCTCTTCTCTCATCTTTTTCCATTTTTTCTTCTCGTTTTTTAAAGAATCCGCCGCAAAGGTAATCATTTTTTTCGACATATACAAATTTTCGAGAACGATTTTGCTATTTTTTTTGCAAAAAAAGAGACCCGTGAGGGTCCCTTCCTTCTTTTTTTTGTAGCGAGTAAGCCCTCGCTCTGCGAAGTAAGCCCCTCCGCGTCAGCGGAAG
>DBYL01000032.1:0-6277 GCA_002309835.1 Bacteroidales bacterium UBA1187
GCGTGCAGACAACAAAAGAAATAATTATACCATTTAATACGATGAAAATCCTATTAGTAATTGACACGTACGATACCAATAATAATGGTACCAGTATTTCTGCGCAGCGCTTTGCGGGCGTGTTGCGCAAGCATGGGCATGAGGTCAAAATCCTAACTACCGGCAAACCTGCGCCGGATAAATTTGCACTCAAGGAGTTCAAAGTGCCTGTTTTCAACGACCTCATCCACTCCCACGGATTCCAGTTCGCAAAGGTCGATCTCGACATCATCCGCGAGGCGGTGCAGTGGGCGGATGTGGTGCATTGCATGATGCCTTTTGCCCTAGAGACGGCTACCAAACTGATTGCCGACGAGTTGCATAAACCTTCTACGGCCGCTTTCCATATCCAACCGGAGAATATCACTTCGTCGGCCGGAATGGGTAAGGCCAAGCTGCTGAATGATAGGCTCTATCATACCTTTAAGTTCCTGCTGTACCAGCATTTTAATCATATCCATGTTCCCTCGCAGTTCATGGCCGATGAGTTGATTAAACGCGGATATAAAGCCCAGATTCATGTCATCAGCAATGGTATAGACCCGGATTTTATTGCTGCGGGAGAGAAGAAGATGGAACATCAGCCGCAACGCGATTTCCGCGACGACGGATTAATCAATATCCTGATGGTCGGACGATTGTCCAAGGAGAAACGCCAGGATGTCATAATCAACGCCGTGCCGCTATCCAAGTATGCCGATCGGATACAGTTGATTTTTGCCGGCAAAGGTCCTAAATACCGCTCGTACGTCAAGTTAGGCCAGAAATTGAAGAACCCACCGCAGTTCGTCTTTTTGCCCAAACCGGAATTGATTGACCTCTTGCTGCGTACGGATTTATACATCCATGCCTCGGATATGGAGAGCGAAGCTATCTCGTGTATCGAGGCTTTCGCCACGGGATTAGTGCCTATTATTGCTAATAGTGAGGAGTCAGCTACGCCGCAGTTTGCTTTGGATGGTCGTAGTTTGTTTGCTCCCGGTCGTCCAAAAGACCTGGCGCGCAGTATCGATTATTGGTTGGACCATCCTCAGGAAAAGACGAAGATGGAGCGCGAATACGTTACGTTCGCCAAACGCTATGATATCGACGAGTCTGTCCGCCAATGCGAGCAAATGTTCCAAGCCGCTATCGATGAGAATAAATAGAAGAAGGCAAGACCGGACGCCAAATCGCGATCTCATAACAAAGCATGTATCCATGCAAGAGCACTCCTAAGCGAGTGCTTTTTTTGTGCCCCCAATAGAGTACTTTTCCCCTCTAAACACTAAACTCTAAACACTAAACAAAAAATCTCTGATTTTTCTTGCATATGTCAAAAAAAATTAGTACCTTTGCACGCAATTTGTGTGCAAAGGTTTGCAGTAGAACCAATTGAATCACTAGATATATATGAAGAATGAAATCAATGCCTTGATCATGGAGGCGATGAAAAACCATGATTCCGTACGCACGGAGACCCTGCGCGCCATCAAGAGTGCATTCCTCAACTGGCAGACCAGCAAAGAGAACGCCGGCAAAGACCTGAGCGAAGCGGAAGAAATCCAGATTATCAAAAAGATGGTGAAACAGCGTCAGGAGTCCATCGAGCAGTACATCGCTGCGGGCCGTAAGGAGTTAGCCGACGCAGAGCAAGCGCAGATCAACGTCCTCGAGACTTTCCTGCCTAAAGCAGCGTCCGAAGAAGATATCCTTCGCGCTTTCAACCAAGCCAAAGAAGCGAACGGCTGGTCCCCGGAGAAGAAGAACATGGGACTCTTCGTCAAAGCAATCAAAGCAGCGCTGCCTAATGCCGACGGCAAGATGGTTGCACAGGTCGTTCAAAGCCAATTGGCGTGATTTGCTCCATCGACTACAATACTATGAAAAAAACATTCCTTGGCATAGTTGCCATGATATGCTCGCTCGTGTCAGGCGGGATGCTTACGTCTTGCAAAAACAATCAAGACGTTCCCCAACAGCCGAAAAGTATCGTCATCCTCTATGAGAACGATGTGCATTGCGCCATCGACGATTATGCGAAGTTAGCCGGCCTGCGAGATGCTATCCGGGCGGCGGATACCGCCTGGGTGGCTGTTGTCAGCAGCGGCGATTACCTCCAGGGAGGTGTTGTCGGATCGCTGTCCGAAGGCGGCTATATCATCGATATCATGCGGCAAGTACACTACGATGCTGTGACTATCGGCAATCATGAGTTCGACTATGGAGGGGCACGGATGAAAGAGCTCATCCCGCAACTGAAAGCCCCCGTAACCTGCGCTAATTTCTTCGATGCCGGAGCCGCAACACCTTTTTATGCCCCTTACGTCATTTGCAGCTATGGAGACCGCCGCGTGGCGTACATCGGTGTCCTCGCGCCCGAGACGATGCTGGAGGAGAGTTATTCCTTCTACGACGAGGATGACAATATGCTTTATGATCTGCATACCGACGAAGTGCCCCAACTGGTTCAAAAAGCCGTTGATCAGGCACGCAAAGAAGGCGCTGAATATGTCGTTCTGCTCTCGCATATGGGAGAGAAACAACCGATCATAGGACCTTCTTCACATGAGTTAATTGCTGCCACAAGAGGTATTGATGTGGTACTTGACGGACATACCCACTCGGTGGTTGAACACGAAGAGGTCACCAACCTCGATGGTAAACCGGTGCTCATCACCCAGACCGGGACACAATTTGCCAACATCGGTAAAATGGTTATCTCCACCGACGGAAAAATCTCCACTTCTCTCCTCGCTACGAAAGATATCAGTTACTCTAACGCAGCGGTTCAGCACACCATCGACAGCGTCTATCAGCTTCTGGACGAGGTGACGCATCGGCAACTCGCTACCTGTGCTTTTGACCTCACCATCAACGGCGCCGACGGCAAACGGCTCGTGCGCAACGGAGAAACGAACATGGCGGATATCGTCGCCGACGCTTTCCGTGTCAAAGTCCAGGCGCAGATAGGTCTCTGCAACGGAGGTGGAATACGTGCAAGCATCCCTGCCGGCATCATCACCTACGGCGATGCTATTAACGTCCAACCATTTAATAACCAGATGGTTAAGGCAGAGGCTACCGGCAGCATAATTCTCACTATGTTAGAGAGTTGTACAGCCTCTTTGCCGGAAGAGTTTGGTTCGTTCCCGCAAGTCTCCGGACTGCGTTTCACTGCGCATCAGAAAAGTCACACAGTCACAGGCGTCGAGGTCTTTGACGAAGCCACCGACACATGGCAGCCTATCGATCCGACCCAAACATACACCATCGGAACAACCGACTATTGCATCAATGACGGTATGAACGGCACGCTCAAGTCCTGCTCCATGGTCAAACTTCAGGGCATGTACGACGGAGACACGTTCGCCGATTACCTGAAGACATCGCTCGGCGGCATCGTGCCTGACCGATACGCCTCGCCCCAAGGCAGAATAACCATCGTAAATGACTAATTCGTAATTGCAACAATGAAAAAATTCACTATTCTTTATTCATTATTCATTAAATCCACCCTTCTCGCCATAACTGTGCTCATGGCGATGCACGGAGTAGCTCAATCCGTGAACGTTCCGCAATGGCTGATTGATTTGCAAAATCTAAACCAAGGATTTATCGATTCTACCTTGTATTATCCCTCGGATCCCAAGGCGCCGAACACCACTACATATGTCATCTATTTCCACCAACCGATGAAGCACGCCGTTCCCGATGGTCCCTCTTTCCCGATGCGCGCGTTGATCACGGTGGACAACCAGATGGATCCCACAACAGCCGTCAATCATGTCTATTGCACCGGATATGAACTCTCTCAGTCTTTTGTCGAGAACCCGGATCTCACCTTCAAGAATGAAACCAACACTTGTGCGGAAGAGATAGCCAACCGCTATAGAGCCAATTATATCTCTATCGAGCATCGCTATTTTGCGTACTCTGCACCCCCGCAGTGCTGGACCTATCTCGATGACCTGCGAGCAGAAGAAGCAGCGGAGGATTTTCATAATCTCGTTGTGGCGCTCAAAAAAGTGCTCAAAGGCAAATGGGTCATGAGCGGGGTCAGCAAAGGCGGTGTCACCACCTTGCTGCAACATACCTTCCACCCCGAAGATATGGATATCTATGTGCCCTATTCGGCGCCTTTCTTTGACTCTGACCGCGACACGACGATGCAGAACTACTGGTATCAAAACGGTTGGAATCAGGAGTACCTCGATATGTTCATGGCTATTCGTCGTGCCGGAGTCTCAGAGGATATGAATAAGATATACAACATCTATTATAAAATGACCTGCGGCAACAATACGTCCGAAGAACATGCCGACTCTCTCTATGGCGGTTATCTGGAGAATGTCGCTCTTTTCGGTTTTGACGAGCATGCCTATTCGGACACGGCTACTATCCGTCAACAGCTCTACAAGAACACGCAAATCATGCAGCAATACGGCTTTAACGGGTATTGCGACACCATCTACGCCTATATGTTCGAGAAATGCGCTTTCTCCTTGGATAGTTTTGGTCGCTGGATAGATACGCTTCGCGCTTATCCGGACGCCAACCAAATGCCGCGCAGAAAAGTAGCACGGAAGATATATGAGCCTTTCGGTATCACAGAGAATGAATGGTGGGTGCGTGAGAACGGAAAGATTGTCTCTTGCCATGCTTACACTTACCAATCCCAATGCGAACTGGGCTACTTTGACTTTCGGTACAATCTCATCGCGGGCGAACAGGCAGCCCCGGCATGGAATGCTGCCTATAAGAAATACGTCGGTTACCTGCGCGGTTTCGAGACTCCTTGGTGTACGTCCCTCACCTTCAACCGCAGTCTCTACGACCGCACGATGACGGCTACGCAGAATGCCACCAAACCGATCATCCTCATCTACGGAGAAGATGACACTTGGACCGGAGCAGCGGTAAAAGATGAGTTCATCAATGGTACCAACGTGAAGAAGTTTATCTTGCCGGCTCAGAACCATGGGGTTCGTTTCTCGTCCAACACCGACCCAACCCAATGTGACGACATTCGTTCCATGTTAGATGCCGTCCTCGGTGCTCCGCAAGGCATTGAAAACACTCCCTTCCCTTCAGGGGAGGGCTGGGGAGAGGCTTCTAAGCTCCTCCGTAACGGACAGCTCCTCATCCTCCGCGGCAACAAGACCTACACCCTCACCGGAGCAGAAGTACGATAAACAATGAACAAAACCATAGAAGTAGTAGCCGCCGTCATCTTTGACGCGCAAGGACGTATCTTTGCTACGCAGCGGGGTTACGGTGAGTGGAAAGATTGGTGGGAGTTTCCGGGCGGTAAGATCGAACCCGGCGAGACGCCACAACAAGCGCTTAAACGCGAGATACGCGAAGAACTGGATGCTGACATCGAAGTCGGCGAACTACTCCGTACGATTGACTACGACTACCCTACTTTCCATCTCACGATGCATTGTTTCAAATGCCGCTTGGCAAACGGACATTTGACTTTATTGGAGCACGAAGCCGCCAAATGGCTCAAACCTTCCGACCTCCAATCCGTCCGCTGGCTACCTGCCGACGAAGAGATAATTCAGGACTTGAGTAATATGTGTAAATGACTAAGTACCTGTTATATGCTCTCTTGCTCTACTTCGCGGCGATAAACATAGTCGCGTTCTTCCTGTATGGCATTGACAAATGGAAGGCGCGGCATGACAAATGGCGTGTCACGGAAGCCCGCCTCCTCTCCGTTGCCCTTTTGGGAGGTGGTCTCGGAGCCTTTCTCGGCATGAAAGTCTGGCATCACAAGACCCAGCATCCAAAATTCCGCTTCGGCTTACCGCTCATCCTCTTCCTCCACCTCGCTTTAGCCGTAGCAGCCGTGTATTATTTCTATTTTTACAGATAAAGGATTAAAACAAATCGGTCTGCTATGAAAACCTTTACTACCATATATTCCTCGCCTATTGGACCTATCGTCATAGAAAGTGACGGTCAGGCGATAACGAGTCTGCGGTTTAGCAATGCAAAGACCTCAGCCGTCCCAACCGCCCCGAAAGAAGCAGTTCAAACGCCGCCCATTATCGCAGAAACACTCCGATGGTTAGATGATTATTTTGCGGGAAAACGGCCATGTAACGTGCCACCGCTCAATCCGCAAGGCACCGCTTTCCAGAAGCGCGTTTGGACAGCTTTGTTGACCATTCCTTACGGCGAAACACTCAGCTACGGAGAGATAGCCCAGATGGTCGGTTGCCGTTCCGCACAAGCGGTCGGACAAGCC
>DBYL01000032.1:6288-7084 GCA_002309835.1 Bacteroidales bacterium UBA1187
ATTGCCGCAAACGGTCAATTAGGCGGCTACGCCTATGGAACAGAGATAAAAAAGAAACTTCTGGAACTGGAAGGATATCCTACTAAAACATCCGTAATGCTAACGAGATGGTAACCTAAATGACTGCTAAAACAAAGCAACTATGATCACTATTGAACACAAGGAGACCGAGAAGAACGGCGTTTTCGAGGCATGGATAAGAGCCACCGAAGAAAGTGCATGTACCGAACCGGTGCAAGTGGGTAAAATGACATACCAACGCCCCACTCCGCAACGGATGATCATTGACCACACGCGAGTCTTTGACGGCTTTGAGGGACGCGGTATTGCGCGCCAGATGGTTCTTGCAGCAGTGGACTTTGCACGCGCCAACAACCGCCAGATCATCCCTCTCTGCTCGTACGCCCAAGCCTTCCTTACCCGCACAGACGAATACCAAGACATCTTGGCGTAACTCCAAGTGTTCGCCGTTCGCGAACAGCGAACAGTAGTTCCCACCAGACGGGCTCCGGCTCATCATTTTTTGTGCTCATTAAATCGTTCAACGTTCATTCCTTCATCCTCTCATCCTTTCAACGTTTTTTCTCCGAAAAAACTTGCATATGTCCGAATTTTGTAGTACTTTTGTAGCCGATTTGACATACATACAGTGTATGACGGTTTCCGCGAAGGCGGAATTTGTCGAGCCGCTCGACTCTTTTCTCGAAAGAGAAGAGATATTTTTATTTTATAACACATTTCGTTGTCTGCCAAATAACAAAAACAACTATAATATATGAAAGATATCTTTGATTTG
>DBYL01000012.1:0-814 GCA_002309835.1 Bacteroidales bacterium UBA1187
AAAGTTGCTCAGGCCGTTAAGAAAGCGCGCCACTTGGCATTGCTGCCTTACGTAACGGATATGATGAAGTAATCGTTCGAGTGAAACGAGATTAGAAGTAATTTTTAAAGTAGAAAGGAAAGAACATGGAAGTAATTCTTATTCAAGACCTTGCGAACCTCGGTTTCAAGAACGACATCGTTAAAGTTCGTGACGGATATGGACGCAATTATCTTTTGCCTCAAAAGATAGCTATCATCGCTAATGAGAGCAACCGCAAACAACTGGCTGAGAACCTCAAACAACAGGCTCATAAGGCTGCTAAGCTGCTGGCTGACGCTCAGGCACTCGAGGCAAAACTCGCTGAGACCGTAATCGAGGTTAAAGTAAAAGCAAACGAGGACGGCAAGATCTTCGGTACAGTAACCACCCAAAACATCGCTGACGCGCTCGCAGCTCAAGAGATCAACATCGACAAGAAGGTGATCACTATCGCTGAGCCGATCAAGCAAGTAGGTGAGTTCACCGCACAGGCTCGTCTCCATCGTGAGGTAAAGGCTGACATCAAGTTGAATGTAGTAGCTGAGTAATTAACTAGAGTATTAACCAAAGGATTATGAAGGTTTGAGCAAGTCGAGTGTAAGCTTGCTTACGCAACTCGACGAAGCCAAAGCTCCACAATTTAAATTTTAATTTAAATTATGAAACAAGGAATTCATCCTGATAACTACCGTGTAGTAGTTTTCAAAGATATGTCTGACGGTACTCAGTTCTTCAGCCGCTCTACAGCAGCTACCAAGGACACGATTGAAATCGACGGCGTTAAGTATCCGCT
>DBYL01000012.1:826-5419 GCA_002309835.1 Bacteroidales bacterium UBA1187
ACGAGTCACCCGTTCTACACCGGTAAATCGAAACTGGTGGACACCGCTGGTCGCGTCGACAAGTTCATGTCTCGCTACGGCAATCGCAATCGCAAGTAATGCGAGGTTTAATAAGGGGCGAGCATGTGCTTGCCCCTTATTGTTTTAAACGAGAACCCTAAAAACAAAGTCATATGAAAAACGCAAATCTCTGGCATGCCTTAGGCCGCAACTTCATCATCTCGATTGTACTCTTCGGTGCCCTGCTGGGCCTGTTATGGGTAGCAGAACTTCTCTTCCCGTCCCTGACCCTTATGAAATGGGCTGACCCCGCCTGGGTCGTAGGCATACCTGCTTCCGTTATCGGCGTAGCGTATATCTTAACGATCCGCGACCCGCAGAACTACACCGGATTCTATGCCGGTATCGTGATGTCTATCCTGTTGGGCGTGCAATTCATCCTGCAAGGCGGATACGACAGCGCCTTCTTATTCTTCATGGTATTCATCCCGTTCCAGATGATGTCTATCTACAAATGGAGTCGTAATAAAGATGACGGTGGCGCCAGTTTCGAACCGAAATTCCTGGATACGCCGCGTCTGTTGCTCTCGATAGCTATGCTGATCTTCATTACGGTAGGCGACTGGATCTTGGCTTCGTTAGCAATCTATCATGACGGTATCATGGAGAACGTGACCATCAAACTGCTCAGCGGTTTGCTGATCTCGAGTTCCTTCCTCGCTAACTACTGGTTGATCTATCGTAAGACGGATTCCTGGATTTATTGGTTCATCTATAGTGCTGCAGGCATCGGCTTATTCATTATCCTGGGTAACGTCTTCTCTATCGTGCTGTTCACGTTCTTCCTCGTCATCAACTCGATGGCCGGTATCGCGTGGATCAAAGCTACCAAACCGGAGAACCGCTACTGGGCTGCTCCGTTCTTTAAGAAATGATTCGGAAAAAAGATACTATATTACGCGTGGCGGAGCCCGCTGCGCTCATGGACTTCCTCATTGCCAAGATGGGAGGTATGGCGCGTTCGTCGGTCAAGCAGTTGCTTGGCCAGCGTCGTGTCAAGGTGGGTAACGCCATCCAGACGCGCCATGACTTCGCGCTCAAGGTAGGCGATACAGTCACGGTCTCTTCTGGTCGCGGCAACAGCCAGTTGACGCATCCTAAGTTACGCATCGTCTATGAGGATGATGATCTGATAGTGGTCAATAAGCAACCGGGCCTGCTGACGGTGGCGGCTACGCCGGGCTCATCAGAAACGACGGCATACTCTATCTTACGCGCGTACGTTAAGAAACAGAACGCGCGCGCAGGTGTATACGTGGTGCATCGCTTGGATCGCGAGACGAGTGGTCTGCTTGTCTTTGCCCGTTCAGAGGAGTTGCAACACTATATGCGTCAGTACTGGCGAGAACTCGTTACTGAGCGTACGTATATCGCGTTGGCGGAAGGTGTGCTGAATCCCCGCGAAGGAAAGATCACGACTTGGTTAACCGAAGATAAACGTAATGCGGTGGTGTACTCCTCACCTGTAGACGACGGAGGCGATATAGCTATCACCAACTATAAGGTGCTACGCACATCTCCGGATAACCAATACTCATTGGTAGAACTGCATCTAGAGACCGGACGCACGAACCAGATACGTGTGCATCTGGCTTCTAAAGGCTGTCCCGTAGTCGGTGATCGTAAGTATGGGCATGGTAACGAGAGTAGTCCTATTGATCGTCTCTGTCTGCATGCTAAGGTGCTCTCGTTCATCCATCCGGTAACGGAGAAGACGGTGCGCTTCGAGAGTCCTGTTCCTAAGGAATTCAACCGTGTATTACTATGAATCGCGTCTCTATCTTAGTCTTTATTCTTTGTGCCTTGCTCTTTGTTCCAGCGCATGCGGCAAAGCGTAAGGTGCATACTATCGGTGATAGCACGATGTCCAGTTATCAGCCCGCTGCAACACCTAAACGCGGCTGGGGCATGTATCTGCAGGCATTTTTCAACCCCGATTCGATAGAGGTGAATAACCGCGGAAAGAGTGGTGCCTCTACCCGTACTTTCTATGAGACGCCCGCCCTATGGCCGTCCGTCAAGCAGCAGATGCAGGCCGGCGACTATCTCATCATCCAATTCGCGCATAATGATGAGAAATGCAAGGGCGAAGATGTATATGTCAAGAATGCCGAACTGCGTGCGGCGGGAAAAGATACGCTGACTGATATGCGCGGTACGGACCCCAACACGACGTATAAGGCGTACCTGCGTAAATATATCCTTGAGGCCCGAGAGATGGGTGTCAAACCGATACTGATGTCTCCTATCTGCCGCGTCTATTTTAAGAACGGCAAGATCAATGAGGAGGGCCGTCATGTCCTCTCGCCTGAGAAAGACTATGTGCGCAGCATGCGTGAGATGGCGGAAGAAATGCATGTGCCTTTCCTTGATATGACGGCGAAAAGTCTGGAAATGTATGAGACAGCAGGGCAGGAGGTCTGTATGGAGCGCTACTTCAATTGCGGCGACAAAACCCATACCGGACAAGAAGGAGGTATGGTGAATGCCAATCTTGCCTACTTGCTGATTAAGAACTGTCCTGACTTAGCGGAACTGCATCATTTGATAGCCTTGCCGTCTATTGAGTATTACGGTACTTATATCCGCGCTATCGAGGAGGAAGGCAGACGTGCAGCATTTGAGGCCAAAGGTACTCCGTTCTCCAAGACCTTGAAGGTCGCTAAACTCAGCAATCTCTCGGCCAAGAAGAATAGTTATATGCCTCAGGACGGTAAATGGCCGGCAGGAGAGATAGACGAGGTGGCGAACCGCTATATCGAATATACGCTTACGGCCGATAAGAAGAAAGGTCTCGTCATAGAGACCATCTTACTGCCCGTGACGGCGCAGGGTGGCGAAGGGATGAATATCCATATCAACTACGGCTTCGGCGATAAGTTCCGCAATATAACGACGATATACGAGAATACTGCCCTGCCGAAGAATAAGCAGATCATGGTGCGGCTCGGTCATCCGATACTTATCCCCGCCGGCGAGACCTTACGCATCCGTGTGCTGCCGTGGTATGACTCCAACGGCAAACCGCAGAAAGGAAAACGTCTCCAATTAGGAGAAATGAAAGTCACAGGAAAGAAATTACAATAAAAAAGAAAGCCGCTCCATCGAGCGGCTTTGCTTTGCATATACGGCTGTTTAGAAAGAGAATTTAACTTTCCATTTGCCATCAATAAGAACAAGATTGATCTTTCCGTTCTCATCTTTACGTCCATTCCCATACTCCAGATCATAGATTACTTTGGCGGAATTACCGTCATCTGCGATCTTTACTTCCTTAATCTCATACGATTTAACTCCACCGGTCTCCTTGGCCATCGCATCGCCCTTCGCCTCACATAACTGAACAAACTCAGCCTGATCTTGCTCATTCAAATCCATTACGGATGCCATTGTCTTCCAATCGCTGTTTTGATAAGATTTCATGTACTTCTTTGCTACAGTCTCAGGAGTGTTGCTACTACCGCAAGCTGCAAAAGCTACTGCTACAATGGCAATTGCCATCAATCGAAACAGTTTTTTCATAATGATTTTAATTTAAAGGGTTTTACAAAAAGAGTGGTTCCACTCTGTTCTATATCACTAGGGAAGATACACTCCCCTTCTTTGCTACATAGGACCGGCACACTCGTTCTTCTACCACTACTCACATCTATTCCTTGGGCCAGATAACTACACCAGATCAATTCGGTACAATAGAGCCGGGTAGTATCCTGTAAGAGGTACTGCTCATCAAAAATCACGCGTTGTTCTACTTTCCGTAAGGCATACTTCACCGCCTGCCGGGCTATACTGTCGCTACAATTCACCCGTATCCATGCTCCGCATTGAGCTCTATCGGGACGGAAGAATTGCGTTACTGCTTCCGTTTTCAGATACTCTGGCTCATCTTCCCCCGGCACAGCATGCACTACGTGCCATTCACCTGCGAGGCTGTCGTAATGGAGCATGCCTATATGCGAATATATGGAGCGGCTCTGGCGCATCACCGCCCAACTCTCCATACTCTCGCCTCCGCGCAGCACAAGGTCTCCGTCCCGCCATCCCTCACTCTCCACCAGCATTTCAACCGGTGCACGACGGCCGCATCCGAGCATACATATACCTACAATAAGAGCCGCAACAAAGCGGCTCTTAATCGTAAACTTAATAACTTGTACGTTGCGTTGCAGCATAACTGATCTTCAGCGCGTACGCTCGCCTGAGCTCCTGCTTGATATCTGCTATGACACCCATGCGGGTCTCCTTGTCTGCTTTGATAGAAACGGTCATCAAACCCTGCTCGCTCTCTTTCATTGACGAACGCTCATTGACGATATACTCGCCAATCTCTTTCGTCTCTGCGAAAGCGTCATCGAGTTGGATACGCGTCTCCGCACCATACTGTTTGCGGAACTCTGCCGTAGGCGTACCTACGTAGATATAGCGCACGAGGGATTTCTTCTCCAGCTTAGTAAGCTCTGTAGCCTGCGGGTTCTTGAATTGAACCTTGTAGCTAACCTCCTTCATTGACGTAACAGACATGAAGAAGAACAG
>DBYL01000045.1 GCA_002309835.1 Bacteroidales bacterium UBA1187
GCGGTGAGAGTAGCCATACCGATATTCAGTTCTTTACATGCTTTAATTAACTTTATTGCCATAAGATTTTGATTTCAGGGTTATACAATCCATTTCTGCCGCATGGCTGTACGGCTCCGGAGCCTCTCCGGTTAGTCGTTTTCAAATTCGGCAGCGAGGATGCGGAGTACGTCGGCGATAGTCTCCTCCTCCAAATCGGTCTGCGCCAGCAGTTTCTCTTTGCTGGTACCGAGCACGTCTTTCGCTGTGTCGTAGCCGACCTCCTTGAGGGCGTCGATAACCCACTGATCGATCTCGTCGTTGAACTCGTCGAGGTAGATATCATCCATGTCGGCCTCGTCCATCTCACGGTATACATCGATCTCGAAGCCCGTGAGCATAGAAGCTAACTTGATGTTAAAACCACCCTTACCGATTGCGAGACTCACCTCTTCGGGTTTGAGATAAACCTTAGCGCTCTTTGCCTCCTCGTCGATCTCCATGCTACTGATCTTCGCGGGAGCGAGGGCACGCTGGATATACAGGTTGATATTCGGCGTATAGTTGATCACATCGATATTCTCGTTACGCAACTCACGAACGATGCCGTGGATACGTGCACCCTTGACACCTACGCAAGCGCCTACCGGGTCAATACGGTCGTCGAAGGTCTCCACAGCCACTTTCGCACGCTCACCCGGTATACGGGCGATCTTCTTGATAGCGATAAGGCCTTCCTTCACCTCCGGCACCTCCTGCTCGAACAGACGCTGCAGGAACAGCGGGCTGGTACGAGAGAGGATGATCTTCGGGTTCTGGTTCTTGTTGTCCACCTGAACGACTACGGCGCGCACCATCTCACCCTTGCGATAGAAATCCGTAGGGATCTGGTTCTGCTTCGGCAGGTAGAGCTCGTTACCCTCTTCGTCGAGGAGGAGCATCTCTTTCTTCCATACCTGATAGAGCTCACCGGTGACTACCTGACCGATCATGTCGGAGTACTTGAGGTAGAGGTTCTCCTTCTGCAGTTCGAGGATCTTCGAAGCCAGCGTCTGACGGAGGTTGAGGATCATACGACGACCGAAGGAAGCCATGTCCACCTTGTCGGTGAAGTCCTCACCCACCTCGATCTCGGGGTCGGTCTCACGCGCCTCACTCAGCGAGATCTGCGTCTCTGGGTTTGCTACATCGTCATCCTCCATCACCAGACGGTTACGATAGATCTCGAGGTCACCCTTGTCCGGGTTGATGATCACGTCGTAGTTAGCGTCGGTGCCGTACATCTTCGCAATCACGCTGCGGAACGAGTCCTCCAGCACGTTGATAAAGGTCTGTTTGTCAATTCTCTTGAAGTCCTTGAACTCCGAGAAGATGTCAATCAAATTGATTGTCTCTTGGTTTTTTGTTGCCATTTGTTATGTTAGAATTTTAAATCGTATTTTACATATTTGGGTTCGCCATAGCGCCATGTATGCGTCACAATCTGCTTTATTGGACGAAGTTTCTTTTTCTCCTTCCCTTCAGGGGAGGTCGGGAGAGGCTTTACTTTCTCCTCTACATCCACGCTGAAAGTATCGTCATCGACACTGACCAGCAGTCCGCGCAGCTTCTTGCCGTCGATGAGCACCTCTACATCGTGCCCGAGGTTCTTGAGGTACTGGGTCTTCGTCTTAAACGGATCCGTCAGACTCACGCTACCCACCTCAAGCGAGTAATCCTCTAATCCATTAACCCCCTCATCCACTAATCCGTCGAGTTTCTCCACCAAAAATCGATTGAGCTCTGCGCAAAAATCTACATCTACGCCTTCGAGGCGGTCCACCTCTACGAGGATGTCGTTAGCAGGCGACACAGTAAGCGTCACCAGTTCGTAATTCGTGTCTTTGAGGAACTCCTCAATCCAGTTTTTCAGTTGTGTTGTATCCATAATTTTACGTGAGCGAGGGAACCTTTTCGGGTCCCCTCGTTCAATTCACGCTGCAAAAGTACTACTTTTTTTTCAAATATGCAAATATTTGCGCGAAAAAAATGCAATTTTTGCATATACGCAAGAGTCTGAGCGATTTTTATTTGTTTTTAAGGAGTCTCACTCCTTGATTAACGTAGGCATTCCCACAATCTTATATATTATATGTAATATAATATAGTTTCGCATACATAAAAAAGCAGCGATTTTTTCAGAAATTTAGTGCGTCATAAGTGCGTCATAAGTTGGTCATTAGTACGTGATAAGTGCGTCATAATTAGAGTAAGCACGGCGACGACACGGAGACGATAACGTGCTATTCATAAAAAACGAGGCGAGGATCACTCCCCGCCCCGTTAGTAAGATAGAATAAATTGGAGTTTATTTGAGTTCTTGTCCTTGGATAGTGAAGATGCGACCATCGCGAACGATGTAAACCTGGCCGTTGAAGAGCACTTTGACAGCTTTGCTGTCAGACTTGATATCTTCAAGGGCGGTAGGTGCATTCTTCGGGGTGATCTTAATGGCTTTGATTGCAAAGTTCGGAGCTGCTTTCTTTGCTGCTTTGACGCGAGCAGGAGATCCTGCGCCTTTATCCTCCTTGAGATAGATAATGACGTGTGTCTGCTCGAGCACATTATATGAACATACTATCCAACCGTCTTTCGGTGCATCGAGTTTAGCTTCGCCTTTACCTTCGATGAATGCTTCAGCATGGAATCCTGCCGCCACATCGCATTGGATCTCGAATTTACCTTCTCCGGCAGGGATATCGAAGACGAGTACACCCGGCAGGAGTTTGAGCCATTCTGCAGAGCAAGCTACATGGAGCTCCAAAGCCTCGCTCACTTTGTCTGTGGTAGTAGTAGTGGTGATTTCGATTTGACCATCGGTCTCGTTGAAAGCATCATTCTCCGAACCACTGAAGACTACGTCGAGGTTCTCATCAGGATTCTTGCCTTCGCCCTCAAATCCGATCTCTTTGACTTCGTTATCCGCAACAGGCAGAGGTACTTTACCAATCTCCACGAATTCTGCTTTTCCTGAACCCGGTCCAAAGAAACCGTAGTCATCTTTTCCGTTGAACTCCACGAAGGAGACACCACGCGTCATGATTTGGATGCCACCGATACCACCTTCACCTTTGATGAAATGGCGCGCTTTGATTGCTTCGGTAGCACCCGTTGCGAAGACGTAGCCACCGGCAGAGACGGTGATTGCGTTGTCGGCATCAATACCATACTGACCTCCATTCGCAAACAGATAGCAGTCATGGATTTTTGCTCCTTGTGCACTAATAGCTGTGTGCGTAGCCTCAATAGTGATGGTATCTTTGCGGTTCTCGCACCATACAAACACTGCACTGCTGGACTCAATCGCTTTTGCGGCATTCTTAATATGGCAGTTACCTTGTACTTTGATACTCAGGAATGCGCTTGACTGAATGAATACACCGCCGTTGGCATCGAACTCCGATTTATTCAGTGTCAGGTATTTATTACCGCTCTTATCATCAAAAGTATAAACTACCGAACCATCACCGAAGACATCTCCGTTATTGGCAGTAGTCACGTAGGTTCCCATAATGGTAATACCGCTGGTGGTCACCTCGATATAATAACGGGCATTCTGAGCATTGTATCTAACATCACCCTTGAAGACATAGGTAATGGTGGCTACACCGGTTTCGCCGTTAAGCGTCACTTCACCTGTCTGTGCATTGACCGAAGCCACTGCCGTATTACTTGCCGCCCACTGATAAGTGGTTGAATAGGTTTCTGTTAAATCATCAGGTTTATTCATTACCGGAGCAGAGAATACGTCCACATTCTTCTCGAGGCGTATTACTTCCGGAGTAAAGCTGATATGCGGATCTGCCTTAGCAATAGTTACCTGGCAAGCACATTGACCGGAAGCGTATTCGTTATTGCCATCAAAAATGGCGTAAATATACACGGTGCCCGGCAATTTCATCGTTACGTTACCTTCGTCGTCTACGGAAGCGATGTTAGCGTTGGTAGATGTCCAGCGGCTGATGGTCACACCTTCCGGACAAACGACATTCGGTTTGATCACTTTTCCGATGGTGTCATTTATCAGACTCGGATTGAAATACAAATTCGGATTCTTCTTCACGTTCAGCACCAAGGTTGGGGAAGCAGCTTCCCAGTTGTCGTTGCCATTCCACTCTGCTTTGAGTGTGGTCTGGCCCAGGCCGTTCACCGTGATATAGCCGGTTGCGCTGATGGTAGCTACAGCCTCGTTGGTAGAACTAAAGGTGATCTCAGATGTCGGGATATTTACATTGGCGAAATAACCATTACTATACTGCTTGTATTGCATCAGCGGACTTGGCACATAGGCGCCACCGCCGCCGCCTTCTCCACCGCCACCGGTAGAAGCACCGCCACCTGCGTCACCACCGCTGCCTTGGGAATAAGCGACGGATAATTCTGTTGCGGCCATTCCATCTAATCCACGGAAATACGCTGTCGGAGTTCCTTTCTCTACAGTGTAGTGGATGGTCTGTTCAACGCCATCACACGATGAGCGCATAATACTTTCCGTATAAGTCACATCCGCATTGCCGACACCTACAAAAAAGACAGCATCACGGAAAATGGTAACCACATCAGAGTTAGTCGACGCAAGGCCATCTATTGAGTGCATGTTTTGGAGTTGAGGGCTTCCCGACTCACCAAGATGCACGGTCGCATCAACTACCGTTTCCGTACGGTCTGCAGACTGCCCCGGGAAAGCGTCAGGAGTAAAATCGCATTTCTGCGCTTTAACAACAGGCATCGTGAGAAGCGCTGCGAGCGCCACTCCTACCAAACGAGTAAATCTTCTCATAAAAAATAGATTTTGGGTTAGTAAATATGGTTGATTAGTTGAAATTTATTTCCAATTTCGCCACAAAGATACAACTATTTTTCTACATGTGCAAGTTTTGGATGTTTTTTTTCGCAAAAAGTGCATTTTTGTGCGTGCGCGCTTGCACATATCAAAAATTTTTAGTACTTTTGTCGCGATTTTTAATTTGGCTTATTGCGCGTGTGCAGATAGATGATTTGAAGACATTATTTGGGCAGCACCCGGAACTGGCGGCAGTCAGGAAGGAGTTGGCGCACCGTAATACGCATGTTTTATTGAGCGGTTTGCACGCTTCTGCACGCGCGCTGGCGCTTGCACAATTAGACAAGCCGCTGTTTGTGATCCATGACAATGCAGAAAGTGCACAGTACCTGTACGCAGACTTAAAGGGATTAGGCGCAGAAGTAGCCTTCTTTCCGCACAGCCAAAAACGAAGAGTTATCGACGAAGCAGCTCAGGTGCAACGGACCGAGACCTTGATGACTCTGCCGTCAATCATCGTCACATACCCTGAGGCGGTGGCGGAGGCGGTGCCGAAGCCGGAAGAGTTGAAGAACCGCAGTCTGACGCTGCGCGTGGGAGAAGAGATACAGCAGTCGGCCTTGGGGGAACAATTGGCAGACTTAGGTTTCGAACGCGTGGACTTCGTCTTCCAGCCCGGCCAGTACGCCATCCGCGGAAGTATCGTAGATATCTACAGTTACGGTCACGACATCCCCTACCGCTTCGACTTCTTCGGTGATGAGATAGACTCGATACGCGAGTTCGACATCGAAGACCAGTTATCGAAGAACCGCGTGGAGAGCGCGGAGATTGTAGGAGGGCAGCCTAACCCCGACAATGTTCTATGGACGGCCACCGGCAGTCCAATCGGGCAGAGCCCTTCACCCATAAAAGGAAGGGAGAGCGATGCCACTATCGTGGATTATTTATCCGACAACACTGTGTGGGTGAGCAACGATTGGCAAATCGTTCAATTTAAGTTGAACGGATCAGGGGATGAGAGGATTAGTGGATTAGTGGAAGATCGCACGACGATAGAGATCAATGAGAAGAGTACGTTTGCTACGCACAGCAAGATAGCATTCGACACGCAGCCGCAGCCGGTGTTCCATAAGCAGTTCGATATCCTAACGGAGGACCTGCGCAAGCATATAGACGAAGGCTATAAGGTCTATATCCTCGCCGAGCAGGCTAAGCAATTAGACCGACTCAAAGCAATCTTCGAGAGTTTAGAGGACGCACCGCATGGCAGTTCGGGTCCGGAGCCTCTCCGGTTCATAGGCATCAATGCGACGCTGCATGAGGGGTTTGTGGACCGGGGACTGAAGATATGCTGCTATACTGATCATCAGATCTTCGAGCGTTTCCACCGAGTGACGATGGCCAGCGAGAACGCACGACGCGGCAAGGCTATCATCACCCTGCGCGAGATCAACCAGTTGCAGGTTGGCGACTACGTCGTTCACTCCGACCACGGTATTGCTAAGTTCGGTGGACTCGTGACGACGATGGTGAACGGTAAGCCGCAGGAGATGATCAAACTCAACTACCGCGACGGGGCGAACGTGTTCGTGAGCATCCATAACCTGCACCGCATCAGCAAGTACAAAGGTCGTGAAGGTTCGGAACCGACCATCGCACGGTTGGGTTCGGGTGCTTGGGAACGACTCAAGGAGCGCACCAAAGATAAGGTGAAGGACATCGCCCGGGACCTGATCAAACTCTACGCAACGCGCAAGCAGCAGAAAGGCTTTGCCTACTCGCCCGACGGATACATGCAGCATGAGTTAGAGGCCTCGTTCCTCTACGAAGACACACCCGACCAGGCGAAGGCGACGGCGGAAGTCAAACGTGACCTCGAGAGCCCGATGCCGATGGACCGACTGGTGTGCGGAGATGTAGGTTTCGGTAAGACCGAAGTAGCGATGCGTGCGGCCTTCAAAGTAGCCACAGACGGCAAACAGGTGGCGGTGCTGGTGCCTACGACCGTGTTAGCGCTGCAGCACTATAACACTTTCTGCGAACGCATGAAGAACCTGCCGGTGCGCATCGAGTACCTGAGTAGGTTAAAGAGTGCGAAAGAGATAAAAGAACTGTTGACCGATCTGGAGGCCGGCAAGATAGATATCCTCATCGGCACGCATAAGCTGATCGGCAAAGGCGTGAAATGGCACGACTTAGGACTGCTGATCATCGATGAGGAACAGAAATTCGGCGTGGCTGCGAAAGAGAAACTCAAAAGCCTGCGCACGAACATTGACGTATTGACACTGACGGCTACGCCGATACCGAGAACCCTGCAGTTCAGTCTGCTCGGTGCCCGTGACCTGAGTGTGATGACTACCCCGCCGCAGAACCGCTATCCCGTGCAGACGGAACTCATCACTATCGATGACGAAGATATCATCAAAGAGGCGATTGAGTTGGAGATGGCCCGCAACGGACAGATCTTCATCGTCAACAACCGCATCGAGATGCTCCCGCGTATCGAACGACGGATACAGAAACTCGTTCCCGAGGCACGCATCGTCACAGCGCACGGTCAGTTGCCGGCGAATGAGATGGAAGAGCGCCTCGAAGCGTTTATCAACTACGACTACGACATTCTGCTCTCCACGACCATCATCGAGAGTGGTGTGGACATCCCGAACGTGAACACGATCCTCATCTTCAGCGCCGACAAGTACGGTCTCGCGGACCTGCATCAGTTACGCGGACGCGTGGGACGCAGCAATAGAAAGGCCTACTGTTACCTGATAGCACCCGAGAAAGAACTGCTCACGGAAGATGCACGGCGACGTTTGGAAGCCTTGAGCACATTCGCCGAACTCGGCGCAGGATTCAGTCTCGCGATGCAAGATCTCGATATCCGTGGCGCAGGAAACATGCTCGGTGCCGAACAGAGTGGTTTCATCGCCGACTTAGGTTACGAGACCTACCAACGCATCCTCAACGAGGCGGTGGAGGAGCTGAAGGAGGAAGAAGGATTAAACAGCGGCGATGCCGCGTTGAACAGCTCCGAAGGAGCGTTTAACAGTGCCACAGGCACGTTTAACGGCGCGCAGCGCCAATGGTGCAGCGACTCGCAGTTGGAGACGGATTTGCCTGTGTGCTTCCCGACGGAGTATATAGAGAATATCTCCGA
Organism: Bacteroidales bacterium UBA1187; assembly: GCA_002309835.1. Taxonomy (GTDB): domain Bacteria; phylum Bacteroidota; class Bacteroidia; order Bacteroidales; family Paludibacteraceae; genus Colicola. The sequence continues at coordinate 7,968 of DBYL01000045.1, forward strand.
GCGCATCACCTTATACCGCGAGTTGGACAGCCTGCGCAGCGAGGAACAGTTGCTGGAGTTCCGCAAACGCCTCATCGACCGTTTCGGTGCCCTACCCGAACCCGCAGAGGAGCTGCTCGATGTGGTGCGTTTACGCTGGCTCTGTTGCCGATTAGGTATCGAGAAGATCCTACTCAAGGGTGAGCGAATGACGATGTACCTCGTGCAACATAAAGATGCGTACTGGCAGTCGGAAGTGTTCGGAAACATGATCCAGTATGCCGCCACGCGTCCCGAGCGCTGCTCGCTGCATGAGGAAGTGGATAAGAAAGGATATAAGACCGGCAGACGGTATATCACCATCACCAATGTGAAGACGATAGCCGGCGCCATTACGCTGTTATCAAAGATAGAAAGAAACGAGATATGAAATATATAGGAATCATACCTGCGCGTTATGGTTCGACCCGTTTTCCGGGCAAGCCGTTGGCAGAGATCTGTAACCGGACGGTGATCCACCGCGTATATGACCAAGCGAGCAAAGCGTTGGATGTCGTAGTGGTGGCTACCGATGACGAGCGCATCTATGATGCAGTGGAGTCGTTCGGCGGCAAGGTAGTGATGACGAGAGCGGACCATAAATGCGGTACCGACCGTTGTCTGGAGGCCTATGACGCCATCACCACTCCTTCATGGCGTGCGCAAAACGACACAGAGACGGTGATCATCAATATACAAGGTGACGAACCGTTCATCCAACCGGAGCAGATAGAGGCACTCATGGCGTGCTTTGACGAGCACGACGACACGCAGATAGCGACACTCGTGCGTCCTTTCACGGAGGCTGACGGTCAAGAGGCAATAGAGAACCCGAACACGCCGAAAGTGGAGTGGAACAAAACGACAGGGGTGGCGAAGAACTTCTCGCGTAAGGTCATCGCCTGCGCCGACGGCAGTCATTACCGGCATATCGGTATATATGCATATCGAGCGGATGTGCTACGCGAGATCACAGCGCTGCCGCAGAGCCCGAGAGAACTCGAAGAACGCTTGGAGCAACTGCGCTGGCTCGAGAACGGATATACAATCCGCGTAGGTGTAACAGAACAAGAGACCATCGGCATTGATACACCGGAGGACCTCAACAGAGCAATAGAATGGTATAAACATCAATAATTTATTAACCTTTTAAAAACACAATTTACATTATGGCAAAAGAGAATTGCCCGACTCCGCACATCGGTGCGCAGTACGGTGAGATTGCAAAGACAATGATTATGGCAGGTGACCCGCTTCGCGCAAAGCTGATGGCTGAGCGTTTCCTGGAGAACCCTGTTCAAGTAAACAACGTACGTGGTATGCTGGCTTTCACCGGCACGTACAAAGGCAAGAAAGTGACGGTAATGGGTCATGGTATGGGTATCCCATCCATCGGTATCTACAGCTACGAGCTCTTTAACTTCTACGATGTAGAGACGATCATCCGCGTAGGTTCTTGCGGCGCACGTCAGATGTACGTGAACCTCGGCGACCTCGTGATTGCACAAGGTAGCTGCACCGACAGCAACTGGGATGCACAATACAACCTGCCGGGCCATTATGCTCCTATCGCAGACTTCGAGCTCTGCCGCAAGGCTGTAGAGGCTGCTGAGAAACGCGGTTACAAATACCACGTAGGTAATGTCTTCTCCGCAGATATCTTCTATTGCGAAGACGAGCGCAAGGCTAACTGGACGAAGATGGGTGTACTGGCAGACGAGATGGAAGCTCCGTCGCTGTATATGAACGCTGCGCGTGCCGGTAAGAAAGCACTGGTCATCTGCACCGTTAGTGATCACATCCTGACCGGTGAGGCTACGACGGCTGAGCAACGCCAGAACTCGTTCACCAACATGATGGACGTCGCCTTCGATATCATCTAAGCATGACGAAAAAACATTTATACGCTGTATTGGTCTTCCTGCTCCTGTGTCCTACGGCACGGGCGCAGGAGGCTAATGCAACGGCCCAACCGCAGACCATAGTCATCCAGCAGGAGGCGAAAGCGGAGAAGCAGAAATCCGGCTCAAAAGTGTTCACGGGCTTTTCCGGAGGTATGATGGTGCATGTAGGTTACCTCTTCTCCGATGACCCGCGAAAAGTGTTCAGCAATACCGGCTTAGGAAGCACGGAGTATCTGAAAGCGCTGCCCAAAAGCGGCGTATGCATTGGTCTGGGCGGTTCATTACGCGTACACCTCGTGAACCATATTCATATCGGCGCCGAAGGATTTGTGAGCACGATGCCATTGATGGGTACGGGTTCAAATATCCGCACCGGTTGGGGAGGCGCGATGTGCGACTTCTATTTCAACCTCGGCAAAGCCCACCCGTTATTAGGTCTGACGGTAGGTGGCGGTTCGATGAAGCGGTTGTACGTACCCGACCAGGCACCGGTAGTCACCGGCGCTGACAGCACTACTGTTTATAACGCCTCGTATGTGAAGACGCCGTTCTTCCTCTTGGATCCATACGTGGGCGTAGAGATAGACCTTAACAGCCACATGGCTTTATTGATTCGTATTGATTATATGCTTCCGTTCGGTCGCTCCAACAGCAATCTGACTACGCTGGGAACGGACGTGAAATGGAGCAACTATATGACGCCGAGCGGTCCGCGTCTGTATATAGGCATCATGTTCGGCAAACTAAGAAGAGAATAACAACACACAAATAGAATGGATAAAAATACTTGGATCGGCTTTTTATTGATAGCCGCAATTATCGTTGGGTTCACCATGCTCAACCGCCCTTCTAAGGCGGAACTGGCGGAGCGCCAACGTGTACAAGACTCTATCAGCCTCGCCCGCATGGCGGAAGCCGAGGCACAACGTATCTCAGATTCCTTGCAACTGGTAGCCGGTGCTCCGGCAGAGACCGCTGAGATAGCGGAAGAGCAAGCAGAGATACAACAGGAGCGCATGCAGGCCGCTTATGGCACGTTCGCTGAAGCGGCGCAAGGAGAAGAACAACTGGTAACGCTGAAGAACGAGAAGATCCGTCTGACGCTCTCTACCCGCGGCGGTGCTATCAAGCGCGCGGAACTGTTGGAATACCACGCGAGTGGTGACTCTATCAACCCGCTGTGTCTTTTCCGTGGCGACGAGAGTGCGTTCGGTTTTACGCTCATCACCGGCAACAACCGCATTCTGCAGACCGGTAATCTCTTCTTCACGCCGGTGGAGACCAATGACCCGCGTAAGGCGATCCTGCGTCTCAAGACCGCAGCGGAAGATGCATGGTTAGACTTCGTCTATGAGCTTGCGGATGATTATATGGTGCACCTCGCCCTCGAGCCGCATAACATGCAGACCGAGCTCGCGCAGAATATCACTTCGCTGGAACTGCAGTGGCGTCAGTTGATCCCGCAGCAGGAGCAGGGACGTAAGTTCGAGGAACGCTATGCCCAGTTGCAATACATGCTCGTAGGCGGCGAGATGGAGAAGCTGAGCGAGAGCAAGAACGACGCAGCCAAAGAGTCGGCGCGCGTCAAGTGGATCGGATACAAAGACCAGTTCTTCTCAACCGTGCTCATCGCCGACGATGCGTTCACTTCTTCGGAGTTCGCGTCTGTACCGCAAGGCAAACATACAGGATATATCAAGGAGTACACTACCCACACTTCTGTTCCGTTTGACCTGAACGGCAAGAACATCACGGGTTTCCGTTTCTATCTGGGTCCGAACCATTACCACACGCTCAAGGCTTATGACGACGGCGTCGCAAAAGAAGACCGTCTGCGTTTGAATAAACTGGTGCCGCTGGGATGGAAGATCGTGAGCTGGATCAACGTCATACTCGTCATTCCGATGTTTGACCTCTTCTCGAGTTGGGGTCTGCATATCGGCATCGTCATCCTGCTGATGACCATCGTCATCAAGCTGATCATCCTGCCCTTCGTCTTCGTCTCCTATAAATCGAGCGCGAAGATGCGCGCGTTGCGTCCGCAGATAGATGCCATCAACGAGAAGTATCCGGCCGATAAGATGCAGGAGCGTCAACAGGCTACGATGCAGTTATACCAACAGGCGGGCGTCAACCCGATGAGCGGTTGCCTACCGATGTTGTTCCAGTTCCCGGTATTGATGGCTATGTTCTGGTTCCTGCCTACGGCTATCGAGTTACGTGGCAAGTCCTTACTCTGGGCTCCGGACCTCTCTACCTACGATGCGGTCTTCCATTGGAGCACAAATATCCCGCTGTTAGGAGACCACCTGAGTCTCTTCTGCCTCTTGATGACCATCTGTAACATCGGTTACACATACATCACCATGCAGTCGCAGGCTACCGACCCGAATATGAAGTTTATGAAGTACATGATGTACGCAATGCCGCTCATGTTCCTCTTTATCTTCAATGACTACGCAGCCGGTCTGAGTTACTACTATCTCGTTTCGCTGTTCATCACCATCCTCCAGACGATGATCTTCCGCTGGACATTAGACGACGAGAAGATGCTCAAGGAGATGGAAGAGAACAAAAAGAAGAAAGCCGGCAAACCAAAGTCCGGCTTCATGGCTCGCCTCGAGGCGATGCAACGCGAGCAACAGCGGTTAGCTCGTGAGAACGCCAGAGCGCAACAACGCAGGTAAAAAAAAACGAGGCGGTTATGCAACCGTCTCGTGTGCCTGGAGTTTCATCAACTCAGCGCTTACCAGCGACTCGCCTGCGGCGGATAATGTCACTCCGTCTTGCTCCAGCAGATCGCAGTAATGTGGGTCAGCCAACATCGGGCTCGTAACATCAATGATGTGCACACATTGCAGCGCTGCCAGACGGAAGAGCGCTAAGTTATACAACTCGTGGATATTACGCAGACGCTCAGTCTTGCCACCCAACCAGTACAGCAGGTTCTTACGCTCCTGCATCGTCATACCACGAGTGATGTACGCGAAGTAACGGTTCTCGTCCATAATAGGAAGACTAACCAAAACGGGCTCCAGCCCACGCGCACGCGCTTGCGCAATCTTATTTATATATAGTGCTTTATAGGCTACCAAATCAATGTTGGACTCGTGACGACCACTCGGATTAGCTGCGATCGCTTTCCAATCAAATTGCAAACCACTCTCGGGTTGAATAATAAAAGTCTTGTCCATAACGATAAATGTTTTATAAAGTTGTTATTATTGATGCGATGTTTTAAAAATCGATGCAAAATTACTACATATTCGGTACGCGCGCAAGAAATTGTGACAGAGTGACGAACGAAAGTGACAAAAACAACCCAAAAGAGGACTAAAATACAAATATGGTGACGAAAAATTATATATCACGAAATCGTCACACCATAAATATTGACTAAAAAATGGCAAAAAATCCTAAGATTCCATCTTCGCTTATATCGCCGACAGCGATGTTTATGCATATACTCGCATTGCCGGCTTTCTATCTGGGTTTCATCCTCATATACGAAAGCAGTTGGGTTTTCCGGCTGCTAAATACCGGTGGGGAGTTATCGGTAGTGTATAACACATTGATACTCACCTCTATCTTAATCGGCGTGATGATCGCCTCGCGCGTTCCTATGACGGTACTGCATCTTAAGTTGAGTTGGTGGCAATATTCCCTGTGGAGTATAGGAGAGATCTTTGCTTTCTCCGGCTTCGCTGCATTGTATTTGGCGCTGCTATATGGAGACATCGGCTATTTCCCGGCTTTAGGCGCATGTATCCGTCTGTCGTTCGCCACCCTCACCTACCCTTATCTATTATTCTCGTTACTGATGGCGTTGATTCGTCCGGATGAGCAAGCGACAAGTGAAGATGACCTGGTACGCTTTGCCGATAGTACAGGTCGATTGAAACTGGTGATTGCCAACGATGTGATATTATATATCGAGGCGCAAGAGAACTACGTCTCCATTCATTATATGGAAGGCGAGCAACGCAAAGACTATTCGTTACGTCAGTCGATGCGCGGGATAGAAGAGTTGATGGAGAAACACGGTATTATCCGTTGCCAGCGTTCGTATTTCGTCAATCCGCGCCACGTGAAGGTACTGCGTCGCGACAAAGAAGGAATGATACAAGCGGAATTGGATGTAACGAACACCAAGCCGGTACCTGTTTCGCCGAAATACTACGAGCAGTTAAGCTTAATGCTGTAAGGCATTAACCAGCATACCACAAGCGGCAAGGATATCTTCGCCGCGAGAACGACGGATAGTGGTAGTAAGACCTTTCTCAGTCAGATAATCCCGCAACCACTCCATCTGTTTGCTATCGGACGCCGGAAAACGGCGTTCGTTTTTTATATCCTCTACGCCGGCGTGGAAGCGGATGAGATTGATGCGGCAGTTGAGTCCTTTAAGCAACCGCAGCAGTTCTTTGGCATGGCGTGGCGTGTCATTCACGCCTGCCCAGCAGATATACTCAAAGCTGATACGACGCTGGTGAGACCAGTCGTACTGCTTGAGCAGATTCACTACATCTACAATGGACATCAACTTCTCTGCCGGCATGATCTGCGCGCGCTCGATAGCAAACGGGTTATGCATGGAGACCGCCAGATGACACTCACTCTCGTCCAAGAAACGCCTCATGGCTGGGATGCCGACCGTGGAGACGGTGATGCGTTTGGGCGACCATCCACAACCGTAATCAGCGGTCATGATCTCTAAGGCTCGCAGCACATGATCGAGGTTGTCCATCGGTTCGCCTTCGCCCATGAAGACGAGGTTCGACAAGTCGTCAAAATAGAATATCTGATTGAGAATATCGGCCGCAGAGAGATGGCCGTGAAAACCGAGTGTACCGGTCATGCAGAACTTACAACCCATCTTACAGCCCGCCTGGGTAGAGACGCAGAGCGTTGCTCTGTCTTCCTCAGGAATATAAACTGCTTCTACGAACTGCTCTCCTACCGCAAACAAGTATTTGCGGGTACCATCCACGCCGACCGCTTCGCGGACAGGAGCGTGACGACCGATGAGATAGTTGGCTTTGAGCGCCTCACGTCCCTTGAGAGAGATATTCGTCATCTGGTCAAAAGAAGTCACACGACGGATATAGAGCCACTCGGCGAGTTGTTTGCCCGCAAACTTAGGCAGACCGATGGTCAATGCCACCTGCTGCAGTTCCGTCAATGTTTTTCCCAGAAGAACGTCCACCTTATTTCTTCACTACCACGTGCGGATAAGCAAATCCGAAGCCACGTTTCGGCAGTTCCGTATAGAATTGTTCGTTAAGCGCAAAGAACACATCCCAATAGTCGGAAGCACGTACCCAAGCGCGTACTACAAACGTGATATCACTGGCGTTAAGGGACTTGAGCGCTACGAATGGCGCAGGGATAGCATCCATGCGGTAGTTGACCGTGGAGAGTTGGTAGGCCTTCACGTTCAGTTCCTTATACAGTGTTTTCATATCTGTATCGGCCTGCAGCACTCGTTCCTCCGCATTCACTATATCCAGGATGGCTTCTTTGCATTTCTCTGCATCCACGCCATACTCCACGCTCACCGTCCATTCTACGCGACGCAGCGGACGACCGTTGAAATTATGGATAGTACCGTTGGAGAGCGCACCGTTGGGAAGGATGACGACTCTGTTATCCGGCGTGAGAATCTTCGTAGCCGTGATATTCACTTCCACCACCTTACCGGTAGTGCCTTGCGCCTCGATGAAATCACCGGCTTTGAAAGGTTTGAAAGCCAGCAGCATAATGCCACCCGCGAAGTTCTGCACCGTACCCGAGAGCGCCATACCTATCGCCAAACCACCGGCAGCCAAAAGAGCCGCTAAGGACGTAGTATCCACACCCAGTGTACTGATAGAGATGACGACGAGCAGGATGGTTAAGGATATCGTGGTAAACGAAGTGACAAACGAAGCGATGGTCGGTTCGGTATTCCGACGCGTGAACATCCGCTTCATGCCTGCTTGCACACTACGAATGATCCATATACCGATGAGGAAGATGACTAAGGCCGCCAGGACCTTCAGACCAAAACTGATCATTGTATCTTTGAACACCTCCCAAAAGCCATGCGGGTCTGCTTTCGCAAACTCCACCATCTGTCGCGCACCCTGACGCACAGAGTCGGGAGTGAGCGGTTGTTTCTCCTGCGCCAGTTCAGCGGTCGCCAGCGCCATATTTTGCAAGTCGTCTAAAAAAAGCATATTATCTTATTCTATCTGCCGCACGAACCAGGGCCTCATCCTTCAGGATGCGACGCGTGGCCATGAGGGTTAATACAAAACATACAAGCGGGAACGAAGCCCACGGCAAGATATGCCAATCGACACCAAGCGCCAGTTTCGCCTGCCATATATAAATCGCCAGCACTCCGTAATAACCGAGGCACAGCAGGAGCAGGAAGATGTTCAGACGGGCCTGCAGCAGACGTTTCTTAAAGAGGAAGATATCCACGAGTGCCAGTACCGGAATCAGTAGCGTAGTTACTAATAATCCCCAGAGACCGGGCAGAGGTGCACCGCCTAAGGCTGTTAACTCCCAAATCTGTAGTTCTGCTGCTTCTTCCGGAGTTACCAATTGAACCACCGGCAGGAAAATGAGCGCGATGCCCAAGGCCACGATGGCCAGCAAGTATAATGTTTGTATACGTTGTATCATATTAATTCTTCAATTTTCAATCTTCAACTTTCAATCTTCAATTGCTTCCTGCAAGGAAGCTACTTTATCGCCGTGTTTATTCACCCATCCGATCTGTCGGGCAGGGTTGCCGACCATGAGTGCATATGCCGGTACATCTTTGGTCACTACCGAACCCGCACCGATCATGCAATATTCGCCTAACTCATGTCCGCAGACGATAGTAGCGTTCGCGCCTACCGATACTCCGCGACGCAGGACCGTAGGCCGGTATTCATCTTTGCGACTGACCGCCGCGCGGGGGTTGATGACATTGGTAAACACCATACTCGGGCCTAAGAACACATCGTCCTCGCATCGCACGCCGGTATAGACAGATACGTTGTTCTGGATCTTGCAGTTACGTCCCAACACCACGTCCGGCGAGATGACGACGTTCTGACCGATATTACAGTCCTCGCCAATCACGCAACCGGACATGATATGACTGAAATGCCAGATCTTCGTGCCTTTACCTATTTGACAACCTTCGTCTACGTAAGACGACTCGTGTACGAAATACTCCATTAGAAGAAAATTTTCAAAATATCATTTCCGTTCGCCAGTACCAGCAGGGCGATGAGGATCCAGAAGCCCACTTCGTTAGCGATCTCCAGGAACTTATCGCTGGGCTTGCGACGCGTGATCATCTCTACCAGCAGGAAGAGGATATATCCGCCGTCGAGCGCAGGGATCGGCAGGAAGTTCATGAAGGCAAGGATGACGCTCAGGAAAGCCGTCATATGCCAGAACAGATACCAACTCCAAGCACTTGGGAACATCGAACCGATAGCGCCGAAGCCGCCTAACGACTGCGCACCTTCTTTGGTGAAGACGAGGCGGAACTGCTTGACGTACATCGCGAGGATATTCCATCCGTACTCGATACCGGCAGGGATAGCTTCGAAGAAGTTATAATCCGTGTGCTCAAGTTCGAAATACGCTAATTGGTTTCTCGGCGCCACACCCATCTTCGCTTGGTCACCGATGAACAAGTGCGCGGTTTGTTGCTCTCCTGCCCGGTAATAATCGATGGTGATGGAGTCGCATGGATGCTTCTGCAGCTCGAGCGTCACCATGACGGCGCAAGGCGTAGGTACGCCATCTACGGCCACAAGGCTATCGCCTTTCTCGATACCTGCATACGCAGCCGGCATTTCCGGGATGACGGTGTCCACGACGAACGGGATCCACTCGGTGATGAGCACGTAGTGCTGCTTGGTATAACTCTTATCCGCTCTACTCTTCTCGCGCTCCACGCGGTCGAAAGCGTTCTGCGCCGCCAGATAACGTGTACCGAGGTCTTCGGACATCGTCAGCGCCACCGTGTCTGTGCCACGCAGCACAACGACGTTCCGTTTGCCTTCGATGATGATGGCCTGCACCGCATCGGAAAGTGTCTCGGGTTCCACGCCATCGATAGTGAGGATCTTATCCTGCTGCTCAAAGCCTTCGGCTTGCAGGATCTCCGAGTAATACAATCCCGTCGTGACGTTGCGCAACGGCATTGTATCTTGGCCCCAATGCCAGAACAGGATCGTGAAGATGACGAGGGCGCCGATGAAATTGACGAGAATACCGCCGAGGATGATCAGCAGGCGTTGCCAAGCGGGTTTGGACCGGAACTCCCAGGGTTGAGGTTCCGCCGCCAGATCTTCGGTCTTATGCGTCTCATCGACCATGCCTCCGATGGCGCAATAACCGCCGAAAGGCAACCATCCGATGCCCCACTCCGTGTTATCGGGGTACTTCGCCCACTCTTCATCTTCATTCTTGGCGAAGAATTTCACGTGCCATTTGCCTTCGAATTTCTTGAAGCGCACGAGACTGATCCACGGGTTGAAGAACATATAGAACTTCTCCACGCGTACTTTGAATATCTTCGCGAAGGTAAAATGCCCCAACTCGTGAATCAACACGAGGAAGGACAATGCTAATATCAATTGGATTGCTTGAATCATCTAATCATTGACCATTTAATCATTTACCATTTACCATTTCTGCGGCTATTTGTCGCGCTGCCGCATCGGTAGCTACGTAGTCTTCATAGGTCGGTTTAGCAATAAAGGCAGCTTTGTTCATCGTCTCGGCAATGATGTCACTCATCTGCAGGAATCCGCAGCGTCCCTCGCGGAAGGCAAGATTCGCCACCTCGTTCGCCGCATTGAGTACACACGGGATATTTCCTCCTCTGCGCATCGCTTCGTAGGCCAGGCCTAAGTTCGGGAAGCGCGCTAAGTCGGGTTTCTCAAAGGTGAGAGCACCTAAGTCGAACAGGTTCGCACGCGGGAAATCACTGCTCAGACGCTCCGGGAAAGTGAGGGCGTACTGAATTGGCAACCGCATATCCGGCGCACCGAGTTGCGCTTTGATGGCGCCGTCAGTGAACTGAACGGCAGAGTGCACGATCGACTGCGGATGAACGAGTACTTGCACTTTCTCCACCGGCACGCCGAAGAGCCATTTGGCTTCGATCACCTCAAAGCCCTTGTTCATCATCGACGCCGAGTCAATGGTGATCTTCGCACCCATCGCCCAGTTCGGATGCTTAAGTGCGTCGGCCGCGGTGACATTCTTCATCTGCTCGAGGCTGAAAGTACGGAACGGTCCACCGCTGGCGGTGAGAAGGATCTTCTCTATCTCGCTGCGGTCTTCGCCCACGAGGCTCTGGAAGATAGCGCTATGTTCGCTATCGACGGGCAGTATAGGCGCATGATGTTGGAGGGCCAGCTCGCAGATGATCTCACCGGCTACGACGAGTGTCTCTTTGTTGGCGAGCGCGATGGTCTTACCGGCTTTGATGGCTTCGATAGTAGGCTTGAGACCAGCGTAACCCACCATGGCGGCTACGACGATGTCAATACTGGGCATCGTCACCACTTGCGCAATCGCCTCGGGCCCCGCCCACACTTTGACAGGCATGTCTGCCAGCGCGTCGCGTAAAGGCTCGTATAAGCGCTCATCGGCGATGCAAACTACCTCGGGCTTGAACTCACGCGCCTGTTTAATCAACAAGTCTATACTCTTGTGCGCACAGAGGGCATATACGCCATAACGATCCGGATAAGTGCGCACTACATCTAAGGTCTGCGTACCTATCGAACCTGTACTTCCGAGAATTGCTAACTGCTTCATCCTTTGGCTCCCCTTACCAGGCGATTACTTCTTCTACATTGACAAACTTACCGCCATCCCAGAACTCGAGTTCGAGCGACTGGTCACTCTCCATCACACCAATCGCTTCACCGGCCTCCACTTGCGTGCCTTGCGTCTTCAGCGCCTTGGTCACATGGCGATAGATGGTCAGGTATTGGTTATGCTGCAGCGCGATGGTGAACGTGTTATCTTCCGCGCGCTGCACAAGCACTATCTGTCCGCGCATGACGGCCAGCACACTCTCGTTCTTAGTCGTTGCGATAGTGGTGGCGTAGATATGCAAGTCGGGACGCGCCGGCTGCACAATGGCGCCACGTACAGGACGATAGAGCTGCTGCAGCGACTGGTTGGTAGGAACATCAAAGAGCAACAGACGATCGCGCTCTTTCTGCTCGTATTGGGCCATAAAAGCCTCCGTCACCTCGTTGCGGCCCTCCTCAATGATGCGCGCTTGTTCTACGCGTTGCAACGAGTCCAGACTCTGCACACTATCGGACCGGATATCCCCGGCCGTGAGTTGCTTGATGACATCGAGGTACTGGCGCTGCACCGTCAGGCTGTTCTGCAGCGAATCCACACGCGCAGACTCCTCGATGAGTTGCTGACGCAGACTGGCACTATAGCCCGGCAGGATATTGCGGATCGGCGTATAGACAATCAGCACCGAGAGGAGCACTATCAACGCAAGCAAAGAAATAGTGATGACACTGACGGCACCCAACCAACTGACGCGGAAGTGAAACACCTCGCGCAGGGTGATGTCGTCGAGCATCGCAAAGCGATATTTATGTCTCTTATTGGCCATTATTTCAGAATGGTGCAACCCTCACAGGGTTTGAGTTGTTTGAAGAAATCATTACCTTTGTCGTCCACGAGGATGAAGGCGGGGAAGTTCTCCACTTCGATCTTCCAGATAGCCTCCATGCCTAACTCCGGATACTCGACGCACTCGATGGACTTGATATTATTCTGCGCAAGGATAGCAGCCGGACCACCAATAGAGCCTAAGTAGAAACCGCCATGCTTCTGGCATGCATTGGTCACATCGATGGAGCGGTTACCTTTCGCCAGCATGATGAGACTTCCTCCGTGATCCTGGAACTCATCTACGTACGGATCCATACGTCCGGCAGTGGTCGGACCCATCGAACCGCAAGCCATGCCTGCCGGCGTCTTCGCCGGACCGGCATAGTAGATCGGATGATTCTTCAGATACTCAGGCATTGCTTCGCCCGCATCCAGACGCGCTTTGATCTTCGCATGCGCGATGTCACGGCCTACGATGATGGTGCCGTTCAGACTCAGACGCGTACCAATCGGATACTTGGTCAGGATAGCGCAGACATCCTTCATCGGCTGGTTCAGGTCGATACGAACGGCATCGCCTTCGCCCGCCTGACGCAGCTCTTCAGGAATCAGAGAAGCAGGGTTGTTATCCAACTTCTCAATCCATATACCGTCTTTATTGATCTTACATTTGATGTTACGGTCAGCAGAGCAGCTCACGCCCAGACCGATCGGACAGGAAGCACCGTGACGCGGCAGACGAACGACGCGCACGTCATGCGCCATGTATTTACCGCCGAACTGCGCACCAAGACCGATCTTATACGCCTCTTGCAGCAGTTGTTGCTCGAGTTCTACATCACGGAAGGCACGTCCCGTCTCGTCACCCGTCGTAGGCAGGCCGTCGTAATAATGGGTGCTCGCGAGTTTCACCGTCAGCAGGTTCTTCTCCGCCGAGGTACCACCGATGACAATGGCGATGTGATAGGGAGGACAAGCCGCCGTACCGAGGCTCTTCATCTTCTCCACGAGGAACGGAATGAGCGTACCCGGGTTCTGGATGCGCGCCTTGGTCTCTTGGTATAAGTAGGTCTTGTTGGCGCTACCACCACCTTTGGTGACGCAGAGGAAACGATATTCTGCACCGTGCGTAGCCTCGATATCGATCTGTGCCGGCAGGTTACATTTGGTATTCACCTCATCGTACATGTTCAGCGGCGCATTCTGGCTATAACGCAGGTTGCACTCGGTGTAGGTGTTGAATACACCGCGGCTCAGGGCCTCTTCGTCGCTAACCGCATGGCCATTTCCGTCTCGGTCACTGACCGCCGTCCATACCTGCTGGCCTTTCTCACCATGGATGATGGCGGTACCGGTATCTTGGCAGAGCGGCAGCTGACCTTTGCATGCCACCTCCGCATTGCGCAGGAACGTCAGCGCTACATATTTATCGTTCGCCGAAGCCTCCGTGTCGCGCAAGATTTTCGCCACCTGCTCATTATGACTGCGACGCAGCATAAAACTCACGTCGTGGAAAGCCTGCTGCGCCATCAGCGTCAGCGCTTCAGGTGCTACTTTTAAGATCTCATGTCCCTCAAACTCGCTGACCGACACATGGTCCTTGGTCAGCAGATAATATTCCGTCTCGTCCTTGCCGAGTTGGAACATCGGAGCATACTTGAATTCCATATTCGTATTGATTTAAAAAATTACACACACTTTTGCTTGGCAAAAGTACTGCTTTTTTCTGACATATGCAAATATTTGCATAAAAATCGCACAATTATTTGTGTACATGCAAAAAAAGCAGTACCTTTGTCCCCGTTATGGGTATTCTAACAACGATATTGCTGGCAGTGACGTTATGGACAGATAGCGTGCTTTTCGATGCCTACCAACGCGAGGACATGAGCGTATGGAAGGAGTATGTCTCCTCTAACCCTTCACCTTTAACCTCTAACCTCTTATATGAATACGGTTTATGCGGGTATCTGGTGGGCGAATACAAGGCCGGACGGTTGACGCAGGAAGAGGCAACCACTTTTGTCCGGCATTTCAAATCGCATGTAGAGGCGGCGAAGAAAAACCTGCCGGCGGGGCATTACGAGATGTATCTAAGTGCCGTGTATGTCTATGAACTGCGACTCAAACAATCGATACACCCCATCAAAGCCATGAACCTCGCCAAGGAGGCGACGCAACTGGCGCCGAGCGATCCGTTAGTGCTCAGTTATTACGGCACATGCCTGTTCTACGCCCCTAAACCCTTCGGCAGCAAGGAGGAAGCACTGCAGTGGTTTGAGAAAGCCAAACCGCGTTTCGCACACGCCAAATGGCGCTACTGCTGGGTACGCGAAGCCAACGAGATGTATATCCGGCAATGCCGAGAAAAGCTGAAAAAGCAATAAATTTGCATTTTTTTGCTAAAAAATTTGCACAGTTCAAAAAAAAGCAGTACTTTTGCACCCGCTTTTGAGAAAGTGATGCTCAATGGTGTAATGGTAGCACTACAGATTCTGGTTCTGTCTGTCTGGGTTCGAGTCCTGGTTGAGCAACAAAAAAGACCGCTGATTGGCGGCCTTTTTCATATCTATCCGGATGTTTATACTACTTTCTTGAGGATTACGTTATCGAGCATATCGTCGTCATCATCTGTATCCTCGTCATCAATCAGGTCAATACGCTGGAAGTTACCCGGCTCGTGACGAAGCACACCTGCGCGCTTGAAAGCGTTCTCCTCTTTATTGAAGGTCCAGAGCACGGAGTCATTGCGGATCTCGTAAGCAACGACGAACGGCATTTTGTCCTCTTCCGAGATCTTATTGACGAATTTCTTCGCCAGACTCGAGGCATCAACCGTCACGTTCTCACCGTCGAACGCGAGACTTACGTGCAGACGTTTGAGCATGAAATTTGCAGCGGCTTTAGCGGCTTTCTCACCCTTGCTATCACCCATACTCTCATCCACCATAGTCTTGAAGTCGATTTCGTACTTGCCCTCAAATTGGGTAAAATCAGGACCGGATTGCTTCTTTTGTCCGCAGCTAACCAGACATGCCACTGCTGCGAAGAGAATAATGATTTTTTTCATAATAGATCGTTTGTTAAGTGGTACACGGCACAAAAGTAGTAATAAATTTCGACATATGCAAATTTTTTGCCTAAAAACATAAAAAAGAGTGCCGAAGCACTCTCTAATTGTTCAGCTCTTCCCCCCTACTCTTTATTGCCCTTCGCTTCTTCAAACTTTGCCTGCATCGTCGGGTTGCCTTGCGTAAGACGCTTGATGCTCACCTCCTGCAGTTTCTTATCCGCCAGACTCAGGTTATCCGTGGATTTGACAAGGTTCTCGCGAACTTTAGTTAGGTGCGCGATCGTCTTGTCTATCTCTTCGATAGCGTCGGCAAAGCGGTCATTGGCCAACCTTACGTTACGCCCAAACGCATCTTTGAACGCCACCAGTTTCTCTTCGAAATTCGTTACATCCACCTGTTGTGCCTTCACTAAGGCTAACTCCCGTTTCGCGTCCAGACTCTTGCGACTGGTTTGGCAGAGAAGCGTGATCAGCGGCACAAAGAACTGCGGACGAATAACGTACATCTTCTCGAATCGATGGCTCATATCTACGATGCCACCGTTGTACAACTCGCTTTCGGGTTCAAGCATCGAGACTAAAACCGCGTATTCGCATCCTTTCTTCTTGCGGTCCGCGTCGAGTTTAGCGAGGAAATCTTCGTTCTTATGCTTGGTAGCAGTCTCGTCATTCTCGTTCTTCATCTCAAACATGATGGAGATATACTCCACTCCGTCTTCGCTGTTGTCGCGGAATACGAAATCGCCTTTGGTCCCTTCTACCACCTCATTATCTTTCTCGAAATAGGCATATGGAAAGAGCGGACGGATACGGGCGAACTCTGTTGCGCAATGTTGCTCCAGCGTCTCGCCAACCATCTTCGTCGACAATCGCAGTTTCATCTCTTTATAGTATGCGATCTGCTCCTGCGCAGCCTTCAGTTGTTCCTCCATCTGACTGCGCATCGTTGCCAGTTCCTGCTCTTTTTTCATGTACGCTTCCGTCGCTTGTTGACGCACTTGTGCGACCGCCAATTGCTTGGTTTGCTCTGCCTGCGCTATCTGCGCCTGCAAGGTCTGCACTTGCATCTTCTGCTCCGAAGCCACACGTGCCTGTTCGGCTTTCAAACGAGCCTGTTCCGCCTCCGCCCGGGCCGCTTGCGTCTGCTCTAACTCATGTACACGGCGATCCAGCTCTCGCTCGAACTCCGCATTCTTGACCTGACCTAGAAGCAACGCATAATCGGCCTCATCAACGGTAAACGTACTCCCGCATTTCGGGCATCTTAGTTCTTTCATAACGATTTATTTACCTCTCTCGAGCAAGAGGGTGCGAGTCGGTTGATCGCATACCTCGGTAGGACCGTAGTACTGGATCGGACCCGGGTAGATATAGCTGGTAACAGGATCTGCCCATTTAGCACGATGCTCCTGGAGGTACTTGAACGGCGCACCGTTGAGGTCCACGAGCGCCTTCTGGATCACCGGTTTCATCTTACCGTTACGTTTCTCCATATTCATCATCATCGTGATAGGTACACCACCTGCGAGCCACTCTGCTGCGGGCTTGGTGAGGTTACGTACGAGCGACATATAACCCGTCTTACCGGCTGCAATCAGATGCGTAGCATTCACGCCGATCGAATAGCAGTAGTCGGCATCGAAGTTAGACGGCATAGCGCAGCGGCCTTCGTAACCGAANNAAGTGGTTGAGAGCGGAGAACTTGCCTTTGTACTCGCCGTTAGCCTTGAGCACAGCCAGACGTTTCTGAACCATCTCGATGAGCAGTTTCTCGGTCTCGATCTGCGATACCATCACGTTTCCGTGCGGGTCACGGTCGAGCGTAAGCTGTTTGGCGATACCCTTCGGCAGCGAACGGAACAGTTCACACGAAGCAGGCGTCAGTTTCGACTTCACGTACTCGCGTTTTGCATCATCACCGTCGAGGGAGACAAACTCCTCGTTAGCAGCCAACATGTCGTTGAGTTCCTGAATCAGCACACGCATCGCCGGAATGAACTCGATGAGGCCTTCGGGGATAAGGATCGTACCGAAGTTAAGACCTGCATTCGCACGAGCAACAATAACCTTGACGATATCCTCGACGATGTCATTGAGGGTCATCTTCTTCGCCTCAACCTCCTCAGAAATCAGACAGATATTCGGCTGTGCCTCGAGTGCGCACTCGAGGGCGATATGACTGGCGCTACGACCCATGAGGCGGATGAAGTGCCAGTATTTCTTCGCGGAGTTAGCATCACGCTGGATATTACCGATGAGTTCGGCATAAGTCTTACAAGCGGTGTCGAAACCGAAGGAGGTCTCGATCATCTCGTTCTTGAGGTCTCCGTCGATGGTCTTCGGGCAACCGATAACCTGGATACCGCATTTCTTCTGCAGATAGTACTCAGCCAGCACACAAGCGTTGGTGTTTGAGTCGTCACCACCGATGATGACTACCGCCTTGATTCCCAGCTGTTTACATACCTCGATACCATTATCAAACTGCCAAGTCTCTTCGAGTTTGGTACGACCGGAACCGATGATATCAAAGCCACCGGTATTACGGTAGTCATCGATGATGTCACCGGTCAGCTCCTGATACTTACCGTCAATAAGACCGGAAGGACCACCGAGGAAACCATACAGTTTATTCTTCGGGTTGAGCGATTTGAGACCGTCGAACAGACCCGCGATGACATTGTGACCACCGGGGGCTTGACCACCGGAGAGGATGACACCGACATTGAGCGGTTCGCTCTCGTTCTTACCGGTAGTGGGTTCAAACGTGATGAGCGGCAGACCGTAAGTGTTCGGGAAGAGTTTTTTGATTTCTTCCTGATCGGCTACCGATTGTGTTTTCTCGCCTTCTACGAGGCGAACAGCGCCCTGCAATGCTACCGGCATCTTCGGCTGGTAGTTCTGACGAGCGATTTGTAATGGAGATTTTTGCATAATGGTTAATTTTTAATGTTGTTTATCTTGTTCAATCAGTTCCAATAGTTTTTCTACGGCTTCTTCCTGCGGGATATTCTTGAGGATACATTCCTTGCCGCGGTAGAGGCTTATGCGGTCGCGACCGGCACCTACGTATCCGTAGTCGGCATCGGCCATCTCACCCGGACCGTTGACGATACAACCCATGATGGCGATCTTAAGCCCCGTCAGATGACTCGTAGCTTCTTTGACCTTATGGATCGTCTCCTCGAGGTTAAACAGCGTGCGACCGCAAGAGGGACAAGAGATATACTCCGTTTTATAAATACGCACGCGCGCGGCTTGGAGGATGTCCTTGCTGAGGAAGTTCAGTCTCGTCTCCGAGAAATTAGGGTTAACAAGCGTCAGTTCCGTGGCCTTGAATTCCCACAGCAGTCGTCCGCATTCAGCGGCCGCCTGAAGGGCGAAGGTCTCCCAGTTATCTTCGTAAGAGGTATAGCGAATCTCTGCGCTGCCACCGATATTATCGAGCACTTCGGCCACTACCGAACCGTCATAACGGATAGAGTCTTCGTCCGCGAAATAGTCCACCAGTTCTTGCGCCACCGGTATCTCGTTCTCCGGGGCTTCAGAAAGGCTGACACGGATGGTGTCTCCTATACCGTCGGCCAGCAGCGCACCGATACCTACGGCGGACTTGATGCGTCCGTCTTCACCTTCACCGGCCTCCGTCACACCGAGGTGCAGCGGATAAGCCATGTGCTCTTTGCGCATCGTTTTGACAAGCATACGAACTGTATCGACCATCACGCGTGTGTTAGACGCCTTGACGGAGATGACGATATTCTCAAACTCCTGCTCGGCCGCGATGCGAAGAAACTCCATGACGGACTCCACCATACCTTCCGGCGTATCACCGTATTTCTCCATCATGCGCGGAGATAATGAACCGTGGTTGACACCGATGCGGATAGCCGTCTCATGCGCGCGGCAGATATCGAGCAGATGCGTAAAACGCTCTTCTATCTTCGCAGGGTCTTTGCTATAATTACCCGGGTTGATACGCACGGCTTCCACCACTTGCGCCGCTGCATCTGCCACCTCGGAATTGAAATGGATGTCTGCCACGAGAGGCACGGCCGTGAGGACCTGAGCGTGGATCTCTTTGAGCGATTCCACCTCTTTCAGACCCTGCGTCGTGAAACGCAACAGTTCAGCACCCGCCTCGATACAACGACGCGCCTGGTCCACCGAAGCGTCTATATCGTTGGTGTCGGTATTCGCCATCGTCTGCACTCGAATCGGATAATCGGAACCTAAGAAAATGTTTCCGACCTGCACTGTAGAGGTCTTTCGACGGTCGTATGTCAGTTTAATTTGCATAAAAATGCACTTTTTTTACAAAATTATTTGCGTATGTCAAAAAAATGTAGTACTTTTGCACCCGCTTTTCAAAAAAGCCGGAGAATCAGTAGCTCAGCAGGTAGAGCACATCCCTTTTAAGGATGGGGTCCTGGGTTCGAGCCCCAGCTGGTTCACAAGGGAGACGAGGCAACTCGCCTCCCTTTGTTTTTCTACATCACGATATTTACGATCCTACCCGGTACAACGATGATCTTCTTGATCGCGTTGCCGGCAAGGTACTTCGCGGTGTCTTCGTGCGCCAACACGAGTTTCTCCACTTCTTCTTTCGGCGTGTCCTTCGGGCATTCGAGCGTGAAACGCACCTTGCCGTTGAACTGCACCGGATATTTCTGCGTGTCCTCTACGAGGTAACTCTCGTCGCATACAGGCCACTCGGCGTCGATGACGAAATCGTTTAGCGTTGAGCGATTAGCGTTTAGAGATTTGCAACGATGGTACATCTCTTCGGCGATATGCGGGGCGTATGGAGCCAACAGGACTGCTACCTGCTCGAGGATCGCACGTTTGTTGCACTTCAATGCACTCAGTTCGTTCTGCGCGATCATAAAGGCAGGGATGGACGTGTTGAACGAGAAGTTCTCGATATCCCAGGTGATCTTCTTGATCAGTTTATGCAGGCTGCGCAACTCTTCCTTCGTCGGGGCTTCCTCACTGATCGTCTCGTACATGTTCCATAGACGTTTGAGGAAACGGTGTACGCCGTCGATGCCATTGGTGTCCCAGGGTTTGGACATCTCCAGCGGACCGAGGAACATCTCATAGAGACGCAAGGTGTCGGCACCGAACTTAGCAATCACGTCATCGGGGTTGACAACGTTGAACATCGACTTACTCATCTTCTCGACCGCCCAGCCGCAGATATACTGTTTCGGTCCGGCGAGGTACGGGTTATCTTCCACAGATGTACCGTCCGCAAAGACGAACTGCGCATTCTTGAACTCCGGCATCCAGTTACGGAAGGCATTGATATCCAGCACGTCGTTGTTGACGAGGTTCACATTCACGTGAATAGGTTGCACCTTATCCTTGTATTCCGGATTCTCAATGAGGTTGTACGAGATATAGAGGTTACCCGTCGCGCCTTCGCCGATATAGCGATACACGAAGTTCGAGCGACCTTGTATCATACCCTGGTTGATGAGTTTCTTGAAGGGTTCGTCCTCGCATACATACCCAAGGTCATAGAGGAACTTATTCCAGAAACGGCTGTAGATGAGGTGTCCCGTCGCGTGCTCCGAACCTCCGAGGTACAGATCCACCTGACGCCAGTAGTCGTTCGCCTGATGGCTCACGAGCGCTTCGTCATTATGCGGATCCATGTAACGCAGGTAGTACGCACTCGAACCGGCAAAGCCCGGCATCGTGCAGAGCTCCAGCGGATAACCTTTATACGTCCAGTTCTCGGCGTTGCCAAGCGGCGGACGACCATCCGAAGTAGGTTCGAATTTCTTCACCTCCGGCAAGCGCAACGGCAGGTCTTTCTCGTCCACCGCGTACGGCATACCGTCCTTGTAGTAGATCGGGAAGGGTTCGCCCCAATAACGCTGACGAGAGAAGATTGCATCACGCAGACGGTAGTTGACTTTCACGCGACCGATGCCGGTGTTGGTGATATACTCCTTCATCGCCTGGATGGCCTCTTTGACCTCCATACCATTGAGGAATCCCGAGTTGATCATCTTACCTTCCTTCGCGTCAAACGACTCTTCGCTGACGTCTGCGCCTTCGATAAGCGGGATGATAGGTAAGTTGAAATGTTTCGCGAAAGCGTAGTCACGGCTATCGTGCGCAGGCACGGCCATGATAGCGCCAGTACCGTAACCCGCGAGGACGTAATCAGATACATAGATAGGTATCTCGCCTTGCGTGAGCGGGTTAATCGCATACGAACCCGTGAACACACCCGTGACGCGACGGTCCGCGATGCGCTCACGCTCCGTGCGGTTCTTGCAGCGCGCGAGATAAGCCTCTACCTCTTCGCGTTGCTCGTCGGTAATGACGCGCTGTACATACTCGCTCTCCGGCGCTAACACCATAAAGGTGACGCCGAAGATGGTATCTGCACGGGTAGTAAAGATAGTGAACGGTTCCTCTTGTCCCTTGATGGCGAATTGCATCTCTGCACCTTCGCTGCGACCGATCCAGTTACGTTGCGTCTCTTTAAGACTCTCCGTCCAGTCGATGCGGTCCAAGCCCTCCAACAGACGACCGGCATACGCACTCACACGCAAGCACCACTGGCGCATCACGCGTTGCTCCACCGGATAACCGCCACGCACGGAGAGACCTTCGGAAACCTCATCGTTGGCCAGCACCGTACCGAGTTTCGGACACCAGTTGACCTTCGTGTCCGCCAGATAGGCGATGCGGTAGTTCATGAGCCGCTCCTGCTGCTCTTTCTCGCTCAGCGTGGCCCATTTGGGGTCATTAGCCTCCCACTCCGCAATGAGTTTGGAGATAGGCTGCGCCTTCTGCGTCTTGGGATCGAAATAGGAGTTGAACATCTGTACAAACGCCCACTGCGTCCATTTATAGAACGCCGGATCGCAGGTACGAACCTCACGATTCCAATCGTAGCAGAAACCGATCTTCTTCAACTGCGAGATATAGCGGTCGATATTCTCAAAGGTCGTCTTCTCGGGATGTGTACCCGTCTGGATAGCATATTGCTCTGCCGGCAGACCGTAGGAGTCGAAACCCATCGGGTGCAGCACATTAAAGCCTTTGAGACGTTTGTAGCGGCTGTAGATATCAGACGCGATATACCCTAACGGGTGGCCGACATGCAGGCCGGCCCCCGAGGGATAAGGGAACATATCAAGCACGTAGTAATGCGGTTTATCGGAGGTATTCGAGACTTTATATGCCTCGGCTTTCTCCCACTCCGCTTGCCATCGTTGCTCTATTTCACTAAAGTTGTAATCCATTTATATTATAAGAGTTTTTTAACTTGCTCGTAAACATTCTGAGCGGTGAAGCCGAGTTTCTCGTCCAGCACTTTGTACGGCGCAGAGAAACCGAAGCTCTCGAGACCCCAGATAGCACCATTCTCGCCAACGAGTCCTTCGAGCGTGCAAGGCAGACCGGCGGTCATACCGAAACGCTTGATACCCTTCGGCAGCACCTCATCCTGATATTTCTTGTCCTGCTCGCGGAAACGTCCTTCGGACGGAACACTGACTATCTGCAGACGGATACCTTCCTTACGCAGCAGTTCAGCACCGGCCAGCAATGTCGACACTTCCGAACCGGAAGCCAACAGCACGATCTGCGGGTTCTCGTCTTTGGAAACGATATACGCACCTTTGCGGAAGCCTTCGAGGTTCACATTGGGCACCGGAGCGATATCCTGACGACTGAGGATGAGCGCCGTCGGCGTAGCAGTGTTTTCCAGCGCAGCGCGCCATGCGAGCGTCGTCTCTTCTGCATCGGCAGGACGAACAACGAGCATCGACGGAGCACCGTGATGGTTATGCAGTTTCTCCATCAGACGGATCTGCGCCTCTTGCTCTACCGGCTCATGCGTCGGACCGTCCTCACCTACGCGGAAGGCATCATGACTCCAGATGAATTTCACAGGCAGCTCCATGAGGGCAGCCATGCGGACTGCAGGTTTCATATAATCGCTGAAGACGAAGAACGTGCCACAAGCAGGGATAATACCGCCATGCAGCGCCATACCGATCATGACACAAGCCATCGTGAGTTCGGATACTCCGGCCTGCAGGAACTGACCACTGAAATCACCTTTCTTGAGGGCATGGGTCTTCTTCAGGAAACCATCCGTCTTATCGGAGTTCGAGAGGTCAGCAGAAGAAACGATCATGTTACCTACATTCTCTGCGAGGAAGCTGAGCACTTTACCACTGGCGTTACGCGTAGCGTCACCCGGCTTCTGCTCAATGAGGCTCCAGTCTACGCAAGGCGTCTCACCACTCATGAAGGCCTCATATTCCTTCGCTGCGAGCGGGTTCTTCTCTGTCCACTCATGATAAGCGGCATATTTCTTATTTGCTATCTCGCGCAGTTCAATAGCACGGTCTTCGTAGAGTTTCTGAACCTCCGGGAAGATCTGGAAGGGATTCGTAGGATCACCACCGAGGTGCTCGATAGTCTTCTCAAACGATGCGCCGGCCTTGCTGAGCGGAGCACCGTGAGTAGAACATTTACCTTCCCAGTTCTCACCTTCTGCCGTCACGCAACCCTTACCCATCGTCGTATGACCGATGATGATAGACGGTTGACCTTTGTGCGCCTTCGCTTTGATGATTGCCTCACGGATAGCATCGGGATCATTACCCGGGATCTCCTGAACGAACCATCCCCATGCCGCATATTTAGCCGCAACGTCTTCCGATGTCACCTCACCGCAACCGGTAGAGAGCTGGATCGTATTGGAGTCATAGAACATCACGAGGTTGTCCAGACCCAGGTGACCTGCCAGACGACCTGCACCTTGCGAGATCTCTTCCTGTACACCACCGTCCGAGATGAAGGCATAGATCGTCGGGTTATGGATGTCGCCAAAGCGGGTATTGAACCACTTAGCAGCAATCGCTGCACCTACAGCGAAAGTATGACCTTGGCCGAGCGGACCGGAAGTATTCTCAATCATGCGTTCTATCTCACGCTCCGGGTGACCCGGCGTTACCGAACCCCATTGACGGAGGTTCTGCAGGTCTTCGAGCGTAAACTTACCGGCCAAGCAAAGTTGGCTATAGAGCATCGGAGCCATGTGACCCGGATCCAAGAAGAAACGGTCACGGGCTTCCCAACCCGGGTTCTCCGGATCGTACTCGAGGAACTCAGAGAAAAGAACATTGATGAAGTCTGCGCCACCCATAGCACCGCCCGGGTGACCACTCTTTGCTTTCTCTACTGCTGCAGCAGCCAGGATACGAATGTTATCCGCTGCGCGATTCAAAAGTTGTGTTGAATTCATAGTAAAAAATATTTTTGTTTTGTTAATTATTTGCTAGTTCTCTAGATATCTAGAATTCTAGAACTCTAGAACTTCCATCCTAAATGGTAACTGGCTCCCCACCCTGTATCGCCTCGCGAACCGTAGCCGGGGATATATATCGGCCATACTTCGGCGGCAGGCAGTCCTTCGGCCTGGCGGGTGAAGAGGAACTTAAATCGTCCCTGCCATCCCATATAAAACGCCGTGTTACCCACTTTCGCTATCTCTACCTGGCAGCCCGCCACTATCTCTCCCCAGCAATCTACTTTCTGCGGTTGAAACCCCGTGCCGACGCGGATACCTATGAGCAGTGCGTGCGGCGACTCCGGGTGCTTACGCAGCGGATTGACATCCAGTCCTACGCGGAAGAAGCCTCCATGCGCGTTATAACTCAACGTGTCCCCGCGCTCCGTACGCCCGCCCGCGTAACCGGCCTCTAAGGTCGGATAGAAATGATTGCTCAATCGCACGTTCACCGCCACCTCATAGTGTTGCAACCGTCCGCGACTCATACCCGCCACTATTGCCGGCGACGCTATATCAAGCTTAACCGTCGTTCCCTGGTATATCTGCTTGCGCGGTTTGGCCTCTTTGTTCTCCGTCACTTCGGCGGAATCCACATCCGCAGTAATCACAGTGTCGAGCACTACCGCCGTAGTGTCCAGCGCCACTATTGTACTATCCTTCGCGTAGGTCGCGAGGCTCAGCAGCAAGACGAGTAATATGCTACATAAGCGTTTTCGCCTCATTCTTCAGTTCCTCGAGTGCCTTATCGGTAGGCGTAGTACCATTGGATGCATATGCCGAGATCAGCGCTGCTGCATAGGTCTGCGCATTCGCGTCTGCCGGCAGTTGGCCCGCTATCGAGATGATGAACGCCGCCGTCTGATCCCGTACATTGATGATCATATCCCATACTTCTTCGCTCACATATACCTGCTGACTCTGGTTATGGTCAAACTCCGCACGGATGGTCTGCAGCAAGTACTGCTGTACCTGCGGCACCGACCATGAGGCAAAAGACGCAGGGTCATTCTGCTGCAACTCCAGCAACATATGCTCGGGTTTCGTGCGCTCGAGTAATAAGGCCAAACGCTCGTAAGCACGCAGGCGGATAGGAGAAGTAGCCTTCTGCGACTCCCTCCTCAACTCCCACTGGCGCTTGCGCTCCTCGTTACGAAACTGCGAATGTTGAATAAGCCAAAAGCCGAAAATAAGGGCGGCAATGATGGCGATGATTAGTATGAGAATTTCATTTGTCATAACACACTACTCCAAAATCGCCGCAAATTTACACAAAAAAAATGACATACACAAGAGTGTATGCCACTTTTTCATTTTTTTTCGCCAAATCAGCGAATCATATCGTCTCCGAAGAACGGTTGGAGTGCTTTCGGGATGCGAATTCCCTCTTCGCACTGGTTGTTCTCCAGCAGTGCTGCTACGATACGCGGAAGGGCGAGTGCCGAACCGTTGAGGGTGTGACAGAGCGTCACTTTCTTATCCTCAGCGCGGCGGTAACGACACTTCAGACGGTTAGCCTGATAGGTGTCGAAATTACTCGTCGACGAAACCTCGAGCCAACGGTGTTGCGCCTCGCTATAGACCTCAAAGTCATAGCAGAGCGCCGCCGTGAACGACATGTCACCGCCTGAAAGGCGGAGGATGCGGTACGGCAGTTCGAGTTTCCGGAGCAGACCCTCTACGTGCTCGAGCATCTCTTTGTGCGAAGCATCCGAATGCTCCGGCGTGTCGATACGCACGATCTCGATCTTCGAGAACTCATGCAGACGGTTCAGACCGCGCACGTCCTTGCCGTACGAACCTGCCTCACGACGGAAACACTCCGTGTAGGCGCAGTTCTTGATCGGCAGTTGTGCCTCCTCGAGGATGACGTCGCGATAGAGGTTCGTCACCGGTACTTCCGCCGTCGGGATGAGATAGAGATCATCCACCTCGCAGTGGTACATCTGTCCCTCTTTGTCAGGCAGCTGACCCGTTCCGTAACCAGAAGCGGCGTTCACTACCGTCGGCGGCATGATCTCCGTATAACCGGCCTTATTCGCTTCCGCAAGGAAGAAATTGATGAGGGCACGTTGCAGACGCGCTCCCTGACCGATATATACCGGGAATCCTGCACCGGAGATCTTCACACCCAGGTCGAAGTCAATGAGGTTGTATTTCTTGGCGAGTTCCCAGTGCGGAAGCTTCGCTTCGTCATTGTTGACCTCACCTACCCATGTACCTACAGTGTCGCCACCATGATGGGGCACATTGGACTTGACCACGAGGTTATCTTCCGCAGCAGCTCCTTCGGGCACGATGTCGTAAGGCACGTTAGGGATAGTGAGCAGGAGCTTGGTCTGCGCCTCTTCGGCAGCCGCCATCTTCTGGTCAAACTCCGCTATCTGCGCTTTGAGGGCACCGGTCTGCGCTTTCGCAGCCTCGGCCTCTTCGCGTTTACCTTGCGCCATGAGCGCACCGATGGATTTACTGATCTGATTCATCTGCGCTGCCGCTGCATCTTTCGACTGCTGTGCAGCTTTGCGCTCCCCATCCAGACGAAGCACCTCGTCTATTGCCTCAGCGGCGTTAGCGAAGTGCTTCTTTTGTAAACCGGCAATAACTTTTGCCTTGTCGTCGTAAATCTGTTTAAGTGTTAACATGTTTACGCCTCAGCTACCGGTTGGATGGAAACGTACGATTTGTTGTCGCG
>DBYL01000002.1:0-1051 GCA_002309835.1 Bacteroidales bacterium UBA1187
GGTAGCCGTAATTTCGGTACGGTGAGCCAGTTCAAACGGGACACGATGGCCGAAGTAGCCGCAACTCTCGCCTTCTCCACCATAGAGAATAACGATAAAGTGGGAGTGATCTTCTTCTCCGACCGCGTAGAGAAATTTATCCCGCCTAAGAAAGGTAAATCGCACGTGCTGCATATCATCCGCGAGCTCCTCTCTTTCGAGCCCGAGCATAACGGAACGGATATCAATGCCGCCCTGCAATTCCTGACCAACGCACAGAAACGTCGTTGTACGGCCTTCCTCATCTCCGATCTCATGGACCCGCATTTCAGTGCCGTGCCGGAGAAGAAAGGTGAAGTGGCGCCCGTCGTTATCGCCTCTCGCAAACATGACCTGAGTGCCATCCAGATCTACGACCGCCGCGATGCCGAACTGCCGAATGTAGGTCTGCTCAAAGTGCGTGATCCGGAGACCGGCGCACGCGTCTGGGCGGACACTGCTCTGGCCGGCGTACGCAATGCCTACGGACAGGCTTGGCGTGACCAGCAAGCGGCCCTCGAGACCGTCTATACCAAGACCGGCATGAACCACGTTTCCATGCGTACGGATGAAGATTATGTGAAAGCATTAATGAGATTATTTAAATAATGTTCAATCTATTATTAGCCATCATTGTCAGCGCGTCTATCGACTCGACGAACCTCATGATAGGAGACCAGACGGACCTCCATCTTCAGGTCACGCAGGACGCCTCCGAACAGGTATCGATGCCTGCTTTCGGCGAGACGCTCCAGGACGGTATCGAGATCGTCGATAAGACTATCGTGGATACCCTCACCCTGCCCGATGGACGCTTGCAACTGAACCAATACCTGACGCTGACCTCGTTCAAGGACAGCCTCTTCGTCATCTCCCCTATAGCGGTGGCGAGCGGAGAAGACACATTCTGGACCGAAGCCCTGGCGCTCAATATCATCCAACCTTTTGAAATAGACACCACCCTCGCGATCGCCGATATCAAAGATATCGAGAAAGCGCCGATCTGGTGGTGGGGCATCATCCGTTGGATACT
>DBYL01000002.1:1134-7615 GCA_002309835.1 Bacteroidales bacterium UBA1187
CTGCGTCCTGCGGACGAAGTGGCGCTTGAGAAACTCGATGAGATCAAGGCGGCGAAGATCTGGAAGGACGGTAAGGTCAAGGAGTACCAGACCGAACTGACGGATGTCGTGCGCGAGTATATCGGTCGCCGCTTCGAGGTGCATAGCACCGAGAAGACCTCCGATGAGACGCTGCAGGCGATGAAACCGCTCATCGAGAAAGACCTCTATTCGCGTCTCAAATCGATGCTCCAACTGGCGGACCTCGTGAAGTTCGCCAAGTGGCACACCACCCCGGATGAGAACGAACAGGCCCTCACCACCGCCTATGACTTTGTCAACGAGACGAAAATGGTCGAGAGTGAAGAGTCGGACCCGTCGGAAGCTAAAGAAGAGGAGGACTTAGTATGACGTTTGCTAATCCCGGATATTTATTCCTGTTACTATTCCTGATACCCGTTATCGGATGGTATATCTACGAGTTGCGTAAGTCGGACGCCAGTGTCCAGATCTCGGACACCTCTACACTCGCTGCGCAACCGAAAAGTTGGCGTATATGGCTTCTCCATGTACCTTTCGCCTTGCGCGTGGCGGTCATCACCTTATTATCTATCGCGCTGGCGCGTCCGCAACTCACTAACCGCTGGTCGTCGGAGTCCACCGAAGGTATCGACATCATGATGGCGCTCGATATCTCGGGTACCATGCTGGCCGAAGACCTGCGGCCGAACCGTCTGGAGGCGGCTAAACAAGTGGCATCGGACTTCGTCATCGCGCGTCCGAACGACCAGATAGGTCTCGTCGTCTTCGCCGGGGAGAGTTTCACGCAATGCCCGCTGACTACCGACCATGCCGTGCTCGTCAACCTCTTCAAGTCCGTCGAATACGGAATGATAGAGGATGGTACAGCTATCGGTCTGGGGCTCGCGAACGCCGTGAACCGCATGAAGGACAGCCAGACGAAATCGAAAGTCATCATCCTCCTCACCGATGGTTCGAATAACCGCGGAGATATCGATCCGCAGACGGCGGCAGAGATCGCCCGTACCTATGGCATCCGCGTGTACACCGTAGGTGTAGGTTCCTATGGTCAGACCCGCGTACCGGTGAATACGCCTATGGGACGCCAGTACGTGACCATGGATTCCGAGTTTGACGAGGGTACCCTTCGCCGGATTGCAGAGACCACCGGAGGCCAGTATTTCCGTGCCACGGATAATGGCAGTCTGAAGAGCATCTACGAGCAGATAGACCAACTGGAGAAGACCAAGTTGCGCGTACGCGAGTACTCCAAGCATACAGAGAACTTCGCGCCCTTCCTCTTCACCGCCCTACTCTGCCTCTTATTAGAGATTATTTTGAGGTATTTCGTATTACGTACAATTAGTAACTGATATGTTCCGCTTTGCTAATATAGAACTCTTATGGCTGTTACTCACGATCCCTGTTTTTGTAGCAGCCTATATATGGTACACTTTTCGTAAGCGCCGCCAGTTGGAACAGTTCGGAGACCCCGAACTGATGGAGCAACTCATGCCGAATGCATCGCGTCAGCGACCGGCTATCAAGTTCTCTATCCTCATGGTGGCCCTCGCCTTACTCATCATCGCCGCCGCTCGTCCGCAGTTCGGTCAGTCCGAGCGCACCGAGAAACGTCAAGGTATAGAAGCCATCGTCGCGCTGGATATATCCAACTCCATGCTGGCGGAGGATGTAGCGCCGAACCGTCTGGACCGTGCGAAACAGATGCTCAGCAAACTCATGGATAACATGGTGGATGATAAGGTCGGACTCGTCGTCTTCGCCGGCGATGCCTTCGTCCAACTGCCTATCACCTGCGATTACGTGTCCGCGAAGATGTTCCTCAATTCTATCAAACCCGAGTTGATTAAGACCCAAGGAACGGCTATCGGTCAGGCGCTCGCCACCTCTATCCGTTGTTTCGGTGAGCAGTCCGACGCCAGCCGTGCGATCATCCTCATCACCGATGGTGAGAACCATGAGGACGATGCCGTAGCTGTAGCGCGCCGCGCGAAAGAAGAAGGAATCCAGGTGCTCGTCGTAGGTATCGGTAAACCCGAGGGCTCACCTATCCCAATGCCCGGCACGAATAACTTCCGCAAGGACCGCGAAGGGAATGTCGTCGTCAGCCGTCTGAACGAAGAGATGTGTCGCGAGATCGCGCAAGCCGGAGGAGGTATATACGTCCGTTGCGATAATACCAATACCGCCACCAAGGCCATCCAGAAAGAACTCGATAAACTCGCTACCCAAGAGATAGAGACGCAGGTCTATACCGACTATAACGAGCAGTTCCAAAGCTTTGCTTTGATTGCCCTCCTGCTTCTCGTCATCGACTTCTTTATCTTTAATCGTAAGAACAAAGCGCTCACCCGCTTAGATATATTTGGAGAGAAATGAGAAAACTTATAACAATATTGTCTTTACTCCTTATTCCTTATTCCTTACTCTTTGCGCAAAAGGAAGCCTCCGACGTGCGCCGTGGTAACCGTGAGTACAAGAAGCAGAACTTCACCGAAGCGGAAGTCAACTACCGCCGTGGGCTGGAGAAGAATAAGAATGGTTACGAAGCGCATTATAATTTAGGCGATGCGCTCTATCGTCAAGATAAATACGCCGATGCGCAGGCGGAGTTTGAGACGGCTGCGAAGATGTTGGATCCCAAGGCCGATAAGGAGCGCTATGCGAAAGCGATGCATAATATCGGTAACTGCTCTTTTGCCCAGCAGCAGTACGACAAAGCCGTGGCAGCGTACCAGCAGTCTTTGCGGGCGAACCCCAAAGATAATGAGACGCGTTACAACTTAGTCAAGGCCATGGAGATGCTCCAACAGCAACAACAGCAGCAACAGCAAAACCAACAGAACCAAGACCAGCAAAATCAAGATCAGCAAAATCAAGATCAGCAGCAACAAGAGCAACAACAGCAGCAAGATCAACAAGATCAAGATCAGCAGAACCAAGACCAGCAGCAAGAGCAAGAACAGCAAGATCAGATGGATAAAGAGACGGCAGAGCAGATCCTGCAGGCCCTGGAGCAAGACGAACAAGACACCCAGGAGAAACTCCAACGCCAGCAAGGTAAGAAACGTCGTGTAGAAAAAGAATGGTAGTCGCGTTCGGCAACACTCCGTTGGTTTGTTCCGGGGGCCCCATTAA
The DNA here is from genome assembly GCA_002309835.1 of Bacteroidales bacterium UBA1187. Lineage (GTDB taxonomy): Bacteria > Bacteroidota > Bacteroidia > Bacteroidales > Paludibacteraceae > Colicola. The sequence continues at coordinate 4,294 of DBYL01000002.1, forward strand.
AGATAAATACAGTCATATGAAGTATAAATTATCTATAGTTATTTTATGTCTCGGCATGGCCTTAGCGGGCTTTGCCGAAGACGTTGTTTTTAAGGCTCATGCGCCGAGCCAAGTCATCGTAGGTCGCCCCTTCCAGTTGACCTATTCGGTCAACCAGCGCAGTCGTGATCTGCGGGCACCGGAGTTTACGGACTTCGATTATCTCGCCGGTCCGTACACCTCCACGAGCAGTAGCACCTCTTTCGTCAATGGTCATCGTACCTCGTCGTTTGAGCAGACCTACACCTACACCCTCATGGCGCGTACGCCGGGTACCTTCACTATTGCTCCGGCGACGGTCAAGGTCGATGGCGAGAGTGTGCAGTCCAATGGCGTGCGCATCACCGTCCTCCCCGAGGATGAGGTTGTCCCCGATGAAACGGGGAAAACCCCAGACGGAAAGGGGCAACGCGCTCAGTCCTCTCAGTCCTCCCAAGCCGGTCAAGTGTCTAACGAGAACAACATTTTCGTCCGCACCATCGCTTCCAAGACGCGCGTGCACGAGCAGGAAGCGCTCATGATCACGTATAAGTTGTATTTCGCGAATGTGGACGTCGCGCAACTGACGAATAACACGAAGTTACCGGAGTTCACGGGTTTCCTCAAGCAGGATCTCGAGCAAGGAGAAATACAGACCCAACTGGAGCATTATAATGGTCGTAACTACCAGACCGCAGTGCTCTATCGCACCATCCTTTACCCGCAGCACTCGGGGGACATCACTATCGAGCCCGCTAAGTTTGAAGCCGTGCTGCGCGTACAGACCCAGCAACGCGTGCGCTCCATCTTTGATGATTTCTTCGGGTCCTACACGAATGTCACGAAGATGCTTACTGCGCCCGGGGCTACTATCCATGTGTCGGCACTGCCGAGCGGCAAGCCTGCCGGTTTCAGTGGTGGCGTAGGTAAGTTCACCATGACGCCTTCTATCTCGCAGACCGAGGTACTGACCAATGATGCAGTGACTATCAAGATTGATATCTCCGGTGCGGGAAATATGAAACTCGTCAAGACGCCTTCCGTCGATTGGCCCGAAGGCTTTGAACCCTACGACCCGAAGGTAACCAATAATTTCAATACCACTACCGCCGGTGTCAGTGGCACCAAGTCCATCGAGTACCTTGCTATCCCGCGCAGCGCAGGAGACTACACCATCCCGGCGATCACCTTCAGCTATTTCGATATCGAGGATAAAGCCTACCGCACCCTCGCTACACCCGAATACACCATCCATGTAAAACGCGGTTCAGGTGACGCATCCGTCACCTCCGCAGAGGACAAAGGAGCGGTCTATTACGCCCAGAAAGAGGACATCAAGCAACTCGGCACCGACATTCGGTATATTGACACCAAGCCGCTGAAAGCGAGTGCCTCTCATCCTCTCACCCTCTCATCCTATCACCTATTATGGCTCTGGTACGCCGTACCGGCCCTTATCGCCCTTATCCTCCTCATTGTCCTGCGTAAGCAGATCAAGGAGAACGCAGATATCACGCGGGTTCGGTATAAACGTGCGAATAAGGTGGCGCAGAAGCGTCTCAAAGCCGCAGCGGCAGCCCTCAAGGCCGGCAATAAAGATGCCTTCTATGCGGCTATCGAACAGGCGGCTTGGACCTACCTCTCCGATCGTCTGTCTATCCCGACAGCAGAGCTCAATAAGGATAATATCGCAGCCCTGCTGCAGCAGAAAGGCGTCAGTGAGGCCCTTATCGCCGATGTCAAGAATGTACTCTCTACGGCGGAGTTCGCGCGTTATGCGCCCTCTACCGACCATGCGATGGATGACCTCTACCGCGATACCACCACTTTGATTAATAACTTAGAGAACGAAAAGATATGAGACGTTATATAGCATTATTGCTTCTTTTTACACTGTACACCTTACACTGTACACCTTTATTGGCCCAGGATTTCGACGCCGCGAACGCTGCCTATGCCGAAGGCCGATATGACGACGCCGCCACGATCTATGAAGCCTTGCTGGCCGAGGCACCGGATGCCGTGCTCTATTATAATTTAGGCAACGCGCAGTTCAAGCGTGGCGAGTTAGCGCAAGCCATCCTCAACTACGAGCGTGCGCTGCGTCTGCAGCCGAACAACAAGGATGCGCAATACAACCTTGCTTTTGCGCAGTCTCGCATCACGGATAATATCGTTGAGCAGGATTTCTTCCTCTCTGCCTGGGCGCGGACGGTGCGCAACCAACTCCGCGAGTCCACTTGGACCATCCTCTCTATCTGTCTCTTTATCTTGGCGCTGGTAGGCTTGTTGCTCTTCCTCTTAGGTCGCGAACCGTGGTTGCGCAAAACGGCTTTTCATATCGCTTGGATAGCCCTTCTCTTCTCGCTTATCGCGGGTCTTAATGCCCTCTCGTTGCATAAGCGTGACACGCTCCGTAATGAAGCGATCATCACGCAAGGTGTCGTCAATGCCAAGTCCTCTCCGGACCGTTCGGGCACGGACCTCTTCACCATCCATGAAGGCACCAAGGTCATTATCCGCGAGACGCTTGGCGAGTGGATGAATATCCGCGTAGGCGGCAATGAAGGGTGGATACGATCTCAGAATTTAGAACGCATTTAATACATCTCATTATGATAGTACGTGAACGAATTGCCGCTTTGCGGCAGCTGATGCGTGAATCAGGTCTCTCGGCGTATATCGTGCCGGGTAATGACCCTCACGCGAGTGAATATATGGCAGCCCATTGGTGCGAGATGCAATGGATCTCCGGCTTCAATGGCGAAAGCGGTACAGTGGTCGTCACGCTCGATCGTGCGCTGCTCTGGACCGACAGTCGCTATTACCTGCAGGCCGGTATCGAACTCAAGGACTCCGGTATCGAACTCATGCGCGAGTCCGACATCGATTGCCCCTCTATCCTGGATTGGCTGACCTCAAACATCATACATAATACATCATACATTGACCCAGTCATCGGTGTCAACCCCGAGATGTTCAGCGTCGATGACTTCAAACATTATACATCATACTTCACACATATTAAATCCATAGACCTGATCAAAGGGCTATGGACCGAAGGTCGTCCCGCCATTCCGTCCGATAAGCTCTATCCCTACTCCGCCGACTTCGCCGGCGAGACGGTCGAGTCCAAGCTCGCAAGAATGCGCGAAATCTTAAATCAAAAATCTCAAATCTCAAATCAAAAATGGGCATTGATCACCAGTGCCCTCGATGAGATTGCCTGGCTGCTTAATATCCGCGGCAATGATGTGGAGTTTAACCCTGTCGTCATCTCCTATGTAGTGCTCGAGCCCGATAA
>DBYL01000002.1:7708-9797 GCA_002309835.1 Bacteroidales bacterium UBA1187
CTGGATGCTACGGTCTTCTTCGATGGTGCGCGAGTGAACGAGGCGCTCTATGAGGCTATCCCGGAGCGTTGTGAGAAGGTCAATATGAAATCTCCTATCCTCATCGACAAGGCGCGTAAGAATGATACCGAACTGGATGGCGAACGCCTCGCGATGCGTCAGGACTCCGTCGCCCTCACCCGTTTCTTCAAGTGGCTCGAAGAGGAAGCTTTCAAGACCCCGCAGACCGAGTATACGCTCATGGAGAAACTCCATGAGTTCCGCGCGATGGGTGAGAACTTCGTCGAGGAGTCTTTCGGTACGATTGCGGGCTATAAGGGCAATGGTGCTATTGTCCATTATGCGGCTACGAAGGATAACTGCGCGAAGGTGAAACCCGAAGGGATGTTGCTGCTCGATAGCGGAGGTCAGTACCTCGATGGTACGACGGATATCACGCGCACCGTTTGGTTAGGCGGACCTATCCCTATGCAGGCGAAGCGCGACTATACCTATGTCCTTAAAGGACATATCGCCCTTGCTACCGCGCGTTTCCCGAGGGGCACGAGAGGTAACCAACTCGATGCGTTGGCCAAGCAATATATGTGGGCGGCAGGCATCACCTACGGTCATGGTACGGGTCATGGTGTCGGTCATTTCTTAGGCTGCCATGAAGGCCCGCAGAACGTGCGTACGGATAATAACCCGATGCCGCTGGAGGTGGGTCATATCATCTCGGATGAGCCGGGTATCTATAGAACGGGTCTATGGGGTATCCGTACGGAGAACCTCATCACCGTCATCCCGGCGCGGCGGACGGAGGTCACGACGACCGACGACGAGTGGCTGGCTTTTGAGACCCTCACGCTCTGTTTCTATGATACCAATCTCATAGATATCAGTCTCATGACGGCCGAAGAGGTCGCCTGGCTCAATGCTTACCATCAGCGGGTATATACAGAGACAGCCCCGCTGCTTTCCGCAGACGAGGCCGCCTATCTCTTACGCAAGTGCGCTCTCCTACGACCGTAGTGGTCCAGTAGCCTTAGCGGTCCAGCAGGTCGACTGACCTACTTACGAACTTCGCGAGGGCTTCGCCCTTGAGTTGCCCGCTGGCGAGCAGCGCGATGTCAACCAACTGCTTCATACGTTCATCCTGTCCTTCGGTCTTGTCTATCAGGGCTTGAATGGCAGGATGACTGGTATTCAGCACGAGGTTATAGCTATCCGGCATTTGCCCGTAGAAGGACATGCCTTGCTGGTGCGCACTCATCTCTTTCATTCGGCGCATGAACTCGTTCTGGGTCAGGAAGACCGGTAGGGCATCGGCCGCCGCTGCTTCGCATACTACATTATATTTGAGTTTGTCGGCATCGCTCGGCAGCAGTGCTTCGAAGGCCTTGCGCAGCCCTTCTTTCTGCTCGTCGGTATACTCGTCTTTTGCGGCGTCTTCTTTCTTGATGAGGTTCTCGATGGTGTCGCTATCGACGCGCACGAACCGCAGTTTCTCGCTTTTCTGCTCGGCCTGGCTCATGGTGTGTACATCCAGCTCGCCGTCCATCAGCAGCACGTCATATCCTTTGGCTTTGGCGCGGGAGATGAAGGTATAGTGTGCGTCGGCGTCGTTGGTATAGAGGATCACGAGGTTGCCGTCTTTATCTACTTGCTTCTCGCGCACCTTGTCTTTGTATTCCTCGATGGTGGCGTATTGGCCGTCGATATTCTTGAGCAGGGCGAAGCCCACGGCTTTGTCGTAGAATTTCTCATCGGTGAGCATGCCGAATTGGATGAAGAGCTTGATGTCGTCCCATTTCTGGGTGAAGCTCTCGCGGTCGTTCTTGAACATCTCTGCCAGTTTGTCCGCCACTTTCTTGGTGATGTACCCGCTTATCTTCTTGACGTTGTTGTCAGATTGCAGGTAACTACGGCTGACGTTCAGCGGGATATCGGGGCTGTCGATCACGCCGTGCAGCAGCGTCAGGTATTCCGGTACGATATTCTCTACCTCGTCGGTCACATATACCTGGTTGCAATAGAGTTGTATCTTATTGCGGTGTACGTCGAGGTTGGTCTTTATCTTCGGGAAATAGAGGATACCTGTCAGGTGGAA
>DBYL01000002.1:9849-10136 GCA_002309835.1 Bacteroidales bacterium UBA1187
TCGTGGTAGAACTTATCGTAGTCCTCGTCGGTGAGGTCCGCGGGCTTACGGGTCCATGCCGGAGTGGTATCATTGATGATATTCTCCTCGTCGAGTTCGACCTCCTTCCCGTCTTTCCACTCTTTCTTCTTGCCGAAGGCGATCTCGACGGGCAGGAACTTACAGTATTTCTTAAGCAGCCCTTCTATGGTGGCGTCCTCGAGATACTGGCTGAACTCATCGTCTATATGGAGCACGATGTCTGTTCCGCGCTCGGCCTTGATGGTGTCCTCCATCGTATATTCCGG
>DBYL01000002.1:10326-10469 GCA_002309835.1 Bacteroidales bacterium UBA1187
GCCGTCATGCCGATACCGTGGTCGGAAACGGTGAGGGTCTTTTTCGCTTTGTCGATGGTGACGCGTACGCGCAGGTCGCCCATTTCTCCTTTGGCTTCGCCAACGGAGGAGAGTGTTTTCAGTTTGGTCGTAGCATCTACGGC
>DBYL01000002.1:10620-13555 GCA_002309835.1 Bacteroidales bacterium UBA1187
TTCATCCGTCAAATTCCGTGCCACTCCCTTTTTTCTGCCAAAATGTCAGTCCCTCTTGCATATATCCATTTTTTTTAGTACCTTTGCCGCCGTTTTGAGTATTAACCTTATGAAATTCTACAAATACCGTTATGCTTATTAAGATTTATAGTGCTGCGCCGGTAGGTATTGATGCTGTGCCGGTTACCATCGAAGTACATGCAGTCCCTGGATTTGATTTTACCCTAGTTGGTCTGCCAGACAATGCCGTCAAAGAGTCGCACGAGCGCATTGTCGCTGCTTTAACAGTCAACAGTTTTGAAGCCACACGCAAATGTTTTACTATTAACATGGCTCCCGCAGACATCAAAAAAGAGGGTTCCGCCTTTGACCTTCCCCTCGCTATAGGCATGTTAGCAGGCAGCGAACAGGTGCAGAAGAAAGAGTTAGAGCACTATATGATTATGGGTGAGTTGTCTTTAGATGGCTCATTACACCCAATCCATGGTGCACTTCCAATCGCATTATGCGCTAGGAAAGAGGGCTATAGGGGAATCATTCTCCCTGCTGCTAATGCAGAGGAGGCTGCCGTTGCTGAAGGTTTAGACGTATATGGCATGGAGACTCTAATGGATGTCGTTCATTTCTTAAATGGCGAACCAAAAGATGAATTAACAAAAGAGCCTTTCATGCCGACACGGGTTGATACACAAGCGCTGTTTGAAACATTAGCATTTCCTTCTGATTTAGATTTTGCGGATGTACGAGGGCAATTCAAAGTCCGTCGAGCAATGGAGGTGGCTGCCGCAGGTGGGCATAACATGATTATGGTAGGCCCTCCAGGTGCCGGCAAATCCATGATTGCAAAACGATTACCCTCTATTCTCCCTCCGCTAACACTCGAAGAGGCATTAGAGACTACTAAGATTCATTCTGTTGCCGGTTTGCTCGCTAAGCGTAAAGATGCACATAGCGCTTTAATAGTGCAACGTCCGTTCCGTAGTCCTCACCATACCATCACAGATGTAGCGTTGGTGGGAGGTGGTTCAAACCCGCACCCAGGCGAGATTAGTTTAGCGCACAATGGAGTGCTCTTCCTAGACGAACTTCCAGAGTATAAACGCTCCGCATTGGAAGTAATGAGGCAGCCATTGGAAGACCGACATATCACGGTTGCACGCACAAAAGAGACTGTTGATTATCCCGCGTCATTTATGCTGGTAGCGGCCATGAACCCATGCCCTTGTGGACACTACGGAGAGAATAATCCCGCTCATCCTTGTACTTGCACACCTGCACAAGTGCATCGATACTTAAGCAAGATAAGCGGACCGTTACTTGACCGCATTGATATCCAATGTGAGATAGAGGCAGTTCCCTACGAGCAGTTACGCGATACGAAACCAGGAGAGAGTTCTGCTGTCATGCGTGAACGAGTTCTCAAGGCCCGTGCTATCCAAACCGAGCGCTTCAAACATAGTAAACTGGTACACTGCAATGCAATGATGAATTCTAAAATGGTTCGCCAATATTGTGCATTGAATAGTGAATGCGATCAGTTGCTTCAATTCACGATGACTAAACTAGGATTGAGCGCTCGCGCATATGATCGTATTTTAAAAGTAGCCCGCACAATAGCCGACCTCGAAGGTGTACAGGACATCCGCAAGCAGCATTTATTAGAAGCTATCTCATATCGTTCACTGGATCGTAGCACTTGGGCGGGGTAACGTATGCCGGAGATTCTCTTACATTATATCTGGGAACATTGTCTTTGGGCAGATTTTCCTCAGCGAACTACAGACGGAAAGACTGTAGAGATTCTCTCTGTCGGGGAGCACAATCACGATGCCGGTCCTGACTATAGTCATTCCCGCATACGAATTGACGGTCGAGAATGGATAGGCAACGTCGAACTGCACATTTCTTCCTCTGATTGGAAAAGGCATAAGCACCATATAGATAGAGCGTACGACACCGTCATTTTACATATAGTCTGCCATGCTGATGAACCGGTGTACAATTCACAAGGAAAACTCATTCCACAATGTGAATTGCAATACCCAGAAGGGAAAGATTATATTAACGACTTGTTGCAGGCCGCTCTCCAAATGGATAGTGCCCGCGAACGTATCGGGTGCGCTGAGCAACTACTGCATGAACCTGGTCTCATATCGGAAGGATGGAAAAAGACATTGGTTCGCAAACGAATGGAATGCAAACGAGAGTCTATCAAACGATTGCTGGAAATCACTAAAGGGAGTTGGGAGCATGCGTTGTACATCTCGCTTGCCCGCAATTTTGGATTTCATACGAATAGTGTGCCTTTTGAGCAACTTGCCATTAATACTCCCCTTGCCTATTTACAGAAGCATAGAAATAGTCTTTTTCAACTGACGGCGTTACTTTTAGGGCAAGCCGGTTTATTAACAGAGCAAGAATATGAGATGCAAAAGGAATATGAATTCCTACGCACCAAGTTTCATCTCATGCCTTTACAGCCAAGTGTCTGGAAACAAGCTCGCATACGACCGCAAAATAGTCCTAAAATGCGCATCCGACAGTTTGCCTTACTGCTTCATCATTCAGAGACTTTGCTTAGTAAAATATTAGATACACATGAATTGAAAGATCTGGACCAACTTTTAGAAGTGAACTCCTTAGGAAAATCAAGCATTGATATCTTATTGATAAATACTGTCCTTCCCTATAAATATGCCTATGCGCTCCATCGCAGCGACACGGAGCAAGCAGAAAATGCGCTTTCTTTACTAGAAAAAATTGCTCCCGAAAACAACTCTATTATCAGACAATGGCGAGAGTTAGGGCAACAAGTGCGCAATGCGGCAGACACGCAAGCATTGCTACATCTCTATCTAAATTATTGCCAACACCACGAATGCATTAATTGCGACGTGGCAAATGTGGCGTTTTTTGTCAGAAAATGGAATTAGAG
>DBYL01000002.1:13608-13758 GCA_002309835.1 Bacteroidales bacterium UBA1187
ACCTTCCTTGAGGACTATCAGTCCATACGCGAAACCAATCACCGCACCACCCCTGCGCACCGTGCTCACTACCGCTATCAGCGAGTCCGGGTCACGCAGCGCTAACATATACACATTATCGCTGATGATAAGGAAGAGGGAGATCAGAGC
>DBYL01000002.1:13812-14628 GCA_002309835.1 Bacteroidales bacterium UBA1187
GAAGAGCCAGACGGCGAGCATCATCACGGCTTGATACATTGTATAATAGACCTGCACGGCATTATGATCGTACCGACGCATGAGGAACTTATCATACAGGCCGGCGCAGGCGCCGAGCAGAATAGCGAGCGCAAGGGATATGTAGTAGGGGGTGAAAGGATGAGAGGATGAAGGGGTGAGGGGGTGAAGGGATGAAGGACGCGTGGAGAATGTCTTCGCGAGGGAGAAGAGGAGGATGGAGCCCAGGGCGAGGACCACGCCTGCCCATTGCCAGCCGTTGAGGCGTTCGCCGAAGAGGAGCAGTGCGCCGATAAGCGTCCACATCGGACGCGTAGCCTGCATAGGACTGACCACGGAGAGCGGCAGGTGCTTGAGCGATATATACGCAAAGACCCAGCTGCTGAGTACCAACGCCGACTTGAGGACGGTCAGCCCGTGCGCCGCGGCATCCAGCCGCGGGACAAAGAAGAGCGTACCCTCCATCATCTCAGGCCATAGGCGCGAGAGGACCAGCGGCAACGAGAGCAACACCGCCGAGAGACAGATACTGAGCGTCAGCACATCCAGCACGCGGTTATCCCGCAGCGCAATCTTCTTGCTGATATCATATCCGCCTAAGCAGAGGGCCGAGATGAAGGCTAAGATAATCCACATAATTCCTACTTCTCACAAAATCGGGCACAAAAGTACTACAAAATTTGCATATATACAAAATATTTTGTAATTTTGCAGTCGATTTACTCATAAAACAGCTATCATCATGAGATATCTCATTTCCGGCGGAGGAACAGGTGGACATATCTTCCCCGCAGTAAG
>DBYL01000002.1:14699-15604 GCA_002309835.1 Bacteroidales bacterium UBA1187
GCGGGTTATCAGATCATCGGTCTGCCTGTTCGTGGCTTCAACCGCGCGCAGCCGTGGAAGAACATATCCGTGCTCATCGACCTCGCGAAATCCATCCGTCAGGTGAAACGCATCATCCGGGAGTTCAAGCCCAACGTAGGCGTAGGCGTAGGCGGATATGCCTCGGGGGCCGCCATGTGGGCCGCAGCGAACATGGGTATCCCTATCCTGCTCCAGGAGCAGAACGGCTTCGCCGGAGTGACGAATAAGATCCTCAAAGACAAGGCTGCGAAGATATGCGTGGCCTACGAAGGGATGGAGCGCTTCTTCCCTGCCGATAAGATCATCCTCACCGGTAACCCCGTTAGGCAGAATTTATTGAATGGTGAAAGGTTAAAGGTGAAAGGTGAAAAGAATCTCCTGATCATCGGCGGAAGCCTCGGAGCACGGACGATCAACGAAGCCGTTATCGCCGGCCTCCCCGCTTTACAGCAAGCCGGCATCCATGTCGTTTGGCAAACAGGCAAGGTCTATTATGAGAAAATCATAAACAGCGAAGCGTATAAACGTGCCATAGGCACAATAAACGCCGAAGGCAATAAACCTTGGCTGGAAGTCCTGCCTTTCCTCTCCGACATGCCGGATAGGTACGCGCAGGCGGATCTGGTCATCTCCCGCGCCGGTGCTTCCTCTATCAGTGAGCTCTGTCTGTTAGGCAAGCCTGCTATCCTTGTGCCTTCGCCTAACGTAGCGGAGGACCACCAGACGCATAACGCCATGGCGCTGGTGAACAAAGAAGCAGCGGTGCTGGTGCGTGACGCCGAGGCAGGAGACAAGTTGATCGACACCGCCATAGCGCTCATCAACGATGAGAAACAGCTCAAGAAACTGCATACGAATGTGCTGAAACTCGCGCAGAAAGACTC
>DBYL01000002.1:15700-16349 GCA_002309835.1 Bacteroidales bacterium UBA1187
ACGGCTTGGCCGATGGTGCCGAATAGTTCTCCGCCGGAGGCGTTAGCATGACCTCCGCCATGGAAGATCTCGGAGGCGAAGATATTCACCGGACGGTCACCTTGGCTGCGGAACGAGAGACGAATACGACTATGGGGCGTGCCGGGTTTGGCGCGCTCCTCGCGTATAAAGACCGAATAATAGACATCAGAGATCTGTAGGGGTTGGTTCACCAGTCCTTCCGTGTCGCCCACCTGGTAGTGGTAGCGGTCCAGTTCATCGGCATCGAGCGCGATGAGCGCCACGTGGTACTCGGGATAGATACGCATCTTCCGATAGAGCGCATAGCCCCAGAGACGCATCCTGTTCTCCGAATGCTGATTGAAGACCGCATTATAGACGGCATCCTTATCCACCCCTGCCCGCACAAGCTCCGCGACCACCTCGTACATCTCCGGATGATTAGAATTGAAGGAGAAATTGCCGGTGTCGGTCATCATGCCTGTGTAGATACAAGTCGCGACGACTTGGGTGAGGGGATGAAGGGATGAGAGGAGGTAGTAAACGATTTCGGAGGCGGAAGGGCTGTCGGGATAGGAGAACGTGACATCCGCAAAGTCCACCGGGTTGAGATGATGGTCAATCAATATCTTCGGGCACTCCTTCGCCA
>DBYL01000002.1:16512-16969 GCA_002309835.1 Bacteroidales bacterium UBA1187
TCAGATGATGATACAGCGCCAGCGCCGAACCCATCGCATCCCCATCGGGACCCATATGGGTGAGAATAACTACGTTATGCGCGCCATCCATCAGTTCATGAGCGCGAAGAACTGCCTCTTTTTTCAATTCAATTGCCATAATTTTCACAAAATCGACTGCAAAATTACAAAATTATTTGTATATATGCAAAAAAAAGTGTACTTTTGCACGCATTTTGTAGGGTTTACCCGAACGAACATTCAAAAATCACAATAATACAATGAAAAGAACGATTCTTTTTTTAGCAATCGCAGCCTTGAGTACCGCTGCTTTTGCGCAGAGCGAAACGCTGCTGACCGTCAACGGAAAGGCAGTGAGTGCAGAGGAGTTTCTCTACATCTATGAGAAGAACAACCAGGCCGGTGCTATCGACCCCAAGACAATGGACGAGTATCTGGAGATGTTCATCAATTTTAA
>DBYL01000002.1:17154-18419 GCA_002309835.1 Bacteroidales bacterium UBA1187
ATCGGTAGAGAGGTGACGAAGGGGAAAGGTAAGAAAGCGAAGAAGATGCGCGAGGCCGTGGAGCCCTTTGATGTCGTAGCCCGCGAGATGAGTACTGACCCCTCCGTACAGGAGACCGGTGGCGAACTCGGATGGATCACTCCGTTCCGTTACGTCTATCCGCTCGAGGAAGCGGTGTATAACACCCCGGTGGGTGAGGTGAGTGAACCCTTCCGCACCCAATATGGATGGCATATAGTGCTCGTAGAAGAGGAGCGCGACCATCAGGAGGTGAAGGCAAGTCATATCATGAAGATGGTGCCTGCCGACAGTCTCAATGCCGTCAAGCGCGCACAGATAGACAGTCTCGCCAAGCTCCTGACGCCGGAGAACTTCGCAGAGGTGGCCCGCATCGAGTCCGATGACCGCGGCAGCAGTACCCGTGGAGGTGAGTTAGGATGGTTCGGTCGCGGGATGATGGTGAAGCCGTTTGAAGAGGCGGCTTTCAGCCTCAAGGCCGGTGAGATCAGTGCTCCTGTACGCACCCAATACGGATGGCATATCCTCTATAAGGAAGCCGAGCGCGGCATCCAACCGCTGGACAGCATGCGTGCGCAGATTGAGCGTCAGGTGATGCGCGACGAGCGTGCGAAAGAGGCAGACAAGAGTTTTATCCTCAAGACCCGCGCCGAGTATAAGTTACCCAAAGACATGAGTGACGCCGACGTGAAGGCGTACGCCGATGCGCACCTGGAGGAGAAATACCCGGAACTGAAGAACCTCGTGCAGGAGTACCACGACGGTATCCTGCTCTTTGAGGTCTCGCTGCGTGAGGTCTGGGACAAGGCGGCGAAAGACACCGCCGGTCTGGAGGCATATTTCAACAGCCATAAGAAAGACTATACATGGGACGCTCCGCGTTTCAAAGGATGGTTGCTGCAATGCAAAGACAAGGCGAGTGCCAAGGCTGCGCAGGCCATCATCAAGAATGCTGAACCGGATTCCGTAAAGAGTTATATCGCTCACCGCATCAATATCGACAGCGTGACTTACGTCAAAGCGCAACGCGGTCTTTGGGAACAAGGCAAGAACGCCGCCGTAGATAAATTCGGTCTGAAGATCAAGAACGCCGAGTTCACGCCGAGCGAGCAACTGCCGGTAGTCGTTTGCGTAGGTCAGAAACTCAAAGCACCTGCTACCTGGGACGATGAGAAAGGCAAGGTGACGACCGACTATCAGGACTACCTCGAGAAAGAGTGGATCAAACGCCTGCGCGAGAAATATCC
>DBYL01000002.1:18437-18977 GCA_002309835.1 Bacteroidales bacterium UBA1187
CGATTAAGGTTTAACGATTAGGGTTTAACGAATAGGGTTGATGCGGAAATACGCACCGTACATATTTATCGTAGGTTTGTTCCTCTGTCTTTACGGAGCGCTGTATGAACGCCCCGTTCGTTGGGATCTGACGGACGACAAGCACTATAGTCTTAGCGAGAACTCCAAAGCCCTACTCCGCTCTACCGACAGTCCTATCGAGATAGAGGTGCTGCTGGACGGCGACCTGAATGCGGGCTTCCGCCGACTCAAGAAAGCGACGGAAGAGACCATAGAGGAACTCGGCGTCTATGCAAACATCAAACATCAAACATCAAACATCAAACATGGAGTCGCAGACTCCCTCGGTCTCACCCCTATCGTCATCCATGAGCGGGAGCAGAACGGCAAGACGGCGCAGACGACCGTCTATCCCTATGCGCTGATGCGCTATAAGGGTCGCAGAGCCGTCGTGACGCTGCTCAAGAACACCCGTGGACTGAGTGGCGAAGAGAACCTGAACGTGAGCATCGAGCAACTGGAGTTCGCCTTCATGGAAGC
>DBYL01000002.1:19098-50601 GCA_002309835.1 Bacteroidales bacterium UBA1187
CGATGAGCGATTAGCGGTTAACGAGCATATACTCGACGGTTACAAGGCCATCATTATCGCGGACCCGCAGACGCCCTTCAGTGAAGCCGAGCGCTTTATCATCGATCAGTATATCATGCGCGGCGGCACCGTCCTTTGGGCCATCAATGGCGTGAGGTTAAGTGAAGATATCCTGCAACGCGAAGGATACACCCCTATCATCCCCTTGGAGCTCGGCCTGACCGAACTGCTGTTCCGCTACGGCGTACGCGTCAACCCCGCGCTTGTGCAAGACGTACAGTGTCTGCCAATACCGGTGAACGTGTCGAGCGACCCGCAGAGCCCGAACTTACAACCGATGCCATGGACCTATGCGCCACTGCTGCTGACGAGTCAGGGCTCTCCTATCACGCGTAACCTGGGTCAGGTGATGAGCACCTTCGTCAGTCCTATCGATGCGGTAGGCGGCGAAGACGGCATCGAGAAACGCATCCTTCTCGCTACGAGTACCGCCAGTCGTGTGACGGCGACACCGGGTGAGGTGAACCTGAACGACATGAATCCTGACATGCAGGAGTTCAGATACCAATACGTACCTATCGCGGTATCCTTAGAGGGTGTCTTCGCGAGCGCGTACGCGCATCGTATGGTGCCCGAAGGCGTAGAGACCGACGAGCCTATCCGTGCCACCAGTCCCAAGACCCGTCAGGTGGTTATCGGCGGCGGTAGTATCCTCGCCAACGAGATACAAAAAGCTCAGGCACTGCCCATGGGTTATGACCGCTACAGCGGGATGCAGTTCTCTAACCGCGACATGATCGTCAATGCCATCCTATGGCTCACGGATAGCGAAGGACTGATCGGCCTGCGCGAGAAGACCGTGGCGCTGCGTCTGCTCAACGACAAGAGGGCGCATGACCAGCGACAACTGGTACAGACGGTAAGCATCATCACCCCTATCGCCCTGCTCGCGCTGATAGGAGGAATAGTGTATATCATTCGAAAACGTAGATATGAGACGAAAGGGTGAAAGGTTAATGGTTAATGGTTAAAGGTTAATGGTTAAAGTAGATATGAAAGCGAACAAGTATATAGGAATCATTCTTTGCTCCTTGTTCCTTCTTCCCATGAAGGCGCAGGAGGTATTGAACTACCCGCTGGACACGGTGAACGGTGAGGAAGTGTATCGCTATGAAGTAGAGCGCAGTATAGGTCTCTACCGCATCGGCGTGAACTTCAATGTATCCCAGAACGATATCATCCGTCTTAACCCGCAGTTACGCGAACGCGGACTGCATTACGGCGAGACGCTGCTTATCCCTACGGGAAGGAAAGTAGAGAAGCGGCCTAAGACAGAACCAAAAACAGTGCACGTGGACACCGTCATTCACAGAGAGACGATTACCGAGGCAGTCATTGCCACGGTAGAGGTGATTGACTCCATTGTTTCGAATGACACCGTGGTGGCTGACACGCTCTCTACGGACAGCGTGGTGCCGGACAACCGTCGTGTGGTAGAGTTGGCATTGATGCTTCCTTTCGAGAGTCAGCAGACCAAGCGCAGCGGCAACGCCGAGCGCATGATGGAGTTCTATCAAGGTGCGTTGCTGGCGCTTAAGGACCTGCAGAACGACAGTACGCTGTATCGTCTTCGCGTATATGACACGGAGCGCAGTGAGCGTCGCGTGAGTGCGTTATGCGACAGTGCGGCGCTGGATGACGTGAAGGCCATCATCGGTCTCGTCTATCCGATACAGATAGAGCGCATGGCGAACTGGTGCGGTAAGCATCAGGTGCCGCTGGTGCTGCCTTTCACGGATGATGCTGACCTGGCTACCATGCCTTACGTATATCAGTTCAACGTCCCTGACCAGCAGAAAGCGGATGAGTTATGCACTTGGATCAGTGAGCGCGAGCAGGCGCAGTGCGTAGCCATCGAGGTGCGTGAGGCCGACCTGTCGCCGTTCGTGCGCACCTTACGCAAAGAGATGAAGAAACGTAGTATCGCTTGTTCGGCACTGACCATTCATGAGTTGATGAACGACTCGGCGGCACTGGTACTGGATAAGAGCAAGGAGAATATCATCATCCTGCATAGCGATAAGTACCAGCAGGTGCGTATGACTATCCCGCATCTGGAGAAGCTGCAAGCCTCCGGTTATCGCATTCGCGTGATTTGTCAGTACTCGTGGCAGAAAGAGTTAGGTCGATTGCCGCGCGTCTTCACTTCGCTATTCACCGTCAACCCGAAGCGCACTAAATACGAGAACCAATGGAACACCTATTTCTCGGATGAGCACGTATCGGATGCACCGCGTTATGACTTGTTGGGTTACGACCTGATGCAGTCTATCATCGCGGAGATGAACGGTCAGCACGAGCGTATAGGTCTGCAATCGCGCATAATCTGGACACAAGTGGAGAAAGGCGGATGGCAGAACAGCAACGTAACCGTGGTGGAGAGATGAATGGTGAAGGGTGAAAGGTGAAAGGTTAATGGTTAATGGTGAATGGTAGGAAGATAGGACTGATGGTGCTGGGCATTGTATGCGCAGCGATGAGTTATGCCCAACCGCGCTTAACGCGGCCGGAGCATTACTTAGGTGTGCACGGTGGAGTGAGTTTCAGTTCCGTCATCTTCCGTCCTGCCCTGTCGAACATGTCGCCGTTCACCAATGCTTGTGTGCTTGGCGGCAATGCGGGTATCACGTTCCGCTATGCCGGACATAAATACTGCGCCTTCCAGATGGAGCTCAATTACCTCCATCGCGGTTGGGCGGAGAAGAACGCCGCCGGTGAGCATTACGAGCGTAACCTGCATTATATAGAACTGCCGCTGCTGATGCATCTTAATTTCGGTAGCGAGACCTGCCGATGGATCATGAATCTCGGTCCACAGATAGGTTACTGCGTCAAGGACGAAGGCAACCACGGCACATTGGTCAACGGCAGCAGTGCTCCGGAATACCAATCACTCGATCATGCATTCGATTGGGGATTGCTGTTCGGCACAGGTATATCCTTCCCGACGCAGAAAGCAGGTGTGTATGAGATCGAGTTGCGCGTCGATTACTCGTTCGGAGGTGTCTTCGGCACGGGTCTGATTGACCATTACACGATGGCGAGTCCACTGGACCTGAGTGTGAATGTTGTGTGGCTGTGGCCTATAAAAAAACAAAGATATGAAAACCAATTATGAAGTGCGTTATGCGTCGAATCCGACGGACGCAAAGAGTTATGACACCGCGCGACTGAGAAAAGACTTCCTCATCGAGCATGTATTTGTAAAGAACGAAGTGAACATGGTGTACTCTATGTACGATCGCATGATCGTAGGTGGAGCTATGCCGGCCGGAGAGACCCTACTGCTGGAGGCTATCGACCCGCTGAAGGCTCCGTTCTTCCTCACCCGCCGCGAGATGGGTATCTTCAATGTAGGCGGTAAAGGACGCGTGATTGCCGGAGACAAGGTGTTTGAACTGGACTACAAAGAGGCACTGTATCTGGGTCGCGGCGACCGCGAGGTGAAGTTTGAGAGCGTAGATGCGAATAAGCCCGCCCTCTTCTATTTCAACTCGACGACGGCGCACTGCACCTATCCCGATAAGAAAGTGACGAAAGCCGATGCTGTTGTAGCGCATATGGGTAGTCTGGAGATGAGTAACGAACGAGATATCAATAAGATGCTCGTCAACCAAGTGCTGCCGACCTGTCAACTCCAGATGGGGATGACGGAACTCGCTACGGGTAGCGTTTGGAACACCATGCCGGCGCATGTACACAGTCGTCGCATGGAGGCGTATTTCTACTTTGAGGTGCCCGAAGACCAAGCCGTTTGTCACTTCATGGGAGAAGTAGAGGAGACGCGTCATATATGGATGCGCGGTAACCAGGCTGTCCTCTCGCCGGAGTGGTCTATCCATAGCGCTGCTGCTACCCACAACTACACCTTCATCTGGGGGATGGGTGGTGAGAACCTTGATTACGGAGACCAGGATTTTTCGAAAATCACAGACTTGAAGTAATATGAACAATTTGTTTAGTTTGGAAGGCAAGAACGCCTGGGTAACGGGGGCTTGCTACGGAATAGGTTTCGCGATTGCGAAAGCTTTTGCGCAAGCAGGGGCCAGTAATATCATCTTCAATGCCCGCAGTCAGGAGGCGATCGACAAGGCCTACGAGGCTTATCGTGCGGAAGGCATCACCAATGCGCACGGATATGTATGCGACGTGACGGATGAGAAAGCGGTCAAAGCCCTCGTGGAGCAGATCCACGCCGAGGTAGGACAGATAGACATCCTCGTCAATAACGCCGGTATCATCAAGCGCATCCCAATGCATGAGATGAAACGCGAGGAGTTTCAGCAAGTGATCGACATCGACCTTGTGGCTCCGTATATCGTCAGTGCCGCCGTGCTGCCGGAGATGATGGAGCGCCGCGAAGGAAAGATCATCAATATATGCTCGATGATGTCGGAACTCGGTCGCGAGACAGTCAGTGCCTATGCCGCTGCCAAAGGTGGTCTGAAGATGCTCACGCGTAATATCTGTTCCGAATACGGAGAATATAACATCCAGTGTAACGGACTCGGTCCGGGATATATCGCTACCCCGCAGACCGCTCCGCTGCGTGAACCGCAGGCCGACGGCAGCAAGCATCCGTTTGATGCGTTTATATGCGCCAAGACCCCGGCAGGCCGTTGGTTGGATGCCGATGAACTGGGAGGTACGGCTGTCTTCTTAGCGAGTCACGCAAGCGACGCCGTGAATGGTCAGATCATCTATGTGGACGGAGGAATCCTCGCCTACATTGGACGTCAACCCAAATAAAGTGAAAAGTATGAAAAAGGCTATATTATTCTTATTTGCTCTCTTGAGCCTCACGGCTTGTCAGCAAGAGGCGACGCAACCGAAAGTGTACGGACGGTTTGTTCCCGAGCGCAAGGATGACTTCGCGTGGGAGAACGAGTATGCCGCATATCGGTTCTACGGCCCGGCTTTAGCGCCGGAGAACCCCTCTAACGGCGTAGACATCTTTATGAAGAACACCCCGGAGTTTGTCTTGGATACGTTCTTCTACAACTATGTGAATTTCAAGACACCTTACCACGTACAACACGGCAAAGGCTTCGACGGCTACAAAGTAGCCCACACCACAGGCTGCGGTGGACCGGCCTTCGTAGTAGATGACTCGCTCTATGTGGGCGACCAGTTCGACCGCTGGGAGATCCTCGAGCAGACGCCGACGAAGATCGTCTTCCGTCTGTATTACGACCATTTGCTGATCGCAGGTGCGCTCTATAGCGCTCAGATCACCGTGACGTCTTGTGCCGGAGAGATCCTCAATCGCGCAGACTTAGTGCTCATGGCGCTGGAAGAGAATATACCGATGAAGATAGGTGCCGGTCTGTACTTACATGACAGCATCGGTACATATCGCTTCTTCGACGACAAGGGAGTGCTCGTCTATACCGAGACGGCGCTCAGTGACCCGGGAGCAGTGCGACTGAATAAGAAATGGTATAACATCACGGATCTGGGGCAGACGCACGAAGCGGTTATCCTGCCCGGATCGGAGATGACGATCATTGATAACACCGCTCTCTGCCTAATCGACTACACCCCGGACGAGACCGTGACGTATTGGTTCGGCGGTTGCTGGAACCAATGGACGGACGGTAAGCAGTCCTTCCCTACGCAGGAGGAGTGGATAAAAGCCATCATGCGGTAAACACCATAAGTTATGACATATCTGATCATCCGTTTAGCCACTTTAGGCAATGTAGCCATGACCGTGCCGGTCATCGCCTCGTTGAGCCGCCGCTATCCGAATGACCGGTTTATCATAGCGAGCAAGAAAGAGTTGAGTGCGATGTTTGCCTCGATGCCAAACGTGGTATTCTGGGAGGTGGACAATCATCTCGACTGGCCCGGTACCTGGCGATTATGGCGGGTATTGAGACACGAGGCGGATGCAGTGATTGACCTTCAGGACGTCCTGCGCACGCGGGTCTTTGACCTCTTCATGCGGTTGAGCGGCAAGCGCGTCACGCGCGTCCATTACGGACGGATACGTAAACACTTGATCACCGTCTGGGGTATCGGTCGCCGCACCTTACCTACGGAGTTCGAGCGCTATGAAGATGCTTTCCGCCGCGCCGGACTGCAGACCGACAGGGAATTCAAGGCGCTGAAAGTCAACCGCGCAGCGGCGAAGACCGTCAAGGAGCGTTTCGGCGAGAAAGAAGGTCGATGGATAGGTCTCGCGCCATTCGCCAAGTCGCGATCGAATATGCTGCCTTATCGCGTGACGAAGGAGATCATCGAGCGCTTGACGAAGGAAGAGCAGACCCGAGTGTTCCTCTTCGGCGCCGGCAGCGTAGAATGCGAGATGCTACGCCAATGGGCGACGGTCTTCCCGCGTACGGAGAGCATCGCCGGCGTGCTGCAGTTGAGCGAAGAACTCGAACTGATGCGTCATTTGGACGTAATGATTTGTATGGACAGCGCCAACCAGCACCTGTCGAGTCTTGTGGGCCTGAGAGCCATAAGCGTTTGGTGCGCCACGCATCCCTGTATCGGCTTCTCCGGATGGAAACAGAGAAGCGAAGATATCATACAGATCAATGACCTTCGGTGCCGCCCGTGTACGTGCCACGGCACCAACCACTGTCGCTACAGCAACTATGCCTGCCGACAGATAGATGCAGAAACAATAATACAACAGATATGAGTAAAGTTATTTCATTAGCAAACCAAAAAGGAGGCGTAGGCAAAACCACTACCTCCATCAACTTAGCGGCAGCCTTGGCCACCCTCGGCAAGCGTGTACTGCTCATCGACGCCGACCCGCAGGCGAACACCTCGTCGGGTCTGGGCGTAGAGATCCGAGAGCTGGAGAACACCATCTATGAGTGTCTGGTGAACGGTATCGACCCGCATAGCGCCGTTGTAGCGACGAGCACGAAGAACTTGAGCCTCATCCCGAGTCATATCGACCTCGTAGGCGCAGAGATAGAGATGCTCAACCTCGAGCACCGCGAGACACTGCTGAAGAATATCATCAACCAGTTGCGCGACGAGTATGATTATATCCTCATCGACTGCAGTCCGTCATTGGGTCTGATTACCGTCAATGCCCTCACAGCCAGCGACAGCGTGATCATCCCGGTACAATGCGAGTTCTTCGCCCTCGAAGGTATCGCCAAGCTGCTGAATACGATTAAGATCATCAAATCGAAACTCAACCCCTCGTTGAAGATCGAAGGCTTCCTGCTGACGATGTTTGACAATCGTCTGCGTCTGAGCAATCAGGTATATGAGGAGGTGAAGCGTCATTTCGGCGACCTCGTGTTCAATACCGTCATCGCGCGAAATGTGCGCCTGAGCGAAGCTCCTTCGCATGGGATGTCGGTGCTCGATTATGACCCGAGTTCGAAGGGTGCACAGAACTACACGGCTTTGGCCAAAGAACTTATTAAACGTCAAGAATTATGAAAAAGATGACAGGACTTGGACGAGGCCTCGATGCACTCATCGATACCTCTCATGTAGATACCAACGGAGGCAGTTCGATCTCTGAGATCGAGCTCAGTAAGATCGTTGCGAACCCCGATCAGCCGCGCCGCACCTTCGATGAAGAAGCACTGCAAGAGTTAGCGGACTCTATCCGTGAGCACGGTGTGATATCTCCTATCACGCTTCGCGACAACGGTGACGACACCTATATGATCATCGCCGGTGAGCGTCGTTTCCGCGCTTGTAAGTTAGCCGGTCTGGAGCGCATCCCGGCCTATATTCGCACTGCCAAAGATGAGCAGGTGATGGAGTGGGCCTTGATTGAGAATATCCAGCGCGAAGACTTGGATGCTATTGAGATCGCCCTCGCCTATCAGCGTCTGATGGATGACTACAACCTCACCCAGGAACGCATGTCGGAACGCGTCGGCAAGAAGCGCGCGACGGTAGCCAACTATCTGCGTCTGCTGAAACTGCCGGCAGAGATACAAGTGGGTATCAAGGAGAAGAAGATCGATATGGGTCACGCCCGTGCCATCCTCGGTACGCCTTCCGCAGAGCGTCAGCTCGCCCTCTATCAGCGCATCTTACGCGAAGGTCTCTCCGTACGCAAAGTGGAAGCGCTGGCGCAAGAGAGCAAGGGCGAGAAGAAACCGGTAAAACGACTGACCAACCCTTATGATGAGATCCAGAAAGAGTTGAGCGAGTCGCTCGGCATGAAGGTGAGACTGGTAGAAGGCCGGTTGACCATCTCTTTCGCCGATCATGACCAATTAGAGACACTGATCAATAAACTGCGTTGAGACGCTGGTTGCTCATAGTACTAACGATGCTTCCGCTGGCGCTACACGCCCAGACCGATAGCATCTATTACCGCAAGCCTGATGCGATAAAAGCTGTCTGGCTAGGTACTATCTGCCCGGGAGCGGGACAGATTTACAACAAGTCCTATTGGAAGCTGCCGATCGTCTATGGGGCATTCATGGGATGCGGCTATGCCATCAGTTGGACGCAGAACAGATACAGCAGTTTTAAGACCGCTTATCTGGATCTGTATAACGATGTACAGGCCGGCACGGTGAGCGAAGACCCGAGTAAAACTTATATCGCCGTCATCCCCGATGGCTATGACCTACAGCGCGTAGGAGGTGCCGCTACATGGATGAAGACGCTGAACAACCATCAGCAGATCTATCGTCGCTACCGCGACTACTCGATCGTAGCCATTGTGGTCGCCTATGCGCTCTCGCTCGTAGATGCCTACGTCGATGCCCAGCTGTTCGATTACGATATATCGCCCGACCTGTCGCTCAACGTAGAACCTCAGATATATTTTGACCCTCAGCACCAGCAGAGTGCTGAACTTAAATTAGCTATTCGATTTTGAAAAAGATTTTATTCATACTTATCGCTTTAGGGAGTTGTATGCTACTCCCGGCGCAGGAAGTGACAGACACACTAACGACCGATACGACTGCTGTCGAATCGCTGGAACTGGTCCCCATGAGCACCGACAGCATTATCGTAGACAGCACCCCTACGGGGCCTCAGCCTTATTATACACAGTGGAACGACAGCGAGCTCAATGATATCGAGATGCGCGCGCTGGACTTGAGTCTGCGTTGGTTGGACACCACCAATTGTACGGCTGTGCACGATACTACTGCTCTACCCGACTCCGTCTATAAGGCGCGTCTGCAAGCTCTGCCGTGCGTGATGGAGCTGCCGTATAACGAGCGCGTACGCGCGTTCATATTACGTTATGTGCGTAACAGTCCTAAGCAGGTGGCGCGCATGATGCGCATGGGTGACTATTATTTCCCGATTTTCGAAGAAGCCTTAGGCCGCTATAACCTGCCTTACGAATTGAAATACCTGCCGATCATCGAGTCGGCGCTCAACCCTATTGCCCGTTCTTACGTCGGCGCAGCCGGTCTATGGCAGTTCATGCCGGCTACAGGTAAGTTATACGGGCTGGAGATCAACTCGCTGGTGGATGAACGTATGGACGCGCTCAAAGCAACAGACGCCGCTTGCCGCTTCTTGAGTAGTATGTACAACATTTATAAAGACTGGTCACTCGTCATTGCTGCCTATAACTGCGGAAGCGGAAATGTCAACAAGGCTATCCGTCGTGCGAACGGCAAACGCGATTTCTGGTCTATCTATCCCTTCCTGCCGCGCGAAACGCGTAACTACGTACCGATCTTCATCGCCGCCAACTACGCAATGAACTACGGGGCCGAACACGGTATATGCAAGGCACCGGTAGAGAAAGCGATGATTACCGATACAATCTGTACGGCCGAGCGCATCCACCTGCAGCAGATAAGCGATAACTTAGGCATCAGCATGGATGAATTACGAAGGCTCAACCCGCAGTACTCGCGGGATATCCTCCCCGGAGGCAAACCCTATGCGCTATGCCTGCCATCCGAGAAAATGGGTGTTTTCATCGACCGTCAGGACTCCATCATGGCCTACAAAGCCGACAGCCTTATCAATAATCGCCGCTCAGAGATCGAGTTGGCCAAAGAGACCTCTATCAACGGGGCTTACCGCGTGAACGGCGTCACCTATTATACCATCAAGAAAGGCGACACCTTAGGCGGCATAGCCAAGAAATTCCATTGTACGGTTAAGCAACTCAAGCAATGGAACGGCCTGAAGAACGATAATATCCGAGACGGCAAGAAACTAAAGATTTGCAAATAATGACCGACGGCAAACTATATTACTCGCTGCGCGAAACGGAGACCGAAACAGGCGTTCCGGCTTCTACTTTGCGTTATTGGGAGAAGCAGTTCGATGGCCTAAACCCACGTAAAGACGGGCACGGCAACCGCTATTATACCAAAGAAAACCAAGAACTCATCAAGCGCATCAAATATATCCGCGATGAGCTCAAGATCACGCGCATCGAAGCCATCCGCAAGGAACTCAAAGACAACGCCAAGCGCTCGGATGAACGTCAAGCCGCTTTGGACATTCTGCTGCGCGTCAAAGAGGAATTATGTGAAATTCGCAAAATGATTAAACAATGAAGATAAACTGGAAGAAACTAACGCCCTATATCGTTGCGATAGTGGCATTTCTGGCTTTTGCTGTGTTCTACTGCAGTCCGCTGCTCGAGGGCAAGGTGCTCTATGCCGGAGATACATTAAACTGGAAAGGCGCTGCGCACCAAACTCAGGAATACACCGCTAAAACAGGCGAGTCCTGCTGGTGGACGGGTTCGATGTTCAGCGGGATGCCATCGTATCAGGTTGACGCACATATCCCTTCGCATAAGGTGGCTCACGGATGGATACGTAATTTTCTCCATCTCGGATTAGGAGAAACAATGGGTATCCTGTTCGGTTATTTCCTCTGTTTCTACATCCTTCTACTTTGCTTTGGCGTCAATCCATGGATTAGTATCGCCGGAGCCTTCGCTATGGGGATGAGTAGCTATTTCTTCCTGATTATCCCCGCCGGTCACGTAACGAAAGCTATTGCCTTAGGTTTCTTACCAGCCATTATCGGCGGCATACATCTTGTCTTCCAGCGCAAGTACTGGTTAGGGATTCCGATTATGTTGCTCTTCGGCGTTACCAGTATTACCTTACACCCACAGATGACCTATTATATCGCCATGCTCATCGGAGTGATGGCGATAGCAGAGATATATCTGAAGATCCGCAATAAAGAATGGAAAGATCTCGGTATCAGCCTTGCTATTTGTCTTGGTTGTATGCTGCTTATTGTCGGTTCGAAAGCTTGTTATCTCAAGCTCAACAACGAGTATCTAAAGGAAACCATGCGTGGCGGGCATAGCGAGCTGACCAAACAAGCGCAAGACAAGCCGGCCGAAGGTCTGGATATCAAGTACGCGACGGATTGGAGTTATGGCAAAGGCGAGACGATGACCCTGCTCATCCCGAACTGGGAAGGCGGCGCGAGCGGTTACAATGTAGGAAAAGACTCCGAGCTCTGCAAGGCGATGCGCAAGCAAGGCGTAGCGAAACGCGATGCAGAGAATTTCTGTGCGCACGCGCCCACATATCGCGGCGAGAAGATGTTCACCAGCGGAGCAGTGTATGTAGGCGCCATAGTGTGCTTCCTCTTCCTATTAGGTCTTCTGATAGTCCCCGGACCATATAAATGGGCACTGCTCTTCGCCACGCTCATGTCTATCTTCCTCGCGTGGGGGAAAAACCTAATGTGGCTTACGGAACTATTCTTCAACTATTTCCCGATGTATAATAAGTTCCGCGCCGTCGAGTCGATATTAGTGGTAGCAGAGATTACTATGCCGCTCTTGGGCTTCATGGGTCTGCAGCGGATTGTCAATAAGGAGATTGAATGGCCGAAACTGCGCACCTCTCTCTTGATTGCCGGAGGTGTCACAGCAGGCTTGTGCCTCTTCGGTGCACTCTTTGCCGGCAGCTTTGATATGACGAGTTCTTATGACGAGCAATGGAAAGGTCAAGTGCCGCAATGGTTATATGATGCTATTCTTGACCAGCGCATAGCGATGCTACGCGCTGACGCATGGCGCAGCCTCATCTTCGTCCTCCTCGGCTGCGGACTGGTCTTCTGGTACAGTTGGAAACAACAAAAAGACAATAACCTATCGCCTATCACCTCTCACCTATTATATGCCGGTTTGGCCGCATTAATATTGGCCGATATGTTGCCTATCAACAAGCGTTTCTTCAACAATGATAACTTTGTAAAGGCGCGCGACAATGAGGCGTACTTTAAGATGCAACCATATGAAGAGGAGATATTACGCGACACCGATTTGGATTTCCGTGTACTGAACCTGACGGCAAACACCTTCAATGACTCGCGTACCAGTTATCGTCTCAAGTCTATCGGTGGCTATTCAGCAGTCAAACTGCGCCGTTATCAAGACCTCATTGACGAGCATATCAGTAAGATGAACTGGAACGTGCTCAATATGCTCAATACGAAATATATCATCACGCAGCGCGGTGTTTATCCGAATCCTGACGCAATGGGTAATGCATGGTTTGTAGATGAGGTGCAATTCGTTCCTGCGCCTGATGACGAGAGCGCCGCTCTCAACACCTTAGATCTGCATAAGACCGCTGTAGCGGATGAAAAGTTCCGCGAGGTACTGACCTGCAGTCCTCGTCCGAACGCAGAGGATCATATCGTATTAGAGGAATATACGCCGAATAGACTCCGCTATACAACGAGTTGCGCGAATGATCGCGTAGCCGTCTTCTCGGAGATATACTATCCGCATGGATGGCATCTATATGTAGATGGAGAAGAGAAAGAGATTGGCCGCGTTAACTACGTTCTTCGCGCAGCCGTTATTCCGGCCGGCGAACATGACGTACGCATGGAGTTTGTGCCGGATGCGTTAGTTTGGGATAAGTTGGGCTACACGCTCGTAATCCTTATACTATTGATATCTACGGGATGTATAGGCCTCAGCCTACGATATTATTTCGCTTCGCGTAAAAACGAAGCAGCGGCGTAGCAATAGACGGACAACGTCGGCAAATACCCATCAGTATTTGCACCGCTTTCGAGCTTTTCAGATATGCATTCTGTTTATAGTCAGGCACTTCGTTCAGGAGTGCCTGATATATTTCTGCATATACCTCTTTGCGTGGTTCAAGTGCGTTTACCACGTAATTGACTAACGAAGAGATATATCCCTTTTTGATATAGAGGAAATCCATCTCGGCTTTGAATTCATCATATACGCCTTGCTGCTTGGCATAAGTCATGAGTTTGGAGAACACCGTCAGACGCTTCTTGTATTTATCGCTATCCTTTGTGGTGCACACAGACCCAGGGCGAATAAGATAATGATAGAAGGGCGCATCTACACGAGCCACCGACTGCGCGGTCATCAACGCGCACGCTAAGAAGAAACTGTCGTCCGCACTTCTGTTCTCCGGATAACGAATGGCGCGTACCTCAATTAAATCGCGGCGGTATAAGAAGGTCCAGAAATAACTTACGTAATGCGTCAAGAAAAATGCTCGTTTCTCATGCGAGAATGCGCCCTCTTCCACCTCCGGGTTGGTCAATACCTGCGAAGGGGTATCGTCTAAGTAATCCTTGCTTGCCTTGCACATACATATATCTGCATTGCCTTGCTCTTTGGCGCGATTATATAATCGTTCGAACATATCCGGTTCAATCCAATCGTCCGAATCTACAAAGGCTATATACTCTCCTTTGGCTTCTGGAATGGCGAAGTTACGCGCCATGCCGGCGCCTAAGTTATGTTCCGGCGTTAGTATACGAAATTGCTTCTCCCGCGGATGACCAGCGATGGTCTGCTTCAATAGTTCTATACTATTATCCGGACCTCTATCATCGACAAACAGAAACTCCATCTCTGGAAGTGTTTGTGCCAAGAGGCTTTGCGTACATTTTACGATATACTCTGCCACACCATAAACGGGCAGGATTACAGAAACCTTAATCATAGATTATCCAATAGTGTTTTCCATTGTTTAGCAATATTCTCACGCGAGTAGCGTAAGCAGTCTTTGCGCGCGTTGTCCGACAAGCGTTGCAACGCTTCGGGATTATTCATCAGTTCTTGTAAGCGGTGAGCATAAGCATCTATGTCTCCTTCCGGCACGATAATACCATTCTTGTCGTTATCAATGATATCATGCACAGCGCTATAACTATCAAATGCAATCGGCACACATCCGCACTGCTGCGCTTCAGTAAGAGTCAGTCCCCACCCTTCAAAGGCAGATACCATCAAAAAGATACTTGCTTTCTGATAGTACGGCAGGGGATCTTGGATTCCTTCAAAAGACACATTGGGCAACTGCCATTTCTGTGCCAATTTCTGGTAGTATTGTGCATCTTCTCCGTAGCCCACAATTCGTAAATACCAGTCAGGTTGATTAGCTTTTCTCCACACGTGCAGAGCGTGCTTGATACGTTTTTGACGCTCATCTAAGCGAGATACCACCAGCACTTCTTTTTGTTTCTCTTCGTTCTTTATAGCCGCAGCTGGGAAAGAAAGCATATTGTTAATCACCGCATATCGACTCTCATCACCGCCCACGAAATGATTATATTGCGCGATGAAACCATCAGATAAAAGTACCACTTTGTCGGCTTTGTCGTAAGGCACTCTATACTTCTCGCAAACTAACTTGGTAGCTATAGAAGAAGGCAGAAGTTGAATAAGCAGTTGACGCAATGCAGCACTCTTGTTGCCATGAAATAGTCTGTGCCATAACGTCGGCACATCCATCGGCACCAATTCAAAGCCGGGCATCTGATGATAAACAAACAGCAGTTTAACGCCTGTACATTGATCTACTGCTTCGCGTAATTGAGGCATCAGTTGATTTACGCGTGCATCTGATCCCTGTGCAATCACGACTTCAATCGCATTCTTCTTAATATAGGCTGCTATTTGTTCTACTTGGTCCTTTTCTCGCAGACATTCCTTCTCTTCAAACACATCCGTAGTCGTCTCCCCGAACTTATTCTCCTGGGTATAGAGCGAATAACAATGCATGCCATATATATTCCGCAGCGCCTCCGCCACAGAATACGTAATACGTTCTATTCCTCCTATCAACGGATAGACGTTCTTATTGGTTACAAAGAGAATATTCATACTATTCGTCTAAAAACGTCACTTCCGCCAGATGGGTAGCTCGTTTCTCTTTCGGTGGGATTTGCATATAATCGCCATAAAAAGCTATCAACATTTCACTAGGATTAGCGGGACAGGGGAAATTATAGCCTTCAAATTGAATCGTCCCGAATGGAAATATTTCTTCCTCACGCATTAAGTTAGGGCATCCCCATCCATAGCCATCACCCCACTTATGAGAGTGGAATATCTTTGTCCATGTTCTACAAACCCAGACACAGAATATAGAAGGAAGATAGCATACATATCCAAGGAATTTCTCTATGAACCGATCGCTATAGTTATGAATACCACGTAAGCTGCGACTATACACGAAATCTATACTGTGCTTAATCCACTTTGTGGTCACTAATTCCTCATACGGGATTAAGTCGATATAGATACCTCTTTCTTTCATCCGCTTAGAATAGGGATCATCAAAGATAGAATTTTTATCACGGACCTTACAAATTACCATATGGTAGTTCCACTCCGTTGTCCTATCTTGATACACCAAATCATCCGGCAATTCTTTCTGTAGAACCTTTCGTATTTGCGGAATATCTTTCGGAAAGATACCAATGTCTAAATCATCATCCCAAGGAATAAATCCACCATGACGCACTGCACCCAGCAATGTTCCTCCGTATAAGAAATAAGGGATATTATGCCTATCGAATATTGAAGAAACCATCAACAATATATCCAACATGCGCAGTTGTGTCTTACGCAGTACTGAACCTTCCGGATTATACCGTCGCAAATCTTCCATATATCTCCTTATATTTTTCTCTTCTATTAAAAATTTGCATGTCCATTTTGACATTTTTGACCATGTCAACCCGATTTGGTCAATTTGGTCAATTTGGTCATGTCATTTTTTCATTCTTTTTTGGATCCTCTTGTGTTATTTTTGGCTACAAAAACGTTCAAAGAACGTTCAAAACGTTAGTGATTCTTTAGATATTCGTTAAATATTCCTTAGTCATTACCCTTCCAATCACCTACCCTCATCCCACTAAAATCCTATCCGTCACTTCTCGAATCGCTCCTTGTCCGCCCGGTGTCTTCAGCACATGAATGCCCGGAATAGACAGTACTTCCGGTCGCGCATTTGGTGGACAGCAGGGATAGCCGACATGAGAGAGAAGTTCCACATCATTGATATCATCGCCTACGTAGCACACTTCGCCTAACGAAATACCCAACTCGGCACATATCTGCTGTGCCGCTTGCAGTTTGGTCAAACAGTCGGGATTGACCTTGCTGCCGACTCCTAAGTACAGATATTTCAGTTTTAGTTTCTCTGCCCGGGCCTTTACGATCATCGAGTTCTCTGACGTCAAGATACCGCACGGAATACCTGCCTGCTGCAGACATACCATGCCCATCCCGTCATAAACGCAGAAACGCTTCATCGTCTCGCCTTCGGCGGTATAATACATTCCGCCATCCGTCAGACAACCGTCCACATCCGTCAAAAATAACTTCACCATAATGATTAATGATAAAAACGTGTTCCCGGTAAGCACGAGAACGAATCTATAATTCCTACTACCTGTGCGCCATCCATTACCACCAAGGTGTGGATCGAATAATGGTTCATCGTCTCACCCGCCTCCACGATTTTCGCATCTTTGCTGATCGTCTTCGGGTTCTTGGACATGATTTCTGCCACCGGCGTATCAAAGAAGGCTTGTCCCAGACGTTGCATCGCGCGACGGATATCACCATCGGTGATTACACCCACAAGCGTCTCCTTCTCCACTACCAATCCTACGCCTAACTTACCATTCGTCACAATCTCAATCGCCTCGGCTAACTTCGTCGTCGGAGTCAGGAACGGCAGATTCTCTGTGAACATCACTTCCTCTACTTTCGCCAACAACTTACGTCCGAGGTCTCCGCCAGGATGAAGTCTCGCGAAGTCCGTTGGTTGGAAATGTTTCGCTTCGATGAGTGCGCAAGCCAGTGCATCTCCCAACGCCAGCGTAGCAGTCGTCGAAGCCGTCGGAATAAGGTTCAACGGATCGGCTTCATGCTCCACAGCGATATTCAGATGAATATCCGAATAACGGGCTAACAACGAATCGTCATGACCGGTAAAGCCGATAATGGTTATACCTTTGGCTTGTATCAACGGCAAGAACCGCAGCAGTTCTTCCGTGGCGCCCGAATACGAGATGGCCAGTACCAGGTCGTTCTCCGTCAGCATGCCTAAGTCTCCGTGATAAGCATCCAGCGGATTGAGGAAGAAAGCCGGTGTACCGGTGGAAGCCAGCGTAGCTGCGATCTTCGAACCTATATGTCCACTCTTGCCGACACCCGTCACCACAATCTTTCCTTTGCAGTCACGGATAGCCTCTACGGCTCGCACAAAACTCTCGTCTAAACGGGACTCTAATGCCTCGATAGCCTTCGCTTCGCATTGCAAGCACTCCGTTGCTTTTTCTATAATGTCCTTATTCATAATTCTTCAAATGCTTTCGTCATCTTCGACCATTCGTATTTGGTCTTCTCTTTTTGCAGATAGGCGGTGTACGCTTTCTGTCGCTTGTTTTGGAAGTAATCGAGCAGGTCCTCCGCGATAGCCTCAGCAGTGGGTGCACACGCGTAGCCCATTTGATGGTCATGTACGATTTCTCCGAGGCCACCTACATTGGTCACCAACATCGGCTTCTCGAAATGGAACGCCACCTGCGTCACGCCGCTCTGCGTGGCTGTCTTATAGGGTTGTACGATTAAGTCTGCCGCACCGAAATACTTGCGCAAGTCTCCATCGGGCACGAACTCATTCTTTACAATCACGCGGTCCTCTAATCCGTTGGCGGCTATCTGCTGACGGTATTTGTCTTCGTCTTCATAAAACTCACCGGCAATGATCAACTGCAAGTTCGGCAGCTGGTCTTTGACCTTTCCAAAAGCATCCAACAGCAGGTCCAAACCCTTGTATGCCCGTACAAGTCCGAAGAAAAGCATATAATCTTTCTCCTCCGAAAGGGCTAAGGCCTTGCAGGCATCTTTCTTTGTCATCCGCTCGCCGTAATGGTCGTATATCGGGTGAGGAGAGAAAGCCTTCGGCTTGCCCACTTTGTCCAGACGATCAATATCATTGACTACGCTCTCGCTCAAAGCTACGAAGCCGTCTTGCGACTTGACGAACGAAGGCGCAAAGAGTTTGTCGAGGATGTTCGGCTCATGCGGGATCATGTTATGCACGAGTGCGATGCAACGCGTCTTACCGTTGCGCTTCGCGATGCGTGAAACGCACGCGTAAGCAGGAGCGAAGAAAGACATCCAATAGCAACAAATAAGCATATCCGGTGCTGCCTTGCGAATCGCGCGGCCCACGCGCAGCCAGTTGAACGGATTGCAAGAGTTGAGTTCACGACGAATGAGCAGATCACTCGGTGCTGGTTCAGACGTATATTGTGTCTTACCCGGGAAGAGGAACGAAGGATATTGAAGGGTGAAGGTCCATAGTTCGACCTCATGTCCTTCGGACATAAACTGCCGTGCGAGGCGTTCGTTGAACGTCGCTAACCCGCCTCTATACGGCCATGCGGTACCTAACACGATTACCTTCATAGGTCTTCCTTATACGTGATTTTCTTATTTGCTTCTTCGCCTTCGACGATAAATACCTCTACATCGGGGTTGTACTTCATCAGAATTCCCACATCATCGGTCACCTCTATATGCCCTTTCTGTATTGCACGCATATAAGCCGGACTGATTGTCAGATAATGGAAAGCCTGCGGTGTCTGCGCACGCATATACTCGTCCCGCGAAGGAATACTCTCCACTTTCTTTTCGCCTTTCACCTTTACCCCTTCACCTTTAAGCTTATACAAGGTGTCCGTTACGGGCACGGCTACCGTCACCGCCAGATGAGTCTTCAGCGCATCGCCTACGTGTTTCAATGTCTCTTGCGAGACAAACGGACGCGCAGCGTCATGGAACCAATAGAAGGTGTCCGGATCTTTCTTATCTTCCTTCAGATAGATACTTATCGCGTTCCACGAACTCTCCCATCGCTCACTTCCGCCACTAATCAGGTGTCTTACCTTACGCCAGCCGTTCTTCTCTATCAATGCCTGTGCTTCTACCATCCACTCGGGGTGCATCACCACCACTATCTCATGGATATAATGGCATTGCTCAAACGCATCTACCGAATGCTCCAACACTGATCGTCCATCCGCTAAAGGCAAGAACTGCTTCGGTGTCTCGCCACCTACTCTACTTCCCGTTCCGCCTGCTAATATAAATGCGATATTTCTCATTCTTCAATCTTTAATCTTCAAAGGCGTTCCATCCTTGCGCTTTGAGCGCCAGCTCTTCTCCGTTGCGGCCGATGAGGTTACATCCGTATTCGGGTTTGGTGATATGTCCGATAATATATACGTCTTCCACAGGAATCAACTTCTCATAGTCATCCAGCGAACAGGTAAAGAGCAGTTCATAATCCTCACCGCCGTTCAATGCACAAGTAACGATATTGAGGTTCATCTCCTCCGCCAATGCCGCAGCCTGGAAGTCAATCGGTAGCTTATCCTCATAGACGCAGCAACCTACCTTCGACTGACTGCATATATGCAGCAATTCGGACGATAGTCCGTCACTCACATCCATCATCGCCGTCGGTTTGATACCCGCCTTACGCAGGCTCTCGATAATATCTCTTCTCGCCTCGGGTTTGAGTTGGCGTTCGAGCAAATACTCACGTCCTTCGAAAGCAGGGATAGACTCCCCTCCTTTCAGGGAGGGGTTGGGGGTAGGCCCACTCATCACTATTCGCTCGCGCTCTAAGAGTTGCAGACCCATATACGCTGTACCGAGGTTACCGCTCACGCAAATCAGGTCGTTGAGTTTGGCTCCATCACGATATACTATATCTTTCGCCGCGGCTGTACCCAGACAGGTGATCGAGATTGTCAGGCCCGTCATCGACGCACAGGTGTCACCACCCACGAGGTCCACATTATAGCGCTCGCACGCCAGACGAATACCGGCATACAACTCTTCTATATCTTCTATCGAGAAACGCTTGCTGATGCCGAGGCTCACTGTGATCTGGGTCGGCGTGCCGTTCATCGCGTATATATCCGAGAAATTGACGATCGCTGCCTTATAACCAAGGTGCTTGAGGGGCACGTACTCCAGATTGAAATGGATTCCCTCGAGCAGCATATCCGTCGTCATCAGCACTTTCTTGCTGCCAAAATCCATCACCGCACAGTCATCGCCTACACCTTTCTTCGTGGACGGTTGTACAGCCTTGAGGTCCTTGGTGAGATGTTTTATCAGTCCAAACTCACCCATTGTCGATATTTCCGTTCTTGCCATAGTACACCTAATTTAGCGCACAAAGGTATTAAAAATATCTGAAAGGCAAAAGCCTTTATCGCAAAAAAAATTGAAATGCATACTTTTTTCGCCATAAAACGCGTACGCGCTTGCACAAATCAAAAAAATATTGTACCTTTGCGCGCTAAATTGGCTTATTGTGTGCATATGATTGAATATATTAAAGGAATATTGACGGAATTAAACCCCACGGAAGCAGTCGTAGAAGCGGCTGGCGTAGGGTATCTGCTTGCGATTACGCTGCCCACTTATTCGGCGCTCGTAGGCAGCGAGGACAAAGAAGTGAAACTCTTCACCACAGAGATCATCCGCGAGGACACGCATGAGATCTACGGGTTCTTTGAGCGCAAAGAGCGTCAGCTCTTCGATATGCTGATGACTGTCAGCGGCGTAGGTGCTTCTACGGCGCGCATGATCATGAGTGCCTTCCAGGCAGAAGAGTTACGTATGCTTATCGCTACCGGTAATGCCAAAGGGATGGCGAAAGTGAAAGGCCTCGGACCGAAGACGGCGCAACGCATCATCGTGGACCTCAAGGATAAGGTGATCAAGCTTGACCTGGGCGGTGACCCGACGGAGTTGTTTGCGAATGAAGGCATGAATGATTTAATGAATGAAGGAGTTCGTGCCGAGGCAATAAGTGCGCTCACCATGCTCGGCTTCGCAGCTGCAGCCAGTGGTAAAGCCGTAGATAAGATTTTGAAAGCGGAGCCGACACTGAGTGTGGAAGCCGTGATTCGCAAAGCGCTGACGATGCTATAATAAGATTTTTTGCTAAAACGCAATCTATACATATTACTTCTATTGCTGTTACTGCTGCCGCTCACCGCGGTAGCCCAAGAGAAGCTTGCCCGGCCGAAGACACTGAAGGAGTTGGTTGCCGAAGAGAAGGCTGTCAAAGAGGCGGAGAAAAAGGCAAGGGCGGAAGAGAAAGCGCGGCAGGAGGCGGAGCGCAAAGCGCGCGAAGAACGACAGGCTGCAGCCAAAGCCCGTGCCGAAGCCGCAGCTAACGGAGAAGTTACTCCAGAGCAAGCTGCGCACTTTGTCACACTTACCGACAGTGCCCTTTGGGCACCGACGAACGTGAAGCAACTCGGTGCGCAGAACTATGGCGAGTTGACGAGACCGGTGTCCTCTCTTGACCTGCAGGATCCGGATAACATCACCACGACTGTAGAGTATCAACCGGAGACAGGTACTTACGTCATTCGTACGCGCATAGGCGACACGGATATCACGACGCCTTATCTGCTGACGCAAGACGAATATAACCAATTCGCTGAGCGCCAGATCATGCATAAATACTGGCAGCAGAAGATCGGAGAAGTCGAGCATAATAACGAGAAGAAATTCGACATCACCGACATGAAGTTTAACATTGGTCCGGCAGATAAAGTGTTCGGTCCAGGTGGTGTACAACTGAAGATGCAAGGTTCGGCAGAGCTGTTGTTCGGATTCAAGCACCAATATATCGCCAACCCTTCGCTTACTGTACGCGCGCGCAACAATAACATCTTCGATTTTGACGAGAAGATCCAAGCGAGCATACAAGGTAAAGTAGGACAGAAGCTCAATTTCAACCTCTCCTACAACACCGAAGCTTCGTTCTCCTTTGACCAGCAAAATCTGAAGTTGAACTACAAAGGCGAAGAGGATGACATCATTCAGTCTATCGAAGCCGGTAACGTATCTATGGACCTGCCGTCTTCTCTTATCCGCGGCAGTAAGGCGCTCTTCGGTATCAAGGCGAACCTGAAGTTCGGTAAACTCAAGATCCAGGCCCTCATCTCGCAGCAGAACAGCGAAGCGCAGACCGTCAGCAGTAAGGGTGGCGCACAGATGACGAACTTCGACCTATCGGGTGATAACTACGATGAGAACCGCCATTTCTTCCTCTCGCATTTCTTCCGTGACAACTACGAGACGGCGATGAGTTCCGTTCCGTACGTCGCCAGCGGAGTGACGATCAATAAGATTGAGGTTTGGATCACCAATAAGCGTGGACAATTTGACCAAGCGCGTAATATCGTGGCTTTCGTGGACCTCGGTGAGAACAGCAAACACACCAATATCAGCGCGTGGGACAAGTCTGCTTCTGCAGCTCCGGATAACAGTGCGAACACGCTTTACGAGACTGTCAAGACGACACCTTTCCGCGACCTGCAACAGACGAGTACCGCGCTTGACGGACTCAACGGGATGGAAGGAGGCGTGGACTTTGAGAAGATTGAATCCGCACGACTGCTCTCCAGCAGCGAGTACACCCTCAATAGTGCGTTAGGATATATCTCTTTGAAATCGGCGCTGAACCAAGACGAAGTGCTCGCCGTGGCGTACGAATATACGTATAACGGCAAGGTTTATCAGGTCGGTGAGTTCTCTACGGACGGTAACGAAGAACTGCGTGCGCCGAATGCTTTGGCCCTTAAGATGTTGAAATCCAGCGCCAACGCACCGAGTAAGAAGAACCGCGGCACATGGGACCTGATGATGAAAAACATCTATTCCCTCGGTGCCACGAGTATCAACAAGGAGAAATTTGAGCTCTATGTCACCTATCGTAACGACTCCGTCGGAACAGACATGCAATACCTCAACGAAGGTCCTATCAACGGAAAACAACTCATCCGCGTCATGGATCTCGACCGCCTCGACCAGACGAATAATGCTTCGCCTGACGGACGATTCGATTTCCTCGAAGGACTGACGGTATATGCTTCGGGCGGTAAGATTATCTTCCCTGTGCTGGAGCCTTTCGGCAGCCACTTGGCGAAGGCGTTGAATAACGACCCGCAGTTAGTTGCCAAATACTGCTTCCCGGAGCTCTACGACTCCACCCTCGTCGTGGCGCAAGAGTTAAGCGAGAAGAATAAATTCCGTCTCACCGGTAAATACAAAGGCACCAACAGCAGCGAGATTCGCCTCGGTGCGATGAATGTGCCGCGCGGTTCAGTTACCGTCACCGCCGGTGGTGCTACGCTCATTGAGAACGTCGATTACACGGTGGACTACACCATGGGAACGGTAACGATCCTCAACACCTCCATCATCGAGTCCGGCACCAACGTAGATGTCAAACTCGAGAACCAGAGTACCTTCTCCATGCAGCGTAAGTCGCTCTTCGGCGCGCACCTCGAATATGAGTTCAGCAAGGATCTTGTACTGGGCGGTACAATCATGCACTTGCGCGAGCGTCCGCTCACGACGAAAGTGAACACGGGCTCTGAGCCTCTGGCGAACACGATCTGGGGTGTGAACGGTAGTTGGAAGACGGAGATGCAGTGGTTGACCAACGCCATCGATAAGATTCCGTGGATCAACGCTACCGCACCTTCTACGTTCTCCATCAGCGCGGAGTTTGCCCACCTCATCCCGGGTCACACACGTGACGTCGGTTCGGTCGGTACAGCGTACATTGACGATTTTGAGAATACGACGACGAATATTGATGTCCATTACCCTACTTATTGGTTCTTGGCCTCTACGCCGTCTTCGTTCTCGGAGTCTCGTTCGTACGATGTATCGTATAATAAGAACCGTGCACACTTGGCTTGGTACACCGTAGATCCTATTTTCGGTTACCCGCAGACGAACACGCCTGCGCATATACGCAACGACTTGGCGGCACTCAGCGACCATCGTACCCGTATTGTGTATCAAGACGAGATCTATCCGAATCGTCAGGAGGCCAGCAACGTAGATACCAAACTTCCTATTCTCAACCTCGCTTACTATCCGGAGGAGCGCGGTCAGTATAACATATCCGCCGATGAGATCGGTCCGGATGGTAAGTTGACGAACCCAAAGCAACGCTGGGGAGGTATCATGCGCCGATTAGACAACACCGATTTCGAGAAAGCGAACATCGAGTATATCCAGTTCTGGCTGATGGACCCCGCGCTCACGAACCCCGACCACCCGACGGACTACTCCGGAGAGATGTACATCAACCTCGGTGATATCAGTGAGGATATTCTCCATGACGGAAAGAAATCCTTCGAGCACGGTCTGCCTATCTCTGCGGCCGATCAGGGACGTATAGACTCCACCGTTTGGGGCTATGTACCGCGAACAACGAGTACCGTAGTGGCCTTCAGCAACGAGACAGGAGCTCGGGCGCTGCAAGACGTTGGTCTGAACGGAATGAACGATACACAGGAGAAGGGCTACGGCAAGTACAAAGAGTTTGTGGAGAACCTGAAGAACAAAGTGAGCGGTGAGGTACAGCAGCGCTGGAACAATGATATCTTCTCTCCGTTTAACGACCCGGCCGGTGATAACTTCCATTATTACCGCGGTACAGATTACGACCAACAAGAGGTATCTATTCTCAATCGCTATAAGCACTATAATGGAACGCAAGGCAACTCGCCGGCAACGGAGCAGCAGTCGGAGAGTTACGGTACGGCTTCTACGCTTCAACCGGATGTGGAGGATATCAACCTCGATAATACCCTCAATGAATACGAGAAATACTACCAGTATAAAGTCATCCTCCGCCCCGACATGTTAGAGGTCGGCAAGCAACATATCACCGAGAAGAAAGTGCGCACCGTCACCTTGCGTAACGGCGAGAGCGCGGAGGTAACATGGTATCAATTTAAGATTCCTCTCCGTGGCGACAGCGCTACCGTAGAGAAGAAAAACGGTATCCGTAACTGGAAATCCATCCGCTTCATGCGTCTGTACCTCACGGGCTTCTCGCATGAGACCTTCCTGCGTTTCGCGACGATGGATCTCGTGCGTGGCGAGTGGCGTCAGTACACGCGAGACTTAGCTCCGGTAGGTACACCGGTGAATACCAGTGCTTCTATTGACGTGCAGACTGTCAACATCGAGGAGAACAGTACGCGTACGCCTATCAACTACGTGCTGCCTCCGGGTGTGAGTCGTCAGACCGATCCGGGACAAGCACAACTCATCGCGCAAAACGAACAGGCTATGGTCCTGCGCGTGATGAACCTCAGTCCGCGAGACGCTCGCGCGATGTATAAGAACACCAGCTACGACATGCGTCAGTATAAGAACCTACAGATGTTCGTCCATGCGGAGCAACTGACAGCCCTCGATCCGGATCTCAAAGACGGAGATCTCACCTGCTTCATCCGTTTGGGAAGCGACTTGAAGAATAACTACTACGAATACGAGATTCCGCTGCATCTAACTGCGCCGGGACTGTATAATACGAATTCCGAAGCCGACCGCCGTCTTGTATGGCCAGATGCGAATATGTTTGACTTCGCGCTGAAAGTGCTGACGGATGCGAAGATCGCGCGAAACAAAGCGAAACGAGCAGGTAACGAAGGCGTCAGCAATACCATCCCGTACGTCATCTACGATGATGCATCCGATAAGCCGCAGAATAAGATTACCGTGCTCGGCAACCCGACGCTCGAAGAAGTATCGGCCATCATGATCGGTGTGCGTAATAACGGTCAGCACGATGCAAGCGGAGAGGTCTGGGTGAACGAGCTACGCCTCAGCCAATTCAATGAGCAAGGCGGTGTAGCCGCTATGGCGAATGCTTCGCTTGCCATCAGCGATATCGCGCAAGTCAACGTAGCGGGACGACTCGAGACAGCCGGCTACGGCTCTATTGAGTCCAACGTGCTGGATCGTAACATGGATAACTTCTATCAGTTGAGCGTCAGCGCCGCTATGGAGGCAGGACGTCTCTTCCCGGAGAAAGCGAAACTGCAGATCCCGCTCTATGTATCGTATAGCAATGAGACGACGTCTCCTAACTACGACCCGCTGGATACCGATGTCAAACTATCGGAGACCCTGAGCACGTATAATACTAAACATGAGCGCGACTCCATCAAATCGATGGCGAACACCGTACATGAG
This sequence comes from Bacteroidales bacterium UBA1187, assembly GCA_002309835.1. GTDB lineage: Bacteria > Bacteroidota > Bacteroidia > Bacteroidales > Paludibacteraceae > Colicola. Next base: position 45,458 of record DBYL01000002.1, read on the forward strand.
TCCACCTCGTTCTCGGTATCGAATCTGAAAGTGGATATCCACTCCAAGAAACGGGATATGTTCTACGACCCGGCGAACTTCTCGCTCTCCGCTTCGTATAACAAGCAATCCGAGCGCTCGCCGGAGATAGAGACCAATTATACGACAGACCATAAGGGTGCGTTCCAGTACGCCTATAACTTCAATCCGAAGCCTTGGGAGCCCTTCAGCAAAGTCGAGAAAGTACAGAAAGTGAAGTTCCTTAAGGAGATGAACATCTACTATCTGCCGCAGTCTTGGGCCTTCCGCATGAATATGCATCGTACCTTCAATCATATGAAGATGCGCGATTTAGCCGGTACGGCTGCCCAAGGGATGGATCTGACCTACAGCAAGGAATTCACATGGGATCGTAATGTAGATATCAAATACGACCTGACGAAGAACATGAAGTTCAGTTTTCAATCGGCGATGAACGCCACGATTGATGAAGGTAAATATACCCCTGAGATCCTGAAAGGCCAGTATTTTGATCCGGAGTTCAACCATGACAAGTACGAAGCATGGCGCGATACAATCCAACGCTCGTTGGCGCGATTTGGTTCGCCTTACGCGTACCAACAAGTCTTCACTGCGAGCTGGAATGTACCATTCAACCGCATCCCGTACCTCGACCCGATTACCGCGAACGCATCCTATAATGCGAATTATAACTGGACGCGAACAGCCTCTACTACGAATGGCGTCAACCGCGGTAATACCATCAGTTCAACGCAGAGCTGGCAAGTGGACGGAGGTATCAATTTCGAGACTTGGTACAGCAAATCCAAATACTGGAAACAGATGACGCAGCGCTATACGGGCCGAACCACCAAGCGTAACTTCAAGCCGAAGAACTACACTCAGACTGTAGCGCTCAAAAAAGGCGAACCGCAGGAGATCACTCACCGCCTGAATAGCGAGTTGCTGGTAGTGACTGTCGCCGATTCGATCGGTAAGAGCATTCCTGTATCCTTCCGACCGGAAGGTAACACCAAGGTAACGATTACGCCGAAGGCGGACTGCGAGAAAGCGACGATTACGGTTGCAACGCGTGACCCGAGTGAACGCACACCTGCGCAGATCACTGGCGATATGTTCGCGTACCTCGGTACGATGGTACGTCGTCTGCAAGTGACCTATCGCGAGACGAACTCCATGACGATCCCGGGCTTCGAACCCGAAGCAGGATTCATGGGTCAACGTATCGGTAACGGCCCTGCCGCGCCGGGCTTTGACTTCGCCTTCGGTTTCATCCCGAACGACATGATCGAGCGGGCGAAACGCAACGGATGGTTGTCCGGCGACACATCTGTCGTACAACCCGCTACACGCGCCCACACTTCGGACCTCGATATCAAGTTAACGCTTGAGCCGCTGCCGGGTCTCAAGATACAACTCAACGGCAAACGCTATTATGCGAACTCCACCTCTATCATCTATTCCTACGACCAACTGCAGGAGAATATGACGGGTTCGTTTAATATCACGCAGGTCGCTATCGGTACGATGTTCAGCCGTGTCGGCAGTCAGGAAGAGGACTTCGCGAACAGCGCTTACGATCAGTTCATGGCTAATCGCGCTATCCTTACCGACCGCGTACAGAGCCAGTATAACGGTACTATTCTGCCGAGCAAGGGCTTCATGAGCAATATACCGGAGGGTACTCCTTACGACCCGAATAAACACGGACGCGTCAGTTCCAGTTCGGCGGATGTGCTCGTACCTGCCTTCTTAGCAGCATATACGGGCCGCAACGCCAATACGATGAATCTCAACCCGTTCCTCGGTATCCTCAAGATCCTGCCGAACTGGTCTGTGACCTATGATGGTTTAGGCAAGTTACCGGTACTGCGTGACTACTTTAAGTCCATCACGCTCACGCATGCGTATACCTGTAAGTATGCCATCAGTTCGTATGGCAGTTATTCTACGTGGGTCGGTAATGACCCGGCAAATAAGCAACTCGGCTTCGTACGCGATGTAACGACCGATGCTCCGATGCCTTCTTCTGCATATGATATCAGCAGCGTAACACTGACAGAGTCCTTCTCGCCGCTTATCGGACTGAACCTGACGATGAAGAATTCGCTGAGCGTCAAGGCGGAGTACCGTAAGCAGCGTAATCTCGCGCTGAATGTGACGAGCGTACAACTGACCGAAGGTCATACGAATGAGTTCGTCATCGGTGCCGGTTATACGGTGAAGAACCTCAACTTCATCACCAAAAACAAAGAGGGCGTGCAAAAGAAGGTCAGCAATGACCTGAAACTGCAAGTCGACCTGTCGTATAAAGACGTGAAGATGTTACTCCGTAAGATTGAAGAAGGTATCACGCAGGCCTCCAGCGGTAATAAGGTCTTCGCGATTAAGATATCTGCGGATTACGTACTGAGCCAGAAGATCAACCTGCAGCTCTTCTACGATCACCAGGGTACAACTCCGCTTATCTCTTCCTCCTACCCCGTTAAGTCCGATAATATTGGTCTGAATATCAAATTGATGCTTACGCGCTAATCATGTATAAGGTCGGCATCATAGGTCCTGAGAGTAGCGGCAAGAGTACCCTTGCGCGTTATTTGGCGAAGCGCTACAACGGGATTTATGTACCTGAATATGGGCGCACGTTCGTTGAGCAGAAAGGGACGACAGAGGTCACATGGGATGAACTCTGCGCCATTGCACGCCATCAGATTGAGGAGTTGGAGTCCTACAGCGGAGTGGTATTTTTCGACACCGAACTAATCGTAACGAAAATCTGGTTTGAGTACGCCTTCGGACGCGTACCGGAATGGTTAAACGAAAACATCCACCGTTATCCGATGGATGTTTATCTGTTGACGTATCCGGACTTACCTTGGATACCTGACCCCGCGCGGTCTAACGGTTCGGATGCAATCCGCAAAGAACTATTCGATCGCTACGAAGCGGAGATACAGGCCTTAGATATTCCGTATTATATTATTCGTCATGTTTAGACCGTAGCTACTACGTCCCAGACGAAGGCACGTACACCGACCTCCTCATTGCGGAGGTCGAGTTTTTTTACGGCCTCCAGCAAAGCAGGTGTCTGTTCGTCTTCGACAACGGTGATGACGCAGGAGTTCATCTCCGGCCATGCGTGGGTACCACGGCGGGGTTCACCGCCATTGGTACCACGACCCTGTACTTGCTCAAAGAACGTGAAGCCCTTGATGCCAAGCACATCTAACATATATTCTACGCGGCCTGTATTAGCCTGGTTGAAAACAATCATTACGCTTTTCATTTCTCCTCCTCCTTCTTTACTTTAATATCCATAAAGATGAATTTCTTGCGTAGCGCTTCCTGCTTGTCGCGGTCACCGTGCTTCGCCATCGAGCCATAGAGGACAGGAACGAGGTAGAGCGTCAGGAAAGTGGAGACAGTCAGACCACCGATGACAACGATACCAAGCGGTTGCCACATCTCCGCACCTTCACCGTTAGACACCGCCATCGGCACCATACCGAGGATGGTAGTGAAGGCGGTCATGAGGATCGGTCGGATACGTGAGCGTCCGGACATCGTGATGGCTTCGTTGAGTTCGTGTCCACGCTCCCGCATGAGGTTGATATAGTCCACGAGGACGATACCGTTCTTGACGACGATACCTACCAGCAGGACGATACCCAAGGCACCGATCATATCAAGTGAACGTCCCGTTATCCACAACGCAAGGATCACACCCGTGAAGGCCGGAATGATAGTCAGCATGATAATAGCCGGCATGCGTAGACTCTCAAACTGGGAAGCCATCGTGATATATACAAGCAGAATGATCAAAGCCATCAGCAAAATCATATCACTGAATGTCTCCTGCTGGTCTTCGTAGTTACCGGCAAGGTGCGTACTATAACCGGTAGGAAGATCCAGTTGAGGCAGTACATTCGCTTCAATCTGGCCTGCGAGTTCACCCAAAGAGGTATTATACGGCGTGACCTTGACGGTGACGATACGCTGACGGGACTTACGCTCGATGGTAGGCGGCGCCCAGTACTCACCGATGGTTGCCACCTCGGAGAGTTTGACTTTCTTACCGGTCGGCGTAGGGATAGTGAGGTTGAGCACGTCGGAGAGAGAGTTACGATCCTCCTCCCGGAGCCTGACGACGATGTCGTACTCAGAGCCGTCATCCTTGAGGTAACCGCAGTTCATACCCGCCACGCGGTTGCGGAGGTAGGTAGAGACGGTAGCGGAAGAGAGTCCGAGACGGGAAGCTTTCTCCTTATCCACAGTAATCTTGATATCCGGACGGTCGTCCTCTCGGGAGATATTCACGTCACGTGCTCCGGGTAGTTGTGAAATCAACTGACGGCATTGCTCTGCGAGTTGGGAGGTCTTGTCGAAATCATAACCATAGATTTCCAGATCGACGGTATTTCCTCCGCCGGGCCCCATAGCAAAGACGCCACACTGGTACTCGTTAATCTCCGGATAGGAAGCCAGCTCCTGACGAAGTATCTCAGCGATGGACCATATATCGCGGTCACGCTCCCATTTCTTAGGCAGACGGACAGTCATCTGGATCTTATTATTCATCGTCGTGGAGAAGAGTGCTGCAAAAGATGCATCGTCGTAGGAACCGGCGGAGGTGTTGATGAGTTCGATCTCGGGCACCAGAACCATGAATCGGGTCTCTAACTTACGCGCGGTCTTGAGGGTCTCCTCGATACGCGTACCACGTTGCAACTTGACGGTCACAGACAGAAGACCGTTATCCTGCTCCTGCATGAAGTCCGTACCGATCTTACCCATGAAGACAGGCATCAGCGAGAACACAAAGAGGGAAAGGAGGAAGATCACCGTCAAGGCCTTATGGTTCAGACACCATCCTAACGAGCGCGCATAGAAATCATCCACTTTATCCAGCAGACGAACTATAGTACGATCGTACCAACTCTCTTTTCCGGCTTCATCTTCTACCAGATTACCTTCCTCATCCACATGCACTTTCTTCGCTTTCAGCAATTTAGAGCAAAGCATCGGGGTGAGGGAGATAGCTACGAGGGTAGAGGTACAGCAGACGACTGTGACGATCCATCCGAGTTCGTGGAACATGATTCCCGCCATGCCGGAGAGCATCGTCAGAGGGACGAACACGGCTA
>DBYL01000020.1:0-412 GCA_002309835.1 Bacteroidales bacterium UBA1187
TCTTAAAAGATTTAGGTGGTTAATTACTTTTTCGACGCATCGTAAGTCTCGATGGTCTTGGTGACGATCGTGCAAGTCGTGTCGCCTTTCTGGTAGTACTGACTCTGCGTAGAGATTGTCCGCGTCACGTTACAACTAGCCATGATCGCTCCTAGGACGACTAGAATAACTAAGATTCTCTTTTTCATCACTCGCCTCCTTCCGCGATGAGATCTCCATTCTCATCATAGTTCCCGTTCAACTTGTGCATCGCATACCCGAACAACGATCCGTACTTACGCTGCGCCATGAATCCCTTCTCCAGCTTCGCTTTCTCGGTTGCATCCTCGAGAATCGTTCGTACTGCCGCCGACACTTTCGCAAATCGCGCTTTAGCTGCCATCTGAGCCGCACTCGGCTCTTTCGTACTCGG
>DBYL01000020.1:453-14325 GCA_002309835.1 Bacteroidales bacterium UBA1187
TCACACACTTTCTTCTTCATGCTCTCTACAAGAGCCATCGGTTTAATTTCTGCCATAGTTAAAATTTTGGTTTAATGGTTAATATTTTGTTAATTACCCCGGATGTCATCCGGTTTTCTTCCGCGCATACCTCGCCACAAATCTTTCGCGAGCTGCCTTCCTCGCCGGTGTGTCACGCCATTTGGTGGGATTCCGTTGCACTATCTGCTTCCCTTTGAATACTCGAAAATAGTACCCATCCTCCTTCAGCTTCCCTCTCAGCGTCTCTATTGGTATTATTAGTTCTACTATCATCTTTTTGGTAATTTTGGGATATTTTTGACTAACAACGTCTATTGCCTCGGATAGTATCCGAGCCATTCTCGTTCGCACTACGTTCGCATCCCGTACGTCACCGTACGATACTCGTATCTCCGGAAGAGCGAAGCGGTCCGGATCCGCCGGATTTTCCGGTTTTTCCGCCCGCTCTCTCCAATTCCGACGACAAAGATAATTCAAAAGTCCGTAATTTGTTCCCGTAAAGGTGAAAATTTTTCCAAAAAATCGTATTTTTTTCGTTTTTTTGCTTCTTCATAGAACCATCGAATGATTCTATCTGTTCTTTCTACGGTGAGCTGGTGTTTACTAGCCACGGCTTCGCGTGCTTCTTGCGATGTTGCACCTCGATCCCGTAGGATGAAGTAGTCATCTACGACGGCTTGTTTTTTTACGTCGTTGGCGTGTCGCCTTGCCGACCCGTGTCGTCCATTCGCTTCCCGCACCAAGTACGGTACATCATATAAAGGATACTCTTTCATTTTTCATCTTTCATCTTTCATTTTTCATCTTTCATTTCCCCGGCATGCGATGCCGGTTTTGCTTTGTTTATTATCCCGGATATCATCCGGTTACCACGGGTCCTTAGTGATGGTCAGCCCAAACGCCTCCGCCGTCTCCCGCGTACAGATCTTGAATTCGTCTCCGTATTTTACTTGGACCAGGGGGATACCCTGAGCCCGCAATCGGTCCTGTTCGGCACCGGAGAGAAACTCGGGTTCGGCGGGTTTGAGAAGGCGGAGGTTCTCCTGAATGGCGCGGATGGGATTGTACCAAACAAAATCGTTCGCCGCTACTTTCCGTACGATGGTTTGACTGACCTGTGCTTGTTGTTCTGGCGACAAAGAAAGCCAAAATCGGTGGGTAGCGTCCTCGCTTTTCGCACTCGCGCCGTTTTGATACAAGGCATTCCATAAGGGTGTCCAATAATCGTTAGTTTCCATAATTTTTAAAAAAAAATGTTGGTGGTGGTACAAAGGTCCGCTTAGGGGATTTAGGGGTAGTATAATCATAGTACCACCACCATTTTATTTTTTCTTTTTTATCAACCTTTTTTCTTTTTCGGTGTCGCTTTTGGGCGCATTTTTGCGCCCAGATCCGCCTATTTCTAGAAATCTAGTCGCCTAGTAGTCTAGTCAATTATCCTCCCTCTCACAGAACGGATCCCAGTGCTTATTAATCTCCTGCTCCGAGAGCAATCCCGGATCAACGACCCGAAAATGCTCGCGGAGGTAGGTTAGAGGGACATAGCGGCTCATATCCCCATGAACTGAATGACGGTTCTACGTTGGACACGGATGGTGTAGCCGTTGTACTCCAGTTCGCCGGTGAAGTTCCTCGGCAATCCCCGTTGGCGGAGAAGTTTAGCTACTGCCCGATCCACATCTGTGCGACGGGAATCCAGATCTTTCTTCAATTCGTTTGCTGCCATTGTGGTGGCACGCTGTTGGTCAAGGACCGATAAATCAATTTGTTTTGCCATAATAACAAATAGTTTTTAGTTAATGTTCAGGTGCGTACATAAAAGAATCGCACCAGACTTCATTTTGAAATCCGGTGCAAAGGTACGGCTATTGCAGATAACCGTGCAGGTGATTGCCGCCAAGCGCGGCAATAGTCTGTTCTTTAAGGGTTTTTCGAGATTTCGATGTCGTATTTCTCGCAGATATAACGGACGGCGACAGGCGGGAGGAGGTGCTGGGTGGGAGAAACTCCCATAGCCTCCAAAGCGTCGCGGTCGGATATAAGCCATCGCCGGAAGGTGTCGGTAGAGACACCGGCGGCGGATGCGAGTTCGTATTTATACATTGCTTTGTATGTCATAAATGCTTGTTTTTTGTGTTAATAATGGCGCCGTCAACTAGACGGCGTAACTGCCAAGAAGAATCATGCGGTGAGGGTATGATTCCGGATATGGTCAAACAAGCAAAAACGGAGGGGGACGGGGATGGGATGGAGAGAAAAGGCACATAAAGGAAAACCCGCTACACTCACGTGCAACGGGGTCAAACTAATACCATGAAAAAACGGTAAGACTTAGGTTATTTCAGTTTCAGTGTTTTGAGAATAATCGGTTCCATGATGTCATATCCGGCATCGTTCGGATGCACTTCATCGCCGCTCAGTCCAGATCGTAGTCCTCCGTCAGAATCAACCATGGCTGAGTAGTAGTCCACATAAGGAATATGATGCGTATGTGCATAGTTTCGGATAAACGTATTGAGTTCGCGTATCTGTTCGGGGGCATCGGAAACGTAGGGGTTCCATCGGAAAGACCTCGCAGGAAGGACGGAACAGAGGACGGGTCGGATATGATGTTTTTTTGCCAGTTCGCACATCGAGATGATATTACCCATGATATGTTCAATAGAAATCGTTCCGTTGTTCTGGGCAATGTCGTTGATGCCGCAGAGAATGACGACCGTCTTCGGACGAAGGTCGATGACATCCTGCCGGAATCGGACGAGCATTTCAGCAGAGGTCTGCCCGCTTATACCGCGTCCGAGGAAACCGTGTGACAGGAAGAAGCTTGGTCGCATCTTATACCAGTTTTGGGTGATGCTATTGCCATAGAAAATAACAGACACTTTTGATTTCCGAGCCTTCAATTCGTCATTAGCCTGGGCATACCTATTGAATTTTGCCCAGTCACGTTGTCTTTTCTGTTGAGAAGCAAGCGTCTCAGAAGGTCGTCCTGTGACAAAGGCAGTAATCGCCTGATCAATGCGGTCACGGTCGGGGAATTGGCGTGAGAAGCCCCAACCATGCTTGCCATACGGCACGATGAGCAGGGACGAGGGTACGTTATGGGCGGTGAGGGCTTCGTAGAAGCGGATGGAGTTGGTTATGGGAACGGTAGGATCATCCTGACATCCGACGATAAGACAGGGAGGCGTAGCAGATGTAACTTGCTTGTCGCACGACCAGTAGATGCGCTGTTCATCGGTCGGGTTGTCACCGAGGAGTTGGCGGCATGAACCACGGTGGGTGAGCGTGGAGTCCATGGAGATGACGGGATAGACGAGGACACCGTAGTCGGGTCGTGTGATTGAGTCGGTATAATGCGTCAACAGGGATGCAGCGAGGTGTCCGCCTGCGGAGAAGCCCATAACACCGACAGCCGCATCGGGCGTATGCCAGACGGCGGCACTATCACGCAGGATATGCATAGCTTGCAATGCATCGTGAAGGGGGATGTTCTCATGCCCATTGGGAAGACGGTACTTGAGAACTGCCACGATATAACCGCGCGGGACAAAGAAATCCGCCACTTTGATGCCTTCATTGCCAGATGAAACGAAAGAATATCCACCTCCCGGAATGGAGAGGATGATTCCTTTGGGGGCAATGTCGGGGCGGTATATATCCAAGCGCGGTTCGGCTATTTGATAAATCTTAGTCTCGTTTTTAACATACTCATCCGCGGCGGTATAACCATTCGAATCAGGAGCACCGTTCGGATAGAGAAGAATGGTACGCGCAGGAGTGCCGGCAAAGAGGTTCATGGATAGCAGCAATGCTGCAGAGCAAAACAGATGTTTCATAAACAATGGTTATTTGACTATATAGAGTTTGCTTTTTTTACGCCACATGGTGGTTATCTGCTCAAGGGTTTTTCCTTTGGTCTCGGGCACGAGTTTCCAGACGAACAAGGCGGCTGCGAGGCAGATGACGCCGTAGATGATATCGCCCAATGTGAGTCCTTCTTCCTCCACAATACGGTTGAGTCCTGCGCATAGTGCATCGCAGTATTCGTCTATATCCGGATACTGCTGTGTAGGGATGGAACTCGTGCGAAGAACGTTCCCATCGTTATTCACCAATCCGAATTTAGTGCCGGTACCACCCAAGTCGATACCAAAGCATATTTATTCATAATCACAAAGAATTTATTACTGTTTTACAATCAAAATACTCAACTCATAGAGCAGATAGACAGGAAGGGAAACCAGCAGGAGCGTAAAAGGATCGCCTGTAGGCGTGATGACGGCTGCCAGTATAAGTATCGCGACAAAGACATATTTTCTGTACTGTTTGAGATGCGATTTGCGTAATATACCCAATTCAGACAGCAGCCATGTGACAACAGGTATCTCGAACAGGAGTCCCATCATAACAGATAGGATCAGCAACATGGACATGTACGATTGAAGGCTGATGTTGTTTACCACTACGGTACTAATCTGATAGTCGCTCAAGAATCGGAAGGAGAACGGGAAGATAACGAACCAGTTCAGCGCCAATCCTGCCGCAAAGAGTAGATATGCGCCAGCGATAAACAGTATTGTTGAGCATTTGCTATTATTTTCCAGCGCCGGTGCTATGAATGCGAAAAGCCATGTTATCACCAACGGCAGAGCAATCACAAAACCGATGCAGAGCGACACCTGCACATGCGTCAAGAACTGCGCAGTTACATCCAGATTAACGAGAGTATGTCCTGAACCGAGTGGTGCAAATAGGAACGTAAAAAGCGGTTCTTTGAGCGCAAAGGCTGCTATAGACGCCAATAACCACGCACATACCGATTTAATCAGTACGCCACGCAGTTCTTCCAGATGCTCCCAGAAAGTCATTTTTTTTCTTCCTTCTCATCCTTTACTTCGGCCTCTTCCTTCTCCGTTTTTCCTTCCACACCGTCTTTGAACGAACGGACGCCCTTACCGATACCCTTCATGAGTTCAGGGATTTTCTTACCGCCAAAAATGAGTAAGATAACCAATGCAATTAAAATAATTTCCCATGTACCTAACATAATGATTTACTATTTTTACGATTCAACAAAAATATCCTATTGTTTATTTCGGCATGCTTTATGCCATACGATGCATACGAGAAGCACGGAAAGAGCAGCTGCTACAATCCAAAATATAAGTGCCGGAGTAAAATCGTACGCATATTGTTCCACCCCGCCGACTACGGCAGTAACCGACTTATGTGTGTCTATGAGGAGACCGGAGGCTATGTCTTGCAGTCCGGCAGCAGCATAGGAAGCAACACCGACGACCCCAAGAGCGGCACCAGACGCTTCGCGTGGTACGATATCCACCGCCATTAGTCCGCCAAGGAAACAGATGAGCACACCGATGGCGATACCGAAGAGTACCATGGCAAGTATGTTCACCCATCCGGCATCACCGCCAAAGGCAAAGAGGATGAGGGACAGCACTTCGAGGATACCGGCTGCGACGGCAGGGATGTAACGATTGCCCTTGAAGGCAACATCCGAGAGCCATCCGGAGAAGACGGTTCCGATGATACCGAGCAGGGCATTGATGGATATGATCTGGGTGGCATTGGCGAGGGTGAAGCCTTTGGTCTCTTGCAGGAAGAGGACTCCCCATCCGTTGACGGCATACCGTGACACGTACATAAAAGCGGACGCGAAAGCGAGTACCCAGACATAGGGGTTACGAAGGACGGCTTTCTGCGAGAAGCCGATGGAATGGTCTTTTTTCTGCTCGGGTTGTTCCTCGCCAGCCATGACGGCAACGGAGGGCATTCCTTCAGCCTCGGGTGAGTCATGGAGGAGGAAGACGATGAGCAGGAAGCCGATAATACCGGCGATGGCTGCACCGATGAAACCGAACTGCCAGCCGAGGACGGATACGAGTCCGCCGACGAGGAGGAAAGAGAAGAACTCCCCGAGGTTGTGGGAGAGCGACCAGAATCCGTAGAACGTGCCGCGACGGGAGAGCGGATACCAGCGCGAGAGGGCTACGACGCAAGGAGGTGCGCCCATAGATTGTGTCCAACCATTGATTCCCCAGAGGATAGCGAAGATGGTATATAACGCACCTTGGGAAACTGCCATTTGGGAAGCAGTGATGATACCGAGCAGTCCGACGACAATGTTAGCAACGGTGGAGATGAGCAGACCGGTAGCCATGAAGCGGCGTATGTTCGAATGGTCGGCAAGGAAGCCGTTGACGAACTTACCGATAGCATAGGTAAAGAGGAGCGCGGAGGAGATGACACCGAGTTGTTTGGCATCAAGTACTCCGGCATCCATGATGGGTTTTTTGACTACGTTAAGGGATGTCCGGCATACGTAGTACATGCTGTAACCGAGTGTGACGGCAAAGAAGGATGCCCATTGCATTCGTTTGAAACGGGCGTTGCGTTGCTGTTCCGACTCTTCGCAGAGAGGGGCTACAGGTGATTTTTGAAAGAAATTGTATCTCATATTTTTTTTCTCCACATCGTAGTGATCTGCTCCAGGGTCTTGCCTTCCAAAGAAAATGGATTTGTCATAGTCAAAATATATTTAAGTCAAAAATTATCCCAAAAGATGATACTGTACGAATGCCTCAATGGCTTCGTAGTTGGCGAGTCCGAGACGGGCGTACAGCTCGGCAGTGGCATGATTGCGGTCTTCGGCACGTTGCCAGAAGAGTCGTTCGTCATCGCCCATGAAGGGTGCAGACTCCATCTGCGACTGATGCCGGAGGATGGTGTTCCGTTTATGCCGCAGTTCTTCCGGTGACATCGGTACTGCCATCTCGATCAAATCTACTTCCCACTCCATCCACGCACCGCGGTACATCCATATACGGCAGTCGCGCAACCATGACTCTGTGGCTTTCAGTTCGTCGAGTGCAGCCAGTACGGCATCGAGACACACTTTGTGGGTACCATGCGGGTCAGCCAAATCACCGGCAACGAAGAGTTCATGAGGGCGGATAGCCATTAGCAGATTCTTCACAATATCTACGTCTCTCTGAGTCAAATCTCCTTTCTTGACCGTTCCGGTCTCGTAAAAAGGCAAGTTGAGGAAGTGGATATGGTCTTCGGATAGTCCCATGAAACGATCCGCGGCAGTAGCCTCTCCGCGTCGAATAAGGGCTTTGAGGTCGAGGATCTGACGCGGCGTATAATCCGCAAGGGTAATGGGTGACGGGTTACCGGTTACAGGAGCGTCAGGGATGACCGCTTTGTACCCGTTCATGAAATCAAGGAAGTACTGGAGGTTGGAATCATCAACGGCGATGCAGCCGGAGGTCTCATAGGCTACATGGACGTTATGTCCCTGCTTGATGAGACGTTGGAATGTACCACCCATGGAGATGACGTCATCGTCCGGATGGGGAGAGAAGATGAGGATATCCTTTGGGTAGGGTTTGGCGCGTTCGGGACGGTTGGAGTCATCCACATTGGGTTTTCCTCCGGGCCAACCGGTGATCGTATGCTGGAGGTCATTGAAGACCTTGATGTTACAATCATACGCCGAACCGTATTGGGTGATGAGTTCCGATAGTCCGAAGTCGTTGTAGTCGCGGTTGGTCAGTTTGAGGATGGGTTTGCCGGTTTGTTCGCACAGCCACACGATCGCGCGGCGTGTGAGAGCAGTATCCCATTGACAGGAGGTAACAAGCCACGGGTGATGGATGCGGGTGAGCAGCGTAGCGGCACCCAAGTCGCAGTAAATATGCGCATTAGCATGCATCTGGAGTGCGGAAGCCGGACAAGCGGTATCTACAGGTCCTTCGACGGCGGTCTTTATCTGCTGCGCTTTATGTTCTCCCCATGCGCAGAGGAGAATCTCTTTCGCTTGGAGGATAGTTCCCAAGCCCATAGTGATGGCTAAGGGTGGTACTTGCTCCACCGTACCAAAGATGGATTTGGCTTCCTCTTTGGAGTTATTATCCAGCACAACGAGTCGGGTGGCACTCTGCATGGGCGAACCGGGTTCATTGAAGCCGATATTTCCGTTTCGTCCGATACCCAATAGTTGTAAATCGACACCTCCCAGTTCCTGCATCCGCTGATCGAGATGTGCAATCATGGACATCAGGTCTTTCTGCTCTTTGGAGGCATCGAAGGTGTAGATATTCTCCCGCGGGATATCCACCCGACTGATGAATTGCTCCTGTATCTGTCCAAAGCAGGCCGCATCAATAGTTGGCAAGGGATAGTACTCAAAGAGGTTAAATAGGATAACATTGCGGAAGCTGAGTTTTTCTTCCGTATACATCCGCACCAGTTCATCGAATACGTCTGTCATAGTCTGTCCACTGACCAGTGACAGAACCATAGACTTGTTGTCCCGTTGTTTTTCGCGAATACGTTCCGCGATGCGTTGTGCGACCGTATGGGCACCCTCACGCGCTGTCTCAAAGACAGCGGTGGGGATTTTCTCCATGCGGCTCACGCGACTCAACTCCAGCACGTCATCCGTGCGGTAAAGATACTCAGGGATACGGGTAAAACTTATCTTTGAGGAAAGGTTGTTGCGCATAAGGCAATTTTAATTAGAATGCTTGAGCTCCTTCAGGGGTCGGATCATTGTTGATAGCTATACTTGGTCCCTCATAGTTGGACAACAATGCGGATGAGATGACACCGAGTTGGGTGGCATCAAGGAAGCCCATTGCATTCGTTTGAAACGGGCGTTTCGTTGCTGTTCCGATTCGTTACGTAACGGAGCAGCAGGTGATTTGGAGAAGAAACTCATCTTTTATGCTTCGATTGAAGATAGTTAATCAGATATTCGGGACGGTCGGTCTGGATGATACGGAAGCCGAGGGAGTCGATGAGATAGCCGTAGTGGGCATCGGGATCGTTGTAGGCTTCGTCATCCTCATGTCCTCCGCAGAGAGTGTCCCAGAGACAGTTGACCCAGAGGAGAGACTTGCCTTGTGCGAGCGCAGAAGCCTGCTTGACATAGGTATCATCGGTGCGCCAGCACAGTTCAAAAGCGCACGGGTTGCTTGCGAGGTGGGCAGTGAAGGTCTCCACGGAAGCGGAATCGTTCATGTCCACAATGGGCATATAAATGACCTCATCGAGGTATTGGCCATAGAGGGCACGCACTTCGTCAGCAGGTTTGCGTCCTTTCATGATGATCTGGCGGGTCGTGCCGGTCTCTTGAAGGAGAGGTACAACGAGGTCGAAGTAGCGGTCGGCTTTATCGAGGTTGATGAGCACGCGGTCTTTGCAGAGGAGCAGCACTTCACGGAGGGTCGGTATCTCATGGCGGGTCTTGATAGAGACCCCGTTCTTGAGCCGGAAAGTGCGTATGGAGTCGAGTGTTATTTCGGCGATGACTCCTTTGCCGGTAGTGGTACGGTTCAGTTTGGAATCATGCATGATGATAAGCTGGCTGTCCGCGGTACACTGGAGATCCAGTTCGACAATATCCACGCCCATCGCGATAGCGGACTCAATGGCAGGGATGGAGTTCTCGGGCCATCCTCGCCAATCGGCACGGTGGGAAGCCACGAGCACACGTGGACAGTCTGGGTTGAGCAGGTCTGCACGGATCTGTTCGGAACGGGTTGTTTCCGGTTTGGAACTACAAGACAGCCATGCAAGTGCCACAAAGGCGAAAAGGAAGAGATTGTGCTTTTTCATCGTAAATAGATTGTTTACATGTTGACAATTTTGGATTTGAGCCGCGCCTTCTCGGCACGGAAGCCCATGACGTGGGATTCGACGGATACATCAATGGTGGAAGAGAGGTATTTCTCATCCTGATGAGCGACGGCGAGCACAAAATCTTTAACGATACCCCAGTCGCCTCCTGCATGTCCTTCATAGCCGGGCAGTTTGCTGATGTCTTCGTCCCATACATATTTTTTACCGGTAAGGAAATCGGTAAGCGTGAAGGTCTGCATATCGCCGACTATGTCGCCTTTGGTACCCATGATACGTGTTTTCCGTCCGCCGTATGATGTGAGTGCTTCCACTTGGAGCGAGGCGGTAGAGGGAGCTGTACCATTCGTGCCGTCAAACTCAAGATTACATACATAATGGTCACATTGGTCGTTTTGGCAACGGAAGACGCACCGTCCATAGTCGGTAGTGCGGAGGTAATCAGCAATCTTCGCATCTTTGGCAATCCGGTCCTCAGGCAATGCGTCAAAGACATACAAGTAACGATGCTCGCGAAGATAAATCTTGAGTGCGGAGAACGGACACTGTTTCTCTGCCGCGCAATCGAAGCACCGGTCTGCAGCGCCTGCCGGTTCGTTCTTGCGTGTGAAGAACGACAGCGAGCCGAAAGCGGATACGCGTTTGCAGGGTTTTCCGAGCAACCAGCGAACGATATCCAGGTCGTGGCATGCTTTGGCGATGATGATCGGTGTGGTCTCTTTCGCGGAATGCCAGTTACCGCGCACATAGGAGTGCGCCATATGATGGAAGCGGATAGGCTCGAGGTGCTGTACGCTGACGATATCGCCTACCCGTCCCTCGTCGATGACACGTTTGAGGGCACGAAAATAAGGTGCATACCGAAGCACATGGCATACGCCGACCAGGCGACCGTATTTACGCGCCTGATGCAGGATGTCGGTACACTCTTTGGCCGTTTGGGCAATAGGTTTCTCCAGCAGCACATCATATCCGGCAGCCAATGCTTGCATACAGGGTTTGTAATGCACATTATCGGGTGTAGCGATGATCACCGCATCGGCGAACTTAGGCAAGCGGAAGACCTCCGACCAGTCACCGAACTGATGCTCAGGTGCTATGCCATACAGTTTTGCCATTTGTTCGCGACGGACAGCGTTGATGTCTGCTACGCCGACAATCTGCAACGCTTTAGGATACTGTCCGCTGTACGAGGCATACACCGAACCGCGCGAACCGGCACCGATGACGATGGCGGTGACAGGTCGGGCAACAACAGCCTCTTGATTAGGTAAACCGAAATTCAGTCGTTCTGCACCTTTCGGGAGTGCTTTTTCGGGTGTAGCAGCCTCAGCAGCGTTCACTAACGAAGCACCGGGCAGATTGCTCACCGCAATAGTAGCAGCGCCCACACCAAGTGTTTGAAGAAATTCCTTACGTGTCATATGTTTACCATTTATTTGATTATTTATTTGATTACGATATCATGATATCCCTGCCGCCGTATTGTAAGTGACTTCCACTCTTTGGGTAGCACCGGACGGTAAGCCTGTTTGAGTCCCTTATCCGTGATATCGAGTCCTGCGAAACCGAAGAGAAGAGCTTGGAGTGTTCCTCCTGCTCCGGTAATGAAATAGGGATTCGTACCGCCATTAAATTCAGCCACTACACGGAAAGGCGGGTTCAGGTTGGGCAGGTAGGAGTCACGCCACCAGAAGAGTGCTTTGTCGGCATCGCCGAGCCGCGCATAGAGGGTGGCATAGATGGATTTGGTCATCGCGGGTGTCTTCTTCTCGGGCACGGTAGCGATGTAATATTCGAGATTACGGAGGATTTCCTGTTTGTCGGTGAGGACATGCAGAGGGAATGCGAGTAATGCTACATCGGCTTGCTTGACAGGTTCGCCGTTGTAGGTAGCGTGCTCGGCGATGATGCCGGAAGGCAGGTAAGTGAGATGCAGTTTAGAGGCTGTCTGCTGCCATGCAAGGTCAGGTTTGATGCGCAGTTCTTTGGTGGCAGCCGCTGCGGCACGGAGGGTTGTTTGTGCCGCACCGATGGTATAGGCATTGTTATTGACGTTTTTGCCACCGTAGATGTTTTGGTTCCATTCATCGGCACCGATGATGTTAATGATGTCGCCATTGGGTTCGATACGGCTCACCCAGAAATCCGCCGCTTCGCGGATGAGGGGATAACCAACAGAGACGAGCCATTGTTTGTCACGGGTGACGCAGTAGTACTGCCAGCAGGCATTGGCTATGTCAGCGGTGATATGGTTCTCCGCTTCGGGGTACGGATGTGGAGGGGGTGTCTCTTCGTGTCCTGTGGCAGCACTCTCCCACGGGAACATAATGCCTTTGTAGCCGTGCATGTAGGCGTTTTGCCGTGCCGCAGGCATGCGGTCGAAACGATATTGGAGCATCTGCTGTGCCATGTCGGGTTGCATGAGCAGAAGTACGGGGTACATCCATGTCTCGGAGTCCCAGAAGACATGTCCGTTATAACCCAGTCCGGAGAGTCCCATGGGTGAACAGGACGAGGGCGCATCGGTCCGATAGAAGGCATAATGGTGATAGAGCATGGAGCGGATGTCCTGCTGCGCTTGCGGATCGCCTTCGATGATGATGTCGGACTGCCAGAGGTCCGCCCATGCCTCGTTATGCCGTTGCCAGAGCCGGTCGTAGCCTTCGAGCAGTTGGAAGAGGGTGAGCCGTTCGGTCTCGTTGCGTGTGTCGGGTATGACGTTGGAGGCGAGGATGTTTCCCACAAGACAGAGATGGAGGGTGTCGCCTTGGTTGAGATGACAGGTGAATGCCATGCCATTTGTGCGGGCTGTGGTGTCTTCAACGAACACGGGTTTGTAGGGGGTTCCTTGTGCCGGTGCATCGGGGAAGAGGAAAGCGGTGGTGGCGGCAAGGGTATGTCTGCCGGAGGGCGACTGCGCGGTCGTGGAGAGCAGGTAGTGTACGGGGTATTTCTTAACAAACGGGCTACCGTTGTTCTTGACACGCGAGAAAAAGGAATGCGGTTCGGGTAGGTTGTCCGGCACGCGATGGCGGTTGGTGACCTTGAGGTCGATATCCGTGAGCGCAACGAGACGCATGTCAGTAAGGAAGCCATAGGGCATATGGCGCAGGGCTACGGTGGTGTACTGCACTTGCAGTTGATCCGGACAGGTAAAGGTGCCGGTGAAAGCAGCGTTATGGAAGTCGAGTTGCTGGGAGTAGTCTGCGACGGATTCGGGTTGTATTTGTGTGCCGTTGACTTGGATGAGTATGTCAAGCGGGTTGATGTTCGGGAAGAAGTTGTTGACTCTGCCCGAACCGTATATGTCGTACAGTCCTCCGACGACTACTTTGTCCACTTGGAGGGGATGGCGACTACTGACGAGTCCAATCTGTCCATTGGCAGAGGTAATACCGTAGTAATCCCCTTGCAGGGGTTGGTCAGTACGGATGCTCCAAGGGTCTTGGGCAAAGTCAGCACCAGGAACAAAGAGCAAGGAACAAATGGCTATTAATAACGCTTTTCTCATGATTATAACCTATTACCTAACGCATCATAGCGGATGCCGTTTTTGATAATGACCAAATGTCCGTTCTCAATGACCTTTGTACATTGTACATTGTCTCTTTGTACATCCTCCATTCCTTCCGGTTGGTCGTTGCCGGTAAACTCGACGGCACCGACGCAGGACTGGAGGTTGCGATTCCGGTTGACCATATCGCGTGTCACGGAGCCGCTGATGGAGCCGTCGCCGTTGAGGTCATAGGTGAAGGCGGACTCGCACATACGCTGGTTGGCAGGCAGACAAGCGATGGAGTATGTACCGAGTATCTTCTGATAGATAGGGTATGCTCCATTGGTTTTGATATGCGGCGTATATTGTCCACCTGTGAGTGTACCGCCGAAGGCATCGACGATGGTGTTCTCCCAGCCGTTTATCTCGGTAGAGGATGAATAGAGGTTGTAGGTGTCTCTCCAGAGGTTGACATCGGAAGTCACGGTATAGAGGTCCGCCCAGACGGGTGCAGCATCCCCTATCTTCTGGTCGTTGGCAAGGATGAGGTTGTCCATCAGGCACATCTTAGCCTTGAAAACCGCGACCGCTGCTCCGCCAAAGTTCTCTTCCGTTCCTGTAAAGGCGATATGATTGCCCATAAAAGTGCATAATCCTATATTGAGAGGAGCGGTTGAAGCCGT
>DBYL01000024.1:0-1899 GCA_002309835.1 Bacteroidales bacterium UBA1187
CGTCTGAATCCCGAGACCGCACGTGCTATCTATGACAAGTGTAATGACCTTATTGCCAATGACCCGAAGTTCTGTCCGCAAGGCCTCATGAAGCACTATCACGTTGAGTTGGTTTGTACAACCGACGACCCGGCTGATAGTCTCGAGTGGCATAAGATGCTGAAGAACGATCCGAAGGCCGAAGTACGCATGTTGCCGACTTGGCGTCCGGATGCAGGCATGAATATCGAGGCCGCTACATGGAAAGCATATATAGAGAAACTGGCCCAGGTGGCAGGCGTTGAGATTCGCACTTTTGCAGATCTCGTAGCAGCACTCCAGAAACGTCATGACTTCTTCGAGTCCATGGGTTGCCGTCTGAGTGACCACGGTATTGAGGAGTTCTATGATGAGCCGTACACCGATGCAGAGATCAACTCCATCTTCCAAAAAGCCCTCGCAGGCAAGGAGTTAACTCCATTTGAGATTCGTCAGTACAAGCACGCTTATCTACACGCACAAGCAGAGATGGACTACGCTTCCGGTTGGACGCAGCAGTACCACTATGGCGCGATTCGTAACAACAACAGCAAGATGTTCGCTCAACTCGGCGCAGACACCGGCTTTGATAGCATCGGTGAGTTCACAACAGCAAAGGCGATGAGTCATTTCTTGGACGAGATGAATAGCGAAGGACATCTGGCAAAGACCATCCTCTATAACCTCAACCCGTGTGCCAACGAGGTAATTGCTACTATGCTGGGTAACTTCCAGGATGGTAGTGTCCCAGGCAAGATTCAGTTCGGTTCAGGTTGGTGGTTCCTCGACCAGAAGGATGGTATGGAGAAGCAGATGATGGCATTGAGTAACCTTGGTCTGCTGAGCCGCTTGGTAGGTATGTTGACCGACAGCCGCTCGTTCCTTAGCTATCCGCGTCACGAGTACTTCCGCCGCACGCTGTGTAATGTCCTCGGTAACGACATCGAGAACGGCATGATCCCGTACACAGGCTACGAGAAGAAACGCGTACAACAGATGGTAGAAGATATCTGCTACAACAATGCTAAAAACTATTTCAAATTCTAAATAATCATGGCTAAAATTATTACCTTAGGCGAGATCATGCTTCGCCTTAGTCCGGAAGGACAAGATCGTTTCATTCAGTCTGACCATTTCCGTATTATCCCCGGTGGTGGTGAGGCAAACGTAGCTATCTCGTGCGCCAACTACGGTCACGACGCTTACCTCGTTACCAAACTGCCGAAGCACGAAATCGGTCAGATCGCCGTTAACTCGCTGCGTCGTTATGGTGTGAAGGACGATTTCATCGTTCGTGGTGGTGACCGCGTAGGTCTGTACTACTGCGAGACCGGCGCTTCGATGCGTCCGTCGAAAGTTATCTACGACCGTGCTCACAGCGCTATCGCTGAGGCTGATCCGAAGGATTTTGATTTCGACAAGATCATGGAAGGTGCAGCTTGGTTCCACTGGAGCGGTATCACGCCGGCTATCTCGGACAAGGCGGCTGAGATCACCAAACTGGCTTGCGAGGCTGCCAAGCGTCACGGTGTCACCGTTTCTGTGGATCTTAACTTCCGTAAGAAACTCTGGACTTCCGAGAAGGCTATCTCCATCATGCGTCCGCTGATGAAGTACGTCGATGTATGTATCGGCAATGAGGAGGATGCAGAGCTCTGTCTCGGCTTCAAGCCCGATGCAGATGTAGAAGGCGGAGAGACGAATGCCGAGGGTTACAAAGGTATCTTCGAGCAGATGATGAANNAAGGAGTTCGGCTTCAAGTATGTTGTATCGACGCTTCGCGAGAGCTTCAGCGCGACGTTCAACGGCTGGAAGGCTATGATCTACAACGGCAAGGAGTTCTATCAGAGCAAGCGCTATGAGATCAACCCGATCATCGA
>DBYL01000024.1:2022-2756 GCA_002309835.1 Bacteroidales bacterium UBA1187
AACCTCGTAAGCGAGGATGAGGTATTGAGCCTTGCAGGTGGTAACGCTAATGGACGAGTACAACGCTAAAAATCGACGATTATGGCAAAATTTGATAAGTTTCAGGTGATGGCGAAGATTGCCGCGGCACCGATGGTTCCTGTGTTCTATCACAAGGACGTAGAAGTTTGTAAGAATGTGATTAAGGCTTGTTACGAAGGCGGTGTACGCGCGTTCGAGTTCACCAACCGTGGCGATTTTGCCCACGAGGTATTCGGTGAACTGAGTAAGTGGGTGGCTGTAGAGTGCCCGGAACTGGCGCTCGGTATCGGATCTGTAGTAGACGCGCCGACAGCTGCGCTCTATCTCCAACTCGGTGCTAACTTCGTAGTAGGTCCGTTGTTCAACAAAGATATCGCAGTGGTCTGCAACCGTCGTTGCGTGACGTACTGTCCGGGTTGCCTGACTCCGTCAGAGATCGGTGCAGCGCAGGAAGTAGGATGCGACTTCACGAAGGTCTTCCCGGGTGATGTAGTAGGCCCGAACCTCGTGAAGGGTCTCATGGCGCCGATGCCGTGGTCCAAGATCATGGTTACCGGTGGTGTGGCTCCGGAGAAAGAGAACCTCGAGAAATGGTTCGCTGCTGGCGTTTACTGCGTAGGTATGGGATCGAAACTCTTCCCGTCTGACAAGGTAAAAGCCGGTGACTGGAAGTACGTGACCGACAAATGCAAAGAATGTTTTGAAATCATCGC
>DBYL01000024.1:2792-5897 GCA_002309835.1 Bacteroidales bacterium UBA1187
ATGACCAACTGGCGTTGGGTCATGTGCGCGATGCTCTTCTTCGCCACTACGGTCAATTATATGGACCGCCAAGTGCTGTCCCTGACCTTCAAAGAGTTCATTCAACCTGAGTTCCACTGGACCGATTCCGACTACGGAACGATCACCGGTGTGTTCTCTATTGCGTACGCTATCTTCTGCCTCTTCGCCGGTAAGTTCATCGACTGGATGGGTACGAAGAAAGGTTACCTGTGGGCGATCATCATCTGGTCGTTAGGTGCCGTCATGCACGCAGGCTGCGGTTGGGTTACCGAGCACATCGTAGGTGTAGCAGATAAGGCTGCTTTGCTGGAAGCCACAGGCACGATAGTGAGTACCATCTCAATGGTGAGTGTATGGCTGTTCCTCGCTTGCCGTCTGATCCTTGGCCTGGGCGAAGCAGGTAACTTCCCTGCTGCTATCAAAGTGACCGCAGAGTATTTCCCGAAGAAAGACCGTGCGTTCGCTACTGCCCTCTTCAATGCAGGTGCGTCCGTAGGTGCGCTCGCAGCACCGGCCACCATCCCTCTGTTGGCGAAGAGCCTCGGTTGGGAATGGGCGTTCATCATCATCGGTGCCCTCGGTTTCATCTGGGCAGGTATCTGGATCTTTGTCTATGACAAACCGACTGAGTCCAAACGCGTCAATGAAGCAGAGTTGGAGTATATCCACCAGGATGAAGCTGACGCTCCAACAGAGGCTGCTAAAGAAGAAAAACAAATGTCGTTTGGCGAGGCCTTCAAGCATCGTCAGACTTGGTCCTTTGCGTTCGGTAAGTTCATGACCGATGGTGTTTGGTGGTTCTTCCTCTTCTGGGCTCCTGCGTATTTCCAGGATCAGTTTGGTATCAAGGCTTCCGACCCACAAGGTATCGCCCTCATCTTCACGCTCTATGCAATCGTGACGGTGGTATCCTTGTTCGGCGGTTATCTGCCTAAGATCTTCGTTGAGAAGAAAGGTATGGAACCGTATGCCGGTCGTATGCGTGCGATGCTTATCTTCGCCTTCTTCCCTATCTTCGCGCTCTTTGCACAGCCTCTCGGTGGAGTGTACGGACCGTGGGCAGTGGCGATCATCATCGGTATCGTAGGTGCTGCGCACCAGAGTTGGAGTGCGAACATCTTCTCCACCACAGGTGATATGTTTCCGAAATCAGCAGTCGCTACCATCACCGGTATCGGTGCAATGGCAGGTGGTGTCGGTTCATTCCTGATCAACAAAGGTTCGGGTATGCTCTTCGACCACGCCGCTGAGATGGGCGAAGCCTTCCAATTCATGGGATTCAGTGGTAAACCTGCCGGCTACATGATCATCTTCTGTATCTGCGCAGTGGCTTACCTTATCGGATGGACCGTGATGAAGTCACTCGTTCCGAAATACAGTCCGGTAGTAGTGAAATAATCATCTATAAGATGACAAAATAAAAGGCGACTCGTTTGAGCCGCCTTTTATTATCCAACTACTTCCGCATCTTCAAAATTGCTTTTATTAGTCTTCTTCGGAGGTTCAGGCATCAGCAACAACATGATGATGTATAACAGCAGTCCCGGAAAAGCAGCACTAAAAATGGTCAGTGCTACGTAACAGATACGCACCAATGTAGCATCTACACCGAAGTACTCAGCCAGTCCGGCTAACGCACCGCCTAACACACGATTGTCAGCAGAGCGAGTTAGTTTTTTTGTATTCATCTTACTCATAATATCGAATAGTTTAATTGTTCCAATTAATTCCCTACAAAAACCGCGCCAAACTAATCTAATAGGTTGACAACTGTCAATGCTGTCATGGCTTCCACTACCGGCACGGCACGCACAGCCACACAGGCGTCATGACGACCTTTCACTCCTGCCTTAGGCGTACTCGGCGTGGGTTTGAAGACACAACGGAACACGACTTCTGTGCCGTCACTTATACCACCGGCTATGCCTCCGCTTATATGATTAATCTCGCTACCCGGCTGAGTCACGCCACCAAAACCTGTACCGTATTCAAAACCTTTGCAGGCATTGATACTCATAACCGCGAAGGCTAATTCAGCCTGTAACTTCCCGAATATCGGTTCACCCACGCCCACCGGCAGTCCCTGGATGCGGCACTCTACGATGCCTCCTATCGAATCACCTTCGCGTTGGAATGCGGCTATCGTGTCAGCAAACTTATCGGGGTCGGTCTCTGCGCCTACTTGTATCAAATCCGCATGGATGCTAATTCCCTTCTGCGCTAACTCCTGCTTGGCGATACATCCGGCTACCACACGCGCCGCCGTCTCACGTGCACTCGCTCTACCGCCTCCGCGCCAGTCGCGGATACCGTATTTCTGCTCATACACCTTGTCAGCATGGCCTATGCGGTAGTTGTTTTTCAACCATTCGTAGTCCGCAGGCCGCGCATCTTTGTTACGAATAAGGAAGGCGATAGGCGTTCCGAGCGTCACACCGTCCATCACGCCGGAGAGCCACTCTACCTCGTCGGGTTCACGGGCAGCGCGAGGAGAAACTCCGGTCTGCTGCTTACCTGCTCGGCGTTCGAGTTCGGCGCGAACCATCGCAAAGTCGATAGCGATGCCTGCAGGAATACCATCCAGCACACCGCCTATCGCTGCTCCGTGCGACTCACCGAAAGAGGTGAAACTCCATTTTTCGCCAAAGGTATTACTCATAATGCACTGCAAAAGTACTACATTTTTCGCAATTATGCAAAAAAATCATCGAAAAATTTGGTCAATTCAAAAAAAAGCAGTACTTTTGTGCCCGCTTTAAAAAAAAGCAAGACGTATTGAGCCTCTGGCGATTGCATTAGGTTCGTCCGAATAGTAGTAAATGCTCCTTACGTAAAGTTGGATCCATAAACAATTGCAAGAATGGATTTATTGAAAGTAGCCGAGCAAGCTTTTGCCGGTGAGAAGAAAGAGCTGCCTGCATTCAAGGCAGGTGACCAGATAACCGTTGGTTATCGTATCAAAGAAGGAAACAAAGAGCGTGTTCAGGAGTTCCGTGGCGACGTGATTGCTATTCACGGCAGCGGTGACAAGAAACGCTTTACTGTTCGTAAGATGAGTGGCAACGTTGGTGTAGAGCGTATCTT
>DBYL01000024.1:5973-10960 GCA_002309835.1 Bacteroidales bacterium UBA1187
CGCGAGCGTACGGGTAAGAAAGCCCGTATCCAGGAGCGCCGCGTTAAGTAAGCTCAAACAAACAGGGGTCTCGAAAGGGATCCCTTTTGTTTTTTATGTTCCAACTCGAATCTCCATATCAACCGACAGGTGACCAGCCGCAAGCGATACAAGCGTTAGTGGATGGTCTGAACGCAGGCGCAGACGCGCAGGTGCTGCTTGGCGTTACCGGTAGCGGAAAGACGTTTACCGTGGCGAATGTCATCGCGCAAGCGAACAGACCGACGCTTATCATGAGTCATAACAAAACGCTCGCCGCGCAGTTATACTCCGAGATGAAGGCCTTCTTCCCGCACAACGCCGTGGAGTATTTCGTCAGTTACTACGACTACTACCAACCCGAGGCGTATATCCCTGCCACCGACACCTATATCGACAAGGACCTGTCCATCAACGAAGAGATAGATAGACTCCGTCTATCGGCTGTAGCGGCCTTGCTCAGCGGACGCAAAGATGTGATTATCGTCAGTTCCGTTAGTTGTATCTACGGCCTCGGCTCGCCGCAGGACTTCACTGCCAACGTCATTGAGTTGAAACGCGGTCAGCAGATACCGATGGATACGCTGCTCAAGCAACTCGTGGGCGCGCAGTACGTGCGTAACGATATAGAACTCGCGCGCGGACGCTTCCGCGTGAAAGGTGACACCATCGACATCGCCCTCGCCTATGCCGATTATCTCGTGCGCATCGAGTTCTTCGGCAATGAGATAGACGCGATCCTCACGGTAGATCCGATAAGCGGACAGGTGATTGAGGAGTTCGACCACTACAACCTCAGTCCCGCCACTATCTTCTTGACGTCCCCGGAACGTATCGCGACCGCGAAGGAGCAGATAAAGATCGATCTCGCCAAACAAATCGAATATTTCACCTCCATCGGCGAAGAGTTATACGCAAAGCGTATAGAGGAACGCGTGAAGTACGATCTCGAGATGCTGGACGAACTGGGTTACTGCACCGGCGTGGAGAACTACAGCCGTTATTTCGACGGTCGCGAAGAAGGTACGCCACCTTACTGTCTGCTCGATTATTTCCCGAAAGATATGCTGCTCGTCATCGACGAGAGTCACGTGACCGTGCCACAGATACGCGGCATGTACGGAGGCGATAAAGCCCGTAAGGACAACCTCGTCACCTATGGTTTCCGTCTGCCTGCTGCTCGAGATAACCGACCTCTCAAGTTCGAGGAGTTCGAAGCCAAGACGGGTCAGACGATTTACGTCTCTGCCACGCCGGATGAATATGAACTCAACCGCTCGGAAGGTATCGTCATCGACCAGCTCATCCGTCCTACCGGTCTTCTCGATCCGGAGATTGAAGTGAGACCGACCAAGAACCAGGTGGATGACCTGATGGATGAGATTAAGTTCCGTATCCATCGCGGCGAACGATGTCTCGTCACGACGCTCACCAAACGGATGGCAGAGGAGCTGGACGAGTACCTGCGCAAGTACCGTATTAAGTCCGCGTATATCCATTCGGATATAGATACTATCGAGCGCGTGAAGATCATGGAGGACCTGCGTCGCGGCGAGTACGACGTGCTCGTGGGTGTTAACCTGCTGCGCGAAGGACTTGACCTGCCGGAAGTAAGTCTGGTGGCCATCCTCGATGCGGATAAGACAGGCTTCTTGCGTGACCAGCGTTCTCTTACCCAGACCGTAGGACGTGCCGCGCGACATATTCACGGCAAAGCCGTGTTGTACGGCGATAAGATCACGCCGGCCATGCAGGCCACGATCGATGAGACCAACCGTCGTCGTCGTATCCAGATGCGTTATAACGAAGAGCACGGTATCACGCCGACGCCGATCAAGAAAGAGATCAACACCTCTGCGCTCGCGGGTCTCTACCACGATCCGGAAGAAGAGAAACGGCGTCTTACCGAAGCTATCAAAGCCGGTTGGAAGAATGCTGAATGGCAAAAGATGGACGCCAAACGACTGGAGAAAGCCATCGATGAGAAGCGCAAAGCGATGCTCGCCGCAGCAAAAGCGACGGACTTTGAGACCGCCGCTTTCCTGAGAGACGAGATGCTCGAGATGCAAAATCGTCTTCAAGCGATTGAAGGAATCTAACATATATAGAAATCATAATTATCCATTATACCATGGCAGATATCTATTCGATTGTAACATCGCAAAAACTCAGTTATGAGCAAAAAGTAGTAGCTTTGGCGCATGCCGCTGAAGACACGCTGTCTGTGCTTCCTATGCCGGAACGCACACGTTTCTATTTCGACAAAGGAGTGATCTGTAACCTCAATGAAGGCAATGCTCCGTACCGTCCGCGGTATATCATGCCGGACTACGAGAAAGCAGTGAAACAGGGAGTTAAGTTCCTGGAACTGGACCCACCGCAGGACTTTGACGAACTGCTGACCTTCCTGCAGGTACTCTATCGTCATGTGCCATCCATCACCACTTATCCGGTGTTCTTGGGCGACCTCGACAAACTCATTGAGCCGTTTATCAAGGACTTGAGTGACGAAGAAGTGAAGCGCAAACTACGTAATTTCTTCATCTATCTGGACCGCACGATCACGGACTCTTTCTGCCATGCGAACCTTGGTCCGGAAGCTACACGTGCCGGTCGACTGATACTGGATGTAGACCGTGAGTTAGAACAGGCCGTGCCGAACCTGACGCTCAAATATGACCCGGCGATCACTCCGGATGACTTCGCCGAACAGGCTATCTACACCTCCCTTTGCGTAGCGAACCCTGCCATCTGCAATGATGTGTTGAATGCCAAGACCTACGATCGTTACGGCATCTCTTCCTGCTATAATATCCTGCCTATCGCCGGCGGTAGTTATACGCTGACGCGACTGGTATTACCTCGTTTGGCAGAAATGACAAAGGACAAGGAGGAGTTCCTGACGAAGTTACTACCAGAAGCGATGAAATGTATGGCGGATTATATGTCTGCGCGCATCCGCTTCATCGTTGAGAAATCCGGTTTCTTCGAGAGCCATTTCTTAGCCAAAGAGAGATTTGTGGAGCGTGACCGCTTTGTAGCTATGTTTGGTCTGGTAGGTCTTGCGGAAGCCGCTAACCATTTTGCACCGGAAGGTAAGAAATACGGTTCGGATGCCGAAGCGGATGAAATAGCTGAGCAAATCATGGATGCCATCACTGCTTTTGTGGATGCCTATGAATGTCCATACTGCGAGATAGCCAACCATCGTCTACTGTTGCACGCCCAAGTGGGTATCGATACCGACTACGGCATCACATCCGGCATCCGTATTCCGGTGGGTGATGAACCGGAGTCTATCTATGATCATCTGCGCCATTCTTCTCGATTCCATCGGTATATTCCGACGGGTTGCTCAGATATCTTACCGTTCGACATCACCGGTAAACAGAACCCCGCTGCGGTGCTGGACATCGTCAAAGGCGCTTTCTCGCTGGGACAGAAATACATTGCCTTCTATGCGTCCGATTCCGATCTCGTGCGTATCACAGGCTACCTGGTTAAACGCTCGGAGATAGAGAAATGGAATAAGGGACAAGCAGTGCTGCAGAACACTACGCAATTAGGTGCACCCACCTATGCTTCTGCGCATCTGGCTAACCGCAAAGTGCGTGGCGTATAATGGCGTTGGTTCGTAAGATCATAGCGCAATCGACGGTGGACGGTCCGGGCAACCGAACGGCCATCTTTCTGCAGGGATGTAACATCCGCTGCGCATACTGCCATAACCCTGAGACGCAAGCGATGCAGGATGCGGAAGCGAAGGAGATGAGTGTGGCGGAGGTGATGACGGAAGTGCGCAAAGGTATTCCTTTCATCCGCGGCATCACCGTCTCCGGAGGAGAATGTATGCTGCAGGCGGAGTTCTTGACTAAGCTTTTTCAAGCCGTCAAAGCATTAGCTGAAGAAGTTCATCATCCGCTCACCTGCCTCATTGACAGCAATGGCACCGTACCTTTTGCCCGCCATCCGCAACTGATGGAGGTATGCGATGGCGTGATGCTGGATGTCAAAGCATGGGATAGCGAGACCTATCATCTATTGACACAAGCGAGAAATGATGAGGTAGTGAAAGAGAACCTCGCATGGTTGCTGCAGCATCATCTGCTGACGGAAGTGCGTATCGTGTGTCTGCCAAAGAGAGTGGACGTAGAGGTTATACTGCAAAATATCGCTAAAATCTTCGATTCCATCGGAGAAAAAGCCCCTGCCCGTTTGCTTCGTTTCCGTCCGCATGGCGTGATAGGTGAGTTAGCAAACCATCCTATGCCTTCGGATGAACAGATGGCGGAGTATGCTGCTTTAGCAGCGTCCTTAGGACTCACCGCAACGGTCAAATAAGCATAAAAATGAAAAAAAATACTAATTTTTTTGGTCAATTCAAAAAAAAGCAGTACCTTTGCGCCGCTTTTCGCGCAAAAGCACAATAATCAATTATTAACCCGGACATAACTCGAGTAGTTACAGTCCCTAAAACAAAAGTCTAAATGGCAACAAAGATTCGTTTGGCTCGTCATGGTCACAAAGACTACGCTTTCTACCACATCGTAGTAGCAGACAGCCGCTCGCCGCGTGACGGCAAAATTATCGAACGTATCGGTTCGTTCAACCCGAACACCAATCCTGCAGCAGTGATTCTGAACTTTGATCGCGCTCTGTACTGGGTAGGCGTAGGTGCACAACCGACAGACACCGTACGTACCATTCTCTCCAATGAGGGTGTGCTCCTGATGAAGCACCTGAATGGTGGTGTCGCAAAAGGCGCATTTAGCCAAGAAGAGGCTCAAAAGCGTTTCGACGCTTGGAAGGCTGAGAAAGATGCTAAGAATGGCAAGATCAGCAAGGCTGAGGCAGACAAGAAAGTAGCTGCTGCGAAGGCTCTTCTCGCTCAAGAGGTAGAGACCAACAAGGCTAAAGCTGCTGCTATCGCGGAGAAGCGCGCAGCCGCTGCTGCTGAACTCGCTGCTGC
>DBYL01000024.1:10986-27860 GCA_002309835.1 Bacteroidales bacterium UBA1187
CGAAGAGGCTCCGGCTGAGGAAGCTGCAGAAGAACCTGCTGCTGAGGCTGAGGCATAAACAGCCGCCATTTACAGCGAAAAGAAGTTCAAAACGCAAGTTTTGGGCTTTTTTTTTGTATATATCAGAAAAAAACACTAACTTTGCACGCAGAAAATGCGTGCAACAGCAGGGAGATGTTTTACTTAATAATCTTTCTTATCCTCTTCGTGTTAGCGGTACTGAACGTACAGATGCACGATAAGCTCAGTTCTCAACTGCTGAGTGGCATCGCTGCGTTGCTTTTGATAGCTATCGCCGGATTGCGTTACGAGACCGGTGGCGACTGGGATACGTATGCAGAGATGTACGCTTCTTTTCCTCCGCTCAGTCGTCTTCTCGGCAGACCGATAGAATTCTTACAACAACCGGTGGAAGAAGGATTTGTGCTTCTATGCGCTTTCGTCAAATCGCTCGGGGGTACTATTCAACACTTGTTCTTCGTCGTTACCGCTATCGACATCCTGCTGATCAGTTGTGCCTTACCGAAATATACCAAGTATCCGGTAGTAGCGCTGATGTGCTATTATGGGTTGCTGTATTTCTCGCTGGAGATGATCTATATCCGTCAGGCCACGGCGGTAGCGCTCTGTTTCTTTGCGCTGCAATATATACGGCCGAAACGTATCGTTCCGTACCTGCTTGTCGTGCTGTTAGCTTGTACGTTCCACCGCGTAGCGGCACTGATGCTCCCGCTATTCTTCGTATTGGACAAAAAGATATCAGAGTGGATATACCTGACGGTTGTAGGCGTAGGGGCAATAGTAATGCTGATTGGAGTACCTTGGTTACAAACAATCTTTCTTACCATCGCCGGTTGGTTCGGAGAGCTCTACGCGGAGAAAGCAGAGATGTATGTCCGTACGGCGATGTTCTCGGCGAATCGCGGTGTGAGTCTGGGTTTTGTGCTTAACCTCCTGATCCTGGTAGTGGTGATTAGTTTCAAACGTAAGATTGATGAACTGCCGTACGGCACGATCATGCTGAATATGTTTGCGTTGAGTCTGGTGCTCTATTACTATTGTTTCGAACTGGTGGAGGTCAGCAATCGCGTACGTCTTTTCTTCTTCATTGGCATCATCGCTTTGCTGCCGATGGTATTAGAGGTATTGCCGATTTTTATGGAACGTATTACCGGGTTAGTAGTAGTGGCATTGTACTGCTTCTGTTTTGCACGGGGCATCTTCCTAGAGTATCCTCAGGCCGCAGCGTATAACCCGTATCAAAATTATATCGAGTATAAGATTCATCCGCGACCAAGTACCGGCAAACAGCGTTTGGAACAAAGTGAACGGTTCTTCAGAGATGAACGACAATGAGTCATATCCTTTTCATATCTCACGCCCGCGGTATGCATGGCGCAGAAACGGTGATGATACAGGCTATCAAAGCCTGCGTGGCTCGTGGTGCACGTGTGACATTGGTTGTACCGGCCATCGTGCCGGATGAAGGACTGGAAGCAATGGTGGCGGGTATACCGCATCTCACTATGCTCTCCTTACCTTACCGCGCATTAGGTGTACATGCGCTGCGCACGCCATGGGTGCGAGCGTATAACCGTTCTGCCTTACGTCGACTCATCGCGTATGTGCGTCGCGAAGAAGTGGATACTATCTATTCGAACACGAGCATCACCATCCTAGGAGCAGACCTTGCCCGTCGTACGCATATACGTCATATATGGCATTGGCACGAGTGGCAGGACAGCACGTTCGGCTATCACCCGTCTTTACGTCCGCTATATCGTCGGGCTATCAAGACGGCGCAGGTTCTTTTCATCTCCCGTCAGCAGAGACAAGGATGGGAAGAGGACTTGAGGATACCAATCCAAGGCTCCGTTTTATACAATCCCATTAAGCAGATAAACCCGATGAAATCGGACGTTTCTGCAGTGCATGACGGGTTGCGCATCGGTTTTATCGGTTCTTTTGAAGCACGCAAGAACATCCCGCTTTTGGTACACGCGTTCGAGCGTCTGCATGCGCATACACCGGATACTGCTCTTTGGTTATGCGGCGCAAAAAATACAGCCGACATCCGAATGATTGAACAGATGAGCGCTTTACGCGAACCCGTCCTCCGTATCCTGCCGCAGACCTCGGACGTCAGTGCGTTTTACCATCAGATAGACATTCTTGTCTTACCTTCATGGTGCGAGACGATGCCTTTAGTAGTGCTCGAAGCCATGCAAGCCGGTGTATGTGTGCTGCAGACCAGCCGATCCGGCATGACCGAACTGCTTGACAACGAGAAAGAGACCCTCTTCTTCTCTCCGAACGAACCCGAACAGCTGCTGCGTTTCTTGGTTCGTTGCACCAACGAACGCGAACGAAAACGCATCGCCTTAGCAGGACAGAAGAAAGCATTGCAGTTAGTAAAAGACCTGTCGTTTGACGACCAAATAGCAAGTTTATTATGCGAGTAATCGCCTATTATCTACCGCAGTTCCATCCTATCCCTGAGAATGACGAATGGTGGGGAAAAGGATTCACGGATTGGACGAGTGTGCGTAATGCCGCTCCGCTTTTCCGTGGACATTTCCAGCCGGCGGAACCGGGGGAATTAGGTTATTACAACTTGTTAGACGCTGCGGTGCGGGAACGTCAGGCACAACTGGCACGCGAAGCGGGAATAGATGGTTTCTGCTACTGGCATTATTGGTTCGGCGGCAAGCAGTTATTGGAGAAACCGTTGCAGCAAGTGTTTGAGAGCGGTCAACCTGATTTCCCTTTTTGTATCGGTTGGGCCAACGAGAGTTGGAAAGCAAAAACATGGGTGGACCATCAAAAGGGAACGGACCGCATGCTTATCGAGCAGACCTATTCCGAAGAGGATGATAAAGTGCATTTTGAAGCAATCCTGCCTATGTTGCGCGATAAACGCTATATACGCGTGGATGACAAACCATTATTAGTGGTCTATCGTCCGCTGGACATCCCGGATGGAAAAGTATGGGTAGAACGATGGCAACAGATGGCAAAAAGCGCCGGTTTCAACGGACTTTTTCTAGTTGGGAACGTCACCTATAGCAAGCAGGTAGTCGAGGTCAAGGCGATGGGCTTTAATGCAGTAAATATAGTTCCGATAGGAGACGCCAAGCGGGATATTCGATCCGCCTTAAGACATCTGCCGAACCTCTTCTGGCATGTCTGCGGCAAAGCGCCACTCGTCTATGAGTACACGGAAGCTATGTCTGCTTTTGCGGCGCCAGTGATGCAACGCGAAGAAGTCGTACCTACTATCCTACCTAATTGGGATCATTCTCCGCGCAGCCGCATGCGGGCGTTTGTGATGCATAACTCTACGCCACAGGCCTTTAAGGAGCATGTAGAGGTTATCAAACGCATCGTGGATAAAAAACAGAACCGGTTGGTGATGCTAAAGTCTTGGAATGAGTGGGGAGAAGGCAACTATATGGAGCCGGATGCACGGTGGGGCAAACAGTATATTGAAATCTTAGGAGAAATAATGCAAGCATGATACCGGTAGTATATGATAACATCATTTTTACGCTTCAGCGCAGCGGAGGCATCTCCGTAGTATGGAACGAACTGCTGCGCAGAGCCCGTGCTGACCGTGAGATAATGTTGACGGAACTGGACTACACGACCCACCATCGTTGGATGGAGCGGTACCGGATACCGGACTATAAGGTTTCGGCACCTACTATCTTTCATTCCTCGTATTTTCGTATACTGCCGCAGCAAGGAGTGTATAATATCACGAGCGTACATGATCTTACCTATCATCTCTATCGACATGGATTAGCGAAAGCCGTGCATCTATGGGAAGAGGAACGGGCCTTACGGCATAGCGAAGCGGTCATCTGCGTCAGCGAACATACTAAGCGCGATCTGCTGCATTTCTATCCGTGGGTAAAAGAGGAGCAAGTATATGTGGTCTATAACGGCGTAGGAGAGGAGTTTTTCCCGATTCCATCGGCAAAAAAGAAGGGCTATCTGCTGTTCGTAGGCAATAGTACGGCAGCTTATAAACGTCTCGATATCGCGCAAGCAGTGGCGCGAATGACGGGTCTGAAATTAGTGAACGTGACGAATGTACCGCGCGAAGAGATGAACCGCTATTATAACGAAGCTTTATGTCTCTTGTATCCTTCTGACTACGAAGGTTTCGGTCTGCCTATCCTCGAAGCCCAGAAAGCCGGTTGTCCAGTAATCGCACAGGCTTCTTCTTCTATACCAGAGGTAATCGGAGCGCAGGGATGGACTATTCGTCATGATACGCCTCAACGGATGGCCGAAGAGATGGCGAAGCAAGTAAGGGAACTGCTATCTCGCCCTGCCACAGACTTGATTGAGGCTGGTATAACCAACGCAGCGCGTTTCTCATGGGAGAAGACGTATGCGCAAACGAAACAAGTATATGAAAGTATCTATCATCACCATCACCTATAATAGCGCTAGGACGCTACAGCACACTTTGGATAGCGTACAAAAGCAGAACTTTGCGGATATCGAGCATATTCTCATCGATGGTGCTTCTACGGATAGCACACGCCAGATGATAGAGGCATATGCGAAGGAGCATACGAATGTGCGTTGGATATCCGAGCCCGACGAGGGTATATACAACGCGCTGAACAAAGGAATAAATATGGCCACAGGCGATATCATCGGTTTTTTGCACTCCGACGATGTGTTCGCTTCACCTGAGACCATCGCGCATATTGCCGCAGCTTTTGAACAACCTGACACGAAACTTGTATATGGCGATCTAGAGTACTGCAAAGGCGACAAAGTGGTGCGGCGATGGAAGAGCAATAGCTATCATGCCTGTGCGCTCAAGTACGGCTGGATGCCTCCGCATCCAACGATGTATGTACGCCACGAAGTATACGAGCAGGTGGGGCCTTATGACGAATGGTTTCGTATATCTGCGGACTACGATATGATACTTCGTATCTTCACTGCCGGGTATTCGTCACATTACCTGCCGGAAGTGCTGGTATGTATGAATACCGGCGGAGCCAGTAACAAAGACTCACGAGCACGACTATCGAAAACGCAAGAAGACTATATCGTGCTCAAGAAGAACCATGTAGGGGCAGGCTACCTGACTGTCCTCTGCAAACAACTGCGCAAAATACGTCAGTTCATTAGATAAAATCACTAATCACAAATCACCGATAACAAATGTTAAACATCTCCATCGTTTTGTATCATCCGAATTGGGAAGAGGAAGTGCTTCCGCTGGTAGAAGAGTTATTACGCGTCAAGGCGCTGCGTAAGATTTACTTGTTGGATAACAGTGAAGACCGCGAGGTGCATCCTAAGTCCGAGATCAAGCATGCTAAGTTACGGTATATGCATATGGCGGAGAATCTAGGTTACGGACGTGCGCATAATGTGGCGTTGCGCGAGAGTGCCTATTACAAGACCGACCTTCATCTGGTGATGAATAGCGATATCCGCGTGAAGGCGGAAGATATCGATGCAATGCACGACTGGATGATGGCCAACCCACAGGTAGGTCAACTCATGCCGAAGGTGGTGAACACCGATGGCTCACAACAATTCCTTGCCAAACGCTTACCTACTCCGCTGGATGTGTTCGGTCGTCGGTTCTTACCTGCACGATGGATGGAGAGAAGGAATAAGCGTTATGAGCTACGCGACTTAGACCTCACGCGCCCCATCAATGCTCCTTATCTGAGCGGCTGCTTCATGCTGCTGCGTACGACGGCGGTGGTAGAGGCGGGACTATTCGACGAGCGCTATTTCATGTATCCCGAAGATATTGACCTCACGCGTACCATCCATCGTAACTGGCTCACACTCTATTACCCCGAGTGGACCATCACACATGCTCACGCGCAAGCATCCTATAAAAACAAACACATGCTCCGAATTCATATCCGAAACATGTGTCGCTATTTCAATAAATGGGGTTGGTTCTTCGATAGAGAACGTCACACATTCAACAGTCTATAAGTGAGGTAAGACGCATAGATGATGAGAAGCAACGCTCCGGCCCAGCGCTGTATCTTACGCTCGTGGTCGGTCTTCACGGCCAGCCATACGATGATACTACCGGCCGCAGCCATGATCGCATCCACCTCGATGCCGTTATAAGCAGGCAGCGGACGCACGGTGGCGCTGGTGCCTAAGACGAAGAACACATTGAAGATATTGGAGCCAACGACATTACCCAGCGCGATGTCGCAGTTCTTCTTAAATGCCGCGAGGACAGAGGTAGCCAGTTCCGGCAATGACGTACCGAGCGCCACTACCGTCAGACCAATCACCGCCTCACTCACGCCCAAGCGTGTAGCGATATCTACGGCACTCTTCACAATCAGTTCACCACCTACAACAAGTCCGATGAAACCGGCAAGAATGAGCGCTATCGCGCGACGCGTAGGCAACACTTTGACCTCTTCCGCACCGGCTTCCTCCGGATGATCTTTCGCATGACGGAAGGTAATATAGAGGAAATAGCAGAAGAATACCAGCAGAACGATTCCGCCCATCCTACCGACGCCTCGCTCGCTCTCACCGAAAGGCAGCTGGATAGCAACGAAGATCAGGACCAACACACCGGCGATGATGGAGAGAGGAATATCAAAATCGCGACTACGCTTACGCGATACTATCGGATAGACAAGGGCGGTGAGACCGAGGATGACGAAGGTGTTGATGATATTCGAGCCTAAGATATTCGTGATGGCGAGGTCAGTCGATCCTTCCACCACGGATACCATATTCACGACAAACTCCGGCATCGAGGTGCCGAAGGCCACTACCGTCAGGCCTATCACCAGATCACTGATGCCGAAGCGTTTGGCGATAGAAGACGCTCCATCCACCAGCCAGTCCGCACCTTTCACCAGCGCCACAAAGCCCGCGATGATAAACACCACCGCGACCCACCATCCATATGCTAACAATTGCTCTATCATACGTTAAAGAGGAAATGCATGATATCGCCATCTTGGACGAGATAGTCTTTTCCTTCGGTAGCTAACTTACCGGCAGCGCGGCATTGTGCTTCTCCTCCGAGGGCGATGAAATCGGTATATTTGATTACTTCGGCACGGATGAATCCGCGTTCAAAATCCGTATGGATGACTCCAGCGCACTGCGGTGCTTTCGCTCCAGCTTTGAAGGTCCATGCGCGTACCTCGTCGCTACCGGCGGTAAGGAACGTACGGAGGTTGAGTAGCGCGTACGCTGCTTTGATGAGTCGGTTGACACCGGATTCCTGTAGACCGATCTCCTCGAGGAACATCTGTCGCTCCTCGTAGGTCTCCAGTTCGGCTATCTCGCTCTCAATTTTCGCTGCCAATACGAGTACTTGTGCGTCTTCATCTTTGACGGCTTCGCGCACCTGCTCTACATAAGCGTTACCGGTGACGGCCGAAGCCTCATCGACGTTGCAGACGTACATGACAGGTTTATTGGTCAGCAAAAAGAGGTCTTTGGCTGCCGCCTCCTGGTCTTTGTTATCCAGTTCCACCGTCCGGGCATTCTTGCCTTGCGACAGCGCCTCGCGATATTTGACAAGCACCTCGAGTTGCAGTTTGGCATTCTTGTCGCCGCCCGCTTTCGCTGCTTTCTCGCATTTTTGGATACGGGATTCAACGGTCTCCAGGTCCTTGAGTTGCAGTTCGGCATCGATAATCTCTTTGTCGCGCACGGGGTTCACACTACCGTCTACATGCACAACATTCTCATCATCGAAGCAACGCAGCACATGGATGATAGCGTCCGTCTCGCGGATGTTGGCGAGGAACTTATTTCCCAGCCCTTCACCCTTGCTGGCCCCCTTGACAAGACCGGCAATATCAACGATCTCCACGGTGGTGGGAATGATACCACGTTCTGGTTTACATATCTCACCGAGTTTGATAAGTCTCTCATCGGGCACGGTGATGACACCTACGTTCGGTTCGATAGTGCAGAAGGGGAAATTCGCGCTCTGCGCCTTCGCGTTACTAAGACAGTTAAAGAGGGTACTCTTGCCTACATTCGGCAACCCCACTATTCCACATTGTAATGACATTTTGTTTTAATTTGACTTTTGCGGGTGCAAAAGTACTGCTTTTTTTTGAATTGTGCAAGTTAATCGCTCAATTTTAGGCGTTTCTTTTATACTTCAAAGAATCCAAGTTGCGAGATTGCTGTCAATATGCGATTGACTACGCGCAGCGAGGTTGCCCACTCGCATGATCTTTGCTTTCAGCCCTTTGCGCGCTACTGCATCGAGGATGAGTCGAATAGTATTTTTCTCATTGCATCGTTATTTCAGTTTGAACTCTACGTGTCCTATCTTATGGAAGAGGAAGATGAGGGCGGCTTCGATGGCGTAAGCGATGAGGTAACTGTACCAGAGTTGTTCGGGTGCGTATCGACCCATGAGCCAGAGCACCGGAATAACAGTCAGCGAGAGCGCCAACGAGATGAAGAGCGCTATCTTGTGGTAGCCGTAGAGCTTGTAGACAATCATGAGGGTATAGATATAGCAGAACGGGATGAAACTGAGGGCGAAGATACGCAATGCATGTACACTCTCTGCTATCAGTTCTTGTTCGTCTGCTCCAAACAGCCGAGCCACTTCTTCCGGGAAAAGCCAGATAGCCACACAGGTAATGAGCATCGCAATGGTGATGAACCGGAAAGACTTGCGTAGTACCCACCAGAAAGTTTGACTGTCGCCTTTGCCCACCTGGATGGAACCCAGCGACTGAAGCGTGCGACAGGTTCCAGAAAGGAAGAGATTGTATATCTGCAGCAGGTTCATACAGACGGAGAAGGCAAAGATGCCGACGCGTCCCATCGACCCCAGCACGATGCTGTTGGCGCTATAGAGTAGCACAGTTAGACAGATCGAAGCAGCGGCAAGAGGCAGGCCTTGCGAGATAATATCTCGCATGAGACCGGCTGCGCCTGACAGACGGATTTTCAGGTGGTTCTCCGGGTAGAAGAAATGGCGGGACATGATAGCGATGCCAACCACGTGACCAAGCACGGTAGCGGCAGACGAGCCTTCTATACCCCATCCTAACCATTTGATAAAGACAATATCGAGGAACAGGTTGACGGCATTGTCGATGAGAATGGCTATGGAAACCCATCGCGGACTACCATCTACGCCGACCATCGTCGCCAATGCCCATGAAGCCATATACATCGGTGCACCGAGCAGCATGGGAAAGAGATAGTCGTGCAGACCTCCATACAGCAGTTCGTTTTTACAAAGCAAACTTGTAAGCTGATCCGTGAAGAACACGCCGCAGAGCGTCACCAGCAGTCCGAACGCCAAGCAACTCGCCGTAGAGAGTGTGAAGATAGAGGCGGCACGCTCGTGGTCCTTCTTGCCCAATTCCATACCCACCAGCATACCTGCTCCTGTAGAGAGCAGCATGCTGACGGTGAACATGAACTGCGTGACGGGTTTGGAGAGGTTGATGGCACTCACGCCATCTTCGCCAATCAGGTTACCCACGATGACGGCATCCACCACATTGCCCAGACACGCGGAGAGGGCAATGAGGATGGAGGACCACAAAAATCGTCTGAACTCAGTATTAAAAGCTTTCTTATCCATTTTTATTCAAAGAATCCGAAACCACCGATGGCAGTGAGCATACGTTCTACATAGTCCCACGAAGTGGGTGACCACGAGAAGCCGAGGCGATAAAGGACTTGGGTGGTGTAGTCGTTGTCGCGTTGTACATCCGCCGTCTTTTGTCCGTGTCCCATGTCTTGGTATGCCAAGAGGGCCGCCATCTGTTTAGCTTTCTGCGGGTCTTGTCCGGCTTCGTCCATCGCCTTTTGGAACTCTTCCTGCTCCACGAAACGAATGCCTTCGCCGATGGAGGTCAGTCCGGCAAGCACATCGCCCAGGAACTGGCCGTGGATATTATACGGATGGAAGACCGTACACTCTTTCGGCGTAGTAGCCAGCAGGACGATGGCATGCGCCACCTCGTTGATCGGTGAGAACTCGACCTTCTTATTGCGCAACGCGTAGGGGCAGCAACCAAGCATGTGGTAGATACGGATACGTCCCATGAACGAGTTGGTGGAGAAATTAGCTTGGAACTCACCATCGGTAGAACGCGCGGCAAGGTTGCCGACACGCATAATCTTGGCACTCAGGCCGTGTAGCGCTACAGCATCAAGGATGAGTCGCTCCGCCATGTACTTGGAGTAGATATACTGGTTGCCGAGGAACTGCCCCATATAGAGTCGTTGCTCGGTATAGACATCCTCCTTGATCTCGCCTACCCACAGACCTCGTGTGCTGGCAGTGGATACATGGACCAGTTTGGCTCCGGTTTTGATACAGAACTCGACACACCGCTGCGCACCTCCGATATTGACATCCTCTATCTCCGTACCTTCGCTGAAGTGCTTTACAACGGCGGCACAATTGAAGACGGTGTTAATCGGCTGTTGACCAAGGCCTTGACATTGGCTAATATCGTTCGTCACGTCGCCGAGGACGATATGCAGGCGTTTGCCGAACAGGTCCTTGTAGGCATTGGAGAAATAGTAATAGAGAAGCGTTCGCAGACGACTCTCTGCCGCCTCTACGGACTTACCGCGCACCATGCAGTAGATATTCTCGGCATCGCTATCGATGAGGTCATGCAGAATATGAATACCCAGATAACCGGTCGAACCAGTGATGAGCACGTTGCCTAAAGGTTGGCATTGGCCCTGGCGTTCCCCTTTGCGGAAAACATCGAGGGTGTTGCGCTGCAGCAGGTTGTTGATAGCGGTGTAGTCGAAATGGTCCACTTTCTCATCATTGACAATAGGTTTGGCACTTTCGCCAAGGAGTTCTGCCAGTTGTCGCGGCGTCGGATGCGCGAACACATCTCCATAGGAGACATGCTTGGAGGCCTTGTCCGCTTCGATGATGACGCGGGTGACGACGAGTGAGGTACCGCCCAGTTCGAAGAAGTTATCTGTCGCTCCTACTTTGTCGAGTTGGAGGATATTCGCAAAGATCTCGCAGAAGATCTTTTCGGTCTCGTTCGCCGGCGCTTCGTAGTCACCAGAGAGTGCCAGCTCAGGTTCGGGCAGGTTCTTGATATCGGTCTTACCGTTCGGTGTGATAGGCATCTTATCCATTTGCTTGTAGGCCGTCGGCACCATATACTTGGTCAGCGTCTTACCCAGTTCGATTTTGAGCGATGGGATGTCTATCGGACGATCGGCGGTGAAGTATGCACAGAGGTGCTCGATGCCTTTGATTTTGCCTATCTTGACCACTGCGACCTTGATGCCTTCGACGGCTGCCAAAGCGGCTTCCACTTCGCCCAGTTCGATACGCAGACCGCGCAGTTTGATTTGGTTGTCGGTTCGGCCGAGAATGACCACATCGCCTTCTTCGGTCCAACGAGCATAGTCACCGGATTTGTAGATACGATAACCCTTGTAATCGATGAACCGTTCGGCGGTCATCTCGGGTAAGTCGTTGTAACCGGAAGCTACACCGATACCACCAATATAGAGTTCGCCTACTACGCCTGCGGGCAGTTCGTTGCCATCGTTATCCACGATGAACTCATGGTAGTTGAGCAGCGGACGTCCGACGCTCACGCGGTCGGTATGCGTCAGTTCCTTACAGTTAGACGAGACGGTGATCTCCGTCGGACCATAAGTGTTGAAAATACGGGCATTGGGAGCCGCAGCACGCAGTTTGTCGAGCAGTCCGTCGGCGTATTTCTCGCCACCGCACATGATGACGTGACACTGACCGATAGCTTTGACGAAGTCCTCTAACTCCATGTATTGCAGCATACGGGATGGTGTGGCGTTGATGGCGTCGGCACCCGTGCGCTTGAATAGGTCGGCCAACATAGCTGCATTCTTCGTCTCTTCTTCATTGGCTAT
This sequence comes from Bacteroidales bacterium UBA1187, assembly GCA_002309835.1. Taxonomy (GTDB): domain Bacteria; phylum Bacteroidota; class Bacteroidia; order Bacteroidales; family Paludibacteraceae; genus Colicola. Next base: position 22,891 of record DBYL01000024.1, read on the forward strand.
GACGGCGGTCTTGCCGTTAAAGAGGGCACCACCGAACTCTTTCATACTCATATCGAAGGAAAGGGTCGTCACGCACAGGACGGCATGTACGGTCTCTGCAATAGCGTGGATATGCGTATTGGCGGGATGGTTGTAAAGGTAGTTGGCAATGCTCTCATGGCGCAACATAACACCCTTCGGTTTGCCGGTCGAACCGGAGGTGTAGATGAGGTAACAGAGATCTTGCGGTGTGATACCTGCGTCCACGGGTGCCTCGTTCGGTTCGGCGAGCAGTTCATCTACATCGATGGCGTTGGGGAAGTCTGCCAGGCGATCTGCCGTGGTGATGACGAAGGGCGCATGGCTATCGTTGAGGATATGCTGGATTCGCTCCGTCGGGTACTCGGGGTCGCAAGGGATATAGGCACATCCTGCCTTCATGACACCGAAGATAGAGAGGAAGACCTTGGATGTACGCGGCAAGAGCAGTGCTACGCGACTACGCTTAGCGACTCCACGAGCTCGTAAGGCATTCGCAATGCGATTGGTGAGGGCATCGAACTGCTTATAAGTGTACGATGCATCGCAGGCTACAAGCGCCAAGGCGTCCGGCGTCTTCTTCGCATAGAAAGGAATGCACTCATGGTAGTAGTGGAAGGGCACTTCGGCTGTAGCCACTTCGCGCATACGGCTCAGTTCGGCCTCTTGTGCAGCACTGATGATAGAGAGCTTGCGCAGTTTGGCAGCCGGTTCGGCTATCATCCGTTCGGCTACGGCCACGATGCTGTCTGCCAGGCCTTGCGCCGCACGCGCCGAATAACGGGCATCGTCGTATTGAACGACCACACCGCGACTCTCTATCTTGATGTTAATCGGGAACTTCGGAACATTCAGTTCGAGCAGTTCCTGTCCGATAGGCTGACCGTTGACTTTATACTCCGAGAGCACACCAACTTGATACGCATAAGCGATGGCCGGCACAAAACCAAAGTCGGCATTGATACGCGCAAACGGATAGTTCTCATGCTCGAGGGTTGTATCGAAGGTGGTGCTGACTTGCTTGAGGTAGTCGGCTACCGTGCCTTCATCGATCTTGAGACCGATAGCAAGAGTATTAACGAACATACCGATGGTATCGGCTATCTTAAGGTTCGAACGACCGCTACTGATGGTGGAGAGGAAGACGTCGTGATTGTTGGTATAACGCGAAACTACATAGCTTACTGCCGCCAGATAGAGGTGTGCGGCTGTTATCTCGTGCTTGCGGCAGAAAGCAGCCACTTGCTCGTGAGGAGCCACACAAACGGCTTCGCCGATAAGACCTTGTTCGGTCGTTTTAGGCAGGTCAGAAGGAATCTCACTCGCACTCTCGAAGTTAGCCAATTTCTCGGCGAAGAATGCCTTGGCAGCCGCAAACTCTTCGGACTCTTCCGCGCGTTGCTGGTCAGCCACGAATTGCAGGTAAGTATAAGACTCTTTCTCTATCGTTTGACCTTCGAGCGCGGCACTCAGTTGACGTATAAAGAGGTCTGCCGAACCACCGTCAAAGATGAGGTGATGGGTATCCATGAGCAGATGCACGCCGCTTTCGGTCTTGACTACTTCGAATCGATAGAGCGGTGCTTTGCTGAGATTGAAAGGTTGCACGAACTCTGTCTTATGCGTAGCCAATTGCGCATCCGTCATCTCGGAAATGGGCACTTCCACGGGCACCCTGTCTGCAAGCGTCTGGATAATGGAGTCACCTTTGGTGGTAAAATGAATATGCATCTCAGGGTGCGCTTCCACAAGATTGGTAACAGCTTTTGCTACTTGCTCCGCCGTAATGCCGGCAGGATAAGAAAGTAGGTACGGGATGTTGTAAATGGTCGAAGTCGGATTCTTGAGACATTCGAAATAGACACCCGTTTGAGCATAAGATAAAGGACCGCTCGTTACACTCCAGGTCTGACCTAGACCGCTTACGCTGACAGACCGCTCCGCTTTAGGACCGGCTTCGCCTGTAAGAAGCGCTGCAAGGATCTCATTCTCAATGGACTGGATAGAACCGCCTTTAACGAGGGCTTTGGAGTTGAGGGTGATGCCGAAGCGTTTATTGACCTGTACGGCCAGTTTGATGGACGAGATAGAGGTTAGGCCAACATAACCCAAGATAGTCGTCACACCGAAGTCTTCGGTATTGACGATCTTGGCTATCATATCATGCAATTCCTGCTCCAGCACATTCATCGGCACGTTGGATTCTTCCACCGCCGCAGCTTTCTTCTCCGGAATAGGCAGCGCTTTCTTATTGACCTTCTGATTTTGATTCAAAGGAATCTTATCTATCTGCATCGTCACTGCCGGCACCATATACGGCGGTTTGCGATCCATGATAAAGGCATTGAGCGCCTGGATATCTATCTTCTCATCACTCACGATGTAGGCAGCGATGAACTTACCGCCACCTTCTTCATCAAAGGCTTGCACGGTCACATCCTTGATGCCCGGGAACTCACGAATGACGGCTTCTACCTCTTTGAGTTCGATACGGAAACCGCGAATCTTAACTTGTCCGTCCCGGCGGCCTACGAACGAGATATTGCCATCCGGCAAGTACCTTACTATATCACCCGTGCGATACACGCGCGCATACTTGTCATCAGTAGCAAACGGATTGGCGATATACACTTCGGTCGTCTTCTCAGGTCGGTTGAGGTAGCCTCGACTGACCTGCGGACCGGCAATCCATAGTTCGCCGGCGGCACCAATCGGCAGCCGGTGCCCCTGCGTATCGACGATATAGAGACGCGTGTTATCCAGCGCTTTACCGATAGGTATATTATTGAGTTTGGTCTTCACCGGATAGCAGGTCTCCAGAATAGTGGTCTCGGTAGGACCGTATCCGTTATGCAGCGTATAGCCCTGCGGAGGAACAAGCGAAGCTAATTTCTCACCACCCGTCGTGAAATGCTTCAACGAATGATTCTCAATCGTCGTAGCGAATTGATAGGCCACTTGTGTCGTCATGAACGCATTCGTGATACCTTCGCGCTCGAAATAATCATTCATCGCAATCAGGTCCAAACGCATCTCTTCAGGGATAATATACACCGTCGCCCCCTTTGTTAAGGCGGGATACATATCAAACATACAAGCGTCAAAGCCGTAGGATGCGTAAGCAGTCACTTTATCCGTTTCCTGCAAGTCATAGTAACGGTGGTACCAATGAATGAACGCCACCAGGTTAGCATGCGTTAACTGACAGCCTTTCGGCACACCCGTCGAACCGCTCGTATAGAGCATGATGAATAAATCCGAAGGACTTATGATTGGTAATTGGTCATTGGTCATTGGTAATGGGGCAAGGTCCTTAGTGAGCAGCACCTCTCCCTTATACTCATCCACGATCGGACGTAACTCTTCATCGGCAATCAGCAACGATGCGTTGGCGTCTTGCATCATGAAGTTCAGTCGCTCCTTGGGGTAGGTGGGGTCAAGCGGTTGGTACGCGCATCCGGCTTTGAGCACACCGAGCGATGCCATCACCATCCACTCCGAACGGTTGATCAGAACAGAGACAACCTGTTCTTTCGACTTTCGACTTTCGACTTTTGACTGAACCCTCGCCGCAATCGCATCGCTGATACGATCCACTTCCCGATAGGTGAAGCGTTTATCACCATACGCCACGGCGATATTATCCGGTGTCTTGGCGGCTTGGGCGCGGAAGAGCGATACCACCGTCTGCGTTGCATCGTAATCCACATCGTTCTGATTGAAACCATCCAGTTTCGCCAACTGTGCCGGCGTCACTAACGCGATGTCGCGCAGCAGGGCCTCGTTCAGCATGGATGCGGCTACGGCTTCGTAACTCTCCAGGAACGCACCCATCAATTCCTCGGAATAGTGGTTCGCACTATATTCAGCTTCTACGAACAATGCTCCCTCCTTGCTGAATGCTTTGACATACAGTTCGCACTCACGGGTGTTATTATTGAGACGTTGTTGCTCCAGCGGTTTGCCGGCAAAGGTAGTCTTGGCAAATAAATCGCCATGCCAAGCGAACTGCGTCGCGCATTGCAAGTTCAGATCATGCACCGCGTCGCTGTAGCCGTATGCGGTGTGTTCGCGACAACCGCTCGTCAACTCTTGGATGGCCTTCAACCAATCCAGCGTCTTGGTCTCAGCCTCCCATTTGGCGTACATGGGGAAGGTCTTGACGAACATACCGATGGTATGGGCATTGTCCTTATTGCGACCGTTATAGATCGTATCGAACAGCACTTCCGGTTCGTTGTTATATTTCGCCAGCAGGAACGCATACACACCCGTGAAGAAGGTACTCTTGTAGATTCCGTTTGCCTTGCAGAACTGCTCCACGCGTGCCGGTTCGATAGCCATCTGGTGCGTCTGTTTGCCTTCTTTCGGCGTATCTTCTTCCAAGTCGGTCAACAGCGGACTGTACGTATCGCTGCAATCAAAATGGGCTGCATACCATGCTTTATCGGCTTCAAAAGCCTCAGCATTGGCATTGGCGTTGGCATTGGCTTCTTCCTTCGTTAACTTCTCTCCGTTGTACGCGCGCTCAATATCCGCCAGCAGTACTTGTCGCGACGTACCGTCGGATATAATGTGATGGATGTCCTGCAGTAGATAATAGTGCGCTTTATCTTTGAGTAGACGAAGACGGAAAAGACGGTCTTTGAGCAGATCAAAGGGTTGGATGAAACTTGCCGTCTCTTTCTCGATATCGGAAGTTTCTTCCAACTTCAGTTTCCAATCTTCCATCTGAATACTTGCCTCCGGTTCTCCGTCTGCATTCAGTTCGATGCGTGTGAAAAGCGAAGGATGATTGAAGACTGCGAATTCGATTGCTTTGCGCAAGCGTTCGGCATCCAGAGAGCCATCAAAGACATACAAATAAGGGATGTTGTAACATGGTTCGCCAGCATGTTGCGAACATTCTACATACAGACCGTATTGGGTCTTTGTTAAAGGTGTTTTCATAT
>DBYL01000024.1:27894-34073 GCA_002309835.1 Bacteroidales bacterium UBA1187
TTTCATATGGTGTATTATTTTAGAATCTTACTTTGACAAAAGTGGGTTTGAAGACGAGCTGCAGGTAGACCCAATGCGACTGGTTGCGGTTGGACGCACGTTTGACCATCTCCATCGTCTTGGTGCCCTGCATGAAGGTATATCCCGCCTCCACGCTCATCCATTTGAATGGTTTGTATGTGGCGCACAGTTCCAATTCATGACCTAACATAAGTGTCGGCGAGTTCTTCACCCGAACCGAAGTGGCCAGGTTGTGATATTGCGCCTGGAAGGAGAATTGATTCAGATAGGTAAACGTAGCGCCGATATGCCAGTCCTGCAGACCTGGCGAATAACCGCCGTAGAACGACTGCAGATAGAAGAAATCCATCGCGCCGTAGAACTGGTGCTTCGAACCGAAAAGCAAGTTGAACGAATGGTCATGGGTGTGGTGTTGCAAACCAAATCCTCCGGGAGGCGGCACGGTGTAATTCTCATCGCCACTCAAGTGGTAATAACCGGTGTTCAGTTGTATCCATTCATTGGCCTTAGCCTTAGCTTCAACGGCTACCATCCAAGCGTTAATCGGCAAGCCGTCCTCCGTCTTACCAAATTGATAGTAGAACGAGGCGTCAATATCCACCCACCATGGTGCTTCAGCCTTAGACGCATTGTCACCGGTATAGAGAAAGCGCCAATAGGTGCCGAGCATTTGCTGATAGTAGATCTTTTTCATCTGCTGACCGAGGGAATCCACTCTTCTGCTCTGCATTCCGGTATTCAGGAAGAGCAACGAAGCGGAGAACCACCGTTTGAAATCATAGTGATACCATAAGCCCTCCATGTTTTGGTAGGCCTGGCTGCCATTCAGATAGGTTGTCCCGCCCTGGGTATTAGTATTATTCTGGTTATACGCACCCCAGATATGAATCTTGTGTCCAAAACCTTCGTAGCCAAGTTTGAGGGCATCATGCCAGGCACCGGTCATCGACCAGTCATCTAAACCTACCACGCGCTCGTCATCGTAGGTTATCGATTGACGTCCCACTTGGAGAAAAGCCCCCTTGTAGTCAGCCTTCGCCCACGCCTCACGTAGGTTGAAAGCACCACCTCCGGAGGTGCCCCACACACCGGAATGCTGCGCGGTGATCTGCATTTCCAGATAGGGCTGCTTGTAGTTGAGGTACAGACGCGTACGCTCTTTGATATAGGCCGCATACGTCTCGTCCTCTTTAGGCACCGCCCCTTGGATATACTCGCCACGCGCCAGCAGGTCAGCTTTTAGCGTGAAGACATGCGTCTTGGTGGAGTCACCGAACTCAGTCTGAATCTTAGCCTTTGCCGGAGCAAAGAATAAGGCACAAAGAACAAGGATTAAGATGTATCGCCGTTTATCCTTCATGTTAGTCTTCGAACTCGAATATATTGATGAAACCGGTGAGTTTAAACACATTCTTGATATCATCATTCACATGACGCAATACTACTTTACTGCCGTTGGCTTTGGCTGCTTTAAGGATAGAAAGTAAGATACGCAGACCCGAAGAAGCGATATACTCCAGTTCTGCGCACTCGATAATTACATCTTTGCCTGCACTCTCCTGAAGCGGTTTGAGGGTTTCTTCTACTTCCACAGCTGCAGCCGTGTCTAATTCGCCTGCTAAGGTAGCGATGTACTTGCCTTCGAATTCTTCAAATTTTGCTTTCATATATTGTAAATGATTTAATGATTTAACAAATTAATGAGTTAAAGATTTAACGAGCGTGAGCACATTTTGATGGTTCGTGCGTTCATAATTGATGCTGTCCATCAGTTCACGAACAAGCAGAATACCGAGTCCGCCTATTTGTCGCTCTTCGGCAGAAAGGGAGGTATCGGCTTTCTCTTTGGCGGTGGGATCGAAAGGTACGCCGCTATCGATGATTTGCACACGTAGTGTCTTGCCATCCGATTGGATATGAATATCGATGGTTCCTTTGGTTCCGGCGGGATAGGCATAGTCAATCACATTGACCACCGCTTCTTCGATTGCCAGACGTATCTGCCCCACAGTCTGTTCATCATTCACCGCTTGCGCCAACACTTGTTTGACGAACGCACTAAGTCGTTTTACTTCGCGCACCTCATTGGTGAGGGTTAGTGTCTCGTTGAGCGTGCTTTGGAACTGCGCAGGTAAATAGCGGAAGGCAAGCATCGTAAGGTCATCGCTCTGCTCTGCGTCTCCCACGAAAGCACGCACTGCCTCTGTCATTGAGTTTATCAATGCTTGTGGCTCCTTCGTCGTTTCGTCATTCTCCAGCAGCCTTTCCATAACTGCTTCCACCCCAAACTGTTTACGTTGTCTGTTCTTCGCTTCAGTCAGTCCGTCGGTATACAGGAAGAGCATGGTGCCCGCTTCCAGCGTAGTCTCCTGCAGCGTGTACGTCGTATCACCAAACACACCAACCGGGAGATTGCAGTCGCAATCCAGACTTTCTACTTTCACCTTTAACCTTTCACCTTTCACCTTTATCGGCTTATCGTGTCCGGCATTGCAATACCGCAACTTGCCTGTAGGTAGATCAAGCACACCGATGAAGAGGGTGACGAACATATTTTTCTCGTTACCTTCTGCCGAAGCCTCGTTGATAGCCGTCATGATACGCGCAGGATTGGTCTCGTGGGCCGAGGCCGAACGGAAGAGCGAATGGGTTATAGCCATCAGTATGGCAGATGCTGCGCCTTTACCACTCACGTCACCGATGCAGAAGAACAGTTTCTCATCTCGTACGAAATAATCATACAAGTCACCGCCTACTTCACGTGCCGGTTTCAGATAGCCACTCAATGAGAAACTCTCATCTGTAAACGTTTCCTTGGGGAGGATGCTCATTTGGATATCATGCGCGATCTGCATGTCGAGCTCCACCAATTCCAGTTTAGCACTCTCTTCGCGGGCACGCACCAAGCGACGAATGAGTACACCTACGATGATGATACCGAGCAGGAATACCGCAAACGGCAACCATATACCCCATCGGATGCCGGCCCATATAAAACTACGAGGCACCGCAATCACCAGGTCTATATCTATCGGCTCCAGCGTCTTACGGCGCACCAGCCAGTGGTTATCGAAATGCACATCCGATTGCTCTCCGCTCACCGCTAACTCTTCTCCATCCGAGCTATAAAGCGCAAACACCGCCTCGTCAAAGGGCTTATACTGGTCCAATATCCGCTGCAACCATGAAACACCGAAATCGCTGGCAATGACGCAGACTAAGTTACCCTCCTTATCGCGCATATCGTCGGAATAGGTGAAGATCGTCTCATCAAAGTCCTCATCGCGATACGGGTGGCTCCAGAAACCTGCATCGCCACTCTCCAGCGCACCATGATACCACTCACGGGTGAAGTAATCATGCGTCTCATCCCCATAAATTTTCGTGAAAAGCGAATCTCCAACGCGGTACGTGCAGGGGCTGCACCATTTGCCTTTCTCAGGATAACGATACTCAGGGAAGGCCACATACGACGTGAAGAACTGCGGGTAATGCTTGATGATGAGTTTGGTCTCTTCCTGCAGATCCTCCGGACACGTCATCTCATCTTTGACGAAATTCTCCAATCGTATGGTTACATCGTACGCATCATATAATACGAAGCGCAGTTTCTCCTGCGCCAGCTGCATCTGCAAGTCTAACTTATCCTGCACATGCTTGCTGGCATAACGATAGGAGACAATGGCCTGGATTCCCATACCGAAGATGAGGAATGCCGCTGCTAATATATGGATATATCTATATCGCATGATAATTACACACCTTTGCGGCGCAAAGTTACGCAAAATATTTGACATATATAGACCTTGCGCGAAAGGCGCAAGTAAGCGGTATTATTTAGCCACAACGAACTGCGGGATGAAGGGTTCCGCAACGGTACCCTTCCAGGTGTCGTTGATGTACTGGAAAGCATCTTCCGCTACGAAGAGATTCTTGTAGTAGGCCGAATAATACTTAAGGGTTACATAGCCGTCCGTGCTGGCGATATAGAGCCAGTAGGCATTACCCTCCTCTACCCATTTGGCGATACCGAGACACTTCTCACCGGCGAAGGCTGCAAGGAGATCATCGTCCGTGCGTTGCCAATCGGCCGTTTGATCGGGATACTGCGCAGCGAGGTCGACCTTGATGACAGTGGTCATGGAAGAGGTCATATCGGTCTCAGCGGGTACGGTCCAAGCAGGACGTGCTACATTGCCATTGAGAGACGCTTTCTTATCGCAGCCGGAGAAAAGAACAAGGGTTACTGCGCTGAAAGCACACAGAATAAACACAAAAATGTTTTTGCGTGTCATATGCATAAGATTTTAATTATTTACCAAGCATCAATTTGTTCCGCGCCGGTGTTGCTGATAGGCATGTTCTTGCCTCCGCTGGCGGAGAGGAGTGTGGTTGTAAACTGTACAGAAACTATCTCTGTACACGGTTGAATGTACTTTCTCATAATTTCTGTCCGTTTAGAGAGAATGTCTCACCATTCCGAATGATTACTAATTGTCCATTACGCAATTCCTTGCGTGGAGTATTATCTGTTTGCACGGATTCGATATCCGTAGTAGTAGATTTAATGCGCAACGCCGCCGGCATACCATGATAGATGGGCGCAGGGGATGCGCTACTCGTATTCACATGGAAATAAGCTCGGAAGCCCAACATGCTGGATACATCTCCCTCAGCCGGCCAATAAAGGGTGTTATTGCCTTTGAGGAAGAGGTTGCTATGATTGGCGTCATCATCGATATGCTTTCTGCCGTAGAAGCCGACATAGTCCACACCGATGGATTGTACGGTGTTTGCCTCCTGGTCGTCATCCCACGTGATGCCCGTAAAGGTCATGCGATTGAGTACCTCTCCGGTGTTCGGCCACTGGATGAGATACGGAGTACCTGCGACAAGACCAGGGCCCGCAAGCGGGGTGATCTCGAGCTGTAATTCCCCGTTCTCTACCGTCGCGTTTGAGAACTCATAGACCTCTGCTCCTGCGAGCGGGGATGCACTGATATCCGGCACATTGAACGGTAAGGTAAGGGTATTAAAAGACCCTGCCTTGCGCAACGTACGGAAGATGTCTACATCGGCTATCGAAGCTGACCTAAAGAGTGATATCTTTGTCGTTGCGGCCGCCTGTTCGTCGTATTCATCCAAAAAGTAGCAGAATGTCAATATTAACTCGTAATCTCCCCAGAAATCTGTATGTTTATAAGAACCGAGATTCGGCACACAAATCTGCAAACTAGAAGCGCAATTAGTAAAGGCATCGTTCCACAAAGAAGGAGCTGTAAAAGGTCTACAAAGCACACTAGTAAGTGCAGAACAGCCATAGAATGCATGCACACCGATACTCGTTAGCGAAGAAGGAAGAACTATATCCGTAAGGCTCGTACAGCCGCGGAAAGCTTCGGAATTAATCACCGTAAGGTTATCCGGGAAGATGATATCCGTAATTTCCGTGCGATTCAGAAAAGCAGACGCATCTACGCTTGCTGATGCCGTAGGATCGGGCGACTGGAACCGCAGTACGCCGGAACCATCTATCTCATACTGCAGGTTGGTGCCACAATTCTCCCACGCCGAGGCGGTGCCTACTGCCCCGACAAGAAGCAGAAGGCCTACCCAGACCCTCCATTTTTTTTTCTGTAACATCATATTTCTCATTGTTGCGAATGATTACTACGTGGTCATTCTCGATGAATTACCCGCGTACGCCGTGGTGGTGGTGAGTAGTAGCACTAAGGCTACGGGAAAGGGCCACACCTTTGCGGGGGCAAAGGTACAACAAAAATTGCATATATGCAAATATTTTATGTGAAAACAGAAAAAAAAAGAGCCCCATGATGTCCCCCGTTGACCGGGGGAACGGGCGAAGCAGAGGAAAGGGGGCATAAAAAAGCCCCTCCTTTTAGGGAGGGGTCGGGGGTAGGCCGCTTAGTTGCCGTGCTGCTGGTCGTACGCATCGCTGCAGATCTTCCACAGATACGCGCGGAGCGTCTTCTTGCCGCCCGGCTGGTCTTTCTGCGCGAGGAAGTTCGCCTGGTCGGTGCTGATGTTCATCAGATCCTTCTTGCGCAGAGCCACTGCCTTGCTGACCGCCTCGAACTTACCGCGGATCTCGAGCTCACGCGCCGTTACCGCGGTGGAACGTTTGTAGCGGTCTGCGT
>DBYL01000041.1:0-2893 GCA_002309835.1 Bacteroidales bacterium UBA1187
TCGCCGGTATCCGGGAGGAGGGCGACGATAGTCTTGCCCTTATTGGCGTCCTCGCGGGCCAGCTGCAGCGCGGCCGAGAAAGCGGCTCCGGAAGAGATGCCCACTAACAGACCTTTCGTCTTGGCCAGCAGACGCATCCCCGCAAAAGCGGTTTCGTCCTCGATAGGCAACACACGGTCCACGACGGCTGCATCATACGTGTCCGGCACAAAACCTGCACCGATGCCTTGTATACGATGTTTACCGGCTACGCCGGTGGAGAGCACCGCAGACGTGGCGGGTTCGACAGCCACTACTTGCACGGATGGTTTATGTTTCTTCAACGCGCGGCCTGTTCCGCTGACCGTGCCACCGGTTCCTACGCCGGCTACGAAGATATCGATATCGCCTTTCGTGTCCGCCCATATCTCCTCGCCCGTCGTGCGCTCATGCATGGCAGGGTTAGCAGGGTTGATGAACTGGCCTAAGATGACCGCTCCGGGCGTAGCAGCGCGGAGTTCTTCCGCACGACGGATAGCACCTTTCATACCTTCTGCACCAGGCGTCAACTCCAGCGTCGCACCATAGGCTTTGAGCAGATTACGGCGCTCGACAGACATCGTGTCGGGCATCGTCAACACCACTTTGTATCCTTTGGATACACCCACCCACGCGAGGCCTACGCCGGTGTTACCGCTGGTGGGTTCGATGATCGTGGCGCCAGGTTGGAGGACACCGCTTTTCTCCGCGTCTTCTATCATTGCGAGCGCGATGCGGTCCTTGACACTTCCGCCCGGGTTGAAATACTCCATCTTGACGATGATACGGGCCTGCTGGCCGTCTAATCCGCTGATCTCTAACATCGGCGTGCGACCGATGAGTTCACTTAAATGCTTGTAAATCATATCCTTCTTTTTTTTTTGACTGCAAACCTTTACTTGACCTTTGCGCCTTGGGCGTTGAAGATAATGATTGCTTTTTGCGTAAGTTATTCATCCGTTATTCGTTTTTGTTCAAGATGATGAGTGCACCTATCACGCCGGGGATCCAGCCGCATAGCGTGAGTAAAAAGACAATAAGCACCGACCCGCATCCGCGGTCTACCACCGCCAGCGGCGGGAAGATGATAGCTAATAATACTTGCAAACAGGACATATTGGTTATAAGTTATTCAAAAAAATTAGTGTGAATATATTGTTCAAATTCTTCTTTGTCTTTCGCACTTCGGAAGGAGTGTTCGGACACAACAAACACATTTTCTCCGGCTTGGGCATTCTTGAGTGCCTTTTCATTCCACGCCATGATAGACGGGAACTCGCCATCGAGACATTGAATATGTATCGGTCCGTCGCCTCTTCTAAATCCTCTTGCGCGATAATTCAGATACGGGATAACTGTTCCGTCCGAAGTGGTTATTTTGTCTTTGCCGACAGCCACGGTATTAGACAGACTATCCCATAATAATGTGTTCTCGCGTGAAAGAATTGTATATTGCGTGCTGCCGTTCATGTAGAGACAACAAATCTCGCCGGCATTCCAGTGGTCATTGCAGAGACAGAGCACCATGTACGATTTCGTGCCGTCGAGGAAAGCCTCGTCTTTCGCTTCGATGAAACCGAAAGGCACGCTGAAATCCGCCCACCAGTCGTCGCAACTGATTTGTACCGGCAAGATGCCGCCGTTACGAATCCAATACATCTCCCGTTTGCCTATTGCTGGGTTAAAGGCTGTGAAGAACAATCGTACGCCATCAGGCGTAGGAACCAACTCGCTCGGATCCTGCATTTTCATAACTTCGTCGTATGTATCTGGGTCAACCTCCGGCAAGATAGTAACTTCTCCACTGAGGAAATCCAGCCATTTCTTTTCGTCCACATACACGGGTTCGGTCAATGAAAGGTCTTCTAGTATTTCCGAGCGAACCGGATAGCCGTTGCGCAGATAGAAGATGTAGATATGTCCGTCTTCAACTACCATCTGCGGCGATTCGAGGCGAACAGGATACTTGCCGTCACTCGGTTCTACAGGACGCTCCTTTGGAGCGCAGGAAGCCAAACAAAGACCTAATATAAGTACAGGTAAAAAGTGAGCAAATGTGTTCATGCAAATCTTATTTTGAGGGATTATTATCGTTCAATTTCTTATAGTATTTGCTGACAGAAACGGCGGCGTAAATCACAAATGCAAACAGCAGCACTCCCAGCACGGCTCCCATGATTTTGGTGTTGCCACTAAACAATACCCACAGCCATGCGAAGTTAAACGCGAAGAGCAAAATACCCCATCCAAGCAGTACTCCGACGGTTTTTAGAACAGCCGCTGTTCCTGCGGGTTTGATTTCGCCGGTGATGATTTGTTTGATGATGGTGAATGCGGGAACGAGCGCAATGATTAACGACAATATTAAAATCAGCAACAGGCGTTGTTTCTTTGCTTTTTCTGCTGCTTCTCGCTGTTGCTCACTTACGCCGAAACGCTCTTGCATAGCTTGGTATTTCTTGTAATCATCTCCCGCCATGGACTCCAGTTGTGCCATATATGCGTCCTGGTCGAACTCCTGTCCTGTCACGAGGGCGATAATACTGTCGTCCGTTAGTTCGGTAGTGTTATCGTCTGCCAAAAGCATGCAGCAACTTGACAATAGTGCCAATGTTAAGATTATCAATCGTTTCATATTCATTATATATATTGTGTTTATGCTTAACTTTACGCCGCAAAGTTACAACAAAAATCTGACATATGCAAAAAAACGACAAAAAAAAGAGCCGGCACAAGCCAGCTCTTGATGGGTAATGCCCTTTCCCGTTTAGGGGGCCACGCGATTGATATCGCGGGGGAACATGGAGCACTCCTTGACATTGGCGATGCCGAGGAAGCAGGCCGTGATACGCTCGAGGCCGATGGCGAAGCCGCC
>DBYL01000041.1:2904-3449 GCA_002309835.1 Bacteroidales bacterium UBA1187
GTATCGAGGTAGAAACGGAAAGCATCCGGGTTCATGCCACGACGGATCATCTTCTCGCGGTAGTCGGCCTCCTTATGGATACGCTGGCCGCCGGAAGTGATCTCCAGACCACGCATGAGGAGGTCGAAGCTGAGCGTGAGAGACGGGTCCTCGGGGTCGTCCATCGCATAGAAAGCGCGGTGCTCGGAGGGGAAATGGGTGACAAAGACGAAATCCGAACCGTATTTCTCGAAAGCGTACTTGCAAATAGCCCTTTCTTCCTCCGGCGCGAGGTCATCTTCACCACGATGATCGGCTTCACAGAGGTGGTTCTCCCAAAGGATCTCATGCACTTCGCTGAGTTTCCATGCCGGTACCTGCTCGGGGAGCACCGGATTAACGGCGTTCAAGAGCTGGAGTTCGTGGGCGCAGTCGCGCTCTACGACGGCGATGATATGACGGAGCAAAGCCGCCTCGAGGGTCATGACATCCTCCTGGCCTTTGATGAAGCCCATCTCCACATCGAGGGAGATATACTCATTGAGGTGGCGGGAGGTAGCATGTTT